>CAZSSM010000035.1:0-50647 GCA_964609385.1 uncultured Planctomycetia bacterium
TGTCGGCGAAGATCTGTTTGATGGAGACGTCGAACTGCCCGGCCTGGGTCGGGGGTGGTTTGGGGGTTGAGGCTGGTGTCGGCTCGGACGAGGGATCACCCTCGGTCGGTTGATCCGAATCGTTCATGGTCTGACCTCTCGAGGCAACGGTTCGGCGGAGGTAAGGGGATTTCTCAACGCAACAGCGGTTGGTGTGAAGGGACGTTCGGGGCCGTGGCCGGTCGCCGACCGGTCGTCTGGCCGACGAGTCGCGGTAGGGTGGTTGTGAGCGCTCGGGTCGTCCGGGCGAGCAGCCAACTGGCCAGGAGCATCGAGGGCCAGAAGGCGAGCCAGCCCATCGGCGCGGGCAGCTCCGAGATCGCTCGGCCGTGCAGGACCAGCTCGTGGACCAGATAGATCTCCAGGGTCATCCCGGCGATCACGCTCATCAAGCGCGTGCGGAGCGCCCGAGGGTCGGAGAACCAGCCGACGACCGCCGGCGATCCGGCCAGGCGGACCATCCTGGGCAGCATCAGGGCCACCAGGGCGTGATAGAGCAGGGGAGCCGCCATCGAGACCGCGCCCGGAGCACCGATGAACCGATCGGCCAGCCCGGAGGCGATCACCGCCTTCGCGCCCAAGTAGCCGATCGCCAACCCGGAGAGAACCACCAGATCGATCCGGCCCGTGCCCGGTTGCAGAGTGGGATCGCCCGAGGTCGTCCCCGTCCCGCGTGCGGCCAATGCTCCTCCGAGTAGGACGAGCTGGAAGTAGTAGATCCCGTGAAGGTGATGGATTCGATCGGGGCTCGGGTCGAACAGCGCGACCAGCAGGTAGGCTGGCACCAAGGCCCAGGCGATCCGACCGAACAGCGACGGATTGCGCAGACGGATGACCGCGTAGAGCAGGGGATAATAGATCAAGATCTGGCTCAGGAAGGCATAGGGGGTCGGCCAGACGAAGGTGGCGATCACGCCGACGATCGTCCGAGCGGACTCGGGAAGGCCCCAGAGGATCCAGGAGACGAGCAGGACCAGCCAGAGCGCCGGGTAGATCTTGAGGGCCCGTCGGGTCAGCCAATCGCGCCAACGGCGTTGGCGGACCCGCTCGGCGGCGACCAGGCCGTACCCGGAGAGCAGGAAGAACAGGGCGTTGCCTAACAGACCGTCGCCGGCCAGCAGCCTCGAGCCATACAGCAGTTCCAGATGCGAGTTGACGATCAACAGCGCTGCCAGGCAGCGGAGAACCCGCGTCCCCATCTCCCCCATCGCAACGACCTCGGAACGCATGAGACCTTCCCGGATCGTGCGATCGGTCGGGGCCCCGGGACCGTCCCCGACATCCCCCAGAGTCGAAGACGGACGGTCTCATGCGACGACAGGTCGTGGGGATGTGGCTTGGCTCATTGGTCCCCGGAGTCGAGCCGGTGCGGCGGTTTCTCGCGGGTCTCCTTGAGCGGACGGGTCGGGTCGAAGAAGGGGTTCGGCCCCGGGACCTCGACGGGCACCGAGCGCATCCACTCCGACAGCTCGGCGCGGAGTTGGGCGACGTCGACGGGCCGATCGTCGGCGAGGTCGTGGGCTTCGCCGAGGTCGTCGGCCAGATTGTAGAGTTCCACGCGTGGGCCGACCCGGTAGCGGCCGTCGGCCTCGACGATGTCGCCGAAGTACTCGATCAGTTTCAGATCGCCTCGACGCACGATCGCGCAGGGGGTCAGACCCCAGCGGAGGTCGTAGAGGGGCAGATACCAGTGGAGGCTCCGCTCGGCCAAGGGGGTGCCGCGGAGCAGCCCGACAAGACTGAGACCATCGACGATGTGGTCGTCGGGGACCGTGGCGCCGGCCGATTCCAACAAGGTCGGCAGCCAATCGATGATGTGGATCGGTGTCGATTCGACCCGGCCTGGCTCGACCACGCCCGGCCAGCGGACCAGGCACGGCACGCGGATCCCCCCTTCATACGGCGAGCCCTTGCCGGCCCGTAACGGTGCGTTGTCAAACTCGAAGCGGTCGACCTCCAGGCGCGTCGAGGTGCCGAGGCCGTCTTTGAACGGGCCGATGTCGAAGGCCGCGTCGACCCCGCCGTTGTCCGAGAGGAAGACGACCATGGTGTTCCGGGTCAGGTCGAACTCCTCGAGGGCGGCCATCAACCGGCAGACAGAGCGGTCGAGGTGCTCGATCGCCGCCAGGTAGGTCGCGTTGTTCAGGCCCTCCGCCGGCGCACCGCGCTCGAGGTACGCCTCGACCAGCGGCTCGGGCGCCAGCACCGGACCGTGGATCGTGTGGTGCGACAGGTAGCAGAACCAGGGGCGTTCGCGGTGCTCCTCGATGAAGGCGATCGCCTGGTCGGTCAGCAGGTCGACGTCCTTGTCGCCCTGTTGGTGGCCGCGACCGCGTGTCGGCTCCGAGACATCGAAGCCGTAGTGGTGTGCTGACTCGGGGTTCAGCCCCAGATAGTTGCCATCGCCGTTGGTCGTCAGATGCCATTTGCCGAGGATGGCGGTGGCGTACCCGGCATCGCGGAGCCCTTTGGCGACATTGAACGTGGAGCGCGGAAGCTGCTCGCGGAACGCTGGCTCGACGACGGGGGCCCACGGCGTGCCGTACCAGCCGATGACGTGCCACATCCGATTCCTCGCGGTCTCTTGGCCGGTCAACAGCGAGGCGCGGGTCGGCGTGCACTGCGGCTGGACGTAGGCGTCGGTGAACCGGACCCCTTGTGAGGCCAAGGCGTCCAGATGGGGGGTCCGCACCCGCGGATTGCCGTAACACCCCAAGGTTGACCACCCTTGATCGTCGCTGAGGATGAACAGAATGTTGGGACGGCCCGCGTCGTCGATGCCCGTCGCGGAGTGCGTCGGCATCGTCGAAAACACGGTCACCATCAAACTGATCAAGACAAGTGGAGATCGACGAGACATAAGATGCCTTCTAAAGGGAGACTCGACGGACGGGGAGCGACGATCCGCGTCATGATACTCGAATCGCTCGCGACCGCCGAGTCCCCCGATCAGTCGATCTGCAATGACGGCAATGGATTATTGTCACTTGATTCAGGTATCAGAGAATCGATGGTTGGCCGCGTTTTCCTCAAGGCGTCGCGTGAGAAGGAAACTCGGGGGTGAAGCCCGCGTCCCATGCGATCAGATCTTCGATGGATTCGAGGGCGATCTCCCTCCGATCGTGGCAACTCCTCCACAGGACGCTCGAGAGCTGATAGGTCATGCGGGTGAATGCGGGGTTGGGGAACAGGCCGTTCATCAAGCGCTCGCGGTCGTTCTGCCGGACCCAACTCATCGTGGAGGAGAGGACGTTCTCGTAGGAACTGGCTGTCGGTGAGCACGGTTGGTCGTTGCCGTTGATCCGGAGACGTTTGTTACCTTCGAGATAAGAGACATCGATTTCGAACGGGGATCCGTCGCCGAACCCTCGCACGATCCGTCGCTTAGCCCATGTGGCTCCCTTCTTGAAGTCGGTGCGTCCCTCGACGCGCACGTCTCCCAGCGACGCTTGGAAGCGGCATCGGCCGTCGACGACATGGGGATAGGCCTCCGGGTTCGGGGGGGCGTAGGGATCGGACCGGCCGATCAGCCGGATCCCGTCGGCCAGAGCGTGATCGATACCCCCTTTGACCGCAGCGAGGATATGGAGAACGAATGCCAGGCAATGGACGGTCTCTTGGTATTGGATCGTGACCATCCGCTTGGAGTTGCGTGGGTTGCTCGGATCCTCGCGATCCTTCGAGCGTTGGACGTCGAACTCCGTGATCTGGACGTCTCGGAACCGCCCGAGATAGTCGAGGATGTCGGCCGTCAGGGGATCGAACAGCTCGGGGAAGTCGTAGAAGACGACCGCTGGGGAGGCCTCGACGGCGTCGACGATCCGCCCGCACTGCTCCGGGTGCTCCGGCGCGGCCATCGGCTTTTCGTTGAGGATCAGCAACGGCTCTTCGCGGTCGAGCAGGAGGTCGAGGCGACGGTGTTCGGGATGGAGGGCCAGGTGGAAGAGATCGGCCTGGAGCCGGTAGAAGTCGGCTTCGCGGTCGATCCGGGTAAGGCGCCCGAGGTCGACGTCGTCGGGCGCGGGGCCGGGATCGTAGACGAAGGTCTCCAGGCCGTGGGCGAGCGCTACGTCGAGGAACCTGCGGCCGATGTAGCCCCAGGCGCCGGCGATGGCGATCGATCTCGGGAGCCGCTCGACCAACGCGTGTGTTGGGTTTTCCCGTTCGCTCATGAGGTCGTCGGCTCCAGGATCAAGGTCTCGACCCAATGGTTTGGGGAGTTGGGTCGTCGCATCCTTCGGGATCAATCGGTTCGCGTTTCTTGTGGCTTCGACATTCCGTCGATTGTCGGAGAATCGTCATCGAAGATCGAGGCGCCGTCGGCGGAGTCGCAGAGCACGACGTTGGCGTCGGCCCCGAGTTCCGGGTGGAGGCGGGCGTAGGCCTCGAGGACCCGGTCGGCGACCTGCTCGGCACGCTCCGGCTCCACCAGAGCCACCGAGTAGCCGCGGAAGCCGGCCCCGCTGAAGCGGGCGCCGAGGACGCCGTCGGTCGAGACGAGGATCCGGTACAGGTCGATCAGGGGAGGGCTCCCAGACTCGTAGTTGCGGATCGAGCTTTCTCCGGAGGCGGTCATCAGCGCCCCGAAGCCGGCCAGGTCTCCCGCCTTCCAGGCCTCGACGCCCCGTCGGACGCGTTCGACCTCGGAGAAGTAATGTGCGGCGCGTCGGCCCGGGGGACCTTCCAGCAAGTGCCCGAAGGTGGCGTACTCCTCGGCGGAGACGTTCCCGAGCACGGGGGTGTCTTCGGCTCGCCCGACCGACGCGAGCAAGGTCCGGGCCGCGTCGGTACACTCATCGACCCGGCGGTTGTAGTCGGTCCCGACCAGCGCCCGCCGGAGGCCCGAGTAGGCCAGCAGGATCCGGTACGGCGACAGGGTCGTCGGGGCGGGGATCAACTCGTGTTGGGATGTCGCGCAGTCGATGAGCGTCAGGTGTCCTCGACGCGAGAGCAGGATGGCCGACTGGTCGAGGATCCCGTTGCGGAGGCCGAGATAGTCGTTCTCGATCGCCCGGTCCAGCGCGATGTTCTCCACGGGCGAGACCTTCAGGCCGTTGATGTCCTCGATGGCCAGCAAGAGGGCGATTCCCAAGGCGGCTGACGAACTAACGCCCCCGCCGTGGAGCTCCCCCGCGACGACTCCGACGATCCCGGAGCCCAGGGCATAGCGTTGCTGCAATGCCAGCACGGCCCCCCTCGGGTAGTTCCCCCAGTCCTCAAGGGACTTGTCGGGCACGTCATCGAGGGAGAACTCGACCCGGCCGTCGAAGTCCAGGCTGTCGAGACGCACGCGACGGCGATGGCGATCGGACGGGGCGTAGGCCAGGTAAACGCTCCGGTCGACGGTCATCGCGGTGACGGGACCGCCTTGGTGATCGATGTGCGCCCCGAGCGGGCAGATCCGATAGGGGGCCCGCGCGACCCGGACCTGGCCCGGGTCGGTATCGAAGCGCCGAACCACCTCGCGACGCAGGGTATCCAGCATGATCGTGGCGGAGTCGTCGTTCATGACCCGGAGTCCCAATCCTTGTCAACAGCAACGCTCGGCCTAGTATGGCAGCAATATATCAAAAAACGATTGTTTTCGATATCTGTTATCAAACAGCAAGCCCTTTGAGATTCGAGGGCCAGCGACAGCCGTCGGAGTTGATCCACGGGTCTGTGATACGGGAAGAGCCACTTGTAGTACGAACGACGACCTCGGACGACGATCAAGACTGGCGAGGGGTCAACCGTGCTCGCCCCCGGCCGCGCAGGCGGCGCACTGCCCGTAGAGCACCAGTTGATGCGTGTTCAGGCGGAAGCCGGGCGGAGTCAGGTCGGACAGGTTCCCGGGACAGCCCGGGACGTCGAAGACACGGCCACAGTCGTCGCAATGGAAGTGGTGATGGTGGTGGGCCGCGACCGCGCCGCTCTCGTAGCGCGGCGGCTCGCCCGGCAACGGGACGGGGGCGATCTGGCCTTCATCGACCAGGCGCTTGAGGGCCCTGTAGACGGTCGCGATGCCAAGCCCCGGGATCTCCTCCCGGGCCAGTTCCAGGATCTCCTTCGGGGTGAGCGGTCGGCCACTTGTCTCGATGGCCTTGCGAATCGCCTCATTCTGCCTGGTATTCCGGTACATCTCAGAGAAAACCCGCGAATGGAGCACGAGGGTCCTTGACGCCCTGCTGTTGATAATGCTATCTCAATACTGAAAAAAATGGAGGGGAGATCCGGCCAGGTGCATCGAAAGGGATTCTTCCTTGATCCGGCCGGTCACTGTCTGCCCTCTTCCAATCATCTTCTCACAAGGAGGATCCATTGTTCCGACTCTTCGCTCACCACGTCGAACGCGACGGCTCGTTGGTGGATTCGCTCAACATCTTCCGACTCACGCCATCGACCCCTTTGGACCATTGCCTGGCCATCGTGTTGTACGGGCTATTCTACGGGGCATTGGTCTTCGGGGTCGTGACCGGTCTTCGCTTCCTGGCCAGGCGTGGCCGCGCAATGCTCGCCGGTCCGGAACGACCCGAAGCCGAGCCACAGGCAATGAGTGGTTGATCGACGCCCGTCGCGGCCACTCCGGGTTTACATCGGGGCTCGTTCGCAGGAACGGATGGAACCCCTCCCGATTTACGCTCGTGTCTACGGTCGATCGGTCCAGTCCGAGTTGGTAGTGGGCGGCCAGCCGGATGTTTTTTTGAGGACCTCCTGAGCCGCGCGGGCATCCAGGAGAGACTCGACAGGACACCCTTCCCTTGCCGGATCGCCGATCGTGTCGAAGCGCCAGAACCATGCTAATTGATCTTCTGCCTCGACCGCGCCGATCGCGGGCGTCCGGAGGTTTTCATCGAGCGGCGGCTCTTTATGGCAATGCGATTGCCGGCCGGATTACGGCGATGGCCCCGTTGGGCGGGGTGAATCCGCTGCCGCTCACCGCGGATGCGGCGACCGGGGCGATGATGTGGGTCCCCAAGCGTGGGGCGTCGTGGATGTGGGGACTGCTGGCGATCAACGGATTCACCACCGCATTGCCGTCGGCCAGGGCTGGCTTTCGGATTACGGCCCGTTTCCCGGTGGCGTCTGCGTCAGCTTGACCGACGGCAGCCTGCGGTGCGTCCGCGACTCGGTGTCGCCGGCAGTCTGGCGGACCCTAGCCACCCGGGCAGGCGGCGAGGATGTTGGAGACTACTAACGGGACTCGCCCCATGAACCGAACGACCATTGCTCTCCTCCTCGTCGGGTTCGCTGTCGGATGCGTGCCGTCGCCAACACTCGCCTAACCGAGCCCGCCCGCCCCCGCCACGACGATTCCGCCGGCCGCCACGCCCGCCCCCGGAAGGAACAAGGTTACAGATCCCGCGTTCTGGGACGAAATGGCCGCGAGTTACGAGGCCAAGGCCCATCCGTTCTCCATGCGATATACAGAGGCCATGCTGTCTCGGCTCGAGGTCGGGCCGGGCGTCCGACTCCTTGACGTCGCCACCGGCACCGGGGCGGCGGCCCTCCCCGCCGCGAGGATGGGGGCGGAGGTGATGGCCATTGACTTTTCCGAGGGGATGGTCAGCCGCCTAGAGGCCCGGGGCGTCCGCAACATCGACGCCAGGCAGATGGATGGGCAAGCGCTCGACCTGCCGGACGCCTCGTTCGACGTGACGGTCTCGGCCTTCGGTGTGATGCTGTTCGAGGACTGGGCCGAGGGCCTCCGCGAGATGGCCCGCGTCACGAAGCCGGGCGGCACGGCGGCGGTGCTGACGTGGCGGGATCCCGATGGAGCTGGAGTCAACCAGCTTCTGTCCCAGGTGTGCCGCGACCTGTTCCCGGGCCTGGAGCTGCCGCCGACGCCGGCCGGGATGGTGGAACTCTCCGACCCGAAGCGGCTCTCGGCCGCGATGGTCGCCGCCGGGTTCGAGGCGCCGACGGTCGAGACGTTGAGCCAGAAGTATGCGTTCAGGATCGATCAGCTGTTCGTCGGCAACCCGTGGTCCCACCGACTTGATGAAGCCCAGCAGCGTGCGGTCCTCGACGAGGTCCGCCGCCGGTTCGGCAAGGACCACGACGGCGAAGATCTCTTCATCGAGTCCGAAGCGTTGCTCGCCACGGCGAAAAGGCCGTGACCCTCGGGGAACCGCTGGGAGGGGTTCCGGCCCCCCTCATGAGGGCTACAGGGGCGGTTGTCGCCATGTCGTGCCCACGCCAACTTTCAACCGGGAGGAATCCATGGCCCAGCTCTTCGCCCACAACGACAGCGGCCTGTGCAGTCGCTCGACCTCCTCGGGCTACAGCCCGTGACCGCGTTGGACCACGTCCTGGCGTTCTCGACCTACGACCTGTTAATGGCGGCGCCGATCAGTGCCGGCCTCGGGACAAGGTTTGCGGTGCGGTGGGCCGATCCGCGGACTTCCTGAGCTAGATGGGCAACCAGGAGACACTCGATGGGGCACCCTTCCCTCGCTGGATCGCCGGTCGTGTCAAAGCGCCAGGTCCATGCTCAATTGATCTTCTGCCTCGGCTGTTGCTGCGGCCGCACCGATCGCGGGCGCCCGGAGGTCCCCGTCGAACGGCTCAAGCAGCGGTGGAAGGCCGGGCGGCTGAACCGGGTCGTCCAGCTAACGATCTCCGGCTGCGTCGGACCGTGCGACGTGGCCAACGTCGCCGTGATGGTGACGTCGCAGGGCACGACTTGGCTCGGCGGTCTCACCGAGGATGGCCATTACGACGCGTTGGTGCGCTGGGCGGAGGCATGCCGGGACGCAGCGCGGGCTCTGCCCTTGCCGGAGGATCTGCTCGCGGCCCATCGATTCGAGTGGTTCGTGACCGATCCTGATCCGTCGATCCTGCCGTCGTGCCCATCCGCTCCGATAGGCGAGGCAACCGTATGAGCGAGAACTCCTTCAACTTCAGCAAATCGACCAAGAAAACGGATCCAGGGCGTGCGGCCGGTATTAAGCGCTGGGCGGAGGCGGCCTTCGCCCTGGGTGAGGACGATTCGGTGATGGTGACGGAACTGCGCTGTACCGAACCCGGCTGCCCTCCGCTGGAAACGGTCATCGCGCTGCTGACGGCTGGGGGCCCGACCCGGCAGCACAAGATCCACAAGCCGATAACAGACGTCACGGAGGAGGACATCCGCGCTCTGGCCTCCCCGGACCAAGGGAGAGGAACGGGTTGCTCATGAAGGTCGCGTACGTCTTCGCCACCTCCGGCCACACCGCCAGCGATAGGCTGGGTCAGATGATCCTCCCGCAGCTCGAGGACGATCGTCACGGCGCGGAGGTCGTGGGGATGTTCTTCTTCGACGACAACACCTACCTGCTCCGAAAGGGTGACCCGATAGGCGAACGCCTGTCCGCGATCGCCGAGCGTCGGGCATCTTGCTGATGCTATGCGACCGTTGCGCCCTGGAGCGAGGGCTCGCTGAAGGGGGGCTGGGAACCTGCACGCCGTTGGGGACGGTCCCCGTCGTCCAGGTCGGCTGCTTTCCGGAACTCTACGCCACGCTTGCCGGCAATCCGCCGGACCAGATCATCACGCTCTAACCCGAATACGAGTAAACATCCGATGAGCTCAACGACCGCAATCGAGACCGAGGCCAGGGACGAGTCGACGCATGTCCCCGTCACCGTGTTGACCGGCTTCCTGGGCGCCGGGAAAACGACGCTCCTCAACCACATCCTGACCGCCCAGCACGGCAGGCGCATTGCCGTCATCGAGAACGAGTTCGGCGAGGTCGGCGTTGACAATGAGCTGGTCATCGACGCCGAGGAAGAGATCTTCGAGATGAACAACGGGTGCATCTGCTGCACCGTCCGCGGGGATCTTATCCGCATCCTCGGCAACCTGATGAAGCGCCGCGATCGCTTCGACGCGATCCTGATCGAGACGACCGGCCTGGCCGACCCCGGCCCCGTGGCCCAGACGTTCTTCGTCGACGACGAGATGCAGGGCAAGCTGAAGCTCGACGGGATCGTCACCGTCGTCGACGCCAAGCACGTCTGGCAGCACATCGACGACGCCGACGAGGTCAAGGAGCAGATCGCCTTCGCCGACGTGATCTTGCTGAACAAGGTCGACCTGGTGGCGCCCGAGGAACTGGATCAACTGGAGTCGCGCATCAAGGCGATGAACGCCGCCGCGAAGATCCACCGGACGAAGGATGCGGTCGTTGAGATGGATCGGATCCTGAACATCGGCGGCTTCAACCTCGAGCGGGCCCTGGAGGTCGACCCGAAGTTTATGGAACCGGAGTATCCGTTCGAGTGGAGCGGTGTCTATCGCCTCGACCGAGGCGACTACCGCTGGGTGATGGGGGAGGGCCCCGACCCGGAGATGGCCGTCACGCTCCTGCCGCTCGAGGGCGAAGGAGAGGCTTCGCGCGAGGCTGCCGTGATGGCTGCGGTGCTCACCTTCTCGGACGACGGGAGCGAGGTGAAGCCCGGGGCCGAGATCGTCGCGGGGAAGCACCTCCAGAACCTGCTTCTTGCCCCCGGCGAGACACACTTCACGCTCCGCATCGAGCGGCCGGGGGACTACATCCTCTTCACCGAGCACCATCCCGACGAGTTCGGGGCTCGGCTGGAGGGCCCCGACGGGCCGCTCGAACCTGCGCATCCGCGCGAATACAAGCCCGACCACGAGCACGACGAGGAGGTTACCTCGGTCGGCATCAGCACGCCCGGGGATCTCAACGGCCAGAAGCTCGACACCTGGCTCTCCACCTTGCTCCAGACGAAAGGGGTCGACATCTTTCGTATGAAGGGAGTCCTGAGCATCCAGGGAGAACCCAACCGGTTCGTCTTCCAGGGGGTGCACATGCTCTTCGACGGCAAGGCCGATCGGCCCTGGGGTGACGAGCCTCGGCACAACGCGCTGATCTTCATCGGTCGGAACCTCGACCGGGCCGAGCTCAACGAGGGCTTCCGCGCGTGCCTGGCATGAACCGGGGAGCCCAATCGCTCGAGCTGGCCTGGGTCGCCCCGAGCCTCAACGAGCACGTCATTGCGTTGGAATGGGCGCCGGGCGGCGATCTCGTCGCCGCGGCGTCGGTGGCCGGGCCGATCGTGGTGATCGACGGACGCACGGGCGACTTGCGGCATGAGCTGCCGGGCCACGGGTTCGGCAACTTGTCGCTGTCGTGGAGCCCAGATGGTACGTGTCTGGCGACCGCGGGCCAGGACGGCAAGGTCCGCCTCTGTGATGCCCAGTCGGGCCGATCCGTTGCTGAGTTGGACGCGGGGTCGGCCTGGGTCGAGCGCGTTGCCTGGTGCCCCGTCGAACCGGTCCTGGCCTCGGCGGCCGGTCGCAAGCTCCGTCTCTGGGACGCCCAGGGGACGCTGGTCCGTTCCTACCCCGACCACCCGAGCACCATCGCCGACATCCGCTGGCTGCCCCGCTCCCGTCGGCTGGCCTCGGCCGCCTACGGGGCGCTAGCGACCTGGTCGCCGAACCGGGACGAGCCGGTGCGGCGGTTCTTGTGGAAGGGTTCGATGCTGACGATCGCCTGGAGCCCCGACGGGCGCCACATAGCCACCGGCAACCAGGACGCGACCGTCCATTTCTGGAACGTTCTCACGGGCAAAGATCTCCACATGTCGGGATATCCGACGAAGGTGCGTGAGCTGGCCTGGGACGGGACCGGCCGCTACCTGGCGACCGGCGGCGGGCATGGGGCGTGCATCTGGGACGTCTCGGGCGAGGGCCCGGCCGGGACTACTCCCATGCAGGTCGGAGTCACGGGGGCCCTGCTCACCGCGCTGACCTTCCGTCCTCCGTCGACGCCGCAGCTCATTGCGGGCTTCGCCGACGGAGCGATCGGCCTCTGGCGGCTCGGACGGACCGCCGAACGTGTCGACGCCTTCCGACTCGATTCGGGGATCACCCAACTCGCCTGGGACTCCTCGGGCTGTATGCTCGTCATTGCGACCGAGGCGGGTGATGTGACAGGGTTCACCGACCTCCAGACTTGATGCGGTCACGGCCGTCGACCGAGGTCGATCATCCCGGACATCGCCTCGTTCGCAATCAGAACGTCAGCCGAAGGGACCACAGTGTAGACCGGCTGGGCCGTCCAGAACGGTACGGACTGAACGCTCCTCCGGGAGAGGCCGTTCTTCGAGAGGCAGGCGACATATCGTTTTCTGACAGTCATCTGTGGATTTTGAACTTCAAAGAATTTGTCGTTTGGTAACAAACATTGGATGCAAACAACATTTGATTCGCTACTGTCGTATTAGGCCGAGCGAGCCGGGAAGCCAGAGCGCGACGGCCGGCCAGTAGGTGATCAGGGCCAGCGCGCCGACCATGGCCAACAGGAAGGGAATCATCGGTCGGACCGCCTCGGCGATCCCGATCCGGCCGACCGAGCAGCCGACGAACAGGCATGTCCCGACCGGCGGCGTGCAGAGGCCAATACAGAGGTTCGTGATCAGGATCACCCCGAAATGGACCGGGTCGACGCCCAAACCTTCGGCGACCGGTAGGAAGATGGGCGTGAAGATCAAGACGGCCGGAGTCATGTCCATCAAGGCGCCGACGACCAGCAGGATGGCGTTCATGATCAAAAGGATGACGATTCCGCTGGTCGAGGCCTCGAGCAACGCCCCGCTGACGGTCTGAGGAACGTTCTGATAGGTCAGGATCCAGCTCATCGCTTGACTAGTGCCGATCAGCAGGAAGACCACGCCGGTCATCGTGCCGGCGCGGAGGAGGATCCCCGGAAGATCGCGGAGCCGGACCGTCTGGTAGAGCACGACGGCCAGCAGGAACGCATAGAGGACGGCGATGGCCGACGCCTCCGTGGCCGAAAACCAGCCGCGCAGGATCCCCGCCAGGACCACCACGATCAGGAAGAGCCCAGGGGCGGCCCGGAGTCCCGTGGTGACGACCCGACGCACGTTGATCCAGGGACCGTCATCGGCTCCGTTCGCGTCGCGCTTATTGAGATGCTCAGGCTTCGGGAGTCGGACCGCACCTCGGTAGATGGCGCAGACGGCGAGGATCGCCAGCCCGACGAGCAGGCCGGGCAGCAAACCGGCGGCGAACATCGCGGCCACCGAGACGTTCCCGGCCGCGACGGTGTAGACGATCATGATGTTGCTGGGCGGGATGAGCAGCCCGGTCGTGGCGGATGTGGTGGTCAGGGCCACGTTATAGCGGCGGTCGTAGCCGGCCTCGGACATCTCGTTGATCATGATCCCGCCGACCGACGAGACGGCCGCCGTGGCCGAGCCGGAGATCGACCCGAAGAGCATGCACGTCAACGTGTTCACATAGGCCAGGCCGTCTCGACGGCCGGGGATCAGCGCCAAGGCGAAGTCGATCAGGCGTCGGGCGATGCCCCCCTCGCCCATCAGCAACCCGGCCAGAATGAACAGTGGGATGGCCAATAGCGGGAAGCTGGCGATCCCGATCGACATCCGTTGGGCCACGATGTAGCAGGCCGGCAGGTCGGCCAAAGAGACGACCGTCATCAAACTCGCCAAGGCGATGGCGATCGCCACCGGCAAGTTGATCACGAGCAGCAAGCCGAAGCAAACGATGAGGATGAGCAGTTGCGCATCCATCGCTAGCGGCCCTCCTCGATCTCGAGCCGGGGCGTGGGGGTGCCCGATCCGAGCTTCCCCTCAGCTTCGTTGCCGATACCGTCGGCGGCCTCCGGTGGCCTGGAGAGCAGCGCGACGGCCCGCTCGACGACGAAGAGGACGACGAACCCTCCGCTGATCGGGGTGGCCAGGTAGACGTAGCCCATCGGCAGGCCGGTGGCTGGCGTCACTTGGCCCGCCGCAAGCGTTTCGAGGACGAGCACGCTCCCCCCGTAGACCATCACCGATGAGGCGAAGGCGCCGATGAGTGCCTGGCCGATGACGGCCAGCAGCCGTTGGGCTGACGGGTCCAGCTTGCCGACGAAATAGTCGACCCCTAGATGCTGTTGCCTGCGGAACGCGACGGCCGCACCCAAGAGCGCCAGCCACATCAAAAGGAAGATGGCGACCTCCTCGGTCCACCGGCTCGGCGCGTTCATCAGGAAGCGGCTGCCAACCCCCCAGAGGACGACCAGCACGAGGGCCGCGAAGACGGCCACGACCGCCGCTTCCAAGCCACGGGCCAGAGCTGCGGTCAGGGCGGCGATGGCCTTTCGGATGGATGAGCCGACCCGGTTGGCCGGATCTCCGACTCTCCGCATGGCGGGGCTCACTCCGTTTGCTGGATCGCCTCGATGAGGTCGCCCACCGCGGTGCCCTGGTACTTGCGGTACATCGGCTCGACCTGGGCGGCGAAGCGGGAGCGATCTGGGTGATGGATCGTCACGCCCTGATCTTCGACCTCCGCCAACGCCTCGGCAGTCGCCCGACTCCAGAGTTCCCGTTGGAAGGCGACCGACTCGTCGGCGGCTTCCTGGAGCCAACGCTGGGCATTCGGCGGCAGGGCGTCCCAGGCCTTCGTGCTGATCAGCAGGACGTCGGGGACCGCGCTGTGCTCGTCGAGCGAGAGGTGCTTGCAGACCTCGGAATGGCGGCTGGTGAGGAAGCTCGGCGGGTTGTTCTCGGCGCCGTCGACCAGCCTCTGGGCCAGAGCGGTGTAGAGTTCGCCGAACGGGATCGGCGTCGGCGAGCCCCCCAACGCCTCGACCGTCTCGATGGCCGTCCGGCTCGGCTGGACCCGGATCTTCAGGCCGTCCAGGTCGTCGGGTTCCAGGACCGGCCGGGCGATCGTGTAGAAGCTCCGGCTGCCCGCATCGTAGTAGCAGAGACCGCGTAGGCCCGTCTCCTGGCCGGCCCCCAACAGTCGACGGCCGATCGGCCCCTCCAGGACCCGCCAGAGATGCCCGTTATCCCGGAAGAGGTAGGGGACGCCGAAGACCGACAGCTCCGGGACGAAGCTCTCCAGCGGCGCCGTCGAGGACTTCGTCATCGCCAGGGCACCGCGCTGGAGCTGCTCGATGCACTCGGTCTCCGAACCGAGCTGGCCGTTGGGGAAGATCTCCATGACGACGCCCCCGGCCGACTTCTCCGCGATTCGGTCGGCCATGAATTGCATGGCCTCGTGCACGGGATGGCCGGGGTCGAGCCCGTGGCCGAGTTTCAGGACGATTCGCTGCCGCTCCTGGCCCGCGGACCGGTCGCGCGTGCGCTCAAAGAGTACGAAGCCGGCCGTCGCCAGGCCGACGCCGACGAGCAGCCCCGCCATAAAGTAGGATGCGGCCGAACCCAACCGGTCGCCCTGGATCACCGACATCAGGCGCCCCGTCTCGATCGGGGTGGGGGAATAGCGGCAAGGGATCTCTGTCCGCGACCCGCCGCGCCGGCGATCTTAAACGCCGGGATGTGCCGGGGCAAGGCCCGGCAGCCGGGAGATGGAGACGAGCCTCTCAGGGTTTAAGTGTATAGATGCTTGTGTTTGGAATCAAGCGATCGGCTAGTGCGTCCTCTGGATAAGGCCTCTCGTCTCCCTCGGGCGGTTGCCCGAAATCGGCTGGAGGCTTGAGGGATCCCCGTGATCCGGCTCTATTGGGTGGAGGAATCGCGGTCGGCTCCACGTTCAAGATCCGGTTCGTTCCCAGACAGATGGCATCAGGTCGGGGGGAATCCATGAGCAGGCGAATCCGTGACATCCGATCCCGAGATATGTTGAAGATCCTTCTTCTCTCCGGAGTCCTTCTCGGCTCATCGGCGAACGCTCACGCGGCTGGGATTCGCGCCGGCCTGGCGCGGGTGGATATCACTCCGCCGATCGGGGGACCGACCGCCGGTTACGCGTCGGCCGAGCCGACGATCGGCGTCCACGACCCGATCGATGCGCGGGTCTTGGTCTTGGAGTCCGATTCGACGACGATCGCCCTGGTGACGAGCGACCTCTGCTTCTTCAATTCCCCCTGGTTGCACGAGCAGATGCCCCAAATCGGTGTCGATCAGCTTCTGCTCATGAACACCCACACCCATGCGGGACCGGACCTCCGCGACGAGGAGTTCCCGAACCCCGAGGCCCCTTGGCGGACGACGGTGGAGCGACGGATCCTCCAGGCGATTCGGGACGCCCAAGAGGCGCTGTTCCCAGCCAACGTTCATGCGGCCGAAGGTGGGGTCCCGCTCGGCTACAACCGCTTGGTCCGCCACGGGGACTACGCGATCACCCACTTCGACAACCCCGACCATATCCCCTACGGACCCATCGACCCGACCGTCGGTGTCATTCGGATCACCGACGAGCGCGCGGCCGTCCGCGCCGTCTTGGTCACATATGCGTGCCATCCGGTGATCTTGGGTCCCCGAAACCGCCAGATCTCGGCCGACTACCCCGGAGTGATGCGGGACCTCGTCGAGGAACGGCTCGGCGAGGACGCGATCTGCTACTTCGTCCAGGGCGGCGGTGGCGACATCAACCCCCTCCTGATGGCCCGCGGTGAGGACCGTGAGGGCGACTTCGACGTTGTCGAGCGGGTCGGGCGCCGGTTGGCCGAGGAGGTCCTCGACGTCCTGGAACGGACTGAGGACGAACCGGGCGTCTCGAACTCTTTGTCGATGGCTTCAACGCGAATGCAAGTCAAGAGCCGCTGGGATCCGGATGAGGAACTTACCCTCGGCGTGACTTCCCTGCTGATCAACGAAGAGATCGGAATCGTCACCATGCCTGGGGAACCCTTCCTTGCCTTCCAGGTCTCGGTCCGGAAAATGGCGGGTCTTTCCCACACATACCTCTTCGGCTATTGCTGCGACGGTCCCTACGACTGGCCGCAATATCTGCCGGACATCGAGTCGGCGGCCCGAGGAGGCTACGGCGCCAGCGATACGACCCGGGCGGAGGTCGGAGCAGGAGAGCGCCTGATCCATCTCGGTCTCAGGCAACTCTTCAAACTCAAAGGTCGCTTGAAAACTCAGCCACAGCGTCATCTCGTTGATGAGCACAAATAAATTTGAAAACATTTTGACAGCAAAGCTCTTGATTTCAGCCGAATCGCAAAATCTCGACATCGTCCTGGGGGACTTGTACCCCAGCCCGCAGGCCATCCGTTCCCGAGAATCGCAAGGCTGCCATGATCTCAATCAGCCGCACACGGCGGACGTTCCTCAAGTTGACGCTCGCACTGACAGGAGCGCATCCGTTGCTCTCCGGCTTGCCCGGCGTGCGATCGGAGGAGACGGAGGGTCGCCTATTCGCTTACGTAGGGACCTTCAGTTCTCCACTCCGCGATGTCCTGCCCACTCAGGTCGACCTTCCGCCCGGGAATGGTCGCGGGATCCACATCTTCCGGGTCGATCGCGAGACGGGGGCGATGACGCCTTCGGGGATCTACGAGATGGGGACAAGTCCCAGTTGCCTGGTCCTGAACCGGGCGGGAACCCGACTCTACTCCTCGAACGAGACTGATCGCATCGGGGACACTCGAGAAGGGACCGTCAGCGCCTTTGCGGTCGATCGGCGCGACAGGGGCTTGTCGTTGCTCAACACAGTCCGTTCCGGCGGCGCGGGACCGACGTATGTGAGCGTCCATCCCTCGAAACGCTATCTGTTGGTGGCCAACTATTTCGGCGGTTCCGTCGCGGTGTTGCCGATTCGTGATGATGGGCGATTGGGCGACCCATCCGACGTTCAGGTCGATTCCGGCGAACTCGGCCCCACCCGAGCGACCAACGCCCCGGAGGGCAGCTTCGCCTTCAGCGGACACGACCGAACTCATGCCCATATGATTCAAGCCGATGCTTCCGGTCGGCATGTCTTGCACGTCGACCTCGGTCTCGATCGCATCTACAGTTGGACGTTTGATGAGCAAGAGGGAAAGCTGATCGCCAACGATCCCCCCTTCGTTTCGCTCCCACCCGGGGATGGGCCTCGGCATTTCCACTTCCATCCCAATGGTCGTTGGCTCTACTCGATCCAGGAGGAAGGCTCGACGATCGTGTTGTTCGACTACGATGAGGCGACGGGTCGATTGGCGTCGAGGCAGACCGTTTCCACCTTGCCTCCCGCTTTCGCCGGCAGCAATTTCTGCTCCGAAATCTTGGTCTCCGCCGACGGACGTCACGTCTATGCAGGGAATCGGCTCCACGACAGCATCGGGATTTTTTCCGTTGGGCAGGACGGCATCCTCACGTATGTGGGGGAAGAATGGACGCGTGGGAACTATCCGCGGAGCTTCAACTTCGATCCCAGCGGTCGCTTCCTCTATTGCTGCAATCAGCGCGCGGACAACATCGCCGTCTTCCAAATCGACCGCGAGACCGGTCGCCTCCAGTTCACTGGAGACTATGTTCCGGTCGGCAATCCCTCAAGCATCGTTTTTCTGGAAACCAGCAACGCATGATTCTTTTGGAGGCTTGCCATGGGTCGCTTCCTGCTCGTCTTGCCCGTCCTGATGATTCTGGCCGATCCTGGCTGGGGGCAATCGATTCGGTCGGTCGATTGGTCCAGCGTCGGCAACGATCCAGGTTGCATGCGCTATACGACCCTGGATCAGATCGACCGCTCGAACGTCGATCGTCTCGAACCGGTCTGGACGTATCACACCGGTGAGTTGGAGGGTCGTCCGGGGAAGACGATCGAGTGTACCCCGATCGTCGTCGACGGCGTGATGTATATCACGACCGGGTACCTTCGGGTTGTCGCTCTCGACGCGGCGACGGGCGAGGAGCGTTGGCAGTTCGATCCGCTCCGAGATCATCCTTGGCCGTACCGGCCGACCTCTGGAGGGGTCAATCGTGGGTGTGCTTATTGGTCCGATGGTGTTCCCGGCGGCGAGCGTCGGATCATCCACGGGACGTCGGACGGGCGGCTCTTCTCGTTAGATGCTCGGACCGGTCACCTCGACCCGGCCTTCGGCGATGACGGCATCCGTGATCTCCGGATCGAATTGGATCCGAAGGTGTCCGACCTGGGGTACGGTCCCACCTCCGCCCCGGTCATCTGGAAGGATACGATCGTCGTCGGTGTTTCCTGTGGGGAAGGGCCGGGTCTCGCTGCGCCCGGCGATATCCGCGCGTTCGACGTCCGGACCGGTGCGCAGCTCTGGCGGTTCCGGACCGTCCCGGCCCCCGGCGAGTTTGGGAACGAGACGTGGGGCGGAGACTCTTGGCGTGACCGGGGCGGTGCGAACGCTTGGGGCGGCCTGAGCGTCGATGTCGAACGCGGTTGGGTCTTCGCCGGGCTCGGCTCGGCCGCCTTCGACTTCTACGGCGGTGATCGCCTCGGCGCCAACCTGTTCGCCAATTGCACCGTCGCGATCGATGTGCGGACCGGTCGACGCGTCTGGCATTTCCAGACCCTTCGTCATGATCTCTGGGATCACGATCTGCCCGTGTATCCGAATCTGGTCACCGTCGAGCACGACGGCGAATCGATCGATGCAGTGGCCCAAGTCACCAAGACCGGCTACGTCTACCTCTTCGATCGCGAGACGGGGTCACCGCTCTTCGAGATCGAGGATCGCGTGGTGCCCGGCTCCGATGTTCCCGGCGAGCATTCGTGGCCGACCCAGCCGATCCCGGTCAAGCCTCCCCCCTTGGCTGCGCAGCGGTTCGACGAATCGAACGTGACCGATATCCACCCCGCCAACCGTGCGTACGTTCTGAATCGACTCCGGGATCTCCGACGCGGCCCCGCGTTCAATCCGCCGAGTCTCCAAGGAACGGTCGTTATCCCGGGTTTCCATGGCGGAGCGAACTGGTCGGGGGCGTCGTTCGACCCAACGACCGGCTGGCTCTATGTCAACACGAACAACGTCCCGAATATCCTGACGCTCGTCGAATCGAGAGCAGAAGAGGATATGAGTGAGGGCTACGGCCCCTATGGACACAAAGGGTACATCCAGTTCCGCGATCAGGAGGGGTATCCCGCGATCCGGCCCCCTTGGGGATTACTGAACGCGGTGGACCTGAACACCGGGACGATCGCCTGGCGAGTGCCGTTGGGCGAGTATCCCGAACTCACAGCGCGTGGTGTTCCGAAGACCGGGACCGAGACGTTCGGCGGCTCGATCGTGACGGCCGGCGGCTTGGTCTTCATCGGGGGGACCAAGGACGAGCGGTTCCATGCCTTCGACAAGGAGACCGGCGAGTTGCTCTGGGAACACACGTTGCCCGCCGGAGGCTACGCGACACCGAGTACCTACATGGTCGACGGTCGCCAATATGTCGTCATCGCTGCGGGTGGAGCGGGCAAACTGGGGACGAGGCCGGGAGACGCCTTCGTCGCCTTCGCCCTCCCGGTCGACGAGTGAGCGAATGCGGACTTCGAAACTCTTCAGGGTTGGTCAAGCTATGATCTATGTCGCTGTAATTCTCTTTCTCGGCTGTGGGATAAAACCGGCGCATTTGTCTGTCAGTTCGGTTGAATCGGACGTGGAGCAACTCCAACTTTCGTGGTCGGATGAGATCCTCACGATCTCGGGTCGGGATCTGCCGGGCGGATCCTTGGAAGTCTGGTACATTGAAGCGTTCTGCCGACCGATGTCGAGCGATCGCGATTGGGCGGATACCGTCATTCCTCACCAGACTCGGTTCGTTTCGGCGGCTGAAGACCGGTCACTCCTCCGACTGCGCTCGATTCTGGACGATGGGGTGGTGGTCGATCATCGGATCGCAGCAAAAAGCGATGCCGTCGAGTTCGACTTGATCGCGTCGAACCCGACCGATCGTCCGTCGGAGGTCCATTGGGGGCAACCTTGCGTCCGCGTCGACCGGTTTGTCGGTGTCCCGTTGGCCCGCAACTCGGAGGTCTATCTTCCGTCGTGCTTTCTATTCATCGATGATCGGGCACGGATGATGCCGTTCGAGCCATGGGCCAAGGAGGCGCGATACACCCCGGGCCAGGTCTGGGGCATGCCGGGTGTGCCGAGGACGGACTTGAATCCGCGGCCGATCAGCGCCGTGACCCCTTCGTCGAGCTTGATCGGCTGTTATTCCGAAGATCGATCCCAGGTTCTCGGGATCTCTTTCGAACCGTCTCAGGAACTCTTCCAAGGCGTCATCACGTGCTTGCACTCCGATTTCCGGATCGGTGGTCTCGAGTCGGGCGAGACGAAGAGGATCCGCGGTCGAATCCTCTTCCATGCGGCCGATCCCGATGGGCTCCTTCGTCGTCATCGGACCGAAGTGCAGCGTGGATCTGGCCCAGCCAAAGCACCTGAGAAACCCTGACAGATCACGATCTCAGATCGAGTCAGCCGACGATCACACAATGGTGTGATCCCATGTCATTCGGGCGAACGAATCATCCGTCCCAGGAGATTGCGGGTCATCCGCTGTACCCGAGGATCTTCGCGTGAGAAGTCCTTGTTCGGAGGGTTCTGGAACCCGGGCGGTGAACTCAGGGCCAGGGTCCACCAGCATGTACCGGAATTGAAGACAATGTTACCCGAGGGGCCCGGGTAGATCGTGGCGGCGTAGGGCGGGGCGTTTCGATCGACCTCACCGGAGGCGAGCACGACGAGGTTGGGATCGTCCCGCAAAGGGAAACCGTGATATTCCCAACCGACCAATTCGGAGATTGCATCGCCCTCGGCCATGCCGGTGCCGTCGAAGAGCCAATGATCGGGAGCCCGGCAGATCCAGTCCGCCATGCCGACACCGTAGGAGGAGGCCCCCATCAACCGATGCTCGTCCTCGAATCGTCCGCTTCGGCCGAAGACGCGATGCGGTCGCCCGTCGATGGCGGATCGCAGGTCGATCGAGTGATACACCGAATTGCCTGAGAGGAAGGCCAACGAGACTCCGGCATCGCGGGCTTGTCGCACATGTTCAAACATTTGGGGGGTCCAGTACTCATCGTGACCGACGGACAGGAACCCTCGGGCGCGTTGCAAGCCCGCGCCATCGTTATGGGTGTCGAGGTTCGAGATATAGCTGACGTCGTATTCTTCGCGTTCCAACCAGAAGGCCAGCGGGAACTCCCAGAGCAGGAATTCCCCGGAACCCAGCGTGAGTTGATTGAACGCCATAGGGAGGCCGTTGTAGTAGATCGAATAGGGTCGATCGAACCCCACGTCGGCGCCGAGTTCGGTGTGCCAACGGTTGCCTTCCCAGTCGTAGAGCGAGCGCCAGGCCGGCCAGCGATTGTAGGCTTGCCAGGTCAGGTCGGAGCACTGGAAGAGCAGGTCGGCTTCGCGATCGTCGCGGACGACGAAGACGAGGTACGTCTGATAACCGGAATCGAGGTTGGTGAGCTTGCCGAGGTAGACCCCGCTGACCCAGTCCTCCGGGATCGTGAGGGTGACGCTGGGATCCCAATCGGCCTCGATGAGTTGGTTGGGGCCGTCGTCGGGCGCGCGCTGGTTGACCCCGTCAAAGGGGCCGAGAGACCGCATCAGCCGACCACCCTTGCCGTCGTAATATCCCATCCGATAGAGGTCGATTTGATAAGGAGCCGGCGGATCCGTACTGACGAAGGCGGTGAGCGTCTGGCCGGTTCGAAGACTGGTGTGCGAGACGTAGGCCTCAATCGCTGGGCGTCGCGAGAACGCGGCATCGGAACCCGATTCCGTCGGGGGCTGGATCCGAGTGAGCATCCAGTCGGTCGTGCCCTCCTGACGGTTTTCCTGAACGATGACGTTGTCCTCGAGCGAAGTCGGTTCGGCCCAACTCGTCGCGTTGACGAAGGGGGCGAGCAGGCTTATCAAACCTAAATGATATCGGTTCATTGTACCAAGAACTCCGATCAAAGAGATCGAGTGATGTCCGGGGCGGATGGATCCGTCCCCGTTCGAGAAGACTCCGGCGATCGCTGGTCTGGAACGAGCCGCTTCTTGCGATCTTGGCGACAGTGTTTGTCCGATTCAGTAGCGGTTTCATAAATTATTTCAATGATCGATGAAGAGTTCACCTGCGGATCGGGACCGATTTGAGATGATCCGGCCATCGGAATCGTGGCGCGGTGACGGGGTCGTAGCCGTCGAGGTGTCCGCTCAGGCGGGTTTCGGGTCGGGAGTAGGTGGTAGGGTCGTTGCCGAAGACCTCGGCACAGAGCGCGGCCAGCCCGGGATCATAATCGAGGAGTTCCATGCGGGTATCGACGTGGTTGTGGTCGCCGTCGGGCGGGCGGTTGGTTCCGAACCACGATTGGACCCCTTCGGCAAAGTATTCGCGGCTGTTGGTTGACGCGTAGGTCCCGTCCCAGAGCCCCGCCTCGAGGGCGTCGCGATAGACGCGCTCGAGCCGATCGTCGAACGTCGTGTCGACTACGATCAGCCCTCGGAAATGCATGTTGTGCGCGAACTCGTGGATCAGGATGTTCTCGGCGGCATACGGGTCGCCGGGGAATCCGAGCAGGTTCTCTTCGCCGCATGAACAGACCGGATCGGTCGGCGAACCACCTAGCCCTCGAGCGCGGCGGTCCCAGTAATCCTTAGGGCGGAGGTGGGCGTGCTCGGGCACGTCGGTCGTGAACTCGTCGTGGGCCATCACGATCAGCCGCGAGCCGCCCGCGACCATCGCCGCCTTCACGTCCGGCCGATGCGCCAGCATTCCCCGGACCAGAAACGCCGCCTCCTTCAAGGCATAGTCGTTCACACCCATCGATCCGACGATCGGATAACCCTCAGCACTGACGAACTTCTCGTATATCGGGTTGAGGTTCATGTGTTCTGGCGGGTCGGTTACGGTGAATGCGGTCGATGTCGGTTCGACAGGCGAATCGTTGTCCTGTGGCCGATCGGCCTTGAGGTGTTGATCGAAGAACCCGATGACCTGCCGGATCAACACATCGCGCGGGGTATCGCCGCCGCCCAGGCCGTGCCCGGCCCCCTCGACGACCACGAGGGTCGAATCGACGCCCTGTTCCCTCAGTGCTTCGTGGAGCAGAACGCTCTGCCGATAGGGGACGAGGACGTCGGCGTCGCCGTGCATGATGAGGAACGGCGGATCGACCGCGCTGACATACGTCAGCGGATTGGCCTGGGAGACGACCGAGCGGAACGGCTCCTCCTGGATCGGCCCGCCAACGAACCGGGACTCAGGTGAGTTGGGGTCGTCGTGCACGAGCCGACTGCCCGGGATCGCCTGCGCGTCCATCTGGAGGAAGTCGGTCGGGCCGAACCAGTCGCAGACCGCCTGTACGACCGTCGGAGTGCGCTGGGCGACCGGATGAGCATTGAACTGCTCGGTGTCGCCGGTCGTGCCGACCAGGGCGGCCAGGTGCCCGCCGGCCGACGCGCCCCAGACACCAAACCGTTCGGGATCGATCCCGTATCGGTCCGCGTTCAACCTCAGGAAGGCGACGCCGGCCTTGCAGTCGTCGATGGCGGCGGGGAAGATCGCCTCACCGCTCAGACGATATTCCAGTGACGCGACCGCGTATCCCCGCCCAAGTAAAGTGAGGGCCAGCCGCGGGTTTTGCTTCGAGCCGGTCCGCCAGCCGCCGCCGTGGATCCAGATCACCAATGGAAGTGGTCGGTCGTCGTCCGACTCTGGGAGATAGAGGTCGAGCCGCAGGTCGCGTCCGTCGACGGCTTCGTAGACGACGTCGCGGAGGATCCTTGTTCCTTCTGGGATCGGATCACGTTGCGGACTGAGTGGTTCGAGGGCGTATCCCTGTGCCATGGGATCGACTTTCGTGAACATCAACGCGAAGAGTATGCTGAGGATCCAAAGATCGCGAATTTTCTTCATAAGAATAACTCCACAGATCAAATTCGATTTCTAAGGGATGAGAGGTCGGGTTTGGCCCCGTGATCGGCACGGTCGCTTCGGCCCAGGTGTCCCTCAACATGCGGGCCCCGATCCGACCCGATTCGTGGTCGATCGCGATGACGATCATGCCCAACGGCTCTCGATGGGGATCCGCCATCTTGGTCCGTCATACCAGAGCCGATCGGGGGAAGCCATCGGCTCGTCAGCGTGGAGGGTGTCGTGGAAGCAAGACCGTGATTCTGTTCGCTCGACCCTCCGACGATCAACGGAGTGTCGAGCGGCTCATTTGTCGGAACCGAATTTAAATATCGATGTAAATTAAATTGATATGTTGGGCCATTTAGCCTTCGCCGACGTCGGCGTTGATGATCGCCTCGGCGAAGTTCTGGTAGGCCTCACCGAAGTTGCGGGCCATGGTGTCGGGGAAGAGGTGGAATTGCCCGTCGGCGAGGGCCTGGACGATCCCATCGCCGACCAGCGAGGGGGGCTCGGCGACCTCGGTCAGGCCGGCCGAGTCAGCCATATCCGAGGCGATCGGGCCGGGGTGGACGCTGAGGACCTGCGTACCCTGCTCGGCCAGCAGGTCGCGGAGCCCCTGCGTGACGGTGTAGGAGGCCGCTTTGGAGGCCGAATAGGTGGTGAAGGGCGTGAAGCACTTCAGCGAGGCGACCGAGTTGAGCTGCACGAACGCCCCGCCTCCGTTGGCCTTGAGCGCTGGCGCGAAGGCTTGAGCCATCCGGATCAGGCCGTAGACGTTGATCTCCATCTCGAACTGGAGCATCTCGATCGCGTCGTCGGCCATCGGCGTGGCGTTCTTGAGCACGCCGGCGTTGCTGACGACCAGTTCGACGTCCTTGGCCGCCTCGGCGGCCCGGGTGATCGACTCGGGCTGGCTCAGGTCCAGGTGGATCGGCACGACCTTCTCGCCGTGGGCCTCGACCAGTGGCGCCGCCGACTCTAAGGTCCGGACGGCCGCGTACACCTTCGAGGCCCCGTGCTCCAGCAGCGATACGACGATCGCCTTGCCGATGCCCCGGTTGGCCCCGGTTACCAATGCCGTCTTGCCAGCGACCTCGAAACTCATCTCCCGCTCCTTTCGCAGGTCCCGTCACGGACAAATTCCGAGCCGACCGTCGACCGGCCGGCACACGTCTTTCCAAGCCTACGAGCAACTTGTGTGGCCCAGCTTACACCCGATCGGTGGTGCGGCCCACGACCCGCGACCCGAATGAGCCGAGCCATGGACCAATCCCGATGCGTCGGCGCGATCGAGAGGGGCGTCCATGACGGTTTTCCGCACGGTTCGAGCCAGGTTTCTGGTCTCGGAGCCAGCCTGCTGACGCCTTTGATGGTGATCTACATGTCTTCCCCGAATTTCGTCGCCGGTGGGACGCGTTTGAGATACGTTGTTTGGGTCTGAACGATCCGAATACGCGTCCGAGTTCCCAAGCACGGACCGAGCTTTGCGGGTGGGTTCAACGGTCCATCCATGGCCCTTTTCCTGTGGGGTCCAACTGCTCTGTCACCGCGGTTGACGAGCCGGATGGCATGGTAATCGCAGAAAATGTATGATGGCATGCGTGCACCTTCGGGTCGGTGTTGGACCTGGGGGGTTCTCCCGAATGAACTGGAGACGAACGATGACCATGACGAGAACGACGAGCTGTTCGAAGCAATCCTCGGTGGGGCGTCTCATGAGCCACGCGGGTTGGAGACTGGCCCTCCGCGACCTCGCCATCGTCGGCCTGGGCGTGTGGATGGTGATGGTCGGATCGGTCCTCGTGGTGGGCGTCGCTGAGGGGGCCGAGCCGAAGGACGTGGCTGATTCGGTGCGCCGTGAGTACCTGGATCGTCGGTCACGTGCGGGGGTCGATGCCACGTTGCATGTCGACCTGGCCTTGTGGTGCTCGGATCACGACCTCGAGGACGAGTCATCGTTCCACCTGGCCATGGCGGTGGCCCACGACCCGGACAACGCGCGGGCTCGTGGCCTGATGGGCCAGGTCAAGCACCGAGGCCGCTGGGTCGATCCGGCCACAGTCGTCAAGACCGACCGCCAGGACGAGCAGCTCGCTGCGAAGCGTGCGGAGTATCGACGTCTCCGATCACGTTCGGGTTCGACGGTGGCCGACCATGAGCGGCTGGCCGGTTGGTGCTTCCGTCAGGGCTTGGACGTGGAGGGGAAGGCTCACCTTCACGCGTTGGTGGGTCAGGACCCGAGCCGTGTGGATGTGTGGCGTCGGCTGGGCTACGAGCAGTATCGGGGTCAATGGCTTCCTCGGGAGGAGATCGCTGCGCGTCGGGAAGAGGATCGGTTCCAAGCGGCGGCCAACGAGGAGTGGTTCGAGCGGTTTGAGGTCCTACGTAAGCGTCTGAAGAAGCGATCGCGTGATGCTCGAGAGGCGGCGGCTCGTCGGGTGGACGCCGAATTGGCGTCGATCGATGATCCGCGAGCGGTCCCGGCGACGTGGGTGGTCTGGATCCTTGGTGCGGAGGATCGAGACGATCTTCGACGCGGTTTGGATCTGCTGAGTCGCCTGGCGACACCGTTATCGTCGGAATACCTGGCGATGATCTCAGTGATGGGTAATGATCCCGAGCTGCGAGGTCGTGCGTTGACAGCCCTTCGTGACCGCGATGCCCGCGAGTTTCTGCCGATGCTGATCGAGTCGATGGGCGATCCGATCCGGTATCGAATCACACCGTTCAATGGGGACGGCTCGACCGCGGCGATCGAGCTGGAGGATCCGACCGCCCGCGTTTTGAGCCTCTACCAATCGTTCCGGCCGCGAGATGGCGGTGTGATTACGTTGGGGATCGCTCAGGGTCAGTCGTTCTCTCGGATGATATTTGGAGGATTCATACGTTCGCGAGACGGTGCCGTGCCTCCAACGTTTTCGCTAAGAGCGATCGCAAATTCCTTGGAAGGAGCACCAACCGAGCTACGTGAGACGATTAATGGAATCATTTCAAGACGTGCAGATGATTCGAGTGAGGGCTCTAGCGATGATCAACAGAGCCCGACTCCGCAGTTGGGAGAAGGAGATGTGCTGTTTCGAGATAGTTTTTATGATTCTGTGTATTTTGAGCGGCAGCGTCGACACAACGAGGCCCTACGTCAGAAACTGATCTCCGACGTCGCGATGGTTGAGGCGTACAATCGAAACGTGATTCTCTGGAACGGCCGAGTGGAAGCGGTCATCGCGCTGGCCGTCGGCGAGGAGCCTGAGCAACCTCAAGCCGAACTGGACGGTTTCCGAGACGTCGGGGTTGGACCGGCAGATGGCGTTGGTGACGGGGCTGGCTTCCAGGTCGATCCGGCTGGAATTCCCGCGTTCCGGACCCGCGAGAGCTATCGATATTGGTGGGCCGACCAGATGGGATACCTCTATGAGCCGCCGCCGCGTCGCCAGTTCGTGACCACGACCGCGGCTCCCCGTGTTACTTTGCCTCCGAGTCGGATCCGAATTTCCTGTTCCTGTTTTGCAGCGGGGACGTTGGTCGCGGCGCGTGAGGGCTTGATCCCGATCGATCAGGTGAAGGTGGGCGACCAGGTGCTTTCCCAGGACGTCGACACCGGCGAGATCGCCTATCGCGCTGTTCGGGACAGCCGCCAGACTCGCGTGGCCCCGACCTGGGCGATCACGACCGAGGATGAGGTGATCGAGGCGACCGACATCCACCGGTTCTGGGTCGCCGGCCGTGGCTGGGTGATGGCCCGCGATCTGGAGCCGGGCGATCAACTCCGCTCGGTGGGTCGTTCGGTGGTGGTGGCCTCCGTGAGCGCGGGGCGTCAACCGGTTCCGGTTTACAACCTGGAGGTGGTAGGGACGCCGACGTATTTCGTGGGTTCGTCTCAGGTGTTGGTTCACGACAACACGCTGCCGGCCGATCCCGAAGTGGCCTTCGATCAGATCGCGGCTGAGTCCGAGTGACGCTGCCATTGGCGATCGTCGATTCGCCGTGTGGCCCGACCCAATCGACGTGATTCGGCCAGATCTTGGATCTTGATCAATCTGTTTTTGCTTGTAACACCACCTTAGTTGAGATGCTAGATCGCGTTCATTCTCTTGTGAGAAAGGGTCGGAAATGACGAGCCGGTCACGTTCTCGATTTAGCTTGGGGATTTTGTCTGTGTTGGGGATGCTGGTGTTGGTGGTGATCCCGTCGGCTTCGGCGTTGATGTTGGACGACGTTGATTCGGTGCGCCGTGAGTACCTGGACCGTCGGTCCCGGGCCGGGGTCGATGCCACGTTGCATGTCGACTTGGCCTTGTGGTGCTCGGACTATGGGCTCGAGGACGAGTCATCGTTCCACTTGGCCATGGCGGTGGCTCACGACCCGGACAATGGGCGGGCTCGTGGCCTGATGGGCCAGGTCAAGCACCAGGGCCGCTGGGTCGACCCGTCGGTGGTCATGGAGCGGGACCGCAAGGACGGCGAGCTTTCGGCCAAGCGATCGGCATATCGTCGCCTCCGATCCCGTTCGGGTTCGACAGCGGCCGACCATGAGCGTCTGGCCCGTTGGTGCTTCCGTCAGGGCTTAGACGTGGAGGGGAAGGCCCACTTGCATGCGTTGGTGGGTCAAGACCCGAGTCGCACGGATGCGTGGCGCGAGCTGGGCTACGAGCAGTACCGGGGGCAATGGTTGCCGCGCGCGGAGATCGCGACGCGCCAGCAGGAGGAGCGGGAACAGTCGGCGGCCAACGTGCGCTGGGCGTCCCGGTTCGCGTCGCTGCGGGAGAGCCTGGAGAAGCGATTGCGGGACGCGCGTGAGGCAGCGTCGCGTCGGGTCGCTGCGGAGTTGTCGACCATCGAGGACCCTCGGGTGGTCGATGCGGCCTGGCATTGTTGGATCGTGGAGGCTCGCGGTCGGGAGGACCAGCGGCGCGGTCTGGGGCTCCTACGTCAGGTGGCGACTCCGGCCTCGTCGGAATACCTGGCCGCCTTCGCGGTCCTGAGCCAGGACGAGGCCCTGCGCGGTGAGGCGATCCGGGCGCTTCGTCGGCGCGACGCTCGCGAGTTCGTGCCGATGCTGATCGAGGCGATGGCCGATCCGATCCGGTATCGGGTGACGCCGATTGGTGGTTCGGGCGCCGCGGGCGTGATCGAACTGGAGGACACGACGACGCGGGTGTTGAGCCTCTATCGCACGCATGTTCCACGAATGGTTGGAATTGTGAATCAAATCGGGACTAGAGGCCTATACCAGATCGATTATTCTTGGAGTGATCTTAGACACGCGATTGGGGCGCGTTGGACTGTTGAGCGTCTGAGAAATGCGGACCGGGTTCACGCACGGCTCGAGGCGTTTTTGGGGCAACTCAAAGGCATGGAGGGCCTCCCTACGGACTTGCGCGACCGCCTGGACGAGGTGAAGCTGCCTGAACCGTCGGTAACCCATTCGGCGTCGTTGCCGCACGTCCCCCACGGCATCGGCACGGTCAATCAAGAGCGGTTTGTGGCACCCTACGAGCAGCTCCAGGCGATCTACAACGAGATGGTACGCCGGAAGCTGATTTCGGATGTGCAACTGATCGAGCGGCACAATCGGAATCTGTTGCCCTGGAATACGCGGGTGGGTGAGGTCATCCGCCTCGCATCCGTCGAGGGCGAAGCGGCGGCGCCTCTGCCGGGCTTCGCCGACGTCGGGATCCTGGAGGACGCGCGCGGTGACGGCCAGCCGATCCGCCCCGATTTTACGGAGCGGCTACCGGCGCTGTTCCGCGAGAGCTGGCGCTCCTGGTGGGCCGACCAGATTGGAATCCACTACGAGACTCCTCGACGCGAGTATGTCACCAGCACCGACGCCCCCCAGGTCGCCATCCCGAGGTTCGGCGTGCTTCTGGCCTCCTGCTTCTCGGCGGGGACGTTGGTGTCGACCCGAAACGGGTCGGTGCCGATCGAGCGGGTCAAGGTGGGCGACCAGGTCCTGGCCCAGGACGTAGTTACCGGGGAGCTCGCCTACCGCGCCGTCCAGGGCAGCCGCCAGACGCGTGTGGCCCCGACCCGATCGATCGAGTTGAGCGACGGCGAGGGGATCCGGGCGACCGACATCCACCGGTTCTGGCTCACCGGCCAGGGTTGGGTGATGGCCCAGGATCTGCAACCGGGCGACCGCCTGCGTTCCTTGGGCCGGACCGTCGCGGTGGCTTCGGTGAGCGGCAACAGCGCCCCGGTTCCGGTTTACAACCTGGAGGTGGTAGGGACGCCGACGTATTTCGTGGGTTCGTCTCAGGTGTTGGTCCACGACAACACGCTTCCGGCCGATCCGGATAGGGCCTTTGACCAGATCGCGGCTACGGAAACGGAGTGATCCATGAACGGTTCGCGATTCCAACGACCCCGTGGCGTTTCGGGGACATCGGGGCCGATCCCCTCGCGATGACCGGGCACCGGTGATATCATGGGTGAACCGGTCGAGGGATAAGACAGACTGAGATGTCCTCGCGGATCCGATCGATCGGTGTTCCCAGCCTCGCTGATGTCTCGATCTCGAAGATGCGGCCCCGATTGACGCCAACGATCCGGGTCGCATCTTCGCCTGCGCGCCGATTGCAAAACGCCTCAGTCGTTGTCGTCCGCCTCACGGGTCTCGTCGAGATGCAGGATGAGGGCCGACTCGAGTTCGTCCGGTTTGAAGCCGAACGGTCCGCGGCCGCTCTTGTAGGCGACACGGCCGTCGCGGTCGATCAGGTAGAGTCGGCTGGGCATTCCGCTATAGCGCCCGCCGACGGCGTCATCGAGGGTGTCGACCAGCATCGGCATCGGGAACCCGAGGGTTTGTCGACAGACCTCAGCGACCTCGACGCGTCGCCCGTAGGTCTCCGGCTGGGCGATCGCGACGCCGGCCCGCTCGTTGCTGGCCATCCGCCAACCGCCGGTCGGATGCGCTTCGCGAACATAGACCATCAGGAACTCCGCGCGATCGGCGTAGCGTCGGTAGAGCTTCTCGACGTTGCCGGCCTGGACGCGGAACGGGCCGCAGGTGAAGTTGCCGAAGATCAGGACGATCGGTCGAGGCCCGACCCGGTCGGCCAGCCGGACGGTCTGTTCGCCGTCGACGGTCGTCAAGGTGAAGTCGGGCGCCGGCTCGCCCAAGTCGGGACCCGGCCGCAACGCGCCGATCTCCTGGGCGAAGAGGCCGCGGATCAACGTGCCCATGGACGGTCCGCTCATGAGACGGGCCATCTCTTCTTCGTTCGGGGCCGTATCGTTTGCTTCGCCCTCGTCGTTGTCTTCAGCATCGATCGCGGGCAACGGTGGCGTTGGTGCGGGGGGCTGGAAGAGGTCGCGGAGGTCGTTGAGGGAGGCGAAGCCGAGCCCTTCGGGATCCATCTGGTCGAGGATCTCGAGCAGCTCCTCGCGCGAGACGCGGCCGTCGGCGTCGGCGTCGGCCCGATCGAAGAGGTAGACGCCGGGGTTATATGTCAGGGCGTGCTGGTCGAAGGCGAAGTCGGCCTCGGTCAGCACGCCGTTGTGGTCGCGGTCGAGCCGGTCGAACGCGTCGTCGTCGAGCGTGGGCGTCTCGGCGGGCAGGATCAGGTTGTCGTCGTTCCGGTCGTACCGGTTCCGCACGAATTCCCAGCCGAACCGAGTCCGCGACGCCGCCTTGGGGAACCAGCCGTCGCGAGGCCCGAGCTGGCTCCCTTGAAGGATGTCGACCAGCATCGCCAGCCACTCGGGATGATCCGGCCAACGCGTGGCCAAGGCGTCTTCCAACCGGCGACCCATCGGCGCTGCCAGTCGTTCCAGGACCGCTGAGGCCTCGAAGATCTGCGGATCCAACGCGTTCGGGACGTCGTGGGTGTCGATGTCGTGCGGGATATCGTGGACCTCGGATCCATGAACGGGTCCCGCATGCAGGTGGAGATTCGGTCCGACGAGGCCGATCAGGGCGACCCCAACGAGCAGCCAGGGCATCGGACGGGCGGGGCGTTCGAGGTGAGACGGGATGGTCATTGAAGGGCTCCTTGGAGGGGCTGGGGCCGATTCCCTCGGCGATCTCGTCCCGGGCGCGAGGCGTGGGATCGCGATCGGGACGCGTTTCGAATAGACCCGACCGCAGAACCGCCCCGCAAGCCATCGCGCCGATTTCCCGGGACGCGCCGACGCGGCACATTGATCGGGGCCACGGCTCGGTTGACCAGGCCGGGGTCTTCGGTGACACTCGAATCGAACCCCCACGCATCGACGAGACGGGACGATCATCGCGTTGCGCCTCGGCACCCGCTCGGTCCCTTCGCGACGGTCTCGGCCCGGCCTCAACGATGAGGCGCTAGTCCCGAACAGGGTGTGCACGATGACGACCGTGATCGCCGCGATCCTGCTCTGCCTGGTTGTCCAGGAGCCCCCCAAGCCGTCCGACGACCCGGTCTGGGAGCCCGACCCAGCCTTGCTGTCGAAGCTCGGTCCCACCTTCGATGCGGTGATCTTCGGATTCCGGCCCCCCGAGGGATGGGCCGTCGGGGAGATCTCCGACAAGATCATCATTACGATGCAGTGGACTTCGCCCAAGAAGGACGACGTGATCCGTCTGACCCGGTTGAGCCAGGGCAATACGGGGACCTCGGAGTTCGACCCGTTCGACGCGGCCAAGGGGGCGATCTTCGCCTATTTCCGCGAGGTCTATCGGCTGCGTTACCCCAAGGCGCGGTTGGTGCGGACCGAGCCCGAGGAGGGCTTGATCAACGGGATCCGCTTCACCCGCGTCCGCGCCACCTTCGGCGATGGCGAGGGCGGGATCGACTACACCTATGCCGTCTCGGGGCAGATCGATGGCGAGCCGGTCACCTTCTTCGCCTTCTGCGACGAGATGCCGACGGTCCAGCTCTGCGAGACCTCCGCGGCCACCATCGCTCGGCAAGGACCCGACCCGGATCCCGACGATTCGGCTGGTGCGGGGCGGTGACCTTGGCACAGTCCCTGACATAATAATGTGCCGATCACCTGGGACGAACTGCTTGCTCGTCTCTTTCAGGCCTCGTCGTCAATGTCGACGCGATGGGCCTCGAGCGGCGTGGGCGGTTCGCAACGACGGGCCAGTTTGTGGATCACCGCCTCGGGGACCAAGTCGGCTCGTCGACGGTTACGTTCGAGGATCGCGGGGAGGGGCGGCTCCAGGTAGACGATTTCGATCCGAGCGTTATAGCTGGCGAACAGGTCGATCCAGCGGTCCCGGGTCCGACGGACCGTGTTGGTGGCGTTGAACGCGAACGAAACGCCTTGGCGGAGCAGGTTCCGACACCGCTCGCGGGCCTCCTGAACGACTCGTCCTTGATCGTCGGTCGGGTCGACGCCGAGGTCGCGCCGGTGAGCGGGTTGTCGAACCGACTGTCGAATCGCGATGGGCCGATGAGCGAATCGAGATCCGCTCGGGAGATCGTCCCCCGATGAATCACCGGGACGGTCGCGATCCCGGTTCCCTCCAGGATCGAGAGCCGCGTCGCGAGATCCAGGAACGCCACCCGCTCTTTGTCATAGATGTCGAACTCGAAGAAGTAATGCGGGAGGCGTCGATAGGGGATCGAGTGGTGGGCATAGACCCATTCGCCGAAGAGCAGGTAACGGTCGCCGAGCATGCCCTCGAGCGTCGCGTGTTTGGTGGCGGTCCACTGCTTCAGGAGGTCGTACTGCGGGTGCATCCCTTCGGTGATGAGGTGTCCACGGCATTGGAGGATCAAGTCACCGCGCGGACCGAAGTGGAGACCAACATTGGTGCCGTCGAGCTTCTCCTCGACGATCAGCGAGGGATCGATGAGCATCCGCGACGATTCGTCGGGTCCGAAATGCTTGTCGTCGACGGTCCCGGCCGACCCGAACAGGTGGGGCGTCCGCGGATACTTGACGAACTCACCATGCGACGCGCCCACCGGTCCGATCCCTTCTCGTCGCTCCGAAAGATCCGCGAATCCTGGCCTGGACGATCCATGCGGTGGACAATCCAACCAGCCTGTGGGTTCGGATTGGGGACCAAGTCTCAAACCAGACCGTGACGATCTGCGCTCTGGGTGACTCTAAGATGGTGGATTGACTCGGTGCGTTGCGGTGACGTAGGGAGAATCGGCGTTGGGACGGCCGGCGGTCGGCGAGTCGGACTGGTCGACGATCTTCGGGGGCGGTGTCGCGTGGTCGCTCGACGATGAGGAGCTGCTGGCGCGATATCGGCGTTCGGGGGACGAGTCGGCCTTCTCGGCCCTCATGGCGCGTCATGGCCGGACGGTCTGGGCGGTCTGCCGGGAGGTTCTGAGCCATCGCGAGGACGCCGAAGATGCCTTCCAGGCGACGTTCCTGCAACTGGCGAGGCGATCCGGGTCGATCCGCGACGCCTCGGCGCTGGGCGGTTGGCTCCGACGGACCGCCGAGCGCACGGCGCTCCGGATCCGCCGTCGCGAGTCGGCGCGCGGGCGTCGCGAGGCCGAGGCGATCCGGGTCCGCGCCGACCTCGACGGGACGTCGCTCGGCGCGGGCGTCACCGAGGACGAACGCGCGGCCCGGATCGCTCGGGTCCACGCCGCGATCGCGCGGCTCCCGCGACCGCTGGCCGACGTCGTGATCGGCTGTGACTTGGAGGGCCGCAGCTACGCCGAACTGGCCGACGACCTCGGGGTGCCCGCCTCGACCGTGCGCGGTCGGCTGGCCCGCGCTCGGGCGCGGCTTCGTCGGCTCGGCCATGCGGAGGGCCCCTCCGGATCGCCCCGATCGTCCATCAGCGTCGTGCCCCCGTTCCTTGCCGATTCCCTCTCAACGCTCACCTGGAGGAACCCGCTCATGTCCCTGAGCCACGCGCTCGTCCAAGGCTGGCGATGGTCGCTGTCGGTCGCCTTGACGTTCGGACTCGGCTGGGCCTTGGCTACGGTCGGGCAATCCGACCCCCAGCCGCAACGCGAATCGACCTCGAAGATCGTCGCGCCCGAGATCGTTGACGGACGATCGGACTCACGGGCGGTCGACGACGGGCCGGGGGGCTTCGCGATCGCTTGGACGGCGGAGCCCGACTTGGATGTGGGGGATTATCACATCAATGCTTTGACGCTCTCGGAGGACGGGTCGACGTTGGCCGTGGCGATGAACAGCGCGGTGGTCGAGGTCTGGGACCGCGCAGCACGTCGGTTGGTGGCGCGGTTGGAGTCCGAGGGCGGTGTGGCCACGGCGTCGTTCTCTCCGAACGGCCGGCTGTTGGTGACCGGCGACTACGCCGATCGTGGGCGGATCTGGGACCTCCGGGATCCGGCCGAGCCGATCGTCCTGGAGCATCCGGGGATGGTGACTGCCTCGGCGTTCGCCGGCTCGGGCGACTTGATCGCCACTGGCAGCCAAAAGCCGGGTGGGCGTGGTGTGGTCCGGCTCTGGACCCCGGAGGGTGACTTGATCGCGGACCTCGACGGGCACGAGTCGTTGGTCACCGCCCTGGCCTTCAGCCCCGATGGGTCGCGGCTGGCCTCGGCCGAGTCCGGGCCTCGGGTGATCCTCCGAACGGCGCGTTGGGCGGCCGTTGAGTCAACGTTCCTCCAGCCCGAGGGGTATGAGGTGACGAGCCTGGCCTTCTCGCCCGACGGCCGCCTGTTGGTCATCGGCGCTCAACGGCCTTGGCCGTTCCCGACGGGGGCTCAAGGTCGGATCGAGGTCATCGAGGTCGCCACCGGGCGCGTCGTCCGGACCTTCGAAGAACTCGACCTCGGCGTCCGCCACGTGGCCTTTCGCGACCGAGGTCCTGGTGACTCGGGTTCGGGCGACCTGCCGGCCGGGCCGATCCTTATCGCCTCGCAGAGCGATCAAGGGATGCGTCAGATCGTGGCCATGCTGCGGTCTCGCGGGAGCCTGGTCGGTCCGCCCCCGGAATACCGCGACGGTCGGATCCGGGCCTGGTCGCTCGACGACGACCGCGTTCTGTGGTCGCTCCCTGCTCCGCGCGGTGTCGACGACTTCGCCCTTACCCCCGACGGCCGCGACCTCCTGCTCATCCAAGGTGGCCTCAGCGACACTCCCGAGGACGGCGACCGCGTCGAACACGTGCGGATCTATTCGCGGCGTGGAGATCGTTCGACCCCGGCCCCGTGATCTTGTCGATGGCCGCACTTGGAGCGGGCTCGGAGGTTCGCCCGGCTCCGCGCTGGACCCGGGTTGTCGAGCGTAGCGCCGTGGAAATGGCGGCAGAGACCGACACCGGATCGGCCTCACGAGTCAGTGGCGTTTTGTCCTCTTGTCCGTGTCCAATCGGCCAGATGTCCGGTCGGGGTGTGCTGGTTGCACCGATCAGGGATGGTGGCCGGAAAGCCTTGTGAGGCGAACCGAGGCACTCGAGGCCGCACTGGAGTGGACTCGGGTCGGGCTGCTTGTGCCGGTTGATCGAGCCGGAAACCCGCGTTGATGGGTAAATTCGGCCGGAAAGTCGGGGGGGAGTCTCGGAGGCTTCCCGGGTCGACCGCGCGGGGGCTGGGTCGTCTCGGCCGGACGATGCGATCGAGGTGGGTCGTCGGGGATCTGACGGCCGTCGCGTGAGGGTTCGCCATCGGGCACCCGATCCTCGTGAACTCCGGGGCGAGATTGCTTGATGCTATTAGGGGACGCGCCCAAGTCTGCGGGTGCCTCCGCAATGAGTTCTTTGGCAAGATGGTTGCATCGAAGACACGCTTCGCAGCGCCCTGGGACCGAGGACGCTCGGGCGCCGGGAATAGCTGGCGTGGTCTGGGGTCTCAAGGGGAGCGTGGGTGATAGGAGTTCAAAGGACGCGGCGCGACGACTCCGGTCGCGGCGGCCGAAGTCGAGAAGGAGCAGAAAAATGCCGGTCTTGAGGAATCGAGCCTTGTCGCGTCGCGCGGTCCTGCGCGGCTTGGGTGTGAGCCTGGCCCTGCCTTGGCTCGACGCGATGGAACCGGCGCGGGCTTCATCGCGGTCGGCCGCGGCCGGCGCCGAGGCGTCCCCAGCGCGGATGGCCTTCCTGTACGTGCCCAACGGGGTCAACATCTTCCAATGGGTCCCCGAGACCGACGGGGCGGATTACCAACTCTCGCCGTCGCTGGAGCCGTTGGCCCGGCATCGCAAGTCGATCAATGTGCTCTCCGGCCTGGGTCACCCGAACTCACGGGGCGGGCACTCGGGCGCTGACACGTGGCTGACCGCGGCCGACCTGGAGGGGACGTCCGGCTATGACTATCGGAACGCGATCTCGGTCGACCAGATGGCCGCCGAGGTGGTGGGATTGGAGACGCGGATCCCGTCGTTGGAGCTTTCCAGCCACGGCGGGACGGGCTCGCCGGGCCACTCGCACACGCTCTCCTTCAGCCGAGACGCGGTGCCGCTGCCGGCCGAGAGCAGTCCGCGTCGGGTCTTCGAACGGCTCTTCGTCGATGACGCCGGCTCCACCCGACGCGCCCGCGCCTTGCGGTTCCAGGAGGATCGCAGCATCCTCGACATGGTCCTCGGCCAGGCACAGAGCCTTGAGCGTCGACTGGGTGCCCAGGACCGTCGGAAGCTCGACGAGTACCTCACGTCGGTCCGCGAGGTTGAGCGCCGGGTCAAGCGGGCCGAGGGCTGGATCGACGTGCCCAAGCCGGAGGTCAACGCCGACGGTCTGGACCTGAACGCCGAGCCCAACGAGCAGGGCGATCGCCAGACCTATTTCCGGACGATGTTCGACCTGATCGTCCTGGCCTTCCAGACCGACACGACTCGGGTCTGCACCTTTGAGATGGGTCGTGAGGCGGCTGGCGGCAACTACCAGGAGCTGGGCCTCTCGTCGAACCATCACGAACTCTCGCACCACGGCGGCGACGATGCGATGCTCGAAGGGCTCCACAAGATCGACCGGTACCTGGTCGAGCAGTTCGCCTACTTCCTGGATCGGCTCCAAGGGGTCGAGGCGGCTGGTGCCCCCTTGCTGGACCGGACGATGTTGCTCTATGGCAGCGGGATGAACAACGGCGCCGGCGGAGGCCACTCGCCCAAGAACCTGCCATTGCTCAGCGCTGGCGGACGCGGCCTGGGCCTCAAGACGGGCCGACACCTGGCCTTCGAGGTCGACTCCACCCCATTGGCGAACCTCTTTGTCACCTACCTCCAGGCCATGCAACTGCCCGTCGAGCGGTTCCAAGACAGCACCGGCACCCTGAATGGTTTGATCTGATCAAGAATCGTATTTTAAAAAATTTAGAAATTAGGGATTTGATCTCATGTGTCTAGCAAAGAGATGGAACCAATTTGGGCGGATCGCGCTCGGGGTCGTCTGGCTGTTGGGGTTCTGGGGGCTGCCCGCGAGCGCTGAGGATCGCTCAAGCAAAGCTTCAGCACACGTCTTTGACGAGCAAGTGCGTCCGTTCTTGGCCCGTCATTGCTTCCACTGCCATGGCGAACGTCGTCAGGAGGCGGGCCTCCGGCTCGATGCGTTGGGCGTCGACTTCGACCGGATCGATCAGGCCGGGCTCTGGGTCGAGGTGATGGACCGGCTCAACGGCGGGACGATGCCGCCGGAGACCGAGCCGGAGCCGGACATCCGGGATCTGACCATCGTCGCCGATTGGATCGCCGAGCAGGTCCGCGAGGCCGCCGCGCGTCGGCAGAGTACGGGGGGCCGGGTCGTCCTCCGACGACTCAATCGCGCCGAGTACGACAACACGATCCGCGACCTCTTCGGCGTCGACTTCCGGCCCGCTGCCGACTTCCCCGCCGACCCGCCAGCCAATGGGTTCGACAACATCGGCGCCGCCTTGCAAGTCTCACCGATGCTCATTGAAAAATACCTCGATGCCGCTCGCGATGTCGTCGACCGCGCGATCGTCGAAGGGCCCCGGCCCGAGTCGCACACCTGGCACATGGAGGTCGAGCGGGGCCACCCGGACTTCCGGGATGCTGACGGGTACAGACGCGCTGGCAACCACGAGGTCTGGGTCCGGGATCCGGTTTCCGAGCGGCACCGCTATTTGATCCAGGGCGGCGGGCTGTATCGTGACGACTTCGTCGTGCTCAAGGGGGTCAGGGAGGAGCCGCCGGCCGGCTTCCGCTGGTTCCGGATCCCTGAGGCGGGGGAGTACACGATCCGCGTCCGCGCGGCGGCCGTCGTGCCCGACCTCGATGCGATTCTCGATTCGGCCCAGCGAGTCGTCTGGGAAGCGATCGAGCGCGATGAGGAGGTCCGCGACCTGAGCCCGGCCGAGAAGCGACGGAGGCGTCAGGAGTGGCTCCAAGACGAGTGGCTCGACCTGGAGCACCATTTCCGGACCGACCCGATGTACAACTATGGGTCGCCCCGGCTCAAGCTCACCAACGGCAGCGGCGCTGTGATCGGTGAGGTCAGCGTCGAGGCCACCCTCGACGACCCGCAAGTCTACGAGTTCAAGACCACCTTCGCTTATCGGCCCGATGAGACCGACGCCGTCGAGATCACGAACGCGTATGAGATCCCCTCGGTCCTGGAGAACTGGTTCCGGGAGCATTCCGACTTCGCCCGGCCCGAACTCTGGATCGACTGGGTCGAGTTGGAGGGTGTCTACACCGATGAAGGCCCTTGGCCACCGGAGAGTCATCGACGGATCCTCGGCATGTCCAAGTCCCGGTCGCGGTCGGCCCGTCGCAGCAACCGTAACGAGGTGGTCCGCGCCCGCGAGGTCCTGAGCCGCTTCCTGCCCCGTGCCTATCGACGACCGGTTTCCGACTCCGAGGTTGAGGCGATGCTCGACCTATTCCGGCAGGTCCGTCGGTACAAGCCGAGCTTCGAGGCGGCGATCAAGGTCCCACTGATCGCCACGCTGACCTCGCCGCACTTCCTCTATCTGGTCGAGCCCGAGACGGTCGAGGCGGACGCTCGGCGCCCCCTGAACGACTTCGAAGTCGCCAGCCGGCTCAGCTACTTCCTCTGGTCGAGCATGCCCGACGCGGACCTCTTCGCCCTGGCTGACTCGGGCGGGCTTCGCGACCCCGAGGTGCTCCGTGAGCAGGTCGATCGGATGCTGGCCGATCCGAAGTCCTCGGCGTTCGTGACCAATTTCGTCGGCCAGTGGCTCGACCTCCGCGAACTCGGTGCCAACCCGCCGGTAGAGAACCTCTATCCGCGCTACGATCGGCACCTCGAACTCTCCATGATCGGCGAGTCTGAAGCGTTCTTCCGTGAGATCCTCGACCGCGATTTGCCAATCCAAACGTTCTTGGATAGCGATTTCGTGATGGTCAATCAGAGGTTGGCACGCTTCTATGGGATCCCCGGTGTTCTCGGCGATCGCTTCCGACGTGTCGACGTGCCTCGCAGCGTTCGACGTGGAGGCCTGCTGACCCAGGCGAGCGTGCTGACCTTGACGTCGAACGGGACGCGGACCTCGCCGGTGATTCGTGGAGTCTGGGTCCTCGAGAACCTGTTAGGCGACCCGCCGCCTCCCCCGCCGCCCGATGCGGGTGATCTGGCGCCCGAGGTCCCCGGCATCGACAAGGCGACCGTCCGCGACCGGCTGACATCGCATCGGCGGATCCCTCAGTGTGCCTCGTGCCATCGCAAGATCGATCCGCTCGGCTTCGCCCTCGAGAACTATGATGCCCACGGCCGCTGGCGCGACCAATATGGGTTCGGCTACAACGGCCGCGTCAACGACGACGATCCGCCCGTCGATGCCTCGGGCCGATTGCCCGACGGTCGGCGGTTCCGCGGCGTTGACGATCTGCAACGGATCCTCGTGAAAGACGACGAGCCGTTCCTGACCTGCCTGACCGAGAAGTTGTTGACCTATGCCTTGGGGCGTGGGGTTGAGGCGATCGATCGTCCGGAGCGGGACCGGCTAGTCGAGCAACTCGACGAGCACGGCGACACGCTCCGAGGTCTGATCAAGGGGATCGTTACAAGCGATCTGTTCCTGACCCGTTGATTCGGTTCAGGGCAACCGCGCCCTGAACCCAGGAAAGAACGTCTTCAGTCGGTCGTCAAAACCGGATCGTCCGCGACGGAGGTTGGGACATCGTCGCGGATCCGGATGAAGTGGTCGTGATAGGAGATATGCTCGACCTTGCTGCGGATCGGGGGCATATGACAAGAGACGCAGTTGTTGATCGGGTTGACCGGGCAGGCGACGTGCTGGTTGAGGTTCTGGGCTAGCCGGGCCAGTTTGGCGTTAGGGGCGGCGGACCCGTTGCCGTGACAGCTCAAGCACTGGGCGTCGTTGAGCGCCGGGTTGCTCTCGACGTCGTGGTGAGGGCTGTGGCAGGCGGTGCAACTGATTCCGCCCGGCGTTTGCGTGTAGCAACGGCTGACTGGAAGTCCGACGACCTGCTTGCGGGCGAGGGTCGGCTTGAGTGCCTCGACGACCCCGGAGTGTCCCTCTTGATCGTGGCATTCGCCACAGAGCCGAAGTTCCTGGGCGGCGGTGGCCAGCTTGGGCCGGGCGATGGCCAGTTCTTCATAGAATCCATCGGTCATCAAGCGGACGTGGTTCGATCCAGGGCCGTGGCAGCGCTCGCAGCCGATCCCGCGGTCGGCGACGGTCGGGCCGATCCCCTTGCGTGTCCGGTCCCCGTCGGTGGTGTGGCATTCGTAGCAGATCCGCACGCGATCGGCGTTGAGCCAGTCGCCGTGGAGGAAGGCTGGGTCGTCGGGGTGTTCGTCGTGGCCGGTGGTCATGTCCCAGCCGATGTCGTCGACGCTGTAGTGGGTGATCCGGTATTCGCAGAAACGCCCGTCCTCGGCCTCGCCGACGAGGGTCATGGCGCGGACCTGGGAGCCCATGGCGAACCGGACGACCGAGGTGTAGAAGTCGTCGCCGACCTGAGTGGCGACCTCCAAACGATCATCGTTGAAGGCCATGTGGTGGGTGGCTTCCCCTGGGGCGCGTGGGTCGTCGAACTCGCCCTCGGGTAGTGGGGGGAGGAACTCGGCCAGCTCTTCGGGCCGGTGGTAGGTCTTGGCGTGATTGCTGGACTGCTGCGCGGCGTGGATCTCGGCGTGGCATTCGGCGCAGCGGGCGGCGCCGACATAGGGGGCCGGTTCGCGTTCGATCGGCACACGCACATATCCCAAACGCTCCGCCCGCTCGCGTTGGCGTTCGGCCTGCTCCAAGCGGCCGTCGATCAAGTCGGCTCGGCTGAGCAGCCAGGTGGCCTCGGCCAGGGCGGATTGCGGCGTGTTCTCGAGACCACTGGGGTTGGTCAGCGGTTCCAAGACGCGACGGGCGTCGGCGGTCTGACCGAGTTCGAGGTGGGCGCGGGCCAGCAGGAGTCGGGCCTGCTCGATGGTCAGCGGGTCGCCGTCCATCGAGACGTGGTAGTCGTCGGGATCGAGCTGGAGGGCCGCCTCGAGCGCCTCGATGGCTGGTTCGGGGTCACGCATTCGTGACCAGGCGCGACCCAACAGGAGCAAGCCCTCTCGGCGGTGGGTCGGAGACTCGGCCAGGCGGACGGCGACGTCGATGCCTTTGAGCGGTGCGAACTCGTCGAACATGTTTTCGGCCAGGGCCCGAAGCGTGTCGGGGTGGTTGGGATCCTGGCCGTAGGCGACGCGATAGTATTTCTGCGCACCACCGTCTAGACCGTCCTGCTGCATCATCCGGGCGAGCAGGTAGAAGTCTTCGGCTTCCAGGAGGTCTCCGGCCTCAACGTTGATCCGGCGGTAGAGCGGCTTGGCCGCCTCGATCTCACCGAGTCGGACTCGGGCCCGCGCCAGGTCGCGGATCAGTCGGTTGTCCGTCGGCATGCTGTTGGGGCGTTCGCGGAGCACGCCGGCGAGGATCTCAGCGGCCTCGCGATAGTCTTGGCGGAGATAGGCTTGCTCGGCCAAGACGCGTGGATCACGCTCGGCGAAGATCCGGTCGCCGAGGCCCAATCCGAACCAGGCTCCCAGCCCCCCTGCGATCACGAGGGCTAGAAGCGCGACGACCGCCACACGCCCCGATCGTCGCGGATGATTGGTCCGCTCGATTGCGGATCTGTTCACACGTGTCGCCATCCTCGGCACCCCCCGAACCTTAAGACGACGGCCTCGCCGAGGCGGAATCCAGGCGAGGCGAATCAAGTCATTATTTTCTCGATGACTGCCGAGTTCGTCAAACCATCCTCTGGAGCGTCCGGAGCGGTCTGCCAAGGTTGGGGGGAGGGCTCCATCGGTGTCCGGCCGGGCATTCGACGTGATTGCCCTTCAATAGTGGCCGATCCGATGATTAAATTGGCGACCTAGTCGAATACTCTCCCATCGACGGCGATGGTCCGAGGGTTTTTCATCCGTGGGGGCGGCGGCCACGAATCAGACCGCTTGAGGTAGACACAGCTTATGAGTCCTGAGGCACTCGACCAGAGCGAGTCGGTCTGGCTGGAATCGTCCCGGCAGGACCGGATCGATGCGGTGATCGCGACCTACATGGATCACCTGGAGGCGGGGGGCGATCCCGACCCCAGCCCCTGGCTCTTGCAGCATCCCGAGCTTCAGCCCGAACTGGCCGAGTTCCTCGGCAACTACCAGTGGGTCCGACGCGATCTGGCCGCCATCCCCGCTCCGGGGGAGATCCTCGACGACCGCTACCGGCTGATTCGACTAATCGGCACGGGGGGGAACGGTCTGGTCTACGAGGCCGAGTTGGTCGAAGCCCCCACCTCGAGATCCGCCGATCCGGAACGTGAGGGCCTCCATGGAGCTGAAGCGGAGGACGGTGATCGGAGCCGTCGTCGGGCTTTGAAGGTGATCCCCTCAAGGGGATTGTCCGCCCCGACCGATCTGGCTCGGTTCCGTCGAGGGATCGCAGCGCTCTCCGAACTGGACCACCCCGGCATCGTCGCGGTCGAGGACTGGGCGGTCCGCGAATCATATTGCTATGTGGTCATGCCGCAAGTCGACGGCCATGATCTGCGCACGATCATCCGGAAGCTCCGATGGGCCGCCGAGCAGGTGCAGACGGCCGAGAACGCGTCCTCGGAACGGTATTGGGTGGCGACAGGGGAGGAGCCCTCGTCGTCGCGACTGTTGGACTTGGACGGGCCGTCGCGTTGGTCGGCCGTGGCGTGGCTCGGGGTCCAGGCCGCACGCGCCTTGGCCTACGCCAATGCTAGGGGGGTCTTGCATCGGGATATCAAGCCGTCGAACCTGATGCTCGATGCCGAGGGCCGGGTGCTGTTGACCGACTTCGACCTGGCCAAGTCGGGCCTGGAGACGGAGGTGACGGCTTCTCAAGAGTGGGTGGGGACGCTCCGCTACATGGCTCCGGAGCGGTTCTCGGGCTGGTGCGATCGTCGGAGCGAAGTGTATGGCTTGGGCTTGGTGCTGTACGAGCTGTTGACGCTCCGGCCGGCCTTCTCGGAGGGGACCGGGGCGGAGTTGATGGGCCAGGTGTTGCGGGGCAAGCTGGTCCGTCCTCGTCGCGTCGACCCGTCGATTCCGAAGGGCCTGGAGTCGATCGTCCTGCGCGCGACGTCGTCGGAGCCCCTGGATCGCTATGCCGATGCAGGCTCGTTGGCCGCGGACCTGGAGCGATTTCTGGCCGATCAGCCGTTGGAGGCGTCTCGACGGTTGGGGGTCCGACGGGCCTGGGGCTTGGCGCGTCGGTATCCGTTGGTGGTCGGCTTGGCCGGTCTTTTGTTGATCTCGCTGGCCGCCGGGGCGATCACCTCAACGGTCCTCTGGCGACAGGCCGTTCGCGAGTCCGAGCGGAAGCTTGAGGCGATCAGCCTGTCTCGTGATCGGCTGCGGAACGTCCTGGAGGTCGTCGCGTCGCTGGATTCGAGCGAGATCCAGGAATACTTGCTGCGACAGCCCGATTCGTCGCGGGCCCGTGAGGATTTCGGACGCCAATTGCTGGAGCTGACCGAGTCGATCGAGCAGGCTTCCGAGGCCGGCCAACGGCTGGAGACACCTGAGGAGTTTCTGACGCGCGGGGAGATCCTGGTCATCGTCGGCGGTATCTACGACGAATGGGACCGAGACGAAGAGGCCCTAGCAACGTTGAACCGCGCACGCGACTTGTTCCAGATCCGGCTGAACGACCCCGATCGAGATCGGCATGGCCCCGAAGTCGTCGCGCGGCTCCGGGCCGGCTTGGCCGAGGTCCAGGGGACTCGCGGGCAACTCTTGGATCAGGTGGGACGCTTCGACGAGGCCGAGCAGGCTCATCGGGAGGCGGCCCGGATGATCGCCCAGTTGCCGGCCGATCGGATCCTGCAAGGGATCGACCTCGACGAACTGTTCTGCTTCTGCAAAAGCCTTGATGCGATGCACCATTACGTCACGCATCAGCCGACCAAATCGTCCCGACTGATGCGTGAGGTCCTACAACGGGTCCGGACCGTCGCTGAGCCATCAGACTCGTTGCTGACCAGGGGCGGGGATGCGGCGGTCTTCCTCGCCAACATCGAGCAGCGCGCAGGAAACCTACGATCCGCACTGGACCTGGCAACGGAGACGATCGACTTGATCGATCGGCTTTCCCAGTCGAAATCCGTGTCGCAAGGCGTCCTCCGCACGAGGGTCCAGGCCCTGCAGATTCAGGGGCGATCCCTGATCGATCTCAAGCAGCCCGACGAGGCTCTCGTGCCTTTGGGAGTGGCCCGAAGCCAGATCGAGACCATGATGAAGGCGCGGCCCCACAACCCTTGGTACCGCGACCTCCATGCGATCACGTTGATCATCATGGGGGTGGCTAAGCGGGACCTGGGAGACCTCGACGAGGCGTTCGTGGTCATCGACGAGGCGATCCAGGTCGGTCTCGAACTAGTCGAGCAGGAACCCAAGGGACTCGAATTTCGCCTGCGCGTCTGCGAGGGCTATGGCCACCTCATTGAGGTACTCCTGAAGCTGAAGCGCCCTCAGGAAGCCCTTCAAGCCAGTGATGCCGAACTCGTCGCTCTGAAGGACCTCCGGCAGATCGCCGGTGGGAGCGAATACTATCTCCGTGTGGGGGGGCTATCCCATGCGCGTCGTGTCAAGGCCGCCTACGCCCTCGGGAACTGGGATGTCATCTTGGAGGCGTTGCCGCATGCCGACGCGAAACCCCTCGGTGGTCGGGAGATGGTCGAGACCCGTCGGATCGAGGCGCTGATCGGTCTGGGACGATTCGACGAGGCGTTCGCCGAGATCGTCCATGTCATTGAGGTGTCGTCCGAGTCGGCAATGCGCTATTACAACATGGCCTGCCTGATGGTCCGAGCCGAGACCTCAAGGCTCTGGACCGAGTCGGGTCAGATCGATCCGACCCAAGCGGAGGCCGAGCGGCTCGATCAGGCGCTGTCTTGGCTCGAACACGCTGCCGAACTCGGTTTCTTCAAGTCGTCGTCGGACTATCGAATGCAGCCAGTAACCGACCTCGATCTGGAATTACTCCGCCGGTCGTCGGATCACCGGGAACGCCTACTCGGATTGGTTGACCGGGAGCCTGCGTCGGAGCCCGATTCGGAATAACCGGACGACCTCTTTGTTCGATCCGCACATCACTTGTCGGATGGCAACGCGCGGAGGACCCGGTCGACGATCTGCAACATCCCGACCTGCTCGTCGAGGTGGCCGGTCTGGGCCTCGACGTTGACGTAAACGACTCCTGTTTGCCCGCAGATCACCGAGAGCGAGCCGTCGTCGGTCGCGTTGCGGTTGTCCTGGAGGACCGCGTTGAGCCCCGAGGCCACCAGCGCATCGTAGACCCGGCGGTCGGTCACGAAGCAGAAGTCGTCCGGATCGGTGTCGGGGCCGATATGGACCGCCTCGGCATCATTGGCATAGATCGCTCCCGGCAGGTAGCTCGCTGCCGAGTATCCCCCTTCGCCGTTGTTGTGCAGGGCGACCACCGCGCGTCGGGTCGGGAGCTTGGCGATCTCCAACACCGAGGCCGCGAACGACGAGACGATCGGTTCGGCTTCTCGGGTCGACCTCGAACTCGGAGGTGACTGTGAGGCCAGCGTCTGTCGACGTCCTTCGGGAGTGAACATCCGATTGGGATCGAAGGCGAACGCCTCCGCGCCCAGGGAGAACCGGATGTTGCGTCGACCCGTGTGCCGCAACTCGACCAGGAAGGCCCCGGTCCGCTCCCGGATCCGGTCGGCCGCCTCGACCGACGTCTGTTCGTCGTCGTGCAGGTTAATGTAGAGCCATTCAGCTTGCGGATCACCCCGCATGGCGATCACGACTTGAGACCCGTCGCTCAACGTCAACGCACGGTCCGACCCATCACCCCCGTCGAGTTGAGGCGAGGCCTTTCCGATCGTGATTGTGATCGCGGCGGTCATGGCGACGACGAGGAGGTAGGCCAGGGGCATGCGCATCGGGATCTTCCGGAAGTCACACGGAGAATCGTAGGTCTCTGGTCCATGTGTTTGAGGATGGTTCGCGGCTCGACTTCGGTCAAGCGACCGGTTCGTCAAGACCGCGTTTCGACGATCAAATAACCGCATATTACCTCGGAGGAATGGGTGACGCGATCGTGTCGATCGCCTTGGCGAGCCGTGTCAGCCCGACATCGCGGAGTCGTTGGGCGAGGTCGGGCACCGGCATCCCGTCGTCGAGTTGGCGGAGCAGGGGTCGCAGTTCGTTGGGTTCGAGCCGCTCGCGGGTCAGGAAGACGCGCCGGGCCTCGATCCGCGCCCGGTTGGTATGACCGAGCAACCGCAGGGCTCGGGCCAGTCGGTATCGGCTCTTCCAGTCGTGGGGCACGCGATCGACGACCGGCTCGAGCGCCTCAACGGCGAGCCCCGGCGCCCCCTCGAACTCCAAGGCCCAACGGCCGCGGATCCGTTGATGACCGGTCGAGGCAGCGGTCTCGGGCCAGTCCTCGAGGACCGGACGGGCCTCCAGGGGTCGGCCGGCATCGGCCAGGGCTTCGACCAGCGCGATCCGAGCCGGCGCGAATTCCGGCCAGGCTCGGACGAGGTCCCAGAGCCGATCGGCGCGATCCTCGGCAGAGGGGTCATCGAGTCGGGGCCGTCGGGCGATCTGGCGTTGGTAGGCGATCTCGGCGTGGGGCGCATCGGGCTCGGCGGCCATCCAGGCGCGGAGTGTGGTCCGGACCTGGTCGTCGGGCACATCGGTGAGGACAGCCTGGACGCCGGCGCGGAGCAGGACGGGGGTATGCTCGAGGTCGACCGTGTCCAACCCGCGACGCGTCAACATCAACGCTTCGTCGCGACGCTCTTGGATCCGGAGCAGGTCGAGCATCAGGGTCCAAGCGCGTGGACGCGGGGTCCTCGCCTCAAGCAGCGGTCGGAGCGCGGACTCGGCCTCGCCGGGCCGACCGACCGCGATGGCCGCCTCGGCATGCGCGATCCTTGAGTCGGTATCGGCCTCCGTTGCCTCGTTGACGATCCGCCACGCTTCCAAGGCGTCGGACCAACGTCCTCGCTCGGCCAGGCGCTGGGCGCGTCGTCGGGCCGTCTCAGGGTCGGCGCCGGGACGATCGCGCTCACGACCGTCCTCGATGAGCATCGCGGCGACGACCAGCCCGATCAGGACCAAGAGTCCGCCCCCGACGAGCATCGCGATCTTCGATGGCCGGAACTCCCGATTGCATCGGGATCGGCCGGCGCCGCGGGTCGCCTCGGCGATCGGCCGACGTGGTGTCAGGGCCTTCGGCGACCGTCGCGCGGTCGGTTCCCGACGACGACTCGGAGGCCTGCCGGGCCGTTCAGGGTTTGGGCGCGCCGTTGGTCGCGGCATCGTCGAGCTTGAAGAGGTGTTGGAGGGCCTTGAGGAGTTGGCGGGCGTCGCTCTCGGATTCGGGCGAGTCGGCCGCAGCACGCAGGGCGATCCGCGGTTCGTGAAGGATCTTGTTTTTGATCCGATGGAGCATGTGTTGGATCTGTTCGCGGTTGTCTTGGAGATCCGGATTCTTGGTCAGCAGCCAGTCCTGCTCGCGTTGGAAGACCTCATCGAGATAATCCGTGAGGTTCCGAATGACGACACCAGCATGGTGTTGGTGGTGGATCTTGCGGAGGATGACCTCGGTCTCGTGGTCAATGATCGCTTGGGCCTGGTCGACACATCGTTTGCGCGAGCGTCGGTTGCGGTCGGCCTGCGCCTGGAGGTCGTCGACGTTGTAGAGCCAGACTTGATCGAGGTCCCCGACGCCGTCCTCGAAGTCGCGGGGGATGGCGATATCGAGGATCAGGGCCAGCCGATGCTTCCGTCGTCGCTGGACTTCGGCGTACCGGGCTTTAGTGACGATGGGGTGCTCCGAGGCGGTCGTGCTGATGACCAAGTCAGCCTCGACGAGCGCCTCTTGGAGTTGATCGAAGGTGCGGGCCTCGCCGTCCCAACGCATGGCGGTTTCGCGGGCGCGATCCGCGCTCCGGTTGGCGATGACGATCCGCCCGGGACCCAGTGGCTTGAGGTGCTGTAAGGTCAGCTCGGCCATCTTGCCAGCGCCCAGCACGAGTACCGTCTTGTCGTCGAACTGGTCGAAGACCCCCTCGGCCACCTCAACGGCGACGCTGGCCACCGAAACTCGACCTTGGTCCAGCCCGGTCTGCTCGCGGACCTTCTTGCCGACATGCAGGGCGTGCTGGAAGACTGGATTGAGGATCGAGCCGACGGCCCGCTGGCCCCGCGCGACCTCGTAAGCCTCCTTGACCTGGCTGAGGATCTGACCCTCACCTAAGACCAGGCTTTCCAGGCTGGCCGTGACCCGGAACAGGTGTCCGACGACCCCCTCGTCGACGTAGCGGACCAGGTGCGAGGCCAGGTGCTCCGGGTCGATCCCGTGGAACCGCTCCAAGAACTCGGTGAGCTGGTCCAGGTCCGGTATCCGCGTCTGGTCGAGACCTGCGGCGTACAGTTCGACCCGGTTGCATGTCGAAAGGATGACGAACTCGCTGCCGGGGAACTCCGCCTTGAGCTGCTGGAGTCCCTCCAGGCGGCGCGGACCGTCGAAGGCCAACGATTCGCGAAGCGAGGCCTGTGCGGTCTGATGGCTCAGGCCCAGGGCGACCAACTTCATCGAGGCGCCTCCCCAACGGCCGTTCTTTGGGCCGTGGCATCGGGAGGCGAGGTCGCCATGCCGTCGGGACTCGAGATCGGTCGGGCCGTCGTTTCGGCTGAAGCACCATGGACCTCGACCGGGGCGCCATGCGAGGTCGGCA
>CAZSSM010000035.1:50657-67077 GCA_964609385.1 uncultured Planctomycetia bacterium
CCACGAACGTGAAGAGCAGGAACCCGAAGGCCACCGCCGTCAAGACCATCACCTTCGAGCCCCGCATCTCGGGGCGGAATCGGGCGTGGATCAGGATCCCGAAGATCAACCACATGACCAGACCGCTCACGACCTTCGGATCGGTCCAGTCGAGCATGCCGGCCTGTTCGTGTCGCATCGCCAGTTCGAGCAGCACGCCCAAGCCGATCCCGAAGCTCAATAAGGGGAAGGCCACCGTGATCGCCGCCCGGTTGAGCCGCTCTGACTGTTCCAGGCTAGGTAGAGGAAGCCGGGTCGGTCGCTTCCGCCTCAGCCGACGCGCCTGGGCCAGATACATCAGGCCGGCCGCGAACGCTAAGGCCGAGACCGCGGCGCCGATCAGCAGGAAAACCCCATGCACCATCCCCCAAAACCCCAGCCAGCCTTCCCAAACACCCCAGTCACCCTGTGGGGCCAGCCAGGCGGCGGTCAGGATCAGGCCGAGCAGCAAGGGGAGCAGGAACAGACTGACCGATTCGGGGTGTCGCGAGCGGGCCATCAGGTAGAGATGAATCGCGCCCAGGACCCAGGAGAGGGCCAGCATCGACTGGAAGGCGGTGGTCACCGGCGCCGTGCCGGTCTGCCAGGCGATGTTACCCAGGTAGGCCGTTTGGACCAGCCAACCCAGCAGGATCAGGCCGATCGTTAGTACGCCAGCGATCCGACGCCGCGTCTCAGGAACGACGAGCCGCGCCAGGTCGCTGGCCAACGCCAAGCCGTAAGTCCCCGCGAAACAGAGCACGCTCAGCCGATCCATAGGATGGTGCTCCCAGTCCTGCGATCACGACACATTCGCAAACCGGTGGGATCGGGCCGAGGGGCGAATCGACCGCGATGGGCGGGGACATCGGAGACGTTGGTTCGAGCTGGGTCTGGACGGTCCTCCAACCTCGACGCAACCTGCAGTCATCACGACGGTTGGTGCCATCCCCAATCTCGATGATTATAGCGGACCGAGGCGGATTGGCGAAACACGACCTGGCCATGAGGCCACCGCTAGCCCACTCGCTACCCCTATCATAGGTAGGAACCGGTCCGCCTTCCGTCCAACTCGATTTCGCCGGAGCCCGCTCCTGATGTCTCTATGAACGAGGGGTGGAGACCAATGGGTCGTCCAGGATCTCAACTCTCCCTGAAAACCCTTACGAAGCGCATCAGGACTCTGACCAGTCCTCGTCGACTTTGCTGCGCATTACCGATCGTCTGGACCGCAAACCTATCAGCCCACAAGGAAAGACCTCGATCGTACGAACATGAGATCTTGTAAATTAAATTGAAAAATACTATTTGTAATATACAAGTCTTTAATGATTATTTGTATTTTATGAAGAAACCATGATGAGGCTGCTAGTAACATTCGGTTTCCTAGCTGCTCGGTACAGATGGTCGTTGGCCTCAACTCTCGCGAGTGTTGCCTCAACTTGCTGATATATTATCATGTTATTCATATTGGTATTTTCGGTTGATCCATCTACTCTATCTACTATACGCGGCGGTTTCAACGGAGCCTGGCAAAAATTGAAATTCTGACTAGACGAACTTTCGGTAATGGCTAGCCTTTGCAGTTGCTCGATCCAGCCGTTTGGGGACCATCGACACAACCCTTGGTTATTGCTCAGTTTACTGCGTTTTTTCAGCTGCTTCATTTCCTTGTTGTTGTCGTCAGTCACGCTAACTTCTTGGGTAGCAGTAACCCACCCGCTTGAATTGATGCGGTCATTTCCGGACAACAGCCAACGAATCAGGGAGCCTTCTGATGACCCGCCCTGCAATACTGAGCCTCGTCCTGCTAAACCTCCTGGCAATGTTCTCCAACTCAGACTCGATAAAATATGATATCGAAATATTACAGTTCCCAGATACTAATGGATCAATATCTGCTATATTAGATTTAGATGAATTTGGAAATGTATTGTTTAAGCAATCAGGTGAAGGAATCGAAATTTTCGATGGTCGAGAATATTCAAAACCATTCTCAGTAAGCAGGTCATCTAAATATAAACTTGGACCCGAAAAGACAATTACGACAGATTTTATAAGCAAAAATGGCGACCGAATCACGATTGATAACAATTATGTAGAAACATTGACATCAGACGGGTCGAAAATTATTCTAGGAAGTCAATACTACGCTTATGAAACATTAGATATAAACGATAATGGATCTATTCTAGGTCGATATCAGGATGAAGTTAATGGGAGAATAAATGGCACAGTCTATAAAAATGGGGTGTACGATACAATAGACACTGGATATAATAATGTTAGTTACAACGCAATTAATAATAGCCAATCGGTTGTAGGAGTTATCAAAGAGTTGAGTGTAGGTTATGTGTATAAAGATGGCCAAACAAGCCTTTTATCAGGTAGTATTGCGTCATCAGCTATTGATATAAATAATGACGGTATTATTGTCGGGTCCTTTATTGATGATGGGCAACCTGTTGCAGGATTGTGGACAGAAACAGGTGGATGGTTAAATTTAAATAAGTTAATACCGGAAGATTTTAATTTTTCATTAGAAATAGCACAGCGTATCAATGACAAAGGTGATATCGCAGGAAGGGCCAGGCTAGGTGATGGTAGTTTGCAAGCCTTCCTGCTCTCAGCTTCTCCTCAACCGGTCCCTGAGCCGAGCACGTTGCTCTTCTTCTTTTTCGTCCTCGTCCTCTTCTCAACATACCGTCTCCAGAACCAGACTGCGAGAAGACTCCGAAGAATCAATCCATAAGCTTGACCTGTTCCCCATTTTCTGGCCCAGCCATAAAGAGGGTCACTTGGGTTTCTGTCCATGAGGTGCAGTCGGGTGTGGTCTTCGCCCACAAACACATGCCTCTTACATGTTGCCGCTCATGTGATGCTGGACGGCGCTCGGGTCGACCGACCAGCCCTCACGCCGGAGCATCTCGCGGATCCGCCGGTAGCCGTACCGAGGGTGCTCGCCGGCAAGCTGTTTAATCCTCCGGCCCAACGCCTCCCGCTCCTCGCGGACGACGGGCGTGTACCGGAGGCTGGAGCGGGGCAGGTCTAGGGCCTGGGCAACTCGCCGCTGGGAGTCGGTGAACTGATGGTACAGCTCCGCGATGATGAGTCGACGTCGGGCGGTGGTCATGGCGATTTTTTTAGCGCCTCGCGGAGCATCTGGCGGTCCAAGGGCCAGCTCGGCGATGAGGTCCTTAAGGCGGCCGACCTGGCCTCCGAGTTCAGAAATGCGGATTTGCTCACTCGTCTTGGGTTCCTCCCGGAGGACCTTCCAACGATCGTAGGTGGAAGGTGCGATGACCGCCTTGCGCTAGGCCTGGTCGATGTTCATTCCAGCCTCGATGTCCTGGAGGACGGCGGCGATGCGTTTCGGTCGTGGTCGGGTCCGCATGGGGACGCTTCCCGTCGATGGGTTCGATCGATCGGCCGTAAAGGTCGTGGGATCAGTCCAAGTCGATGAGGACGACTTCGGGCCGCTCCCCGGCGATGGCGGCGGTCATGCCGTCGGGTGCGATGGCCAGGGCGTAGACGGGGGTGGCGTGGTCGTCCCAGACGAACGTGGATTGGGGACGGCCGTCGTCGGCGTCGAGGAACTGGACGACTCCGTCGGCCTGTGCGACGGCCAGGCGTCGCGAATCGGGTGCGAAGGCGGCGGCGTGGATGCCACGGGGGCTCGACCAACGCCAGCAGGGGTCGCCCAGGATGCCCTGCTCGTCGTCGCGGATCCGCTCGGGCCATGGCGCGGTGTCGAAGCCCATCACGAGGCGGCCAGCGGCGAGGACCAGCCGGCGTCGGTCGGGTGAGAATCGGGCGAGAGTCGCCGACGCCCCAAAGTGGCATGAGTCGAGGCAGCGACCGGTCCGCAGGTCGTTCAACTCCAGGCTCATCGAGGTCTGACGGACGCCGAGGGCCGAGTCATCCTCCCAGGGCGTGATGGTCAACGTGTGCCATTGCAAAAGCTGATCCTGGCCCGGCGTATATGAGGCGCTCAGGCGGATCGCGCGGAGATCGACTTCGCTGAAAGCGGGCGAACTCCGGAGGAATCCGACCCAATCGTTCGCCTCGACTTCTGACCAGTCCGGGGCCTTCCAGATTAACGGCGGATCGTGGGCGCGGTCCTCGACGGAGGATCCCCGCATGATCAACGTCTTTCCCCCATCGTCGAAGGCCAACAGATGGGCCTCCTGCGGCGAACTCAGCGCCAACTCGCTCTCGAAGACCAACGGGTCGGATCGCTCCAAGGCCAACCGCGATGCTCCGTCGAGGATCCCGACGTATTGCGAAACATGGCAGGATGGTGACGGTTCCCCTTCCGGCCGGTAATCCCAATGCTTCCAGTTCGACCGAATCGCCGCCAAAGCTGAACCATCGGGAGAGAACGCGAGCTGGGCATAGCGCTGATCGTCGATGCGGCGATCACCTCCCAGCACATCAAGGGCGGTTCCATCCAGGACATCCCAGATCCGGATCGTCCCGTCGGCGCCTCCGGAGGCCATCACGGGGGCCTCGGGGTGATAGGTCAGGCAATGGACCGAGCCGACGTGACCTTCCAGGAGCCGCATGGGTCAGGCCTCGGCTCGTGCGTCGCGGGCGGCTTTAAGGACCGCGTCAAGGACACGCATCTGTTGGAGACCGTCCTCGGCCGGAGCGGGCAGGGTGTGGTCGGGGGCGTCGATGGCCTCCGCGAAAGCATCGACCATCCGTCCGTACTGGTTGCCTCCATCGAAACCGAGCCGGCCGTCGCGATCGGTACCGGTGCCGAACAGCTCGGCGGTCGGCTTCTCCGGCGGGAGATAGGCGTCGGGCACGGTGATCGCTCCATGGGTCCCGACGATCTCGTAGGTACAACGGAAGGGCTGCTCGAAACTGCAGTCGATCAGGCCAAGGATGTCGTCGGGGAACTCCAGGAGGGCGTTGAGCGATAGGTCGACCCCGGTCGGACCGAAGTGGGCCGAGGCCTCGATCCGGGTCGGCTCCGCGCCGGCGAAGAGGCGGAGGGTGCTGATCCCATAGCAGCCGACGTCCCAGAGCGCTCCGCCGCCCCGATCCGGGTCGAGTCGCCAGTCGTCCGGCTCGATCGGGAACGAGAATGAGGATCGGATCAGTCGGACCCGACCGATCGAACCCTCGGCGACCATGCGTCGGAGTTCATCGGTGCGCGCCTGGTGTCGCCACATGAACGCTTCCATGAGCACGACACCATGTCGATGGCAGGAGGCGACCATCTCCTTGGCCTCGTCGGCATTGAGGGCCAGCGGCTTCTCGCAGAGGATGTGCTTGCCGGCCTCGGCGGCGCGGAGGACCCAGGGGCGATGCAGCTCGTTGGGCAGCGGGATGTAGACCGCATCGACGTCGGGGTCGGCGATGAGGGCCTCGTACGAGTCGTGCGACCTGGGGACGTCGAACTCCTCAGCCCAGGCGCGGGCGGTCTCGATGTTGCGGCTGGCCAGGGCGTGGAGCGTGGCGTGTCGTGATGCCAGGAGCCCCGGGATCAACCCTCGACGCACGATCCGCGCGCAACCGAGGATTCCGAAGCGGAGCGGGCGGTCGTCGACGTCGGACATGATTGGTTTTCCTAGATTTGACAAATCAGAAATTGATTTACTTAACAATCTAACTGTCAGTAGGCCGGTTCGTATTCAGCGATCGTTTCGGGAGTGATGAGCGGGAGGGGCGTATAGACGACGTCGGGGACGTACTCGCCGTCGAGGTGGGCGATGGTTTGCTCGACGGCGATGCGGGCTTGCTGTGCGGCGTCCTGGAGGATCGTGGCGCTGAGGAAGCCATCGCGGATCGCTTGGAAGGCGGTGATGTTGCCGTTGAACCCGATGACGATGAGGTCCTCGGCCCAACCGGCCTGACGGGCGACCTCGGCGGCGGGCACGGCCAGCTCGTCGGCCTGGGCGATGATGGCGTCGATCTGACCAGGGTCATAGGACTGGACTAAGTCGGTCATGACGTCGCGGGCGGTGCTTTCTTGGAAGTCCGTGTCGCGGTCCTCGACGATTTCGATGGCGTCGGTAGTCCCGCCGAGCCCTTCCAGGAACCCTCGCTCACGGCTGCGCTGGGGGCTTGATCCGAGCGTCCCCTGGAGATAGATGATGCGACCGCCTTCGGGGCCGAGCAGGTGGACCAGAACCTCGGCTTGTTTGCGACCGCCCTCGGCGTCGTCGGCACCGACATAGGCGATGACCTCGCCGCCGTTGACGGCCCGGTTCATCGTCAGGATCGGGACGCCGGCACGGTTGGCCGCCTCGACCGAGCGGACCGCCGCGTCGGCGTCGCGTGGGCAGAGGATGATCGCGTCGACGCCTAGTGTGATCAGGTTTTCTACCTGGTCGAGCTGCTCCGCGTCGTCGTCCTTGCCGTCACGCACGTCGATCTCGATGCCCAGTTCGGCCGCCTTCTCCTCCAGACCACGCTTCTGTGCCACAAAGAAGGGATGGTCGAACATCGGCAGCACTGCGCCGAGACGCTTGATCTCACCCGAACCGGTTGTCGAGGCGTCCTCGGCGCCACAACCGCTCAGCACGGATACCAACAGCAAGCTCGCAAAGAAAAGGATCCAGGAGGAACGCACGTTCATAATCGCCTCGAAGCTCGCATCGATCTCGAGTGGGTTTGCGGGTCCCGAGCCGACTCGAAGGACCCCAGAGACGTTCCATGGTACCGTTGGATCCGGAGCGGTTCCCCTGGTAAGCGAGCGCGTCGAGGATCGGCGCCGAGTCGATCACCCCGAGGTCGACGTCAATCCTCTTGGTTTTCGCGGTCCAAGACGGACTCTCGGTGGGTCAGTCGCGACCGCGTCGGACCAGCGAGTCGGCCGCGGCGAAGGTGAGAATGACCGCGCCGGTGATCAGCGTGCTGTACTCGTCGGGCCAACGTCGGAGCGTGATCAGGGTGTCGAGCGTCTGGAGCAGCAGACACCCGAACCCCGCGCCCAGGACGTTCCCCACACCGCCCCGCAACGAAATGCCACCGACGACGCACGAGGCGATCGCCAGCAGCTCGTAGCCTTCAGCGGTGTCGACCTTGGCGATGCCGTGCCGGCTCAGCCAGAGCACCGCGGCCAGGCCGGCCGAGGCACCGCTGAGGGCGAAAGCGGCCGTCCGGATCCGACGGGTCCGGACCCCGGCCAACCGCGCCGCCCGCGCGTTGCCGCCGGTCGCATACAGGTGTTGGCCGAAGACGGTCCGACCCAGCACAACCCATGCGACCACCACCAGGCCCAGAAAGATCATACTGCGATACTCGATCGTGCTGGAGCCCAACGGGATCCCCGAGCGGAGCGCGTCGAACGCCTCGACGTTGACGATCGGCTCGCCGCCGAGCAGCAGGAACGTCGCGCCCCGATAGATCAATAGCGTGCTCAAGGTCGTGACGAACGGATTGGTCTCGACATAAGCGACGAAGAAGCCATTGACCGAACCCAATGCGCCGCCGATGATCAGCGCCAAGGCGGCCAAACCGATCGGGCCGACCGCTGTGATCAAGGCCGCCAGACCCGCCGGAGGCGCCACCGCCAGCCAGGCCACCAACGCCCCGGTCAACGCCAGGGTCGAGCCTTGCGAGAGGTCGAAGCCGCCCCCGATCAGAACGAACGCCTGACCCACCGCCAATACTCCGATGATGGCCGCCTGCGTCAAGATGCTGCTGAAGGTCCGCTCGTTGAAGAACCGGTCGGTCGTCGCCATCAATCCGACCGCGATTAGCCCAAGTGCCAGCAGCGGGAGCCATCGCAGAACGGCTCGAATCACGGAAGCGTTTCTGTGGGTTTCAGACATAAAACTCTCGAAGTGTATCCATTTGTAAGCGTTGCGATGACATTCCCCAAGGCCGATCGCTTAAGGATGCACGTTCGAAGGCGAATACGTTGGGAAATCCAGGTATCCTTCATCGTTGTAGGAATACCAGATCTTTGGGTCGGCCGGATCGGCCAGGGGCCAGTCGTTGCGGAACCGCTCGACGAGGTCCGGATTGCTGATGAAGGGACGGCCGAAGGCGATCAGGTCGGCGTCACCACGCTGGATGGCGTCTTCGGCCTCGGTGCGGTCGTAGCCACAGTTGCCCATCAACGGGCCTTTGAAGACCGCGCGGAAGTCGGCCAGCGTCAAGGGGTCGCCGAGGCCGTGGAAGCCGAAGGCGAGCCCGTCCATGACGTGAAGATAGGCCAGTCCGTAACGGTCGAGCTGCCCGGCGACGTCGAGGAACTGATCGCGATAGTCGGGCGATCCCATGTCGTTGAAGGCTCCATTAGGCGAGAGCCGGACACCGACGCGACCGGCGGGCCAGACGGTCAGGACAGCCTGGACGACCTCGTCGAGGAAGCGGTAGCGGGCCTCGATGCTCCCGCCGTAACGATCGGTCCGGTGATTGGTCTTGGACTGGAGGAACGTATCGATCAGGTATCCGTTGGCGCCATGGATCTCGACGCCGTCGAATTCGGCGTCGCGGGCGCGTTGGGCGGCGACTCGGTACTCGTCGACGATCCCAGGGATCTCGTCGGTCTCCAGGGCGCGTGGAGTCTCGTGCGGCTGCTTGCCTTCGGGGGTATGAATGTATTCTTCATCGATCTTAATGGCCGACGGGGCGACGGCTGGTCGTCCATCGTGAAAGCTGCTATGCGAGGCGCGTCCGCAGTGCCAGAGTTGGAGGAAGATCCGGCCGCCCCTTTGGTGGACGGCTTGAACGACTTGCGTCCAGGCTTCGGCCATGGCGTCGCTGTAGATGCCCGGCGACTGATTCCAGCCGTTGGCCTGGGGCGAGATCGTGGTCGCCTCGGTGATGACCAGGCCCGCGTTGGCGCGTTGGGCGTAATAGGAAGCCATCCGTGCGTTGGCCATCCGCTCGAGCCCGGCACGGGCGCGGGTCATCGGGGCCATCACGATCCGATTGGGCAGCGGCAACTCACCCAACGCATATGGGGAGAACAGGGTCTCGGACATCGGGAAGGTCTCTCGAGGCGTGATGACCTAGACCTCGGCCAAGCCAAGGCCGCGTGGTCGCATTCTATACGTCGGAACAGCGGGGCCTTATTCTGGACGATTCGCTGGACCCGATCAAGGCGTCAGAAGTCAGCGCCGTGCGATCCTCGATGCGGAAGTGCGTGTGGTCGGCGCAGCGTTTTCCCCCTTGGATCCGACGTGGGCCCACAGATCAGTTCACATCGGAAGATCTTCGCAAGCCCGGCGCGATCTCGAGTCGTCGACGTCTCGGATCGCGCCTTCAGCGTCAGGGCTCAGCCGTGGTTCTGGAAGGCGCGTTCGGCCAAGGCGTCCAGGTCCTCGTCGGGGATCGGGAACTCGAGGTCGATCTCGTTGCCGCACCAGCCGTGCTCGGCGACCGCATCGGTGTAGGCGGCCAGCTCACCCCCATGGCGTTCGACGACGGTCTCGAAGAAGACGTGGAGCGAATCGACGAGCCAAGGGACGGGGTCGGGGCCCGGCGCGGGATCGCCAGGCTTGGGCGGCAACGGGGAACCGTCGTCGGGACCCCAGCCGTATCCGACATCCGATCCACCGTGGCCGGCTTCGGTCAGCAGCGCGTCGACGACGACAGCGACGGCCTCGACATCGACCTCGTGCCAGGGTTGCGGGAAGGGTTGGAACTTGATACCGAGTTCGCGGAGGAAGGCCGCGTCGACGACTTCAACGGAGACCTCGACCTTGGGCGCGATCTGGTCGACGACGCTCTCCAGGACCTCGGTCTCGATCCACCAAGGCACGGGTGGATGTGGGAAGTGAGGGTCGATGTCTGGGCTGTCGGGACCGGGCGTGAAGAGCAGCAAACGCGACTCCAAAGTGTCCATGGCCAGGGTCATTCGGGTCGTGTCGTCGGTACGACGATTGATCCGTATCATGATGTCAGATCCTTAACGAGAAATGGGGTTTCGTGAAATGGTTGGCCTCGTCCGGACCGAAGGTCGTCGATCCCGGCCGTTGCAACGGTCGGGCTGACGTCCTCCGCCCGAGCCAATCGGATTGATGGAATTGAGTCCGACCCGGACGCGATAAAAAATGAGGGGACGTGCCGAATCGTCGAAAAGCCATTCACGTCCAAGTCGCAGGAATGGCGATGACGTGGGGAAGAAAATAGGAATGTGATCGAGTCACATCTGGTCTTGCCCATCCTAGTTCCCGTATCGTGGGCATGGCCTCGTCGTGAGCTGTTGGGTGGCTCACGGCCCCTCCCAACAACCTTGGACGGGACTCGGCGATGTCTGGAGAGGCGCACGATCGGGCACCCGATCCGGGTACGGTGACGCGGCTGATCGATCTGCTCCGCGTGCCCGACCCCGCCGTTCGCGACGAGGCGGCGCAGCGGATCTGGGTGCGATACGTTGACAAACTCCTGGCCCTGGCCCGCCAGCGGATCGACCAACGGATGCGGGGACGAGAGGACGAGGAGGACATCGTCGTGGCGATGTTCCAGAGCTTCTGCGCCCGGTTGGGCCGCGGCGAGTTCGAGCTTCGCGATCGCGGGGCGCTCTGGAACCTCCTGGTTCGGATGACGCTTAATAAAGTCTATGACGCGGCCGACCGCCACTTCAGCGGCAAACGCGATGCGCGTCGGGAAATCCGTGTCGACGACGATCAAGAACGCGTCGGTGCCGACCCGATCCTCGTCCGGATGGAGGCCGGCGACCCCACGCCCGACGAGGCGATGGCCCTGCATGAGGAATTGCAACGCCTGCTTCAAACGCTCGACGATGACACGTTGCGCCGCGTGGCACTACTCAAACTCGAGGGATACACCAACGACGAGATCGCGAAGCAGTTGCGGTGCACTCGAAGGACCATCGAGCGCAAGATGGAGGGGATCCGGCGGAAACTGAATCCCGATCGCGAAGGGCCCGATTCCCCCCGGGTGGCTTAGCGGGCGACAACGGGCCATCAATACTGGCATGCCAAAAGCCCATGATCTGACGGTGATCGACTCGTCGTTGCGTTCGATGGACAGAAAAACGTTGTCGGACGTCACCGATGATCCGATCGCCGACCGGTTGCGATGGTCGTGGTGAACCGTCGAGTGCAAACTGGAACGAACCGGTCCCACCCGGCCGGCTTACCAGCTCGTGACGGTTCCCTCCCTGCCAATGTCGGACGGAGACCATGCAAACCCGATTGGAGTGTCGAAGCAGGGTTACCTGAGCCGAGGCCGAGCGCGATCGGAGAGCGAAGCATCATGGCCGACGGACTGCCGATCGACGAAACCTTGATCGACCAGATCGCTGACGCCTTCGACCGCGCTTGGCAGGATGGCGATCGTCCATTGATCGAAGTCCGTTTGGGTGAGGTTTCCGAGACGGCTCGGACCCAACTGCTGATCGAGTTGGTCCGGATCGAGTTGGAGGTGCGTCGCGAGGCCGCCGAAGACCCGACGATCGCCGAATACCTGGCGCGGTTCCCCGAACATGCCGAGGCGATTGTCTCGGCCTTCGAACGGACCACCCTCGTCATGGTGCCCTCCGGCGACGGACTGGCCGCTCCGGAGGACCGGGTCACCTTGCAGAACCCGGGCGTTGTCGTGCTCGAGGATCCGGCCGATGCGCAGGCCAATGGCGACGCCTCGACGCTCGACATGCCTTTGGGATCGTCCACTTTTCCGTGCTCCCTCAAGCCCTGGGCCGGTCGGGGATGGATCGGTCGTCGGATCGGTCCGTTCCTGCTGACCCGGTTGATCGCTGAGGGCGGTATGGGATCGGTCTTCCGCGCCGAGCAATTCCTCCCGGTCCGACGGAGCGTGGCGCTGAAGCTCATCAAGCCCGGCCAGGGCTCCGACCAGGTCCTGGCCCGGTTCGAGGCCGAACGTCAGGCCCTGGCCCTGATGGATCACCCGCACATCGCGCGGATCTTCGAGGCCGGCGCCACCGACGACGGCCACCCCTACTTCGCCATGGAGTTGGTCGACGGCGCGCCGATCACCACCTTCTGCGACCGACACCGGCTTGGCCTCGATGATCGGCTCGATCTGATCGTCCGCGTCGCCCGCGCCATCCACCATGCGCATCTTAAGGGGATGATCCACCGCGATGTGAAGCCCAGTAACGTGTTGGTTGCACGGGTCGATGACGAGTTGGTGCCGAAGGTGATCGACTTCGGGATCGCCAAGGCGGTCGATCGCCAACAGATCCACAGTCCGTACCAGACCGAGGTCGGCTACCCGGTCGGCACGCTGGCCTACATGAGCCCGGAACAAGCCCGACGCGGCGTCGTACCGATCGATGTCCGGGCCGACGTCTATGCCTTGGGCGCGATGCTCTACGATCTGCTAACCGGAACGATCCCGCTGGAAGTCAACACGGGACACCCCGACGTCGGCCTCGACTATGCGTCGCTGTTGGAGGCGCTGCGGATGATCCGCGAGGACGACCCGCCGGCCCCTTCGGTGCGCCTGTCCCGCGACGACCCGGCCGGCGAACGGCTCCGCGATCTGGCTGAGCAACGCGCGACCGACCCCCAGCGCCTCATCCGTCGCGTCCGAGGCGAGCTGGACTGGATCGTCATGAAGGCCTTGGAGAAGGACCCGAATCGGCGCTATGAGTCGGCCCGTGATCTGGCCGACGACCTCCAACGGCTCCGCGTCGGCGAACCGATCGACGCCGGCCCTCCCTCGACCCTCTACCGGCTCCGCAAGCGTGCTCTCCGGCACCGCATACCCTTAGCGATCGCCACTAGTATGGCGATCGCTTTGGCTGTTGCTATACTCAGTCTGGTTGCCACCGTTGTGCAACGACGCGCCATGGCTTCGGGGTTCGTCGCGCAGATGGCCACGGCGCGGATCGACGCGGTGCCCGGCATCCTCGCCCAGATGGGCGACGACCGCCGGTTTGTCGGTGAGCAACTGGCCCGTCAGGCCGAGCGCGATGGGTCGATTTCCCTGCAGGTCCGGGCCGCCTTAACCCAACTGCCCGATGATCCCAACGTTGCCGAATCGCTGATCGATCGCCTGCTCGATCCGATCGCCCGCCCCTTGGAGGTGCTGGTCATCCGCGATGTGCTCCGACAGGAAGGCCAACTGGCCCGGTTCGCCGACCAGATCGAGGCGGAGTTGCCCGAGCCCGACCCGCCGTCGGTGATCGGTGAGCGTCAGCTCCACGCCCTGGCGGCCCTGGCGGTGCTCGATCCGGCCGACCGACCCTGGCGACCGACGCTCCGGGAACCCTTGGCGGCCGCGTTGGCCCAACAGAACGCCCTGCTGATCGGTGATTGGCGGCGGATCTTCCAGCCGGTCGCGCGGTCCCTGGTCGAACCGCTCCACGCGGTCTATGCCGATCGGGCCGGCCCTGAGGCCCGCGACCACGCCTTCGCCCTACTGCTGGCCTTCGGTGTCCACCCCGACAACGACGAACGACCCGAAGACTTGGCCGACTTGATCGTCGAGGCCGCCCCGGATCAACTCGAACAGATCCTGACGGCTTTGGAGGACGCGCCCGAGGATCGGCAACGCGTCACGGCGCTGCTGGAACCACTCCTAACCCCCGTCGCCCGCTTCGACGTCCCTCGCGCCCAGCGTCAAGGGCGGGTCGCTGCCGCCCTGCTCCGGCTCGACGTCGAAGACCCGGTTTGGCCGCTGTTCTCCTTCCGGGCCGACCCCAGCATCCGGACCGAGCTGATCCGGAACCTCCGCGACTATCGAGTCGACCCGCTCCGGATCGTCGGTCGGCTTCGCGTCGTCGAGGAACCCGACCAGCGCTATGCACTGCTGTTGGCGTTGAGCAACTACGACGCGGAAGCGATCCCCGAGGCGGAGCGCACCACCCTTCGGGACGCTTGGCTCGAGGCTTACCGAACTGACTCCAACGCGGCCGTCCATGGCGCTTTGACCCGGATCCTCAAGGACTGGGGCGAGGGCGAGCGGCTCGATGCCATCGACCGGGAACTCGCCTCAATCGAGCTCCCCGCAAATCATCAATGGTATGTCAATTCGCTCGGCCAGACCTTCACCATCGTTCGAGGCCCCGTCGAGTTCCTGATGGGATCGACGCCCGAGAGCGACCCGGACCGTAAGAGTAGCGAACACCGACACACGCGGCGGATCCCCCGATCGTTCGCCGCGGCCGTCCGCGAGACGACCGTGGAGGAGTGGGTTCGGTTCCTCGACGAAGTATTACCGACCCTCCCGAAGAATTACGTGTTCTTGAATGACTTTCGAGGGAAGTCACGTTTCCGCGAGAACATTCCGACCGATGACTGTCCCGTCGGGTGTGTCTCGCTCTTCGCGGCGATGCATTACTGCAACTGGCTGAGTCAACGGGAGGGGATCCCCGAAGACCAGTGGTGCTACAACACCAAGATCCTTGGGACGGGCCTGATGACCTTGCCTGAGGATCTCCTGGAGCGCGAGGGGTATCGGCTGCCCACCGAGGCCGAGCGGGAATACCTTCAGCGGGCCGGGACCCTGTCGGCATGGCCGATCGGCAACAATCCCGATCGGCTGGCTGACTATGCTTGGTACCTTGAGAATTCCGGTCGGGTCATGCATCCGGTGGTCCAGCTCAAGCCCAACGACCTGGGACTCTTCGATCTCCTGGGCAACGCTCACGAATGGTGCACCACCGCCACTCGGGGCTCGGTGATCGATGAGGCCCAGCGCGGCCAACTCGTCGTCGACCTGCTCCGCGATGCCATCGACCTGCGCCGGATCGGGTTCCGTCAGGACATCGCTTGGGTCGTTCGCGGCGGTTCCTACCTGACCGGCCCATCGAGCCTCCGCTCCAGCTTCCACTACTATCGACCCCCGATCACCGCCACGTACTCCCTCGGCCTCCGCGTCGTCCGCACCATCCGTGATTGACGAAGTGATGATCCGTCGCCGACGATCCCAAGGATTGTCCCGGCAAGGGCCCCGCGCCATCCATATTGGTCGAGGCCCCCGGCCCCGAGCCGCTCTCCCAACTGTCATCCCACGTGAACTCTGAGACTCCGAAGCAGGAAGACTCTGATGAGCCCCTTTCGACCCCTCCTGATCTCCATCCTGACCCTGCTGATTGCGGCGTTTTTCGCGGTGCCGGCCCAAGCCGGGTTCGCTCTGTTCCTTGGAAACGATCCCGATCGCGATAGCGAGCTCTGCATCGAAACCTGTGGCGAAGATGATCCAGAATGTGAACGGATGTGCTTGGAAGACCGAATCGACGATGACGACAATGATGATGGCCTTGGGGCCTGGTTCGTGATTCCGTCCCAGCCGTTCGTCACCGAGGTTTACGGAGCTGCCTTCATCCCGGATCCGGACGCGCAGATCCTCTTCGCGGCCACCTTCGACATCATCAACGGCCCGGATATGACCCTACTCGAGCCGTTCGTCCTTTCCACCTTTGTTCGGACCGACGCCGACACGGACATCCTCGCGGTCTTCGACGTCGCTGCCTTCCTGGAGACCGGCTTCGAGTTCCAGGAGGGGGATCAGTTCGAGGTCGTTGACGGGCAGATCGCCGAGATCTCGGGGATCCAGTTCAAGGACGCCAGCGATGCCCAGTTCCCGTTCGACTACAGCTTCGAAGGGCTGCCGGACCTCGATGGGGCTTTCGTCGAGGTGACTCAGTTTTCGGCGGAGTTCCTGCCGATTCCCGAGCCCTCGACGGCCGCCCTGCTCGCCGTCGGCCTGGGGGCTTTGGTCGTGGCGCGTGTCCGAATTCGCCGGGTCGCCTGAACCGCGCTGTGGCGTTGACCGTTGAGATCACGAATATGGGCCGAGGTCGGTGAAGAGTCCGACCTCGGCCCATGGCGAATCAGGGACGATTGGATACCGCATCATCATTAATCGCGGTCGTCTTTCGGCTGTGCGTGCTTGTCGAATCCGATGTAGATCCGCGCATTGGCCGATCCGGCGAGGGTGTGGAGCGTCTCCAATTCACGGAGCCGGAGCAGGGCCGGGTGCTGGGCGTAGAGATCGGCGGCGCCTTCGCGGGTCCGGAGGGCCTGGACCTCGGCCTCGGCCTCGAGTCGCTGGGCCTCGGCGCGTCCTTCGGCGGCGCGTCGGTCGGCCTCGGCTTGGGCCTCGGCCTGCAACCGGGTCTCGGCCGCGTCGGCCTCGGCCTTGAGCCGCTGCGACTCGGCGCGGGTCCGGGCCTCGACCAGTTGCGCTTCGCTGTCGCGTTCGGCGGCCAGCACGCGATTCATGATCGTTTGGAAGTTGCCGGGGAAGATCAGGTCCTTGACGTCGGCGCGGCCGATCTCGACACCGTACGACTGCGCGGCCTGGTGGACGTCGCGGAGGATGTCCTCGCTGAGTCGGTTGCGGTCGACGAGGATCTCGTCGAGGGTCATCGCCGCCAGCGACCGTCGCGCGGCCAGTTGGACGTCGGTGTAGAGCCGCTCTTCGTACTTCTCGCCCGCCTCTAGCGCGGCGCGGGGGGGGACGGCGCGCAACTGCACGATGATGCTGATCCGGAGCGACA
>CAZSSM010000036.1:0-67031 GCA_964609385.1 uncultured Planctomycetia bacterium
ACGGTGGGCGTGTGTCCATACCGGAAGGCTAGGTCACGCTTTCTCAACACGCTCTAAGGACAATCGCTATCTTGGGTCCAACGCAATTCCTAAGTCCGTTATCCATTGATGGTTTGGTCCGGTACGTAGGGAATAATGGGCTCTACATCAGCCTATCTTGTCGGAAGACTGATCTTGAGCATCAAGTCGTGCAATCGTGCTCGGTCAACGGTCGGGGCAGTCGTGGCAACCGGCTGGGTATTTTCGGGTCAGGGATTCGATCGGTTTGCGAAGGCCGGTTCGATTGAGTCGTTCGACCGATCTTTCCTTGAGAAGTTTGAGGTCAAGAATACCTGGAAGCTATCGTATTACAGCTCATCGTTGTTCCTCAGATTCGACCAGTCTCCGAATGAACTCGGACACTCTTTAGTATGTGCTGCGCTCTGACGCGGGATTCGGCATGATCATCCGATCGGAATCGTCGCCAGTTCGGAAACGTTTCGTGAATTCACCGAGTTTCATCACGGGAGCCCTTGCAGGTCGGTTCCATCCTGATACGGAGGGGGCATGGACTCTTGCTTGATGGCGAAAGTCTACTATGGCTGATGCCTGCCTTGTCGTTACGGTTCCCTGTAGAGATCAGACCGTGAAAATGTGAGGTGTCCCAGGATGCGGGCACGCGTGGCTGGTGGAGAAAAACAGTTCCTGACGGCAGAAATCTGTTGCCTTTGGGCATCGCGATCGGCTACATGGAATAGTACCACTTCGACAAACCCACATCCTCTCCGTGGAATCGTCTCTTGGCATCTCGCAATCGTTCAGGCGCATCTGTCCTGGCTCGAGATGCATTGCTTCGCACCATTTCAGGACGCGCCTGTCATTTTCTTCTGTCCCTTGCTCATGAATCGTTACGCCCGACCCTCGCTCGAGGTTCGGCTCTCGATCGCTGTTCTCGACTTTTCCCGGGAGTTTTCCAAATCATGATCGATACTCGTTCTCAGGACCGTCGCGGCTTCACCCTGATCGAGCTGCTGGTGGTGATCGCGATCATCGCCGTGCTCATCTCGCTGCTGCTGCCGGCCGTCCAATCGGCCCGCGAGGCGGCCCGTCGCCCCCAGTGCCAGAACAACCTCAAGCAGATCGGTCTCGGTCTGGCCAACTACGAGAGCGCTTTCAGTGTCTTTCCACCGGGCGCCGTCGCCGACGAACGCCTCGTGAATGGGCAACCTACGGGCTCCATTTGGCAGGGCACTGGCCTTGGTGGTGACATCACTTCGATCAGCAATGTCCTGGCTTGGCGTGCCCTAATCCTGCCCCAGCTCGAGCAGGGCGCCATCACCGACGCGATCAACTTCGACGTCCGCATGGGTCAGGGAGCTGGTGCGGAAGATGGCGGCCGACAGTTCACGGCCTACTTCACTGTTCTGGACGTTTTCCTCTGCCCCTCTGACGGTGACAGCGACAACGGCCTGATGCCGCTGGGTAATCCGCCTAGTGGTACAAATCCAAACGGACAGTTTCCGAACGGCACCATTCCGACCAACCCGTTTACCGCAGAGAAGCCGAACGAGGTTCCGGTCTCAAACTACCCGGGTAGCTTCGGCGACAACTATTGTATCGGGGCCCTGACCGCTCCGGGTGGTCCCTGGGAAACTCCCGTCGGTACCGTTCCGCCGCTCGGCGTCATCAGGATCGGCCATGCCGGCTTCTGGGGTACCAACTTCGATGAAGTGGACCTCAGTCCGGGTGCTCGTGGTCCTGGTAGGCTTCGTGGTGTCTTTGCTTACCGGACCCATGGTATCCGTGATGTTACGGTCGCCTCGTTCCGCGACGGGATGAGCAACACCATCACTGTGGGCGAGACCCTGCCCTCGCAGGTCGCCGACAGCAACTTCTGGAACAACAACGGCTGCACCTTCGGCATGACGGTCCCAATCAACTGGGAAACCCCTATTCCCGAACTCGGTTTCGGTTCTTCGAACTGGAACTCGCGGTTCAGCTACGCCAGTAAGGGGGCGAAGAGCTACCATCCTGGTGGTTGCAACTTCCTCTTCGCTGACGGCTCGGTCAGGTTCATTCAAGAGAACATCGATCTGGTGACCTACTGCGCCTTGGGTAGTCGCAATGGCCGCGAAGTCATCAGTGCCGAGGCCTTCTGATCGTCCAATCCGGTTGCCTGCATCCGAGGCGGTGGGTTTTGGATAGATTCTCTGTTCTTCCCGCCAATTGGATCTATGCCCCCAGTTGACTCAAGCAGGCCCGGACTGACCCCTTGGGGACTTGGTCCGGGCCTGCAGACATTTCGGGGAGCTGCATGGCTGCTCGAGATCGACTCCTGGAAGAGCGACTGCGAACTCTGTGGCCGATCCCCCCCAAACACAAAGGGAACGGCATATCGACCCATCTCTAGCATACACCACTGAGTTCAAGTTGACTCAAGAATTCAGTTCGATGTGACGTTTGAAACGACTGGAGATACGCGATGAAAACACGCATCTTGCTCGCTGCTTTGATGATTCCGCTCGTGATTGTCCTGGCCGGTTGTGGCGATGATACCGGCTTGCCGAAACGCTATCCGGTAACCGGACAGGTGACGTATAACGGGACACCGGTTGAGAAGGGTACCATCACCTTCAAACCCAAAGATCCTGCCTCGCGTGCAGCGACTGGCGAGATCAAAGGCGGTTTCTACGAATTGACAACGGCGATCCCAGGCGACGGTGCGATCCCAGGCGAATACTTCGTTACGATGAGCGCAAGGGCGCCCGACACCTCAGAGGTCGAGAAGTTCATGCAAGAAACCGGGGGATCTCCGAAGCAGGATGATGTCGGGGAGGCCTACGCCAAAGCCGAGATGCTGATCCCGGCCAAGTACGAAATTCCCAGCACCTCCGGCCTGGAACGGACCGTCGAGGCCCAGTCCAATAAGTTCGACTTCGAATTGACCGACTGAGCCGGTCCGTCGAACGTCTCCCGATCTCCGCCCGTATTCCTCTCAGGGTCGTGCACGCACTGATTGATGGCTCGGTCGTCGCGATCCGGACGCCTTTGGCCCCTTGAAGCGGCGAGAGATGATGCGAGCGCACCACGATTTCCTTGGCGAGCGGGTCGCGACGATTTCCGGTTCGCGATCGCCATGGCGACCCGGTTCGGTCCGGACCTGGACAATCATCCTGGTGGCTTCGATCGCGCTGATCGGGCTCGTTCTGTATCAGCGCTTCGAGGCTTCCCGAGAAACCGATCAGCGTCGCGAGGCCATCCGAGCCGCCCTGGCCGCGCGGGACTCCGAGCGGGCCGAAACGCTCATTGAGGATTGGGAGCAGCGCGGGTCGGTCGAGCCGACGGGCACCTACTATCGGGCACTGTTAGCCCTAGACCGCGGTCAGTATCAGGAGGCCGCCGAAGCGACCCAACGCGCCATCGATCGCGGGATCGATGACCGGGAGCGACTCAAGGTCCTCCAAGCGGTCCTGATGACGCCAAGCCAGCCCTCGGACGAGTTCGACCGAGTGCTCCTCCAAGCTTTCCGGGAGCGTTCCGAACCACGACGTGACGTGCTTCGCGTCTTCACCCAACGATGTCTCGAATCATACCAGATCACTTCGGCGCGGCTTGTGTTGGAGGCTTGGCTGGAAGAATACCCCGACGATCTCCAAGCTCTCAAATGGCACTTGGAGATGCTCATGCGGACCGATCCGGATCTGAATGACCTGATCACCGCCTACGAACGGGTCCTCGTGCACGACCCAGCAGATCGGGAGAGCCAATTCAACTTAGCCAAGCTGTTGGCCCATACCAAAGGCGCCGAGGAGGCCCGTCCCCTCTTCGAAGATTATCTGGAGAGGTATGGCGACGATCCCGAAGCGATGACCTCGGCAGGGCTCAACGATATCCTGCTCGGCGATTTCGAGACTGGACAGCACCGACTTGAGGAGGCGATCCGGATTGATCCGGATCACGCCCGTGCTTGGGAAGAGCTGGGTAACCTCGCGTGGCAGCGCGGTGAGATTGATCAGGCCTGCGACTTCTTCGCTCGCGCTATCGAGGCCGATCCCTACTTGGCTCGGCTCCGGTACCGATACCAGCTAACGCTCAAGCTCGCAGGCCGTCGGGAGGAGGCTTACGAGCAAGAGAAAGAATATCAGCGGCTCCTCGACGAGACGGAGTCTATGGACGAGTTGCGCCGCGAACTGCTGAAGAGGCCCAATGACCTCGATCTGCAGATTGAGGTGGCTCGCTGGCACTTTCGACGTGACCAAGCCGAGGAGGGGGTGCGGTGGGCCAAGAAGATTCTCGATGCCGACCCTGGTCGCCGCGATGCTCTCGAGCTACTGGAGACCTACTACCGGGACATCGGCGAGGTCGGCAAGGCCAACTATTACCTCGATCAGCTCCAGTCCGTCCCTTCATCAACGTGACCTCGCCGGTCGGCTCGCGTCGCGGAGGTACTTCCCGAGAAGGGCGGATCAATCAGGTCGATCGAATCGCTCCGAAGACACTTCCTGAAGGAGCCGCGCGATGTCAAGGGTGAGTCAACGTCCTCGCAACAGCTCGATCGTCTTCCGGGCAGGCGTGGTCTTGGGGCTGTTGGTGATCGTGGCGGCCGCCTTGGCCTGGCGGGGGTTTGAGGCGTCGCGTCGGGATGCGGAGCGTCGGGCGATCGACGAGGCGATCACTGCCGGACGGTTTGAGGAAGCTTCGCGTCGGATCGAGGGCTGGGACGCGCGAGGGCGGATCGAGCCATCGGGCGATTATTGGCGCGCGCGGCTCGCCCTCGCGAGGGGTGACCTGATGGCCGCCGCTGAGTCGACCCGCATGGCCATCGCTCGTGGGGTCGACGATCCAGAGCAACTGGAAGTCCTCCGCGCGATTCTCCGAGGTCCAAGCCAAGCCGACACTGGCTCGATCCTGACGCTCTATCGCGCCTTCGTTGAACGGATCGAACCGCGTAGGGAGGTGCTCCGCGTTCTCTCGCAGGCCTACCTAGAGCTGTTCCAGCTCGCCGCTGCCGATGTCGTGCTCGATGCATGGGTCGCCGAGTTCCCCGATGACGTGCTAGCCCACAAGAATCGTTTGGAGGTACTCAAACGCGTCGACTCCGATGTCGAAGATGTGTTGGTGACTCACCGTCGCGTATTGGAAATTGACCCGAACGATTTGAGCATTCGTCTGAGTTTGGCCCAGATCCTCAACGAGGCCGAAGACCCACGCGCGGCCAAGGTTCACCTGGATCGCTATCTCCAGCAGAGCCGGGAGAACCCCGAGGCTTTGGTGTTGGCCGGACTCAACGCTGTGCAACTCGGCGATCTCGATACCGCTGAGCAGCGATTCCGAAAGGCCTGCACGATCGATCCCGACCACGCTGAGGCCTGGGACCAACTGGGGGCCCTGGCTCAACATCGCGGAGCGATCGCCGAAGCTTGCGATCTGTTCGCCCGCTCTGTCGAGGCCGATCCCTACCGACCCGGGCCGCGATACCGCTATCACCTGGCTCTGATCGCCAATGGGCGTCCCGAGGATGCGGAGCGTCAGTGGGAACAGTACAAGCGACTCCAGGGCGAGATGGCTCGAATGGATCAGCTCCGACGTGCCCTCGCGCATGGGCCCAATAACCTCGAAGTCCAAGTCGGAATCGCCCGCTGGCAGATCGAGCACGGTCAAATCGAGCAGGGGCTCCGCTGGGCCGAGAAGGTTCTCCGCAACGCCCCCGATCATGTCGAGGTTCTCGAACTCCTCGAACGGCATTATCGGAGCACGGGCGATGACGGTAAGGCAAATTATTACCTTGACCGGCTCCAGACTGCTGCGTCTTGACGGACTTGCTTGGCTTTAAATAATCAAGTGTCTGGGATCTGGTCAGCCAGTGGACCAGATCCCGACCTCTTGGGGCTCGGAGCAGCACATCCCAACCGAAATGGGTTGTGTGTCTCCGATTCCGACTGAGGGGGCAATGTGAGCCTGAATGGAGCGCGATGGAGGACCCTTCGCGGATGATCCAAACGGCCGAGCCGATCTCCGCTCAGGCGCGGCGTCGATGGATCAGGCCGATCGCACCGACGGCACCGAGGCCGAGCAAGGCAATCGAAGCCGGTTCGGGGATGATCGCCAGTCCTTCGAAGTCGCCGGCCAGGAGGTTGCCGCTCGCGTCGGTGATGTTGATCACTGAGAGGAAGGCGCCGGTGGTGGTGTCGACGGTCCAGATCCGGCCGTCCTCACCGAGGACGTAGAGGGTGCCGTCAGCGCTGAAGGCGGCGCCGGCATCCAGGTCGAGGTCCGGCCCGAAGGCGCCGATGAGGGTCAATTCGCCAGTGGTCAGATCGACCCCGTAGAGCGAGTCGGTGGTGCGGAGGTCAGCGGCGAAGGCCTCGCCGTCGGCGTTGATCGCCAGGTTATCCAGGAAGATGTCGTTGACATCGCCGATCTCGGTGACCCCACTGCCAGGGAAGTCGTGCAGGTAGAGTTGGCTGTTCGGCACGGTCTCGTCGCCGGTGATGCTGTAGACCAGGCCGGTGGTCGGGTCGATCTCGGCGCCGGCCTCAGTACCGATGCGTGCGTCGATCGTGCCGACGACGTCACCTAAGGTGCTGCTGCCGGGCGTGAGATCGTAGAAGACGCCGGTGCCGTCGGTGGGGTTGGGTTCGCTCACGCCGAACACCTCGCCGGTGAGGGGATTGAGGGCGAGACCTTCGGCCTCTGCATCGGTCAGGTCGCCAAGGTCGGCGATCACCGTGGCTACGCCCGTAGTCAGGTCGACGCGGTAGTAGATGTCGGGGCCGTCACCTTGATCGGAGACCGTCAGGCCAATCGGCGTGGCGGTGGCGGTGGCGGCGCAAACCATGCCCAGCAGGGCCACAATCGCAACCCAGTTCTTCATCGTGGTCACTCTTTGGTGTTGGAGGTGGGAGCGTTCGATCGTTGAGGAAGAGGCCTCGGTTCATAGCGAGGCATGAGCAAATTAATCAGTACGCGGTACATTTGCAAGCGCTTGCCGGGAATATTGATGAGAAAAGCCTCGTTTCAGTTGCAAGGTATCAATACAATAAACTTTGAAGTGAGAACGATTGATTGTATGGGGTAGAGTCTGAAGTCTTGCAACTTGCGGTCGCACGCCCGTGGGTGATAACGTGTTTGATCGACCGAAACGCTCGGGCGCCGGAATAATCCATGAATCGATTGAGACACCGAGGATATCAATCGGTTACTCAAATGGAGCGATCACGTAAAACCAGTTGAGGGAAGGGCTTCGGGAACTTGATCGCGGTCCGAACAGGCAGATTCGCCCCGTTCGGCTTCGTCGCCGTAGGGGCGGCCCTGACTTGGGACTCGTGAGGATTTCAGTCGATGGCGATCGGCTTGAGGTCGACGACTTCGTAGTCGTCCTGGCCCTCGATGATGAGCAGGAACCGGTCAGCGGGCACATCCTCGAAGACGGTCTGGGTCCCGCTGGTCGGCCAGTCGATGGTGATGCGGTCGATCGTCTCAGCGCGATCGATCCCGATGGTCTGGGCCAGGCCGTTGCCGCCGAAGCTGGAGCCACTGGAGACCTGGACGTGACGCTGTTGGGCTTCTCCGGTCTCGGGGTCGGTGAAGGCGACGGAGATCCGGGCGCCGATGGCCGAGCGGTTGGTGGTGGTACCGACCAGCTTGAGCGTGATGCTGTGCCGTTCTGGCCGACCGGGGTTGAGGAACAGGGCGTCGTGCGCCCGGTCTCCCGGTGTGGCGCCGCCGGCGTTGAGCAGGATGTCGAGATCGCCATCGGCATCCCAGTCGGCGAACGAGACGCCGTGCCCCTTCTGAAGGTGGCCGGTGTTGGTCGATACGGTCACATCGACGAACCTGTGACCCCGAAGGTTGGCGAACATCCGGTTGGGCATGATATTGGAATACTGCGGTCGTCCGGTCCCCAGATAGATGTCGGGATAGCCGTCGTTGTCGATGTCGCCGAAGTTGCAGCCCATCGGGAGCAGATCGTGGTCGAGGCCCAGTTCGACGGTCAAGTCCGCGAACCGTTTTTCGCCCAGGGGACCGCGATTCCGGTAGATCCGGGGCGCTGAATCGAGGCTCCGACGACCGGTCAGTTCCCCGATGACGTCGGTCATACTGGCCTGATAGCCATTGGCACAGATGTCGAGTCGACCATCATTGTCATAGTCGAAGAACCAACAGGGGAAGGCGACCATCGGCTCGGTGACGCCCAAGCGTTCGGCGAGGCCCTCGAAGGTGCCGTCGCCGTTGTTGTGGAAGAGCCGATTGGGCCCGTTGAGGTTGGTCACGTAGAGGTCGATCCAGCCGTCATCGTCGTAGTCACCCCAGGCGACGCCTTTGCCGGCAAACCCGTTCTCCACCCCGGCGCGCTTGGCGACGTTGGTGAACGTGCCGTCGCCTTGGTTCTGGTAGAGCCGGCCGTAGTTCTGAGCGTCGCCCCAGGATCCTTGGACCTCGCCGGCGACGTAGAGGTCTAAGTCACCGTCGTTGTCGTAGTCGGCCCATCCGGCGGCTTGAGTGGCGATCGGCTCGTCGAGCCCAGCCTGGACGGTGACGTCCTCGAAGGTCGCGTCGCCGCGGTTCCGGAGCAATGAGAGCCGGAGCGGTCGCTCCCAACCCCCACGCATCAGGAGGACGTCGAGGTGGCCGTCGTTATCGAAGTCGGCCTGGTTGCAGTTCAGCGCCGCGACCTGCTCAGTCAAGTCAGCGGCTTCGCTGACGTTCCCGAACGTGCCGTCGCCCCGGTTGAGCAACAGCGCTGCGCCGTATTTCGAGTCGTAGGAGGAGAGGAAGATGTCGGGCCGATGATCACCGTTAAAGTCGTCGAAGATGCTGCCGCCGGCCATCGTCTCGCCTCGCTGTTCGAGCAGTCCCACGAGCGTGGCGATGTTCCGGAACGGCTCGAGGTCGGGGACGGCAATGGGGGCCTTGGGCGACTCGGGACCGTCCAGATCGGGCGTCGGCGCGGAGGGCGTGTTGAGGCCGAGCAGGGGAAGGCGGTAGGTTTCGGGGACCGCCTCAGGGTACTCGCCGAGGGTCATGGCGGCGATGCTTAGCAGGTATTTGGCCAGCAAGTCCTTGGGCTGTTTCTCAAGGTACGCCAGGAAAGACTGGACGGCCCGCTCTGACCCCTCGCGCTGAAGGTGGACCGCCTCGGGGCCGAGCGGGTAGAGGCAGCTTTGCTCGGTGCAGCAGGCGATACAGTTGGCGACCTCACCACGCCGGAGTTCGATAATGCCGCGGAGCAAGTCGAGGTCCGCCTCCAGGATCGGACCGTCCTCCGCGTCGAATGCCTGGAGCAGCTCGGAAGCGCGATCGAAGTTACCGGCGTAGGCGTGCATGATCGCGATCATCGCGCGGCGGTCACGTGGGTCATCTGGATCGGCCGCTAGGCTCTCTTCAAGCGTCGCGATGGCCCGGGCGCTCCGGCCTTCGAAGGCATCGCGGATCTGCTTGAGGGTCTGCGAGGTGTCGTTCTCAGGCCACTTCGTATAGAAGGCGGCGAATCGGAATCCGCTGTCGTCGAACTGGTAGTCGAAGATCGCCAAGGGGTCGCCAGGCTGCTGAGCGAACAGTTCAGGCAGTCGCGGTCCGCGAGACGGGGTGCCGGCCAGACGCTCGTGGAGCGGCCGGCGATCTTCGGCACAGCCGACCAACAGTGTGATTCCGAGGGCAAACCCCAGCAGGGTTGGCAGCACGGTGTGTGCTCGTGCCATCATCAGTCCTCGTCTCAGTCTCGATCTCTTCGACCATCGACGTCGTTGCAGTCGCCGCGCGTGTCCAAGGCTAGCGAACGTCTCTTGTACGCCCAGGCCCAGTACACGGTTCGTCGCAACCGTTTCGTGGGAGATTGGTTCAAGTAAACCGATGAATAGAAAGCTACCGGATTCTGGCCGACGTAGATCGGGCGTCGACGACGCTCGGCCCTCGGGATCCGAATCGTGAGGAGCGGCTTGGAATCGATCCAATCGACTGTGACGTGATCGTTCGATAGGATATTGAGATTGGTACACGATCGATTATTGAACGAATTCCAGAAATCCCGCTTGAGTTTGTCCGGGTTGGAGACCCCTTCGACGACGAAGCGACCATCCCGTTGCACGATCCCGAGGACGATCAGGCCGCCATCGGTATTGGCCATCGCGCTGTAGGTTTCCCAGACCGCTTTTGGGAGTCCCCCTTTGGCAGCCTTGAATTCCCAGTCTTTGTCCTCGCCTGATTCAAGGGCGGTCAGGATCGCGACGACGTTCATGGACCCTGGCTCCCATTCAGTGGCTCATCCGATCAACAGACGACCCTCTCTTCATTGAAATCCGATGGCGCCGTAATTGGTATCGAAACAAGCCTATTGCTCGAGTCCAAGCGCCGCGCTAAGCGCGACGCCGGATCAAGCGGCGTGTTGGAATAAGACGACGGGGAGGTTGATCAATCAGCGTCAGACTCGGACGGGACGTCGTGGCCGAGCTGGAGGATCCAGTCGCGGACGATTCGGGTGGCCGTCGGGTCGACGATGCTGGTGGCTAGGGGCGGCATTTGGTTCTCGCCTCGACGGCTGATCCGCTGGTAGAGGACCGAGCGGTCGGGATCGCCCGGCGCGATCAGGCGGGCCTCGGCGATCCCCAGCGTGTTGTGCTGCGGGACAATGTCGACGACACGCATCTTGTCGCGGGGCGTGGGGAAGGTCAGCTCCATCAGGGCGTTGCCACCACCGGCCGAGGCGTGACAGTTGGCGCAGTTGCTCTGCAGGTAGGAGCGGACGCGGAGTTCCAGGTCGGCCGACTCGTCGCGGGGATCAACCAGGTGATCCATCTCTTCGGGGGACTTGGGCAGGGCCTCAGCAAACATTCCGATATGTTCCAGGGTCCGGAGCTGGTTGGCGGGTCGACCTCCATGGCCTCGGTAGTCGAACTCGCCGTTGAGCTGCAGCGAGGTCAGGCCGAGCGTGAAGTTGGCCGCCCGCGAGTGGCAGACCATGCACTCCGCGCGGCTGGGATAGTGCCAGGTCTGCTCGCGGACACCGCTGGGCTCGTCGGGGTCGTTGACGAGGAAGGTCGTGTCCTTGCCGGCCGACTCGACTAGGACCGCGTCGGTCCGCGCCGCGTTCCACTGATAGGTGTAGCCGACCCACTCGCCTTGCTCCTGGAGCATGATCCGGGTCTCGATGGGCGCCTCGCCCTGGTCGGCCAGGTCGAGCCGAAACTCCTTGACTAGGACCGAGCCATCGGGGAAGTTCCAGCCTTGCCACCCCTCGGAGAAGGTGATGGTGCCGTGGTCTGGGATGGCGATGTAGCGCGATTTGATGGCGCCATCGCTCCAGAGCTGCGAGTTGGGCTGATAGGGGACCAGACCGGGATGGACCTGACGATCGGCCACCGAGAGATAGAGACCGGTCTGGCTGAGCCGTCTTGGGAAGTGCTGGCTGCGACCGATCCGTTCCTGCTCGGTCCGCTTGACGAGCCGGTGGAAGGTGCCGGTGGTGTGGTCGATGACGACGAGGTCGCCCTGGCGGGTCTGGCCGAAGCCGGTGATGTTGAAGGGCGTGTCGGCGATCTCCTCGTGCCAGACCTTCCGGCCGTCGACGACCTTGACGGCCCAGATCTTGCCAGTCGACCAGTCGCCGTAGACGTAGGCGCCTTCGAGGTCGGGAAGCGTGTCGCCGTGATAGACGAGGCCGCCGGTTAGCGAGCGGGCCTCAGCGTGCGAGTGCTCGACCGTCGGCGGCACGATCGAGGTCGGCCCCCGCTTGCGCTGGAGCTGGAAGGGTTGCGATCCTTCGGTGATGCTCCAGCCATAGTTGGCTCCCTTCTCGACCAGGATGGCGAACTCGAAGAGGTCTTGGCCGTTGACGCCGGTCCAGAGCTGGTCGGTCGGGGCGTCGTAGATGAGCCGCCAGGGGTTGCGGAGCCCGTAGGCCCAGGTCTCGGGCCGGACCCCGTCCTGGCCGACGAACGGGTTGTCCGAGGGCACCGAGTAGGCGCGGCCCGGATCGGGGTGATCGACGTCGATCCGGAGAATCTTGCTGGTCAAGTGGGTCATATCCTGACCACGGAGGTTGGTGTCGGAATCGGATGTCCCGTCTCCGCTGCTGATGAACAGGGTGCCGTCCTTGCCGAAGGCCAGGTCCCCGCCGTTGTGGCCGTTGGACTCCCACTGAATGATCCGCTTCTCGGTGTGTGGCATGAGCAGGCCGGTCCGACGATCCATGGTGTATCGCGAGACGCGGGTGACGTTGGTGTCACCGTTCTTGACGTTCATCCCGACGAAGACGTAGCCGTTCTCGAGGTAGTTGGGATGGAAGTCGAGGCCGTAGGCGATTCCCTCCAGGCTAAGCACCGACTGCGGGGCGCGGACGTCGGGGTCGTCTGAGATCCGGAGGATCATGGCGGGCGGGGCCCAGGATCCGAAGTGCTGGATGATCAGATAGTCGTTGGTGCCCGGCTCGGCCTCGAAGGTCAAGGGTTGCTTGATCGTCAGGTGTTCGAAGATCGGCTCGGTCTTGTAGGGCGGGGCCGGTTCGGGGGCGCCGACGACCCGTGAGGTGGTCCAGGCGACCCGATGATCCAGACCCACGGCTGGTTCGGAGTCTTGGTCAGTGGCCCTGGCGGGACGGACCAGACTCGACGACAGGGCCAGGATCCAAAGCAGCGTGATGGTTCCGGTGACGATCCGCTTCATGGGCAATTCCTTTGGCCAACGACGGAGGAAGGGCCTCGACTCGATCTCAATCATGGCGATGTGTCGGGCCGAGATGAGATGCCCTGAGAAGGCTGGGGCTCAGATGGAGACGAGACGGCCGGGATGGGCGGGAGAGGACCTCGGAATCGAGGGCGCCGTGGATTTCACAATATTCTAGCAAAAATGAAACTCGGTCCAGAAGGGCACATTCCTTAGGAAGTCGGCGGGTTGGGATCGGGAAGATCACCCGAGTCTTGCAGGACACCGCCGGATCGCACGGCCTGGTGAGGCGACGTCGCGGGCCGTTCGCCAATGTCTCGACGCCCGATGACGTCCGATCCGTCCGCGGGTTCGGCGACAGAGAAGTAGCTTGGGGTCCGACCCGCGTCCATTCACCTGGGGCGGCGCGGCACTTGCTCGGCGAGATCTCTGAACCGGTATGAGACCGGGTCGTGGAACCGAAGAATATCGCAACCTATGAGACGTGTCGGAGCGATGCGATGAGCGATCTACCGAAGCGGGGCGACGAGGTCGCCTGGAATTCCGGATCGGGTGAAGCTGTCGGCAAGGTGGTCAAGCGGATCCAGGGCGAGGCGACTGTCGACGGGCGTGAGGTCCACGCCAGCAAGGACGACCCGAGGATCCTGGTCAAGAACCTCAACACGGGCAACCTGACGGTGCGTCGGCCCGAGGCATTACACGAGCCGGGCGAACGCGACGATCATCCCGAAGACGGGGACAGCACCGTCACTGAGTTCCGCGAGCTGGTCAATATGGACGCTGACGAGTTGACCGACTGGCTCGAAACCGAGCAGTCGCGTCGGGTTGGCCAGGATGACGGCGGCGAATCGGTCGGCCACCGGATGGGGCGGCGAATCGTCGAGATCCTCAACACGGACAGCTCGCAGTACCGGCCCGGCGACTTCGAGGCCATGCGCAAGGTCAACGGCTATATCAAGCGGCACCTCAAGCAGCGTCCCTCGGGTGATCCGACCAACACGCGTTGGCGGTACTCGCTGAAGAACTGGGGGCACGAGCCCTGCCGTTGATCGGAGCCGGATCGATCCGGTTCGGATCGGACCAGGAAGGGATCTCAGGAACGTCTCGAGTTCTCGGGGAGACGTCAACACTTTTGTTTCTTGATGAGGAGCTACAACGATGGGTAACACCCCCGCGCCGCCGTTCGAAAAACAGACACAGGCACGTCCCGGCCTTGACACCGAGATGACCCCGGTCCCGCAGATCGAGGACCCCAACTACAAGCCCTCGGGCAAGCTGGCCGGCAAGGCGGCCTTGATCACCGGGGGCGACTCGGGGATCGGGGCGGCTGTGGCCGTGCTCTTTGCCCGCGAGGGCGCCGACGTGGCCATCGCCTATCTGCCCGAGGAGCGGTCCGACGCCGACCGCGTCCTGGGCCGGATCTCCGAGCTGGGACGCCGGGGGCTCGGCGTGGCCGGCGACATCCAGGACTCGGCCTTCTGCGACCACCTGGTCGAGCGGACCGTCGAGACCTTCGGCCGGCTCGACGTGTTGGTCAACAACGCCGCCTACATGCAGATCCGAGAGTCCCTGGAGGAGATCACCGACGAGGACCTGGACCGGGTCTTCCGGACCAACATCTACGCCTACTTCTACATGGCGCGCGCCGCGCTTCGGCACATGAAGTCCGGATCGACGATCATCAACACCGGCTCGGTGGCCGGCCAGGAGGGCGTCAGCTCGATCCTGGATTACGCCTCGACCAAGGCGGCCATCCACGCCTTCACCAAGGGGTTGGCCGGGCTGCTGATCGACCGTCAGATCCGGGTCAACTGCGTGGCGCCGGGGCCGGTCTGGACCCCACTGAACGCCTCGGCCCGGCCGCCCGAGCAGATGGCCGAGTACGGCTCGCAGGTCCCCATGGGCCGGCCCGGCCAGCCCTACGAGATGGCCCCGGCCTACGTCTTCTTCGCCTCCAACCCCGACAGCTCCTATATCAGCGGCGAGGTCCTCTCGCTCTTCGGCGGCAAGACCCAGAACGGCTGACGGCGGCGGGGGCCGACCAGGCGCGGGCGGTCCACCAAGCGGGGACGCGGGGCAACGGGCTCGTGACCGCTCGTCCGGGCCGATATGATGGGGACCAATCTCACCCTTTGAGCCCCGCGAGTCGTCGATGATCCCGCTGTTCGACACGATCCCGAGCCGGAACCCGCCGCTGGTCACCTACGGGCTGATCGCGCTGAACGCACTGGTCTTCTTCGTCGAGGTCCAGCTCCCGGCCGATCGCCTGGAGGGGCTGTTCTACCTCTTCGGGGTCGTGCCGGCGCGGTTCACCGACCCGGAGGTGCGCGACCTCTTCCCGGTCGACCATCCGGCCCAGAACCTCTGGCCGCTGCTGACGACGATGTTCCTGCATGGCGGCTGGCTGCACCTGATCGGGAACATGTGGACGCTCTGGATCTTCGGCGACAACGTCGAGGACCGGATGGGCCCCTGGCGCTATCTGGGTTTCTACCTATTGGGGGGCCTGGCTGCCTCGGCGGTGCACATCCTTTCTGACCCTGATTCGATCATGCCGGCGGTAGGCGCCTCGGGGGCGATCGCGGCAGTCCTGGGCGCCTATATGGTGATGTATCCCGAGTCGCGGGTCGTGATCCTGGTGCCGATCCTGTTCATCCCGCTGTTCTTCGCCGTGCCGGCGGTCTTCTACCTGCTGATCTGGATCGGCACGCAGGTGCTCAGCGGGACGCTCGCCCTGGCCGCGCCGACGCAGGTCAACGAGTCGGTTGCCTGGTGGGCGCACATCGGCGGGTTCCTCTTCGGCGTGTTGGCCCATCGTCTCTTCCTCCGCCATCCGTACCGTCAGCGGCCTCGACGGTTGATGTATCGCGACGTCTCGGCCCGCGAATACCCTTGGAGTCGCCTCCGATGACTCGATTGGTCCGGCTCGTCGCCGCCCTACTCCTGGTGGGACACGCCGTCGACCCTGGGATTGTCCATGCCCAGGAGGGGCGTCAGACCCCCGACGAACTTCTCGAGGCGAACGGGGATGGCGACGTCACGACCACGGCTCCCGAGCCGTCGGCCGAACGTGGTCCCGAGTCCCGTCGGGGCCTGGTCGATTTCCAAGGGACGCGGTGGTCGTTCTCGGCTGGCGACCTGTTCTGGCTGTTCCTGATCGTCATCGCCTTGCAGCCCTTGATCTCGAGACGGCTGCTCGACGCGGCCCGTCAGCGCTGCCTGGAGCGGATCGAGGCGGCCCGGAAGTCGCGGGTCATCACGCTGGTCCATCGCCAGGAGACGATGAGCCTGCTCGGCTTTCCTCTGCTGCGTTATATCGATATCGAGGACGGCGAGCAGGTCGTTCGCGCCATCCACACCACCGAACCCGACGAGCCGATCGATCTGGTCCTGCACACGCCCGGCGGTCTGGTCCTGGCCTCCTTACAGATCGCCCTGGCCCTGCATCGGCACAAGGGGCGTGTGACCGTCTTCGTGCCCCACTACGCGATGTCCGGCGGCACTCTGATCGCCCTGGCCGCCGACGAGATTGTCCTGGCGCCCCACGCCGTGCTCGGACCGGTCGACCCCCAACTGGGACGCCACCCGGCCGCCTCCGTCCTACGCGTGCTCCGCGAGAAGCCCCTCGAGAAGATCGACGACGAGACGATCATCCTGGCCGACCAGGCCGAGAAGGCCATCGCCGAGGTCCGTCAGGCCGTCGTCGACCTGCTCGCCGACACCTACCCCACCGAGAAGGCCGAGGCGATCGCTGACGCCCTGGCCACCGGACGCTACCCCCATGACTACCCGATCACCCTCGAGGTCGCCGGCGCGCTCGGCTTGCCCGTCCGCGATGACCTCCCTGAGGAGATCTACCATCTCTTGCAACTCTTCCCACAGCCAGTCCGTCGACGGCCGGCCGTGGAGTACCTCGACGGCCACCGTCCAAACGCCAAGCCCTGAGGGCACCTGAGCTGAGTTGGGTCGAGCCACCTCGTGGCGAGACTCGACTCAGCGATATGCCTTGATGATGGCACGGATCGGCCTTTGTTCATCTTGCGATGGTGCAGGGGCTTCGGAAATCGTCGAGGATCTTCAAAGAATCACAGGGTCGGGACGAACTCACCTGAGATGGAGGGGTCCTTGCTGTCGGGGGAGACCACCTCCTCCACCCGTTGGATGACGAAACCGGAGACCCCGACTCGGGGTATCCGATCGCGAGGCGCAGTTCCACGATCCTGGGAGGTCCGAGCGGATGAGTCGGGAATCAGACCCCACGACGGCGTCGATGCGGTACCACGCCTTCGACGCGCTCCGCGCGGTCATGATGCTGCTGGGCGTCGTGATCCACGCCAGTCAGTACTACATGACGCTCAGTCTCATGGGCGGGTTCCGGTTCCAGGACCGCTATCCGACACCGGCATGCGACGCGATCTTGTTCGGGATCCACACGTTCCGGATGCAGGTCTTCTTCGTCATGGCGGGGTTCTTCACGGCCCTCTTATACGAGCGTCGAGGCCCCAAGGCGATGATGAGCAACCGGCTCCGGCGGGTCGGCCTGCCGATGCTCCTGAGCTGGCCGATCCTGTACCCGTTGACGATCTCGGCGGTCCTCTACGGCTGCGCGATGAGCGAGGGGGTTCCGCCCTGGGAGGCCCTGATCGCCTGGTGGACGACCGGCGACATGATCTGGATCCCCGACTGGAACCGATGGTTCAACGTGTTGTTCATCACACCGTTGCACCTCTGGTTCCTTTATGCCTTGCTCTGGTTCTACCTGCTGGCCTTTGGGGTCCGGTTCCTCTGGAGGCTCAAGGGTGACGCGTTGGGCCGCTCGATGGACCGGCTCTATCGGAACTTGATGGACTCGGGCCTGTTGCTGCCCTCGGCGATCGCCATGACGTTGCCGACGCTCTTGCTGACGCCGATCGGCATGGCCGCGCAGGAGTTCCCCGCCTTCATCCCGAACCCCTTGGTGATGCTTTGCTATGGGCCATACTTCGCCTTCGGCTGGATGACTTATCGCCACCGCGACCTCCTACCGCGCTTCGCCCGACGTCCCTGGCTCTGCCTGGCCGCGACCGTCCCGCTCCTATCCATCTTCTTGAGCCGACTCGACGCCTGGATCCTGCCCATCGACGTCAGTCCGGGCGTGCCGGCCTGGCTGCCGGAATCGCTCGAGAGGCTCAACGGCCTCGGCATCCTCATGATCAAGCTGGGGGTCGCCACGATCAGCACCGCGGTCGCGTGGCTCAGCGTCTTCGGGTTCCTCGGCCTGTTCCTCCGCCACGGTGATCGGCCCAATCCTCTGGTGCGCTACCTATCCGACTCAGCTTACTTTGTCTATTTGGCTCACTTGCCGCTGGTCTACTGGATGCAGGTGGCGATGTATGACCTGCCGATGCCGGGTCTGGTCAAGGCGAGCCTCGTGCTGGTCGTCGCCTCGACGCTCCTGCTGATCGCCTACGACCTGCTGGTCCGCCCCACGATCATCGGCCAATTGCTCAACGGTCGTCGATACCCCTCGGTCCTGCTGGGGATGACCCGGACCTCGCCCTCGACCACCGGAACCGGTAAGCCGCAACCCAAGGCGAACGAGCGGGAGCCCGCGGCCGTCATGCAGGGGTGATCGGGCTTTCGGCGATCGGAGGAGCCAGCGATGACCCTTTTTTGTTGAGGGCTCGCTCGTCCCAGGTGTTGATCTGGATCAGACTTTGAAGTTGCTGCGGAACCGCTGGACGAGCTGGACGCGGTCCAGATCGATGGCGGCGTACAGGTCGAGCCAGTCCTTGAGTTCCTTGTCGCTGGGCGGGCGCTTGAGCAGGTCCTCGAACAAGGCGGTGACGAACAGATAGGGGCGATCCCCAGCGTGCTTGTAGTACTCCTCGCTGCTGAGGATCTGGTTCTGGATGGTTCGGAGCGTGGTCCCCTGCGCCAGCTCGCGTTGATACCGGAGCCGCTCGGCAGGTTTCAGCGGGCGGCCCAGGTAGCTCCGAAACCAGCCCTCGATGGTGTCGATCCCAGGGTTGGTCGGTCGGTTGCCCGATCCGCCCTGAGTGCGCTGGACCGTCGCGTTGAGCAGCTTGAGGTCGTTGCGGTCCTGAATCAGGAGCAGGGCACGCCCGCTACGCTCGACGCTCCGGGTGATTATCTGGTCGGCGTCGACGATCCGCCCACCGACCCGACCGACCTGCTGGCCATCGACGGTGACGATGAGGTCGCCGACTTCGACGCCGAGGGCCTGGGCCGGCGAGTTCCGCTCCACACGCGTCACCCGGACGCCCGTCTCGGTGTTCTGCAACCGCGCTCCGAACGACCAGCTCGGGCGGAACCGTTCCTGAGGACGCTGGGCCGAGGCGGACATGGCCACGAGGGCCGATCCGAGCACCACGACGATCAAGAGCATGCTTCGATGACGGATCATGGACAAGTCCTCGCGGGAAAGCAGCGGTCTCAGGAGGGGAATGGGTCGTCGCAAAGTCTGTCCGACGTCGGGTCGGCCCCGATCGACTCCTCAGCGTGATTTGGCCGGCAGGCGACCCCATCCGACCGGTTACTCGGGGTGAGTGCATCCTAATTAAGGGAATATGGGCTTGCAAATCCGGGGGGCCGTCGACAGCCTGACGGTCGGGCTCGGAACACGACCGTGGATCTGCCTCAGTCGTCAATCCCATCGATTTTTCTAGGGCTCGTCGATGGGTGTTGGCTCGAGACGGCCCCGATTCGCGGTAGGATCGGGCCGCGACTTCGGGGTACGATAAGACATCCGCCCCATTGATCCGCCTTCGATGCCGTGATGTCGGCCTCCAAGCGGCGGATCGATGTGGATCATGGGCAACGATCGAGGGGTCGATGGGCCTTCGGGTCGCGGATCGACCCGGGCGCCGTCCGAGGATCGGGAGGACCGAGCCGTGTGGGGAATCGGGATGGGTGTTCGTGGGGCCCTCGTGGCCATCGTCTTGGTCGGGGTCGGGGGCGCATCGATGCCGGGTCGGGTCGCCCCGTCGCCGACGGTGGCGGAGGATCGGGTGCCGCCCAACTCGGAGCGAAATCCGGGGGATCCGGGCGACCCCCGAGCGATCGCGAAACGGATCGAGATGCCCGAGGGTTTCGTGGTGACCCCCTTTACCTCGGAGCCGGTGGTCCGCAACCCGATCGCGATGGCCTGGGACGGGCGCGGACGGCTTTGGATCGCTGAGAACTACACTTATGCCGAACGGAGCATGCGGTTCGACCTCGACCTCAAGGACCGCGTCCTGATCCTCGAGGACGTTGATGGCGACGGCCTCTTCGAGCCTGGCGAGGGCGAGCCCCGGACTGTCTTCACCGAGGAGGTTCAGCGCCTCACCGGCTTGGAGATCGGCCATGGTGGGACTTGGCTGATGTGTCCGCCGCAACTGCTCTTCGTGCCCGATGCCGACGGTGACGATGTGCCCGATGGCCCGCCGACGGTGGTACTCGACGGCTTCGAGGTGGCCACGGAGAACCACCACAACTTCGCCAATGGGCTCCGGTTTGGTCCCGACGGCTGGCTCTACGGGCGCTGTGGGGCCTCGTGCCCGGGCTTGATCGGGGCGCCCGGTACGCCTGATGCTGATCGCCAACAGTTGGTCGGCGGAATCTGGCGCTATCACCCCACGCGCGGCGACTTCGAGGTCCTCGCCTCGGGCACGACCAACCCCTGGGGCCACGACTGGAACGCCGTCGGCGAGGCCTTCTTCATCAACACCGTCAACGGCCACCTCTGGCACATCATTCCCGGCGCCCACCACGTCCGTCCGCACACCATGGACCCGAATCGGCACGTCTATGAGCTGATCGACTTCCACGCCGATCACTGGCACTTCGATACCGGCAAGTCCTGGATGGACTCGCGCGATGGCGCGGCCAACAGCTACGGTGGCGGACACGCCCACTCCGGCGCGACGATCTACCTCGGCGACGACTGGCCCGAGATCTACCGCGACCGGCTCCTGACGCTCAACTTCCACGGGCGTCGAATCAATCAGGAGGTGCTCGAACGTCAAGGCAGTGGCTACCTTGCCCGTCACCGCGAAGACCTCTTCCTCAGCCCCGACCCTTGGTTCCGGGGCATCGAGCTGGGCTACGGTCCCGACGGCGGCGTCTTCGTGCTCGACTGGAGCGACACCGGCGAATGTCACGAGAACACCGGCGTCCACCGAACCAGCGGACGGATCTACAAGATCACCTACGGCCCGCCCGAGACCAAGGACGTTGGGGACCTCCGCGACCTGCCCGCCGTGGACCTCGTCGATCTGCACCGACATCCCAACGCCTGGTTCGTCCGTCAGGCCCGCCTGATCCTCAACGAACGCGCGGCGGTCGGGACGCTCGACGACGAGGCGGCCCGCGATGGCCTTAGCGTGATCCTCGATCAGACGACCGACCCGCTCCATCGCGTCCGCGCCCTGATGAGTCTAGGCGCCGCTGGGTTGGCCGACCACGATCGGCTCGTCGCCCTGCTCAATGATGACGATGAGCATATCAGGACGTGGGCAGTCCGCTTCCTGACCGATGCCTGGCCGCTCGACGGCGTCGTCGGCCCCACCCGACAAGCCGAGCGTCGACGCGATGCGGTCCTCGAGGCCTATCGGGGGATCGAGGCGGACCTGCTCCGGCTGGCTCAGACTGACCCGTCGGGCCTGGTCCGGCTCACCCTGGCCTCAACGCTCCAGCGGCTCCCCGTCTCCGAACGGTCTGCCTTGGCCGTCGCGCTGGCCGCTCGTCCCGAGGACGCTGACGACCACAACCTCCCTTTGATGGTCTGGTACGGCCTGATCCCGGTCGCCGACGAGCGGCCCGGTGACCTGTTGCCGGTCGCCAAGGCTTCGGCCTGGCCGACGACCCGCCGCCTGATCGCGCGCCGATTGGCCGAGACGATCGGCGACCGCTCCGACGCCTTCAACGACCTCCTCCGGCTCGCCGCCGAGGCCGACTCGCCCGACCTCGCCCTCGACGTGCTCGACGGCATGACCGAGGCCCTCCGAGGGCTCCGAAAGGCCCGGCCGCCAGCCCACTGGGTGGACTTCAATCGAGCGTTGGTCGATGTCAACGACCCAGCCGTCCAGACCAAGCTCCGCGACCTCAACGTCCTCTTCGGCGACGGTCGCGCCCTGGACGACGTCCGACGGATCGCTCTGGACGACGAGGCCGACCTCCAGAGCCGGATCGATGCCCTGGAGACGCTCATCGCCAGCCGGCCCGACGACCTCCGCGACCTCTGCAAGGACCTGTTGACAGTCCGCCACCTCAACCTGACCGCCGCCAAAGGCTTGACGCTCTTCGACGACCCAGCCATCGGCCTCGCGATCGTCGAGAACTACCGGCGCTTCCGTGCCCACGAGCGGCCCGGTGTCGTCGCCCTGCTCGTCTCCCGGCCGGCGTTCGTCCCGGCCCTGCTCGATCGGATCGCCGAGGGTGCGATCGATACTTCGGCATTGACGCCCTATCACATTCGCCAGATCCATAGCTACGGGGATCCTGGATTGACCTCGCGGACCACCGAGGTCTGGGGCAGCCTGGGGACCGCCCCCGAGGAGAAGCAGCGGACCATCGCCGAGCTTCGCGACCGATTGACCGCGGAGGTCCTCGGCGAGGCCGATCCGAGCCACGGCCGCGCGTTGTTCAACGCCCAATGCTCCAGTTGCCACATCCTCTATGGCATCGGACAGCAGGTCGGCCCCAACCTGACCGGCTCGGGTCGCCACGACCTCGACTACCTGTTGGAGAACATCGTCACACCCAGCGCAGTGGTCAGCGCCGACTATCGGATGAGCGTCCTGTTCCTGCTCGACGGCCGCGTCCTTAACGGTCTCATCACTGAGCGTAACGAGCGGACGATCACCCTCCGGACGCTCGACGACACCCTGACGATCGCCCGCGACGACATCGAGGAGATGCTGGTCACCGACGAGTCGCCCATGCCCGCCGGGCTTCTGGAGAACCTCCAGGCCGACGAGGTCCGCGACCTCATCCGCTACCTCCAGACTCCCGTCCAAGTCCCGCTCCCCGAGGATATCGCGACCGACGATTGATGGGATCTTTCAAAAGGTCGATCTCGGAAACTTTTGGGGAAGATCTTCTTCTCATGTTAGCTCATGAGGCGGCTTTGGTGTTGCCCTTGGCCCCCAGCCCACCGGGCGCCGAGCACGGATGGCTGGGGACTCCGACGCGCAGCGAGCAGACCCCGGGGTCGATGGTTCGAGTCGGCCCACCCATCGTCGGAACGGTTGGTGTCCTCACCCGGTTCGGCCCCAGAGTCTGGCCCCAATGCGAACTCATCGGGTCGCTGGGGCTGAGCCGAAGGTCCAGCCTCTGGCTCGCTAGGGGTGTGGCCGAGACCGACACCCGATCGACCTCATGAGCCGAGATGGCCTGGGCCTCGATGTGAAGTTCCTGAGGAGGAACGTGCCTCACACGAAGGGTCACCCGATCGGCACCTCCAGGGCTTTCCGGCCTCGCGTTTCCGGCCGTTTTTACTCGTCGATGCGGGGTTGCAGCCGCTACAATCCGTACGTCGATTCGGTCTCCGCGCATACAAGCCCGTCTCGGTCGATCGTATGAAGATCGGTCGATAGTTCGATCCGTATGATGCCGAATTGCCAAAGAGTCTCCGCTCCTCGCGATCGTGCGGATCCTGTCTCGGCGCGGATCCGCTCCGGCGCCCCGTGTCGCGCGGGTCTGACGATCGACCTGGGCAACGCATCCACGGTGATGTCGCGGAGACCCGACCCCACGGACGGTGGGTCGGAGCGACACCCGGTTCCTTGCGCAGCCGATCGCCCGGCGATCCTCCGGGGCGCCGCGCGTCTCATTCCCGCTGAGGCCGCAACCGACCGGCCAACGCGACCGAGCCGGACGTCCGGTCAAACGAGGCCTCGACCAGAGGTCGAAGCCGTCTCCCAAGCGCGTTTCGCGCGACCGGACTAGGGATCGGGAGCCCCTCGAGTTCCCCACCGCGCAGGGCGAGGACGCCGGCCCGCCAGCGGTAGGCCAAGGCCAAGGCCAAACGGAACGCCCCGATCAGGGCGAAACTCGCCAGCATGATGGGGAATACCACCAAGGCCAGCACGACGATCGCAATGAGGACGACCAGGACGCCCACGATGACTCCAACAGCCTCCGCAACCTGTTCCAGCGTCGGATCACGGCGCAGCGCGGCCTCATCGACCTCGGCTGGCGTCGTCGGCATGTCCTCGGATGGAGCGTCCTCGACCCAGACCGGTTGCGGAGGCTCGGGCGGGCGGACTGGAGTCGGCGTCGGCGTGGTCTCATAGACCCAAGGCGGTCGGGACCCGATGACGATCTCGATTGGCGCCTCTTCCACGACCACCCAGGCAATCGGGAGAGGTTCTGAGGAGCGGTTGCCAAGGGTTCGTCGTGGTTCGGTTCGGGGTCGCGGGGAAGGCTCAGGTTCCGGTTCGGCCGGTCTCTGACGGGCGGCCTCGGCAGCCTGATCCGCGTATTCCAACGCCTTGATGAAGGCCTCGAAGAACCGGCAGTGCGGATCCTCCTCCTCGCACTCCTTATAGGCGGCTTCGCCGAGGGCCAACCAACGCTTCAGGGTCGGGGCATCGACGCCGACGTCTGTACAGGCCAAATCCATCGACCGACCGGCGCGGATGGCCGTGCAGATGCGTCTGGTGATAGCCCAGTTGGGAATCACGATGTGTATCCTAGATGACCCCGACGATCGTTGTGACCCGTTGTTGTCCCTCGACACCCCAGCGCGTTCCGAGAGACCCGCCATAGGTAGGATCAAGCGATCGGAGCGAGGCGTTCATGGGATTTTCTCGGGCGGACCCTCGAATCGGACTGAGGCGTCGTTTTCTCGGCAGAATCGGCGTGATCGGTCGCCTGACCCGACTCAAGAAGCCGGGCGATCTTGGAGGGCCGCCGGACAACGAGACCAATAACGGGGCCATCGCCCGTGGTCGGTCATCGCCCGAAGCTGATGACGGAACGATGAGAGTCGGATGCGTTGGAGAACCTGATCGCGTGATCGTCTCTCACGCAGCCGAATGCCGGAAGACATCACGAGAAAAACGTTCTACCGGACTCTCGATACAGTTCTTGTGTTTTTCTGTTTTAGTAATTAATTCATAAATCGGATTAAGCCTCGAAGATCCGCTCCAGTTCGATTAGATGGTGGTTGGCTCGGAAATACCCAATTTTCCTATAGTGCCTGCTTGTCGCAGGTTTTGGATTATGCCAGGATGGCGGTCGTGCCGTCACAGAGTGAGTGGCGGTGTCACTTCCTTTGAGCCCGCATGAGTCCGAAAGAGCAACGAGGAGTCACGATCATGTCGCGAGGTGTCTTCATCGGACATCCTCGTCGGAGGGCGTCCGGGTCGAGCCGCCGGAGGCGTGCGTCTTCGATCGGGGTCGAGGGGTTGGAGCCGATTGTTTGTCTGGACACCGGGATGGCGACAGTCGCTCCTGTCGATGGCTCGGTGGATCGACCGGTAGCACTGTTGGATCTCGAGGGGAGTTATCGAGGATATCGGGGCGGCCTCTATGACGGAGGGAGCAATGCCATCCCGTCGTCGCATCTGCGTGATGCTGAGGCAGCGGTTGCTCAGATCCTGCCGCGCGATGCGCAGGGCGGATACGCGCCGGAGACCGGTCGGATCGGATTCCTTTCGATCGGGCAATCGACCACAGGGATGATCTTCAGCACCTTCCAGGCTCGGGCTCAAGCGACTCCGGGGCGAAATCCGCGCCTCACAGTGATCAATGGGGGCCAGGATGGGATGGTCCTGCCGAACTGGCAGCGGACCGCCCGGCCCTGGGTGAACGCCCTCAACGCGGTTCAGCGCGCCGGCCTGACGCGTAATCAGGTCCAAGTCGTTTGGATCAGTCTGGCCCAGCTCTATCCGCATCGCTATGGAGCGTTCCCATCGCATGCGGAGCGCTATGCGGCGGATCTGAGCCAGGTGATCACGAGGGCCAAGCGCATCTTCCCCCACCTGCAGGTCGCCTACATCTCGACGCGGATCTTCGGCGGATACGGCCCCCAGGGCGTGGATCCGGAGCCATACGCGTATGAGGCCGCCTTCGGGGCGCGCAGCGTCATCATGTCGCAGATCGCCGGCGATGCCGGGCTCAATTTCACACCGGAGCGTGGCCGCGTCGAAGCGCCCTTGCTGCTCTGGGGACCCTACTTGTGGGCGAACGGGACGCAACCCAGCTCGACGGGCCTGACCTGGGCACGATCCGATTTTGCCGCCGACGGCGTCCATCCCTCGCCGACGGGCCGGGCCAAGGCGGCTTCCGAACTCCTGGAGTTCTTCACCACCGAACCGACGGCGGTCTCGTGGTTCCTTGCCTGAGTGATCCCGGTCGGTCGTTCAGGTGTTGGCCCGCCGGGTCGTCGCGCGGATCCCGAACGACATGCTCAGGCGGTGCCCACTCCGCAGAGGGCCTCTGAGGCGATCGCGAAGGGTTGGTTCCCAAAGCGCTTGTGGAGCAGGTCGCGTAGCCGATCCCGGACGCGGCCTTCCGAGCCCGGCCCCAGCTTGGCGAAGACGGCATCGAAGAACGGGTTGCGGTGGGCGTCGGTCAATAGCTCGTCGGGGGCTGGGAAGGGCCAGTCGTGTTGGAGTGGGTGGACCTCGACCCCGTCAAGTCCCGCCTCGTTGAGGGCCTGGTGGAGCCCCTCCGGCGTTTGCATGCGCGTCCAACCTTCGGGTCGGTCGAAGCCGTCGAAGTCGGGATATTCGGCGACGATCGCCTCCCGCCAGATCGCCAGATGGCCCATTCGCTCGGGCTCGCGCCAGACCGTCACCGCGAGGCGACCGCCCGGCCGCGTGACCCGGCGCGCTTCGGTCAGCCCGCGTCGATGATCCGGAAACAGGAAGATCCCGAAGACCGAGCTGACGATGTCGAAGGCCCCGTCCTCAAGGTCGAGAGCCTGGCCGTCCATGACCCGGCATTCGACGTCGAGCCCCTCTTGCGCAACGCGTCGCGTGAGGTAGTCGATCATCGCTTCGGAGAAGTCGACCGCCAACACTTGGGCCCCGGCCCGCGCCGCGATGGTCGTCAACGCACCGGTCCCGGCGGCGACGTCGAGCAGCCGAACGCCGGGCGTGACCCCAAGCAGCTCTAGCGTCGACCGAGCGAACAGCGCCGTGCCCGGTTCAGAGAGCCGCGCGTAACTCGACGCCGCGTTGTCCCAACCGGCTCGATCATGAAGCGATCCCAGATCCGTCAAGGTAGACACTCCCCTTCATGGATTGCGGGTTTCACTGCCCGAGCCGAGCCTTCGGGTAGCTCTCTTCGAGCCCGTCAAATTCCCGAACCAAGGGTGCTTCCCGGCCCGGAAAGTTCCCCGAAGCCTACTGGGGCGACTCCCTAAAGGACCTTCGATGGGGTAGGTCAGGTCGGTTCAAGGATGGTGCGGGCTAACCGACGTCTTTGGCCTCGCGCGGAACGGGGGTTTCCGCCGAAGCGTCCTCATCATTGAGGCGTTCCAAGTCGACGAGCAGGGGCATGGGGGCGATGACGAGGACCTCGTCACCGCCTTGGAGGGTGAGTTCGCCGGCCGGGTTGACGTCGACACGCTCGCCGCTACGGTGCATGACGACGTTGACCTGGCGGTCGGCCTGGAGCTGGCCCACGGTGCGTCCGGCCAGTCCGCCCTGGGCGCGGACGATGATGTCGGTCAGGTGCAGCGAGCGTCCGCCCATCTCGAAGGACTGGTAGACCTTGCGTCGGGTCGCGGCGGCGACGAAGGCCGGCGCTGAGACCCGCGCCGTGGAGATCGCCGGGATGTGGAACGCGCCGGCGAACTTGGTGGCCAGCGTGTCGTCGTAGAGCCGGACCACGATCCGCGCCTTGGGGTTGAGGTCCATCGCCGTCAGGGCCGCGTCGAGGTTGGTCAGGTCGTCGCTGGTAGCCAGGATCACCGAGGCGGCCTTGGCCGTGCCGGCATGTTCCAGGGTTCTCGGCTGTCGCGCATCGCCGAGGATCAAGGGGACGCCGATCTCCTTGAGGTCCTCGGCGCCGACGACGTGCGGCTCCTGCCGATCGACCGCCACCACCGCCTCGTTCAAGGCCCGCAGCTCGCGGATGATCTGCACGCCCACCCCGCCGGTGCCGACCACCACTACATGATTCCGGTACAGTGATGCCACCATCCGTTGCCACTCCTGGAGCTGCTCCTTGCGGCTGACGATCAGGAAGCCCAACCGCACGACCGAATCGGCGATCGCCCCCAGACCAATGATCGGGATCAGGAAGAAGAGCGGTTGCAGATACCACTCGTCGGGGAAATCGATCGAGCTTTCCACGAAGATCAGGAGGAAGACGGCGTAGCAGGCCTGGCCGAACTCCAGCTCCTCGTGGTGATAATACCGCTGGAGCAACGCGCCACCGCCCACCACCAGCGTCGAGAAGATCATCAACGGCCAGCGGAACTCATGCAGCAGATAGGCGAGGTACCGGAGCGTGATCTGGAACTGGTTCGGTTGCGACATCCCGACTCGATCGCAGTTGGGCGAGGCGGCCGGAGATCGATCGGCGCCATCGATCGACACCGAAGGTCTCCACAACGGTCTCCCGAGACCCATCCTAGCCTCGGGTCGAAACGGCCTTCGATGGTACCATAACTCCCGAGGCCTCGGGACAGGCTGCTTCGGAGCCGTCGGCCTCCGGAGACTGGGACGAACCATGGCGGTTCGGAACGGTCTCGGGGTGGCTTCCCGTGATCGTCGCTAACGGACGCGCGGTCCGCCGTGCTGTTCGTACTCGTCGAGTACGCCGCGTGAATAGTGCTTGCCGTGGACCAGCCCGGTGAAGACCTCGGCGACGAACTCGCTATAGTTGCGGTTCCCGACGTAGCTGCTGACCTGCTGCGCGAGGCGGGCCGGCACCGCCGGGGCATTGCGCCGTCGCGAGTTCCAGAAGGCGATCTCGGCGCGATGCTCGTGGAGCAGGTGGCCGATCTCGTGGACGACGACTGCCGTCGCCTTCGCCGAGGCCTTCGTCGACTGGTACTCCCGCTTGATCGCGAGCCACCAGCGGACGACATTCCAGTGGCTCCGGCGCTGATCGTCGTAGAGCTGATCGGGGACGCCGCGTGGGCCTAACTGGCCCATGCCGCCGATCCGGTTCTGGCCCGCCATCACTCGGTTGACCTGAAACATCATCCGGTCGCCGAGGAACAACGATCGGCGCCCACCGAGTCCCTCGGGCGACCAGCAGGCCTCGCAGTTGACGTCGGCCCCGAAGTAGACCGGCAAAGTGTTGAGCCCGAGGAAGGCGTTCGGGACCCGACGCCCGACCAGTTCGACGGCGTTCCGGAGCGCAGCGTATTTGGACTCAACCCGCTGATCGCTGCTGTCCAGCGTGACATGGACGTTCAGGCCCGCGATCAGCTCGGGCGGGAGCAGGACCCGTGTGCCCTGGAGTCGGACGAGATTGGCTTCGGCGGACACCGCGACCTCCCCACGCAAACGAACCATTCAAGGTCGGTCCCCCCCATCTCAAAGGAGCCCGACCCGCAAACGCACGACCGTAGAGATATAGGTCGTGGAAGATGATCCTCAGCCGAGGATCATCCGAGGACCGACTCCGATCATCGCACGCGTTGATTTGGATCCGCGAAGGGCGGACGGCCCATCGAGGGTTTCTAGGCGTCGCGACGCTTCAACTTCTCGCCGAGGTTCGGGATGGGATAGAACGTCAAGGCCTTGCCCTGCTTGCGTTCGATCAGGAGCCCGAGTTCGGCCAATCTTTTCAGGTCCGTCCTCGCCGTATCGTACGCAACTCGATGAGATAACCTATGATGATCGATGGTGTAGCAGTGCCCGGGATTCCTAAGGGCATGGGCGATGACCTGGGCCTGACGCGAATTGAGGTTCTGCTCACCCCGGATTAAGCTCGCCGCTTCGCTGGCCTCTAATGATTTCTTTTGCACGAACTCGAACAGTCGATCGATCGCTTTCATCATTAGTTCGCAGTGGTGAGTAAGAAAATAAGTTAGATCATTTTCGTCTGTTTCGGTTTCGAGGAACGCTCGCCCATACTTGACTGGTGCTTCCAAGATGATCGAGGAAATGGAGACGAAATCAAACAACCAGTATCCATGGCGAAGCATTGACCAGTAGAAGATTGCCCGTGCTGTCCTGCCGTTCCCGTCCACGAACGGATGATCGTAGGCGAGCCAGAAATGCAAGATCATCGATCGGATAACAGGGTGAACAAAAATTTTTCCTCCACGTTGATTTGCGAATTCGCACATCTGGTCCATCCTTCGCGGCAGCGAGGAAGCTGGTGGGGGGCGATGAAGTTTCTCGCCGTATTCGTCGGCCACGACCACCGACTCATTCTCACGGCGTAGCCTTCCTGCGGCCGATGGGTCGTCGAGGACGCCGTTGGTGATGATCCTGTGGATTTCGAAGATCAATTCCGGTGTGAGAGGGATGTTCTTCACCTCGCGGATCTTCTCCATGGCTTGATAGTTGTTGAGCACCATCTGTTCTCCACGGCTTGCTGGTCGCACCTCCGACTTGATGAGTTCCTTGGCTCGCTGTCGAGTCGTACACGCCCCTTCAAGCTGACTCGAGGTAAAGGCCTCTTCAACCAAGGTTCTCATAATGTAATAGTTCCGCGTGTTCTGGTTCAGGATCGGTTCCGGAACCGGGCTCGCCGCAAGTCCGATCTCCGTCGATTCCGTGTCTAAGACGCGTAGCGTTCCCCCACCTAGCAAATCGATTTTGTGTAATGACGGGAGCATTGCTTCAGTCAGGTAGCTGAATGAAGCCCCCGAATTATCTACTAAAGGAATCACAGTTTTTGTTAACCGTTTGATTTTGATACCTATCCAACATTATTGAATAGTTATTCCATTTGGGTGTGTCAGGTGACGAAGTTTGTCTTAGTGAAGATATTGACAATTTACTGTTAAGACAATTACAATTTGATATATATGAATTCTTGAGGGTCTTTGTTCAAGTTGAACAAGATTTCTTTCCATGCTGGCGGAGTTTGTGGGATTCTCATGCGAGCCCTTAGGTCCCGAGAACTGGTCAGAGGCTGCTACCGGTTTCTACCGAATTGGTAGGAGATCCGAGCGTTGTTACCGATTTTCTGGCAAAGGTCGTAGTGGGGTTCGTTCTATATTGCTTGATTGAGTGGATGTTTTTGCCGGGCCACCAAGGATCTTCGGTGATCGGAGCCCGCTTTGCGGTCGGCTGAGATTGGGGCGAGTCGTTGCGGGATGTTGAGGATTGCCGAGTCGGGGTGCTCCCGATCTTTGATCCTGCAAATCAAGTCAAAAAATATATTGTTTTTTTGTGTGGGCGGTGTTTTTCCCTCGAGGGAGTCTTCTCAAGGATAGCTTGCCGGGTGGTTGAAAACCGGGGGGGCACTGTGGTCCACTAGAAGTCGAGGGCGGTTTCTCGTGACAGAACAGAAGAGACGGTTGAGGTTGGCCCTAAAAGCCAGGACTCTGGTCACGCAAGCCGTCAGAGTGCTTATGCGGACGGACGCTCGCGAACGATTGAAAGGTTCTGGCCGCACATCTCTTGAGGGTTTCAACGGATCCCTTTCTGTCCAGGGTAGAACTACTCGGCGAACCACAGGGATACAATCATGTTGGGTCGAGCCGCGCTCTGTATGACTGTCGCGCTGACGTGCAACGGGGTCTCCTTGGCTTCCAATGAGGAAGCGGGTGGGGTCATGGAGATTTCCGCCGAGGATCTCCGCGACAAGATACGCGGCGGATTGCTGGGCCAGATCCTGGGAAATCTGAATGGTCTCCCGCACGAGAACAAGTACATCCATGAGCCGGGCCGCGTGGAACAGTACACGCCTGCCTTGCCTGAAGGTGCGCGGACGGACGACGACACCGATTTCGAGTGGGTCTACATCGTCGCGATGCAGGACGAAAACACGATCCTGTTGCCCGAGTCGCGGATCGCTGAGCTGTGGCGCAGTCGAATCAATGCCGGGATCTATTGCTCCAACCTGTACGCGCGACGGCTCATGGACCTGGGAATCGAGCCGCCGCTGACCGGCTCAACGGTCCTGAATCCCTGGGCCGAATTCAATATATCCGGGCAATTTCTCTGCGAGACCTTTGGGCTGCTCGCGCCGGGCATGCCGCAGACCGCGTCGCGGATTGGGTTGCACTACACGCGCGTCGCGATCGACGATGAGCCGGCACAGTCAACCCAGTTCTTCTGCACGATGATCGCCTGTGCGTTCGTCGAGGATGATATGGATGTCCTGCTCGATCGAGGCGTCGAGGCTCTGGATCCCACGAGCGTTCAGCGTCAGATCGTTTGCGACGTGCGGGCTTGGCATCGCCAGTACCCGGACGATTGGAGCGCCACCCGGCGGCTCCTCAAAGACAAGTATTCGCAGGCCGACGGCCAGATGCGCGATCGCAACGGCTACGAATTGACGACCGGCTCCACGGTCGCAGCCCTGTTGTACGGTGAGGGGGATCTGCCGGAGACGCTGCGGACGGCCTTCAATTTCGGATGGGACGCGGATAACTCCGCAGCGACGGCCGGGACGATCGTCGGAGTCCTGCGAGGATATCGTCACATGCTCTCACAAGGATGGACGATCGTGGACCGCTACCGCAACACCACGCGCGACGGAATGCCGAAGGACGAGACGATCACCAGTTTCGCCGATCGTGTCATCGACCTCTCCGAGAGAGTCATCTCGGAACATGGGGGCCAGCGTGTCATCGCGCACGGACAACCGATCTATCGCGTCGCAACCCAGGCCCAGGGGAACGTCTCTCCACTATCGCCGCCGAGCGATCTCCGAGCGGCTTTCCGCGAGCAGTTGGGGCCAGACATCACGGAGGCGATCCTAGGCCAGGCCGACCCACAACAGCGGGCCAAGGCCGCCTACTGGGCCCTCTGTCTTGACATGGCGCCCGACCTTCAAAAGAAACACCCGGAAGCTTGGCGGAGGGCCGTCGAGGCGTTGGACGGGTATCCCAAACTGTTAAGCCGTCTGCACTCGGCCTCCCCCGACACGCTCGCCCATCGCGAGTTGAAGAAGCAAGCGGCTGCCGTGGGAATCATTCCTCCAAAGAAATAGATCACGTCATTAAGAGTTATCAATAATTCCGATTCTCGGAGGCATGCTAACAGCACTGAAGTCGACCCCATTGTCCAGGCCACGCAGATCAAATGTGTATGATAGATGTAATTGTCAAACCAACTCCGTTTGCTATTGGCAAGGGGTTGGTTTGATGGTCACAGCGTCTACCATCACCGTGAAGCTGGGCTTGAGGGGCAGAGCAACGAGGCAGTGCTCCAGACCCAACGTTGATTCTACCGGCTCCATCGCGGAGCCTCCCAGAATTCACTCCTCCAATCACAATCGGATACGATCGATGAATACTCTCCTTGCAAGTCTGATGCTCGCGACGCTGCTCGCACACTCGCTAACCGCCGCGGCCTTTGCGCAACAACCAACTCCATCGTCCGAGCGAGCGCCGCAATTGCGTTCGATGCTTGACCAGGACGGCGACAATAAGGTCGGTCAAGACGAAGCGCAAGGCGGCCTGAAGAACAACGATGCCCTTGTCGATAGCAACGGCGATGGAGGAATCGATTTGGATGAACTGACAAGGATTCCCAAGATGGCCGCACGGCGTGCTTCAGGCGACCGGCGCGCCGAAGTCAGCACGGTTCAGGACGTTCGGCCAGGTGTCCATCGGACGCCGGAGGCCCGATTTGCAGATATCAAGGACTTCCCGTTCAAGACTCACTACATCGATATCGACGGTCTTCGCATGGCCTATGTCGACGAAGGCACGGGCGAGGCCGGTACGTTCTTGCTGCTCCACGGGGAACCCGTTTGGAGCTACATGTACCGAGGAGCGATTCCTGGGCTGGCGGCCGCTGGCTACCGCGTGATCGCTCCCGACAACATCGGCTTCGGGCGTAGTGACAAGGTCATCGATATCGAGTGGTACACGCTCGATAATCATGTCCAGACGCTGAAGCGTCTGGTGACGAAACTGGAATTGCGTAACATCACGATCGTAGTCAACGATTGGGGTGGTCCGAACGGGTTAGTGATGGCTACCGAGATGCCCGACCGATTCGATCGCCTGATCATCCTCAACACATGGCTCCACTTTGAGGGATATCCGTATACTCAGGCGCTCCGCGACTGGAACAAGCGCTCGCAGTCGATTGACTTCACGCGGTTTCTGGCGTTTCCATCGGCTGTCCGCGCACCGTTCGACAGTCCGGATGCCGTCGCCGGCGCCTTGAGGTGGCCGTGGATGCTGCCGTTCGCCGAACCGGAGGCGGGGAACGCCGTCCGGCAGGAGGCTGCCTGGAACAACTTGGCTTCATGGGACAAGCCAGCGCATGTCATATTTGGCGACTCCGATCGGATTTTTCCCGAAGAGTGGGGTCGTCAGTTCGCAGCGCACATTCCCGGCGCGACCTTTACCAGCGTCGAAGGTGAGGGGCATCGGCCCCTGTTGTTCACTGGGTCCGCGGGGGGGCAATTCTTCGGCGAACATCGCGGTGATGAGTTCGCAGAGCTGGTTCTTCGATTGATCAGGACCGAATAAGACACTCACGAGCGTTTCGCGAACCAGGTGCTTCGCTAGCCCTAGCCGCCCATTAACGTGGCTGCTCTGACGTTGCCGCTTTTCGATGGCCTCCTGCCAAAAACGCTCCTGGTGGGGATCGCGAGGCTTGCCTTTCGCTGTGGCCATGGTCGTTCCTCAGGGAAAGTGGCTGGTCTCCCCAGATGCTACTTGGCCTAGTGAGATGTGATTTAAAAGACGCGCACTTACAGATAGGGAAATTTTATGCGATTCCAGATATCGCGATTGCCGATTCAAAGTTGTTACCAATTTGTACCGTATTTGTAGGGAGGTCGTTGGTACCAATGATCTACCAGTTTCCACCGAATTGGTAGGAAGGCCGTTTCATACAGCGATCTTCCAACCGGACCCGTCGTGCGGATCGAATCTGGATTGCTGGGTGAGATGGGGAATTCTTGCCGGATCGCCAAGGATCCACGGTGATCGGTGCTCACTGCGCGGTTGGCTGATATGGGGAGCGAGTTGCTCTGGGGGGTCGAGGATCGTCGTGTTGGGGTGATCCCGATCTTTGACTTAGGATTTGGATCCGTTTAGGTGTAATTTGCGAATTCAAACTATATATTTTCCCTCGATAAAGTTCCCTCAGGGATCACTTCCCGAGTGGTTGGAGAACCAGGGTCCACTTCACTTGCAACCGAGATGCGTGTGCGTCAAAATCGGGCCACGCGGATTATTGCGATCCGCTGGAGGCGGGGCGATTCATCTAAATCCGCAGCCTTTCGCCTCTAGCCATAAGCGGCGACAACACAACCGATGATGAGGAGGGAACGATGAAGCGCTTCTGCACCGTTTGGGTTGTGCTCTTGTTGATCGGTACGGCGAATGCCGAAGAGCCGAAACTGAAGGGATTGATCGTCGATGGCCAGAACAACCATAACTGGAAGGCCACGACACCCGTTTTGAAAGAGTACCTGGAACAGACCGGGCTCTTCACGATCGAAGTTGCCACGACAGGCAGCGACACCGTTGAATTCGAGCCGAAGTTCGCTGATTACGCCGTTGTCGTTATGAACTACAACGGAGCCGACTGGCCGGAGAAAACTCAAGCGAGTTTTGTCGATTACGTCCGCAACGGCGGTGGCCTGGTGATCTATCACGCGGCCAACAACTCGTTTCCCGAGTGGAAAGAGTACAACATGATAATCGGCCTCGGCGGTTGGGGTGGCCGCAATGAGAAAGACGGCCCCTATATCCGCTTTCGCGGAGGCAAAGTAATCCGCGATATGTCCCCCGGTCGTGGCGGCAGCCACGGGAGACAGCACGAGTACGTCGTCGAGACGATCAACACGGAACACCCGATCACGAGTGGTTTACCGGCCAAGTGGCGACACGTGTCCGACGAACTCTACGACCGGCTCCGCGGCCCTGCCGAGAATCTGACAGTGCTGGCCACGGCATACTCGGACAAGGCCACCGGGGGGACCGGCGAGAATGAGCCAGTCCTGTTCACGATCAATTACGGCAAAGGACGAGTGTTTCATACCGTGATGGGGGACAATGTCCAGCAGATGAACTGCGTTGGGTTCGCCGTCACGCTACAAGCGAGGCACCGAATGGGCTGCCACTGGGAAGGTGACCCAGGCGATCCCGGAGAAAATGCCGACCGCCGAAGAAGTTTTGCGAGTGAAGTGAGGCGCGGGCCATCATGATACTGAGACTGCAAACTGGGCGGCGAGGTGATTGCGCCCATGCAGTCCCGGTATCCTGAGAGTCTGTCCCAGAAGGTAAGACCGATGGGTCATTTGCATTCTCAAAGTCATGAGACAACACCACGACCCCATTGACCTCACCGACGACCAGTGGCACCACCATTGACCCTCTGATCCCACCCCACAAACCTGGGGGACGACCTCGCATCTCGTTTTCATGCGCGAGGTCCTCGACGCGATCTCTAACTCCATCCCGCGTACCGGATGCCCGTGGCAGTACCTCTCCGGGGATTTCCCGCCCAAAAGCTCCGTCTGGCGGGACTTTGATCGCGGGCGCAAGGACGGAACTCTCGAGACGATCCACGATCAGCTCCGCCGCTGGGTCCGCACCGCCGAAAAGCCGCAGCAACCCCGGACCACCGCCAGCCTTGACAGTCCGTCCGTGGTGGCCACCTCGGGCCGAGAACACCGGGGCTTTGATCGTCTCCGGGGCCAGCCAATCTCACGTGTCCGGAAGATCTTTGCCGACGCGAAGTACCACAACCATCCGTTGAGTTAATGAATTGCCAAGTATGGTCGTTGGCGATTAACGATCATCGGTCGCCCCAAGGGCCAACGCGGCTGGGCTCTCCCTTCCAAGCGATGGGTTGTGGAGCAGACCTTGGGTTGGCTGAATTGTTACCGTCGTTTGAGCCAGAACCGTGAGAAGAGCGTGTTGTCGTTGGAGAGTTGGCTGAAATGGGCGATGATTCAGTTGATGCTTAACCCTTTGGCCCCGTCGGGGTCGGATCCGGAATTCGGCGGCCGCAAGGCCGCCTAACCGCGCTTCTGGGACAGACCCTGACGTGGCGCCCACGCTTGCCCCATCCGCCGGCGTGCTCGACCATGATGAGTCCCCTTGAACTATCCACGAGGTTGCCGTGAGATCATTCGAGAAGATGACAAAGGCCGAAGTGATCAACGCACAACGGGCGTGGGCCAAGGCCGTTGTTGAGCGAGATGTAGAGACGCTTCTTGGACTCTATGACTTCGGTTCGCCCGATGAACCGCTCCTGTTCAAACCCACGTTGGCAGATGTAATCCGTCTGGATGAGGCGGGAGCGCGATCCTACTTCGTAGGAGGGAATGCCGACTACCCGCATGACGGTGGCTTTCTAAATCACGGCTGGAAGCATGTGGAGTTCCAAAGTGCCGTCGGGCCCATCCTGAAGGCGGGCGGCCTAGGCTACAAAGACATGGGCCACTACACCTTCGTCAACGAGAATGGCGATGCGACCCGCGCCGACTACACATTCGCGTATCACAAGCTTGATGGCAAGGTATTGATTTCGCTTCACCATTCATCCCTAACATGGATGCCACCATCGAATTAAGCTGGTCCCATCTCGACTCGCGTGGCAATTGACTTATTTGCACGCCGAAACCGGTATGCCAATTTGCCGCTCGAAGTGGACCCCATTGTCTAGGCCACTCGGCCCGATACTTTTGTTACAGCCGAGGGGATCTTCATACGGACCTTGGTATCCTGAAGACTGGTCGGAAGCGGGTACCCGATTGGTAGAGAGTCTGTTGGTACCAATGATCTACCAGTTTCTACCGAATTGGTAGGAGGGCCGTCGTGTACGGCGATTTTCCGGCCGGATCGATTGTGGGAACCCGATCTGGATTGCTTTGTTGGATAGCGATTCTTGCTGGATCACCGAGGATCACGGCGATCCGGCGCTCTCTGTGCGGTCGGCTGAAGTGGGGGGCGAATTGTTCCGGGAGGTCGAGGATCATCGCGTCGGAGGCGCTCCCGATCTTCGACCCGCGAATTGAAGGCTCGATGATTGACGTCCGGCTCGTCGCGGATCCGGCACGCTTCGGTGTGGCGTGGGTGCGGGGATCCCTCGAGTTCCCGATCACCAGGCGAGGTTGTCCTGGGCCTGGGTTTTCTCGGCGAAGAGGTCGACCAGGGCTCGGGCGGCGTCGCGGTCCTCGCGGCGCAGATTGAGGGCGACCGAGCCGGGCTGATTGGTCGGGAAGTCGCCCCAGACGGTCATCGAGTCGGTCAGCAGATCCAGACGCGTGCCGAACCAGCCCTCATGGAGTCGGCAGGTGCGGATCCGATCGGCGGGGAGCACCAGCTCGCGGTTCTTGTGGACCGGATAGAGTTCCAAGAAGCTGGCGGTGTACTCGATCGATAGGCCGCCGGGTGTGGTCCGGAGCAGGCCCTTGATCTTGCCCAACCCGCCCCAGATCTCCATGTCGAAAGGCAGAACCGTCATCGCCAAGAATCCTCGTCTCGTGGGGAAGGGCAGGAGTCAGCCCTGGTTTTCAATGCCGAACGTGGTGTCCGGATGAGTCGGGCCACCCCCATCAAGTTGATCGGACCGTTCATGAGGGTACTTCGTTCGACGGGGGCGAAGATTGGCTTTCTGTGAGGGCGACGCGCAGCGGACCTCGCGACGATTGAGGGGCTGAGATCCCGACGAGATTATGGGAAGGCGCGGATCGTCAACGAATCGTCGGTTCCGACGCGCCTTCGGGAGAGCTGGTGGGCGCGTCGGATGAACTCGCCGCGGGTCGGGGCATCTTCGAGGTCCTCGGCGGGCAGACCGAGTTGATCGGCCAGTTCGAGCCATCGGCGTTCGGTCTCGGGGTCGAGTTCGCGTTCCAAATCGGCGGCATGACCGGGGAAGGCGGCGTGATATTGGCCGTAGAGGTTGGGTCCACGTTGGCCCGGCCGTTCGGGCTCGGGCTCCAGGCCGTGCAGGCCGCCGACGGTCCCCCACCACTGGACGGCTTCGAAGTCGTCGGCGCCCGGGAGGACGTCGGAGACGTAGATCGTCTGCGCACCGGCACGTCGGAGTCGCCGTTGGAGCCTGACCACGTCGATCTGTTGGACATCGGTCGAGGCGTCGATCGCCTGTGAGGCGGCGTGGCCGGCGGCCTGACCGAGCGAGGTCCAGATCGGTTCCAGGCGGAGGGCACAGAAGCCGACGTGCGACGACGAGCAGGCGACCGGCACGAGCAGGTTGCCCACCTCGTGCGGGACCAGCACCCCGTACGGGATCTGATAGGGGGGGGCCGGGTGATAGAACTCGCCGGTGTGCCGACCGCCGAAGCGCGGGCCGTCGTGGGCGGTTCCGTGGCAGTTGGGGCCATAGTCACCCATCGCGATCGCGTCGATGTGATGGACCGCCCGCGCGTCACCGGGTGCGTGCTCGACGTCGGCTTGCGTGAAGGTGGTCAGGCCGACCATCCGACGCGCTTCGCGGATATATAACTGGGTCGGCAGGTGGCCGTTGTCGACGAACTCGTCGCGGCAGAATCCCCAGTCCCGGGCCTCGTCGCGGAACCGCTCCGGGACCGCAGGGTCGTTCTGGAGGAAATAGAGCATCCCGACGTTGTGCCGCAGGTGCGCCTCGAAGATCCGCCGACGGGTCTCGGCGTCGCCATCGGGCCAGTCGTCGCTCAACTCGGGCATGCTCAGTCGGACCGGTGCCCTCGAGACATCGTTGATGTCCCGCTTCCGGTTCGGCAACCAGACCCGCTGCGTCTTGTAGATCCCCCCGCGCTGCTCGCAGAAGACCGAGGTGACCTGTCCCGATTCGAACAGATCGAGCAGACCGAGGTGGTCCTCACGTCGATAGCCCTCCGGCTTGGGGGCGGCGACGCGGTTGGACGGCTCGGGGGTCATCGTGAGCCGGAAGTTGTACCCCTGGACCTGATCGTCGCCGACCTCGGGCGCGAGCGGCTCACCGAACTCTGCGCGGCCTTCGCGACCGACCCGGTACGGCACGTCGGCCAGGGCCATCAGATCCCCCTCGTAGGACGCGTCGATGACCATCGACGCCGTGACCTCAAAGGGCTTTCCGAGACCGTCCCGGAACGCAACGGTCTCGATGCGTTGCCGGCGACCCTCGGTCGGGACGAGGCCGACCTCAACGAGCGACAGGCCGTGGGCGACGCGGATCCGAGGGACCTCGGCGAGCATCTCTCGGAGGACGCGCAGGTTGACCTTCGGCTCGGCGTGGGTGCCCCCTTGGCAGTCGGTGAGCTGGGGCGAGTCGGGGCCGTAGCGATCGCGGTAATATGCCTCGACACGCTCGATGAGTTCGAGGTAGGTGCCGCCGAACGCTTCGAAGGTCCGGACGTCGACGTGCGAGAGGCCGTTGGTGACCAGACCGCCGATCCGATCGGTGGGCTCGACCAGCAGGACCCGCGACCCGTCGCGGCCGGCGCCCAACGCCGCGGCGATCCCGGCCGGGGTCGCCGAGTAGACCAGCACGTCGACCGTCTCGGAGAACAACGGCTGAGTTGTCGATTCGACGGTCGCCTGGGCTGCGCCATCCGTCTCGGGGCCGAGACTGAGGGCGAAGGTCAGCGCCAGGAACACCGGAACGATTCGACTCCCAAGGGCGTGTCGCATGCGGGCGCTCCTCATGGACGGAGACGGACGTGTCGAGGCGTTGCGAGGATCAGGGGGTGTCCGGAGTTTCGGATGAGGTGGCAGGTTTGGGGGCCTCGGCCTTCGGAGACTCCTCGGCGTTCGGATCGGCGGCAGCTTGGAGGACGAGCACGACGCGGGTCCGGTCGGTCGGGATCAACGGGGTGTTGGCTTCGAAGACCAGGGCGGTGTCGTCGGCGGAGCTGGCGAAGGGCAGGTCGAGGATGGCGCTGGAGAAGTTGGCCACGGTGATCAGGTCGCCCACGCTGGCGCTGTAGATCCGCTCGTCGGTGATCGGGTCGTTGTAGTATTCGCTGCCGGCGAAGACCCAGTCGGTCTCCAGGAGCGTGCCGTCGGCGGGGTTGCGGACCCAGGTCCGGGCGTCGACCGTTTGCACGTCACCTTCCGAGTCGGTCCAGCGGGCCTGGATCCGGATCGGATCCCCGGTCGGCGGTCGGAATTCGGGGCGGAATCGGACGGGTTGACCCGCTTGGAGACCGCAGAGCAGCAAGCCGCTATGGATCTGGTACGCCTCGGCGTTGGTGGCCAGGATCGACTCGTGCTCCTTGCTCTGGAAGAGGCAGAGCAGATGCTCCAAGGGGCCGTTGCGGAGCACGATGCGGCTCTCGATGGCCAGTTTCCGCTGCGCTGGCTGGAACCAGAGGCTGGGCCCGATCGGCTTCCAGGTCGCGTCCAGCTCGGCCGGGCGTTCCGGAGCGATCGGCGACTCGGCCTCGACGATCCGGCGACCGGGCTCCTGCGCCCAGCCGGGGGTCTGTGCCAGAGCCGACACGATCAACCACCACGCCCACGTGCTTCCAACCCGATCGCGCATCGTCGGTCCTCCCGGTTCGTTTGGGGGTTTCATAGAGCGGAGCCCATGCCTAAGGGCCTCGAGCTTTGGCTCCGACGTCCCGGTTCCAGGGTATCCGGAATCGGGGCCGGATGCCTTCGGGATCATGGGGCAATCCCGGATTCGTCGCCCATGACGGACCCGTTTCGACGCTTGGCCACCGCACAACAACGAAACCATTGGAGAAGCAACAATGATCTGGACTTCGAATCGGACGTCCCGGACCTCGGTCGTCCGGCTGTGGTCGGCCTTGGCCTCAGGGCTGATCGTGTTCGGGGCGATCTCGGCGGTCCCTGCGACGGCTCAGGAGCCGGTCTCCGAGCCCGGCGTTCGTGGCGACGATCCGCGCGAGACGCGTCGGGAACGGCTGATGCAACGCATCGGCTTAGAGCGTCGTACGTTAGAGGTCGGCGGACTCGAGCGATCTTACGTGCTTTACGCTCCGGGTCGCGTCGCGGAGGCCGATGCCGATGCGCCGCTGGTCCTGTCCTTCCACGGGGGTGGCGGTCGGGCCGAGGGGCTCGCGTTCCGGTATGGCTTCCAACGGTTGGCGAGGCGTGAGGGGTTCCTGGTGGCCTATCCGCAGGGGGTCGATGGCCATTGGAACGACGGTCGCAACGCCCGCGTGCTTCGGACGCAGCGTGAGGGAATCGACGACATCGCCTTCGTCCGGGCGGTCGTCGAGGACATCGCGCGCGATTACCCCGTCGACACTGGCCGGATCTTCGCCACAGGGATCTCCAACGGCGGGATCTTCTGCCACAGGCTGGCCGCTGAGGCCTCCGACTTGGTTGTGGCGGTCGCGCCGATCGTCGGCGGGATGGCCGAGCCGATGGCCCCGACGTTCGCGCCGAAGCGGCCGGTCTCGCTGCTGGTCATTCAGGGCGACGCCGACCCGCTCGTGCCCTTCGAAGGTGGGCCGATCGGGGTCGGACGGTTCGGGCGTCGCGGACGGATCATCGCGACCGACGCGACGGTGGCCAAGTATCGTCAGCGCAACGGGATCGAGGGCGAGCCGATGATCGAGGACCTCGACGACCGCACCGACGATGGGACGACGACCCAGGTGACCACCTATCCGACCGGAGAGCAGGGGACCCGAGTCGTCGTCTATCGGATCCGCAACGGAGGCCACGCCTGGCCCACCATCGAGACCCCCAATGCCCAGGCCACGCCCCGCGAGCCCAACCTCCGGATCGGCCTCGTCTGCCGTGACTTCTCGGCCACCCGGGTTGTCTGGGACTTCTTCAAGGCATGTCCGACGCGCGATTGATCAAACTTCACAATCACCCACTAGCTCGAAGCAATCAATTTGATCTGGGCGTGCGAAAAAAACCGATGAGACTTTTGTGTGTAGGAGCCTTTCGGCACGTTCACTTCCCCGAATCAGGCTTTTTTGGATCGGCAAGTTCCGGAATTCGGACCTCTCTGTTCCTGTCAAGATAGCGGACAGAACCCGCCGCCTTGAGTCGCTCCTGGAAGTCAGCCGATGTGAACGGCATGGTCCGGATCCGCAGGTAGTTTCCTGTCTCGTAAGACTCGATGACCTCCAGGTTTAGCTCCTCGCAAAGCTTCACCACAGCCTCAGCCTGGCCCTTATCGTAGCCAACGAGATACTCTATCGCGACCGTCGGGTCGGTTGGCCCCTCGGTGACCTTACAGACGAGTCGGCCTTGACCTTGGTCGTCTTCGAGGCGAACAAGCATTCCCCGGAGCACAACGGTACGGCCGTGCAATAGTTCGAGGTTGGAAGACTCTTTGGGCCTGCCATCGAAAATGAGCTCTAAGGTTATCTGACCAACTTGGATCAGAGGTGCTTTGGGCTCTTCACTGGGCAGGCCCGCGGGCGCAAGCAATTGCCCCCGAATTTCCATGCAGATATATTCATTATCGCGGATTGTCGTCTTCTCAGAGCCCAGCTGATAAACACTCAGAGTTGTTGCTGTGAATAAAAGAAACGAATTAATCATTGAATTCTGCGTGTTTGCACGCGTCTCCATACTCAAGTGGGAAGACCGGACGGAGGCCTGGATCACGAATCACAGCCCGGAAGCCCGGCAACTCAATTTCGTGTTGACTCAGTTGGTTCCACGACGGAGGAAATTATTGGTTAGGTCACCGGCCCAGATGCCAGGCCATCAATGTTCTCTGGACCGGCGAACCACGCGTCAAGATTTACTTCCGATCGTTCTCTTCGTATGCCTCAGATTTAGATTCGACCTGGACGGTCTCGGCGGATGCAATTCCTTGTCGTTGCCGGACACCCTGACCCGCCGGCGCCGATTCATCGAAAACCTGGCACGTCATCGCGTCCATCAGCCACAAGAACGGGGCATTGGAATCATCCGACGCTCGGTAGTAGATCCGGTGGTAGGGCGCTGGCGTGGCTGCCGCTTCAGTGAAGAGGAACTCGAACGGTCCGAACAGGAAATCCTCCTTGAAGATCCAGCCTCTGAGGCCTTCGGGTGACTCACCTTCACCGATGAATTCAAGGTTTGTTTGGTAGAAGATCTCCTCGAAGCAGTAGCTCGCTCGGCCAACTTTACCCTCGAGGACGAACGCACCCGAGGCATCCGGATTCTCCCCGGTGTAGGCGATCGTCGGCGGAGGCAGCGTATCGGGGCCCAGGAAGCTGAGATCCAACGTTCCGTCGGTAACCGTGATCCCGGACAGCGCGGGGATGGGACGCGCGTTGTCGAGAAGAAGAGCCTTGATTTGATCCCAACTCTTACTGGCATGAGCGGGGTGACCCAAGACGAGAGCGGCGGCCCCGGCGACGTGGGGTGTAGCCATCGAGGTTCCGTCCAGGAACCTGTACGCATCGTTAGGGAAGGTGCTCAGGATGTCGACGCCGGGAGCACCGAGGTCGACCGAGGTAGCCCCGAAGTTGCTAAAGCTCGCGCGCCTCTCTTCCTCGTCGATTGCGGCGACAGCGATGACGTTCTCGGTCTCGTAGCTTGCAGGATAGGCTTTTCGGCTCCCGTCGTTGTTATTGGACTCGTTACCGGCGGCGGCAATGAAGAGAACTCCCGCGTCCCGGGCCCGCTCAATGGCCTCGCGGAGGGCGACCGATGGGGGCTGGTCGGTAAGGAAGCCCCAGCTATTATTCATCACTTTCGCCCCGTTCTCTCGCGCATAGTCGATAGCCCGAACCGCATTGTTGAGATTTCCAAAGCCGTTCTCGTCAAGAAACTTAACGGCCATGATCTGGACTTTCCAAGTGACACCAACCACGCCTGCGCTGTTATTTCCAACAGCTCCAATCGTCCCGGCACAGTGTGTGCCGTGGAGATTGTCGTCGTCGGGGTCACCGTCGTTGTTGACGAAGTCGAAGCCATGAATGTCGTCGTCGAATCCATTGCCGTCGTCATCATGGTTGTTGTTCGGTATCTCGCCCGAATTGGTCCAAATGTTCCCGCTAAGATCTTCGTGGTTGTAATCGACGCCTGTGTCGATCACGGCCACCACGATCGGCGAAGTCGTATGGCCGGAGGCCCAGGCGTCCACGGCGCGTGAGTTTACCACCCCCCAGAGTTCCGGCACCCTGGGGTCATCCGGGTTGGCCTGGGCCGCCGCCCGGCCGGCGAGGGCGCGCTCTCTGGCCGCCTCGGGCACCGGGGTGATTGGTCTGGGGATGGAGACGATGAAGTTGGGCTCGATGACCTCGACCGCCTCGCTCTCGGCGCAGGCACTGATCGCTGTCTCCAGAGCGACAGCCGTGGCCAGAGCTTCTCGATTACGCTCGAAGACCAGGAAGCGTCCAGGCACGTTGTCGGTGATGAATGTCAATCCATTGTTCTCGGCGACTTGTCGTGCTTGATCGGATCGGCCCTCAACATAGTGGACGAGGACCTGCTTGTTTGCAGCAAATTCGGTCGCAGTCGCGCCGATCTTGTCCTGCTGGGCATGAGCAACGGCACTAGCACAGACAGCAAGTGCCGTTGCCCAAACAATTATTAGGGCAATCCGCGATGAAGTTTCCACGGCAGTAGCCGTATTCCGAGAGAACAGTCGAATCTTTGTGGTGCTCACTCGATTTCTCCAGAGTGTAATCGTTGGACTCAGACTCAGGTAGCGGCTTTGCATTTTGAGGAGTCGAATACTCGCTCAGGCATACCGCTATCTTTCAAAGCGAAAGATTGCTAAAAAAAGAGCGCGGCCTGGTCTGTATTTCTCCGATTGTCAGAGATTGACAATCTGGCCTTTGGGATTGGTTCGCGCAGCAGATCGACCGATTAGAACGTTGGACAAGAGCAGGCGCTTGATCCAGGCTGGGATTGCGATATAAATGATGTGGGTTGATTGGGATCGTCCGGGGTTTCAATTGGTATGTCTTGTCTCCCTGATCCAAATTCCGTGCTGATTTGGAACCTAGAGTGGGTGTTGTGTGCGGGTTGAACCAAAATCATGCTCGGTTTTAACTAAGTGGCGGCAAGCAATATGCATGACACTGGCGATAAGATCTGCGAAACTTCTTGCGAGGAAGTCTCTCGCTCGGATGATGAATTGGTTCGTGGTTGCCGCGAGGGCGATCCCGACTGCCAGTTCGCCCTGCATCAACGCTACTACCCTCGGCTCGTCGTATACGTTCGGTCTCGGCTCTCATCGATGATGCAAAGCGCGGTTGATGTCGAGGTGATCGCCAACTCGATCCTCAGAACAGTTCTCCGCCGCTGTGGGGGAGGACAAATCAATTTGGACGAGGGTCGTGACCTCTGGCCTTTGTTCCTCACGATTGCTCGACGTAGGACAATCGATAGCGTTCGGCGCGCTTCCTCGCAGATCAATAGTCCCAATTGTGGGGCTATGCCGATCGACGAACACCTCGCCGGTGAAAAAGAAACTCCGATCGATCAGCTTCTCTCTCATGAGATGATCCAGCGAATCATGGCGACTCGAGATCGGATGCCAACCGAGGATCAGCGTCGTGTCTTCGATTTCTTGCTCGAGGGGCGAGGGCAAGTCCAAATTGCCCGACTCCTTGATCGGTCTGTCGCCTCAGTAAACGGCCTGATCACCCGCGTCAGGCACAACGTAGTGGCTTTCCTGTTCGAAGGAGAAGAGATCTGATGGATTTCGGCGACGTTGCAGCCGAACGATTGGAGCAATACTGGAGGAGTCGCGATGCCTCGTCCCCTGAGGCTCTCCCTCGGCTGACTTCCTTCCTTCCGTTCGATGCTCATCATTTATCGGCTCAGACGCTTCGCGGTCCGATTGAACTGCTCGCGTGCATTGACCTCGAGAATCGCTGGAAGCACGCGGAGTTGGTGCCGTTGACCGATCCAATCGGACCCTGTCCCCGCGCAAACTCCTACACCGTCCAATATCCCGAACTGGGTCAAGCTTCGCAACCGCCTCTGAGCCTGATCGTCGCCGAATATCAAGCTCGACGCGTCTGGACCAACCAGGAGGAGTCCATTCGCGGAGAATTCGTACTCCGTTATCCAACCCTCATCGCTTCACTGCAGCCCAGGTTCGACGCAATCGATCTTGAGATGGGCCGCAACGACATGCGGGATTCCAATTCAGGCGGTCGGCTCGATCGCTTCGGAGATTACAGGAACCTCGTGGAGATCGGACGAGGTGGTATGGGTATTGTCTATCGCGCTCAACAAGTGGGGCTCGACCGAACCGTGGCCCTGAAGATGATCCTCCCCGGCACGATGGCTTCGGATAATCAGCTCCAAAGGCTTCGCCATGAGGCCGAGGTGTTGGCCACATTAAAGAACCCCGGTATTGTGCCGTTGTACGAGATAGGCCGGAACGGCGACTGCCTCTACTTCACCATGGCGTACATTCGGGGTGTTGACCTGGAACGACGGGTCAAGGATGAGGGCCCGATATCTCCGAGGCAGGCTGCAGAGGTGATACGTCAGGTCTCCGAAACGATCTGGTATGCTCATCGCATGAAAGTGATTCACCGTGACCTCAAGCCGTCGAACATTGTGTTGGACGCAGACGAAGGGGATCGTCCGAAAGTCCTCGACTTCGGACTCTCCAAGCGACTCGATCGTGACGATAATCCAACGTCGGCTGAGGGCCAAATACTCGGCACCCTTTGTTTTAGCGCACCGGAGGTCATCCTTGGACGGTCGGACAAGGCAGGTTTGGACGAAATGCTTTCCGTGGACATCTACTCGCTCGGAGCCGTGCTCTATTATATGACCACAGGTAATCCACCCTTCCGAGCCACCTCTCCTGAGGAGACGATCCGGTTGATCACCGAGAGCGAGTGCTTGTCGCCTCGGTTGCTCAACCCCGAGATCGATCGAGACCTAAATACGATTTGCCTGAAGTGTCTCCGGAAAAGTCCACGTGAACGCTATCGGAGCGCTTGGGAGCTCGCGAGAGATCTCGAACGCTACCTAGCAGGGAAACCCATTTGGGCCCGACCTGTCGCAAGGTGGGAGCGAGTCCTGAAGTGGGTTCGGAGGAAACCTTCGACATCAGCCGTGTTGCTGCTGTCGTCGATCCTCGTCACCAGTCCCATGATCTACCTCACGAGGGAAAGGGAAGCTAGAGCTAAAGAGCTTGTTGACCGCGTATTGGTCGCCGAGTTTCGTGAACTCCCTGGATTGATTGACTCACTCACCTCTTATGGCACCCTCGTTGAGCCGACGCTTAAGAGCCACTTATCTTCGACCAACCCTAATGTCCGGTTCAGAGCCGCGCTCTGTCTCGCATCGGGTGATCTTGGACTGAGTGATTATCTATATGAGAAGTTGCTCGACGCTGAACCGGACCAGTTCAACGTCATCCTCGAGATCATCAAGCGGCATGACCGGCAACTGGTTCCTCGTCTTTGGGGTGAGCTTTCGGCGGCGGAATGTTCGGGACCGCGTCAGATCCGGTCAGCATGTGCCCTTGCTGCTCTCGATGCAGCGTCGGTTGACTGGTCACGTCATGCTATCAGTGTTGTGCGAGCTCTGTTCGGCGAGGATGGCTTCCGACGCCCACGATGGACGGTGCGCCTGACACCAGTTCGCGAGGCGCTATACCATGTCCTCGATCAGTATTATGAAGAACCGGAGACACCAGACGATGGGGTCCTCGCAGCTGAAGTATTCTCGCTCTTACTCGACGCGAAGTCTGAGTCCGACGCCGAGAAGCTGGTCTCCCTCATCGTTCGTGCCAATCAGGATCAGTTCGATATTCTTATGAAAACAGAACATGAAGAAATTTTACCATGTCTTCGTAATGCCCTTAAAGAATGTGAGAAAATGCACAGAAGGGTCGACACGAAGAAATATGCTGAACAGTCGCTTCGTCTGCTGACTTCGTTGGCCCGACTGGGAGACAACCAACCTCTGTGGCGATGGCTCGAACAAGAACCGGATCCCCTTTCAAGGTCATATTTGATCGAGCGAGTGGCCTCTTCGAAGATCGATCCCCGATCGATTGCTCTTCAGCTCAATCATGCAGGTGAGCATAGTCTTCGAGACCTCATCTTGATGCTAGGTCAATACTCGGACGAAGCATTGGCCCCCGACCTTCGACATGAGATTTCCTCTGATCTCATTCTCATCCACCGTTCAGCTTCAAGCAGCGGCGTCCACCATGCTGCCGAATGGCTGCTGCGTCGTTGGGGAATGAATGCAGAGGTCGATGCGTCCCGGGAGTTGATCAGACGAAATTTACTACACAGTACAACATGGTATATTAGCTCATCTGGATTAGATATGATCGTTCTGGCGCCTGGAACCAGAGGCCGAATCGTTGCCATTAGCACCTACGAGATTACACAACAAATTTATCTAGAATTCCTTAAAAACAGCAAGACAAACATTAATTTTGAGAGTAATTATACTGGTGGCGATCCCATGCGACCCGCGGATCACGTCTCATACTACGACGCAGTCCGTTTCTGCCGATGGCTTAGCGAACGAGAAGGGATCGAGTCCTCGGAATGGTGTTATCCGGATTGCTCTCGTGAGCTAGACTTCGAACACGACCTCGGTTCATTACATGGTCGCCATTTCCCGAATTTCCTCGATCTGACCGGATACCGTCTGCCGACTATCGGGGAGTGGCGTGCAGCCTGCAGGGCGGGGACACCTGGAGAGCTTTTCTTTGGAGATGACCCAGACCTACTCCGTTACTATGCCTGGCACATGGAAAACGCTCAGCAGCGGTCACATCGAGTCGGAATGCTTAAGCCAAATCCATTGGGATTTTTCGATATTTTTGGGAACGTCGCGGAGTGGTGTGTTGATGAAAATAGTGATAATTTCATTCAAAATCATATTATTGGAGGGTACTTTGGATACTCAAGTGTTGATACGAAAATAAACAAGACTTTCAATCTGATGTCAAAAAATGCTCTCGAACTCAGCGGTTTTCGCATTGCCCGGACCCTCGTGCCTTCGGAGGAACGACCATGAGCTGTGGGACTTGTACCTTCACGAAGTACGGGAGCCATTGGCTCCTTACTGCTGACAACTGCACTGGCCAGTGCGACTGCACTGCCGGACGAAACCCGAGGCTTGTCGAGATTTTCGATCGAGTCACCGATCAAGATCAACTGCAATTACTTGAAGGAATGCAAGTAGAACACCTGTGTGGAATTGTGACTGATAGTGTTCGATTCAGCCCCCAGGATTGGGAACAATATCGAGTGAAGCGGGTTGTTCACCAAGCCGACAATGCGATCTCGCAGCTAACCCCTGATGAGGCGAAGGTGATGGGGCTAGGTCGATCAACGCTGGTCTTCGATGGGACAAAATTCGTGCTCAATCCAAAAAACCAAACCAAGAATTGATGTAAACGAAGTTTTTAGAACCCATGTGTTAAGAAATCAGGAAAGTTTAGAATATAACATAAAATTGAATTCAGGAGACGATTTTACTATAAAAGACTGGATTGAGGAATGGATTGCCAGTATCAAGGTTCCGGTTTGAATTTTATTGGCTTGGGTAAGACGTGCTCTATGTGTACGTGGTTGGAGATGCTTTCGAACCCGACGAAGCCGCCGGGCCTGACGGACAATGAGTGCAATGGAATTGTCGAGATTGACCATTGTTCTAGCGCACTGTCACAGTTAGGAATTGGGGTTGGGTCACCGGACTCGAACAGTCGTATCGAGGTATTTCCGAACACCCACTTCATTTAAGAGGAGCTGTGACAGACCTCTAGGCTGTCCAATCGCCTAGAACTCTGCTTAAGTCGGAGCCGACCCACTTGCGGATGGAACCGTTGGTCAAACTCTGCGCGTGGCGCACCCCTGCGTCTCAGCCCTATAGATCAACGAAGGGTTTCTTGCTGTTGAATCGGCGGCCGTAACCCTTTCGGCTGGGGGATCCCTGGCGGCTCCCTTGGCGTTTGCTGTCGGGGAGGCCTCCGCGACGCCCGTCGCGGGGATCCTTGCGATCGCTGGCGCCCGTTGCGGCCGTGCGCGGAGACAGGGCTCCGAGTTCCCGGAGGGCCTCGATGACGATCCGTCCGAGATCGTCGACCGCCTGGCGTCGACGACTGTTCGGCTTCAACGCGTGATGCACGTAGACCGCATGGAGGATCCGCTTCAGAATTTTCGCTCTCAAGGCGGGACCGTTTCGCTGTGTTGAGCTCGTTTGATGATACTGCTCGAGTAGCTGGTCGATCCGTCCGACCTGGGTCCCTCGATTGCCTCGCAGGGTGCTGGTCTGAGTCCGCCAGTTTTCGAGGGTCGGGATGCTTCGGAGCCCGGTGCGCGCGTATGTCCCGTCATCCAGGCCCCTCAGGCTGGTCCGACGGTTCGCGATCGCGGTTTCCGCCGAGGTCACCCCATTGACGATCTGCCTGATGAAGCTCCGCAACTGATAGGCGTCGTGCCACATCCGACTGAAGGGTGGTTCGGCATAGACGCCGCCCCCGCCTTCGATCAGGGAGTGGATCGAGACGCCGTCGCAGTTATGCCGACGGCTTAGGAGCGAGTAATGTCGGGGGCCTAAATCTCCATTCAACCGTCCGTTGAACCAGGTGACCATGGCATCGCCATCAAGTCCGCACGATTCCGGGTCGTCCGAGTTCCTCAGCGGCGCGTGGAAGGTCTGGGACGGCGTGGTGCCGTAGGTCCTTTGGTCATCACCCAACGCGGGCGAGCAGCCAAAACCCTGTTCCCCATTCCACGTGATGTAGGCCGCGCGGTGACGACCAGTCGATGCCGGCACCTCGACCGACCCGTGACCTCCCCCCAGCAAACCGCTGTATCGAAACCACCAGATGCGGACAGTCACCGGCATGGGATGGATCCCTCGTGATCTTGGGCTGAACGAACCGGGAGGATGTCTCTCCGGCTTCGAGATGAGTTGCTCGGAGGACGAGAGCATCATCCCGTTCTCCGAGTGGAAGGCGGAAAAACGGATTTCAATCGGTCGTCCGAGCGTCCCCGATTCCGGGAGGCAGCAGGTAGCCCCGCTCGACGAACCGGCGGACGACGGGCAAGACATCGGGGACCAGGACCTCCATCGGACATCGGAGGGCATCGGCGAGATCGCCGAGCACGTCTCCCAGGGTGCGGTCGCCTCGGCAGTCGCCAAGGAGGTGGAAGATGGCCTCGTTGATCTCACCGGGGAAGGCCAGCCCGCGGTCGAGACGGCACGACGCATCGGTGACCGTCCAACCGGAGGAGGTCGGGCGGAGGCGATGCTCGACGCAAGCGTCCTCGGCGAGGCGGAGGTGCAGGTCGAGCAGGTCGTGGTCGTCGGAGAGCGACTCGAGAAACGTGCTGAGCTGGAGGCCGAGCAAGATCGACTCGCCGGCGTGTTCGTCCGAGGCGAGGCCCTCGTCGATCCGGAGGAAGTGGCGGTCGGTCGACCGCTTGCGGAGCACGAGGACGCCGGTGGTGACCGACTCGATCCCCTCGGTCTCGAAGTAGGCCATCCAGTCGTCGAAGCGACGGACCAAGACATCGGGCTCCATAGGATCCCCGTCGTTGAGCCACTTGATCACATAAGACTCGGCCGGGAGAACGTGCGAGGTGAGCACCCAGGCGTCACAACCATTGCCGTCGAGCCAGGAGTCGAGCCGTTCGTGCCAGCCCTGACCGCGGACGTTGGCGAAATGGCCGATCATCTGGAGCAGTCCGCCCTCGTTGAGCAGGCCCGGAGCCTCCCGGACGATCCGCTCGCAGAGGCCGTCGGCGCGTTGGCCGCCGTCGCGGTAGAGGTGATCGCGATCCGGCGAGATCACGAAGGGCGGGTTGGAGAGGATCAGGTCGAAGCGTCGGTCGCGGACCGGATCGAGCAGGTCGCCTTCGAGGGCCTCGAAGGCCTCGACGCCGTTGAGGACCGCGTTGAAGCGGGCCATGTTGACCGCGCGGGGATTCTGATCGCAGGCGACGACACCTTGACTGTGCCGGGCCGCCTGGAGGGCGTGGAAGCCGCCACCGCAACCGAGATCGAGGGTCATCGCCGAAGGGGGGGACACCCGAACCCCGTGGAGCATCAGGGTGCTGCCGCTCAATCCCATGACGTGATCCGTCGGCGTCAGTCCGGAGAGCCACGGGGAATCGTGGGCGAAAACCGTCTCGGAGAAGCTCGTGAGCGAGAGCCGGGCACGGACGCCCTTGCCCTCGCCTTCGCCCTCCTGCTCGATCAGGCCGAGGGCGGCCCAATCGGCCGGATCGGCCGGGGCGATCGCCTCGGCGAGTCGCGATGGGTCGACGGTCCCGCCGAGTTGGAAGAGGCGGATGAGGACGGCCAGCGGGTCGGTCGAATCGGTGCGCCGGAGCAGTCGAGGCCGCTCCTCGGGGCTGAAGCTGGGGGACGACCCGTCGCCTGCGTCGATGCGTTGTCCAACGAACCCGAGTCGGTCGAGGTCCGCGCGGAATCGGCGGATGCGATCGGGGTCGTCCAGCCGAAGCGGGGCCGGACCGAGTGGCGAAGACATCCTGCGTGGCTCCCAAAGCAGTGGGACGGTTTTGCCCTCACCTCCACGCCGAGGCGTCGTTGGCGTATACAATGAGGTGAGCTGTTTGACTGAGGTAGATAATAGGATTTGCCAGAATTTGTTACTCTAATTCATTATTTGGTTTTCTCTTGGTATCGCTGATCGCGTCTTTCAGGTTGGTCATCAAACTTTGATGGTTCGGGTACGAGGTGCCCGCTTCATGCTTGAGCTGAGAGAAGGTCTTCAGGTTCTTCGAATCCTTCGGCTTGCAGATTACAGTACCCTTGGCGTCGGAGCTGCTGGCTTTGAGCTTGACCGTAGTCACCTTGGTGCCCCCGGCCTTGAAATGGACATGGTACTCCCCGAGTTGTCCCCGGATCGTGAACTTGGTGTTGTACCCTCCATATCCATCATTGTCCTGGATCCTTCCGGCGTAATACAACGTGTTGTTGGCTCCTTTCGTGACGCTTGTATCGCTGTCGTTTGGACACCAAATGTAAGTGTATGAGGAGCCTGTAGACATATTGGAGATCTCCAGAGAGTCGGGGAACGGAGAGGCCGTTCGATGGTCCGATTGTTCGGAGAGTCTCGGCGACCCTCCATGCTTGGAATGGTCAAGGGCGCCCTCGCTCCGCCAAGCCTGGCGAAAAAAGCACGCCACGCTGCAAAAAACGCGGACCAGCAGGCCGGTCTTCATGGACGATCCCTGATGTGATCCGGCCGATGGAGAGAGCACCATCGCATCGCGCGACCGGAAGGCACCCAAATAAATGCGCCGGACGAATCGGCACTATTTGTTAGATAATTGTTTTAATATGATCATTGAAGTGGTGTTTGATGCAGGTAGTTTCCTGATGGAGCGGAATTTCCACCACGGGTGTTCTTCAGGTCCGAGACGCGGATGGTTCGGAACTTGGTTGGGCGTCGGCCTTCGTGTCGTCGCGCTGTTCCGGGGCATCGGCGCGGTCGTCGATCTTGGGACGATCGGGGTCATCGTGATGCACCCAGTATCCGTTCTGGGAGCTGAGGGCTTTTTTGAGCCAGAGCGGGGCGTGGACCTTGTAGGTGATCCCGCCGAGCTTGAAGCCGAGCCAACGGGCGCCGATGTTGGCTATGGTCCAGGGGAGCATCCAGGGCTTGCGGCGGAGGACCTCCAGGAGCAGGGTCTTGGCGAGCTTGCCCCCGCGACCCGACTGGCTTCCGGCGAAGGCGAAGACCTCGTCGAACTGGGTCCAGGCGTAGCCGAAATCGAAGTAGCGATGGAATTCGGTCAATGGATCGGATTCATGGGAGTGGAGGACCTCCGCCTCGGCGACGTAGGCGACCTTGTAGCCCTTGCGGACCAGGGAGGCCGAGGCGATCTGGTCCTCGGCGGTGAGGGTGGTCCGGAACCCGCCGATGTCGTCCAGGGCCGAATTGCTCCAGGCGCAGCAGGCGTTGGAGCAGAAGTAGGTGAACGCGCCGTATTCGGGTAAGTCCTCCAGGCCCCGGACCTGACTGGCCCCCGGGGGATAGCTGAAGCGTCGGGGGACCTGCTCGATCAAGGGGGCGTCCTCACGCGGGAGCTGGCGGGCATAGGCCATCGAGGCGCGACCCTCGAGGATCGGCTGGGCCAGGTGATCGACCATCGAGGGGTCGACCGGATAGGCGTCCTGGCTCATCATGACGACGACGTCGGTGCCCAGGAGCTTGCGGGCGCGTTCACGGGTGGCGCCGTGATTGAACTCGGCGCGAGGGATGACCAGGGTCTCGGCGCCCAGTTCGGCGGCGATTTCGGCCGAGCGGTCGGTCGAGGAACTGTCGACGACCAGCACGCGCGGTCGGCACGGCGATTCCAAGAGCGGTGGCAGGCAGCGCGGCAGGTGCGACTCGGCATTAAGCGTGAAGACCGCCACGCCGACGCGCGTCGACGGGGCCAGCTCACCCGAGACGGGGGCGTCGGGGTGTTGGGGGGCCGTGGACATCGCGAGGCGCTCCGTCGAAGCCGAAAGGGCGGGCGGTCCGGGGACCGAGGGTGCGGGGCCGACGTCGAAAGGAGGCGAACGGGACCGGATCGATCATGGCCTCTTCGACTCTTCCCTAACATCGGCCATCCCGACCCGGGCGCCCAGCCGATGCCCCGCGAAGATCGGATAAACCGCCCGCCCGCCTTCGACGACTTGAGAACGATCTCCCTATCGGCCCCGAACATCGACGGGCGGATCGGTCGCGATGTCGCCGAGGTCGCGGACTTCGCCGGGCTCCAAGATGACGTCCTCGAAGGCCATTCCGGCATACTTGCCGATCCCCCGATAGACCTCGGCGCTGTAGGGCATGCCCGGCACCAGCGGTTCGATCCGGAATCGCCCGTTGCGATCGATCTCGATCTCGAGCGCCCGCCATCGGTATCCGGAATCGCTTTCCTCTAAGCCGTCGGGGCCGGTCAAGGAGAGCATCAGATCGTGGGGCGACATCATCTTGGCGAAGGGACCGTCGGGTCTGCTGGGGAAGGGGTGGCCTTCCTCATCGAGCAATCGTCCGGTCAGACTCGCCCATCGACGCATCGGGACGACGTAGGGGGCTGTGTTGTCACCCTGAGCCGTCAGGAAGCCGATGCGTTTACGTTCCTCGTGCGTGAAGAGGATCCGTCGGGTCCGCTCAGGATGCAGGCCGGTCAGCGGGAACGACGCGGCGCGGAGGACGGGCTCGCGGTCGTTGATGAAGGTTAGGCCGTCGCTCCGCGCGCCGACGACGGGCTGGCCGTTGGGGTCGACCAGCGTAATCCGGTTCGGTCGGTCGGCGTGGACCGTTGCCTTGAGGTTGAGCGCTCCCGAATCGATCGTCGGATTGATCAGCACGATCGCCTGGTAGCGATGCTGCCGGACCTGGGCGCCGCCAGATCGGGTCGCGACGGATACGTGGTGGTGGGTTCCATAGGCGGAGATCCGTTCTTGACGTGTCCAATCGGACTTGTTGGGGGCGAAGAATGCCTTCGGGTCGACGAAGGCTGGCCGGAGGTCGTCGCGGCCGGGCACACGGACCAGGATTGCTCCCGGTCCCGGTAGGACGAACCCCTCATAAATCCCTGCGTCCCGTTCCGCGGCGCGGCCGACGACCCCGTCGTGTTGGAGTTCCCGGGCGCTCCGAGCCAGCCGGTTCGGGCTGACCACGGCGTAGGTCACCTCGGCACCTTCGACCGGTTCGCCGTCCTCGTCGACGACCCGGAGTCGGAACGGGATCCCCCGGTCGCACTCGATGACCACATTGGAGTCTCCGGAGATCTGGGCGCGGGCCATGATGTAGGGGAGCCCGGGCGCGGAGACCGCCGTGACCTCCTCGGTGCTCGGATGCAGGCCGGAGATCGTAAACTGGCCGTCCTCGTCGGTGGACCGAGGATATGTCCCGTCGTCGAGGCCCTGGAACGGATCGTGGCCGGGGCCGACCCACATGCCGGGGATCGGTCGGCCGGTCCGACGGTCGCGGACGACGCCATTGACCGTGAGACCCGGTTCCAGACGGTGGGTGAACCGGGCACTAAAGGGCATCCGTTTGAAACCTATTTGTGAGGGATCGCGCCGTAGGAAGCCATCGGGCAAGACGTGGGTGAGCACGCGGATCGAGGTGTCGACCACGCCCGGCCTGCGGATCGCCAGGCCGACGATCCGGTCGCGTCCCAAGCCGCGGAGGGTGAACCGGCCGTCGGCGCCGGTCGACGCCCGGGTGTCGACCCCCGGCAACAGATCGGGCAGGCCGTTGTAGAGCGACCTCAGTGGCGGGATGAGATGCGATCGCGTGATGAAATCTGTGGGGTCGAAGTTTTTGATCCTTTCTAGGTGTGTGTCAAGCTGATGTCCTTGAGGGATCTGGAGTGAGGTGACGCGGACATCAGCGCCTACGAGCGGGCGTCCGTCGGGTCCGAGGAGTCGGCCCCGGATCGGGACGTCGTCCTCGGCCAGTCGAAGCGTCAGGTCGGCTCCCTTAACGGGATCCCAGTGGGAACGGATGCCCGATCGCGTCTCGCCCCAGGTCCGGAACCAGTCGGGCGCGAGGCCGTCGGCGTCGGCGATCAGCCAACCGGGTCGGCGCCTGGGCAGGCCGTCGAGTCCGATCGTGGTCATGTCGGGTGCGTCGAAGGCGAACCGGCCGTCTTCATCGGTGACGTCGCGGACGCGGTCGGGCCGGAGCGCCTCGCGGCTCCGACCGATGAGGATCCGCGCGCCGGCCAGGGGCTCGCCGTCAGGTCCGAGGACGCGGCCGACGAAGCGGCCGGCCTGTTCGGGATCATCGTGGTTGGTGTCGAACGCGGCTTCGGTTTCGGGTCTGGGGCCTGATTCGTCTTGCTCGGTGTTCTGGGTGATCGTCAACGGCGCGGTGACGGCGACTGGGTCGGTTGAGCTTTCGGTCGATGTCGAGGATGGCGCAGCGAACCGGATCGCCGAGGCCAACGTGGTCCCGGTCAGGAACAGGGCGATCGTGGTCCAGAGGACCGTGCGGGTCGTCTTCGTCACGGGGCGTCTCCTAGGTTCGAGGATCCCGGCGACCCGTCGTTCCAACTCGCCTCGGCGTTCGAGGAATCCGACGGTCACGGGGCGTTTGCGGACCTCCAAGGCCAACGAGGCGATCTGCAACAGGGTCTCGCCGTAGTCGAGTGGGTCGCGATGGCCGAGCACGATGTTGTCGCAGACGTCCTCACGGGCCCGGGCCAGGTCGCGGTTCAGCAGGTGGATCGAAGGGATCGGCCAGAAGAGGGCTCTGGCCAAGCGTTGTAGGGGTGCGACGAGGTGGTCGTGTCGACGGATGTGGGCGACCTCATGCATGAGGACGTCGAAGAGCATCGAGTCCCTAAGCCGCCCGACCAGCCGTTCGGGCAGGAGGATGGCCGGTCGGAGGAGCCCGACGACCATCGGAGCGGTGGTGCAAGGTGATTCGAGCAGCCTCGGTGCCGGATAGACACCCAAGCGGGCTGCGGCCTCGACGAGTTGTCGATGACATGACGGGTCCTGGACAGGTCGCGCCGAGCGCTGAAGTGCGATGAGCGTCTCGATGGCCCTCGCGAACGTCAACAGAAGGATCAGGCTGACGATCCCCCAAATCAGATATGCGATGGTAAGAAAGGGTTGAGCTGTTTCATTGGAGATTGTCAACGTTGTTGTGGTTTTCGGTTCGGGGCCGGTTCGCGATTCGTCCGAGTCGATCGCGATAGCCTTCCCGCTCGCATTCACGTCGTCGTCGTGTCCTGGCACATACGGCCTCGTGGGTGTTGACTCAGAGGGGGGCCGGTCGCGGGGCGTGGGGTTCGGGTCATCGATTGCTGAAGACGTCGTGATGCGGTCCGGCCATCGCGCGATTGGTTCCCGATCCGGCTCCGTCGGAGGGCCGTTCGGGAGGGGGATGTCGTTGGTCGTTGCGAGTCGCGTCGAGGTCCATCGGATCTCGATGGGTCGAACGCCTCCAGCGTCGAGGATTGTGGCCAGGACCGGAGCGCCTAGGCATCCGAGGAGGCAGGTGAGCAGAATCAGATGGCGGGTCGCCGGGTTGCGGCGGACCATGAGGGCGGCCAGCCAACCGACGGTCGCGATGCTCGCAACAGCCAGCGTTGTGGACAAGAACCGTTGCAAGAGCTGATCGATTAGAAGTTCAGGAGCCGTGAATAAGCTCATGCGTCGCCCCTTTTGGTTCGGTTGGTGCGTGCCCGATTGAGGAGCTTGCGGATCCGCTGGATCTCTGCGTCGTCGAGCCCCTCGTCGTCGAGCAGGGCGGCGACGAGGGTCGCGGGGGACCCACCGCAGAGCGTCTCGACGATCTGGCGGACCTTATGTCGGATCGACTCCTGCCTTGGGCATGCAGCGCTGTAGAGGAAGGTGCGGCCCTCGACGCGGTGCCGCAACCAACCCTTCTGTTCCATCCGCTCCAGGAGCGTCCGGACGGTGTTCCTCGAGACCGGTCGGGTCGGGGCCAGAGCGTCGCGGACCTCGCGGGCGGAGACCTCAACGCGCTCCCAGACGATCTCCATGATCTCGACTTGGGCCGGTGATAATTCCGGCAACTCGGACGGCTCGTCGGACATCGACAACCCCACGCCTCGAACCTCGGCCGTATCCCGTGATGGCGACAATGCGTCGTCGTTATGATTGTGATGATGGCGACGCTGTGTCGCCATGTCAAGCGCCGTCGTTCCGAATTGCGAGGTCGGGGGTTCCGTCGCGGTCGGGTTGGGATACACTGAGAGGTGTGGATCGTCGGGATCGCGGCTGCGGTCGGTGACGATCCTCATCGCCCGCCCGTTTTCGGTCGGGGCATCGCACCGCCGAGCACCGCCGAGATCTGGAGTCGAGTTGAGAGCCGATGGCTGAGATCGAGACGTTCGCCAACCAGTTCCCCGATCGCTCCTATGAGATCGAGATCCGTTGTCCGGAGTTCACCGCGGTCTGTCCCAAGACGGGCCAACCGGACTTCGGGGTGATCACGATCCAATATGTGCCCGGCGCGCGTTGCCTGGAACTGAAGAGCCTGAAGCTGTACCTGTTCGGATTCCGCGACCGCGGAATCTTTTATGAACATTCGATCAACACGATCCTGGACGACCTGGTGGCCTCGTGCCAGCCCCGACGGATGACGGTCATCGGCGATTTCAACCCGCGTGGGGGGATCACCTCGAAGATCACGGCCCGTTACCAGGCCGGGGACGGATCACGGTCCGACCCCGCGCCCTGAGGCTCGTCGCCCGGGCGATCCGGCCGGGGCGCACCGTTGAGTTCGCTCTCCACGTCGAGGTTGAGAGCGACGGGCCTGTCTGACGTGATCGGAGGTTTCGGGATCCTTCTATGTCTTCTGATGCTGGGAGGATCCGGCAATGTCCGAGACTTCGATGTCCGCGTTATCCGAGCCGTCCGCGTGTCGACCGCTCATCACGATGCTGACCGACTTCGGGACCGACAGCCACTACGTGGCGGCCATGAAGGGGGTGATCCTGGGGTGGCTCGATGCGACCCTGGTCGATATCAGCCACGCGGTGGCCCCGCAGGACGTGCTCCAGGGGGCGTTTCTGTTGAGCGAGGTCTACGAGTGCTTTCCGCGCGGCACGGTGCACCTGGTGGTGGTCGATCCGGGTGTCGGGACGTCGCGACGCCTGCTGGCCGCCGAGGGCGGGGGGTACCGGTTCGTCGGCCCGGACAACGGTCTGTTCAGTCTGGTCCGCGATCGGCTGGACGACTGGCGTTGCCGGGAGTTGAGCAACCCGGAGGTCCGTCGCGCGGAGGTCTCGTCGACGTTCCATGGCCGCGACCTGATGGCGCCGGCGGCGGCCTATTTGGCTGCCGGGGGATTCCTCGACGATCTCGGGCCGTCGGCCTTGGAGACCGTCCGATTGGCGATGCCGAGCCCGAGGATCCTGGAAACGTACCCGCCACGGATCGAGGGATGTGTGATCTACCAAGATGCGTTTGGTAACCTGATCACAAATATCGACCAAGGCCACTTAGAGGGGACACCCAATCAGTCGTGGTCTTTGGAAGTCGGTGGCACATTTGTGTCCGAACTGGTACAGACCTACGGCGAGCAGTCGCCTGGTCAGTTGGTCGCGCTGATCGGCAGCACGGGTCGGGTCGAGGTGGCGGTGGTCAACGGTCATGCGGGGCATCGGCTGGGCATCGGTCCCGGCACACGCGTGGGATTGGTCGCGCAGAACTGAAGCCGAGGGACGGAGACAGAGGAGGTTCGCGTTGCCGATCACGATCAACGGAAGCAACGACGGGGCCCGAGATGGGTCGGACGATCGGCCCGAGGGGCGGGACGCCGAGTCGCGCGGTCCAGTCGCGACGTCGTGGGTGGCCTCGACGCTCTGGCGCTCGGTGGCCGACCTGGCCGCGCCGGCCGATTGGCAACGGAACAAGTTTGGGGCCGATTATCCGTTTGTCGCCGACGAATTGGTTTTGGAGTTCGCCCACTGGGCCGCCTTGGCGCGGAGCGAACTGGTCCCAGACTGGTCGAATCGCTTGACCGCGGCCTTGGACCGGCTTCAAGATCAACTGTCGGCGATGAGCCAAGACGGCCCGCTCTATCGGCCCGGGCTCTGGAACGCCGAGGCCCTGGTCCTCGATCCCGCCTGGCGACGGGTCCGGCAACTGGCCGAGGAGCTGCTCATCGAGCGCGATCGCGCCGACGGCGCACGGGTCGACGAGCCCGAGCCCAGGGTCGAGGGGCCTCCCGAGGCCCGCTGAACGATCGATCGCACTGAGTGAAGAATTGAGTGAAGAGTCGCGAATATCAGCCGTCGTTTGGGGAATCAGGATGATCGCGTCGGATCGGTCCATCGAAACGCTTCAAGATTGGGACAAGCGTCACCTTTGGCATCCGTTCACCGCCCTGGCCGACTGGGACGCGTCGGATCCGATGGTGATCGTCGGCGGGGAGGGCAACGACCTGATCGATGCCCAGGGTCGCCGTTACCTGGACGGGGTCAGCTCGCTCTGGTGCATCGTTCACGGCCATAATCATCCGCACTTGCTAGAAGCGTTGACGTCACAGGCGCACCGGTTGGCGCACTCGACGCTGCTGGGCGCGACGCATCCGGCAGCCATCGAGCTGGCCCGCGCCCTGGCCGATCACGCGCCTGGAGACCTGACGCGCTCGTTCTTCTCAAGCGATGGGGCCTCGGCCGTCGAGGTGGCCCTGAAGATGGCCTTCCAGTACTGGCGTCAGAAGCCGAACCCCGAGCCGGATCGGACACTGTTCCTGGCCCTGGAGGGGGCGTACCACGGCGACACGCTGGGCGACGTGAGCGTCGGCGACGTGCCGGAATTCCACGCGATGTTCCGCCCATTGATGTTCCCAGTGCTCCGGGGGCCAACGCCACACCCGTATCGGAGCCCCTTCGGCGACGATCCGGAGGTGGTCCGCGACCGCTGCCTGGAGCGGTTCGACGCCTTGCTGGGCGAGCACGCCGGTCGAGTCGCGGCGGTGATCCTGGAGCCCTTGGTCCAGGGGGCTGCCGGGATGTTCGTGCATCCCCCAGGGTTCCTCCGCGGCCTGGCCGAACTCTGCAAGCGGCACGGGACCCTGCTGATCGCCGACGAGGTGGCGATGGGCTTCGGCCGGACCGGCACGCTCTTCGCCTGCCAGCAGGAGGACGTCGTGCCCGACTTCCTCTGCCTGGGCAAGGGCCTGACCGGCGGGTACATGGCGATGTCGTCGACGATGACCCACGACCGAATCGCGCAGGCCTTCTACGGCAAGCGCGCCGAGGGCATCACCTTCTATCATGGCCACACCTTCAGCGGGAATCCGCTGGCCTCGGCCCTGGCCCTGGCCAACCTGGAGGTGTTCGATCAGGAGCGGACCCTGGAGCAGTTGCCGGCCAAGATCGCGCGGTTCGCCGCGCGGGTCGACCGCCTGGGGGCGCATCCGCTGGTCGGCGAGGCGCGTCAACGCGGTCTGGTCGCCGGGGTCGAGCTGGTCGCCGACAAGACGACTCGCTCGGCGCTGCCGGGCCACCTGCGGACCGGTGACCGGATCTGTCAGCGCGCTCGGGAGTACGGTGTCCTGATCCGCCCCTTGGACGACGTGGTCGTGCTGATGCCGCCGCTGAGCGTCACCTTGGAACAGATCGATACCCTGGTCGAGGCCCTCGAGCGTAGCCTCGACGACCACCTCCGCGAGCAGGCGGCCTAAACCCCATGAGTTCGAGCTCGGGGCCATCCCCCGCGTCCACGACCACATCCGCTCCCGCGTCCCAGGCAGGCGTCGCGTCGCGGATCGCCCCCGCGGGCCTGCCGGGCCTGTTCATCACAGGGACCGATACGGGGGTCGGCAAGACTTACTGGACCGCGTCGATTCTCGGGCATCTTCGGCGTGCCGAGGTCGCTGCGGGTGTGGTCAAGCCGGTCGTCAGCGGTCGGAGCGACCCGCCCGATGGCCAGGACGACACCAGCGTGCTGGCCGAGGCCTTGGGCCAACCGGTCGCGCCGGAACGGATCTCGCCGTTGAGCTTCGTCGAGCCGCTGGCCCCGCCGGTAGCGGCGCGTCGGGCCGGTCGGCCGTTGCTTCTGGAGGACGTCCTGCGGGTGACCCGCGAGGCGCTGGCCTGGTGGGAGCCTCGGTCCGAGATCGTGTTGGTCGAGGGGGTCGGGGGACTGCTCTGCCCGTTGGCCGAGGGGGCGACGGTGGCCGATCTGGCCGAGGCGCTGGACTATCCGCTGCTGATCGTGGCGCGTCGAGGGCTGGGCACGCTCAACCACACGCTCTTGACGTTGGCCTGGGCGCAGCATCGGGGCCTCCGGGTCGCGGGGGTCATCCTCAACGGCGCCGAGCCGACCCGCGATCCGCTGGCCGAGCAGACCAATGCCGAGGAACTGACCCATTGGCTGGGGACCGTCCCCCTCTTGGCCGATTGTCCCCATGGCCGGCACGACCTGATGCGATCCGAGGACATCGACTGGAAAGCGATCGCGGGGCCTCCACGGGGTGTGTAGAATCTGTGAGGTGTTCCACGCGTCGGTGCGTGGGTGTGCATGCCAGGGAATAGAACGAGGCGTCTCGTGTCGAATCGCTTCGGTGTCCCCTGGATGATCACGACCCGGTGGTGTCTTGGCAGGACCCCCCAACCGCCGAGAGCGAGGGTGTCCCGATGCGATTGGACAGGTTGAGGCGGCTAGGCCAGAACGTCCCGTCGGAACTCCGGCTTTCGGGCATGGGACGCGGCGACGAGAGCTTGGGCGAGGACTCCCCACAGGGTTCGGCCGAGGCCGAGCGCCCTCGCGTCGGTTCGTCGGATGATCCGATCAATGATCTCTCGGGCCTGGTGCTCGACTCGTCGTCCGGTCCAACGGCCTCCAGTCCTAAGCCCCGCCCCGCTCCCTCAACGCCCCCTGGACCGAAGAAGAGGCGAAACGCGTCGTCGAAGCCGTCGGCTTCTCCGTTGTCGGGCCTGGTCATCGAGCCCGAGGGCGGCCCGGATCGCGGCTCGACCCGACCTCGGAAGAGCGGCGATCGCCGATCAGAGCGGACCGCCAGAGCTCCTCGTGCAGACGAGGAGGAGTCGGGCGACTGGTTCCCGATCGTTCTGGCCGGCTACGCCAGCGCGTTGACCTTGCTCTTGGCCGGGCTCTTTGCCCTAGGCTGGGTCCGCGCGCCCGAATCGGAGCCGGACCTGATGGACTCGGACGAGGAGATGGTCGTCGAGGCGGATCGGGGGCGGACCATCCCCGAGTTGGTGCCGATGGGTGATCGATTCGTCTTCGAAGGGCGGGACAACGTCGATCGCGGGCTCCGGGCCGACCGTTCGTTCGTGACTTCGAAACCGGTCACGCTGGACCAGACGCATCGGGTCAACCTTGGCGAGGCGATCGATCTGGGCCGACTGCGGATCCTGCCGCGTCGGATCCGCTTGGCCAAGGTCCGGATGATCCGCGCCAGTCTGTTGAATCCGGATCAAGTTCATCGACGCGAGGAAGACGATGGCGACGCGCTCTGGCTCCTCCTGGAGATCCAGAACCGTGATCCACGCATGGCCTTCGCCCCGATGGACGAGGCCTTCCTCCGCGAGCCTCAGGGACGCGCCGGGCAGAGTTTCATTCAGGTCGATCGACGCGGTGATTCGGGACGGATCCGGCTCTACGATCGCTTGGCGGTCGAGAGCCCTTGGCAGATCGAGGGCCAAATCTTCCGCGAACTCCGACCGCTCGAGCAGTACCGGACCTGGATCGTCAGCGAGCCGGGGATCCATCGGTTTTTGGGCCGGAATGCTTCGCTGCTCTGGCGGATCCAACTGCGGACGGCCTCCGACCAGGTCGAAGTTCTCGGCGTTCAGGTGACCGCGAGCCAAGTCGCCGAGGCGATCCGCCTCCGTGACCAGCAACGTGCTGCACAGCCCAACACGACGGGGGGATCCGACTCACGGACAGAGGCGGATCCGTTCGATCAACCGGCTCGGGATGCCGGGGCCGAGGCAACACGCCCCGAGGGGATGGTCCCCAACTGATCGACGCACCGCAGCGCGTGGGCGATCTGAGCGTCCAGGCCCGTCGTCTCATCGTCGGGCTCAGCGGGCGTGGCGACTCGGAACCGGGCGTGATCGGCCTGTCGGAGCAGGTCGACCAAAGTCCGGACGTCGTCGAGGGGCAGGACCGGATCCGGATCGTCGGATACGTCGGTCGAGTCGACCCCGTTCTGGCCTTCAGAAGCTCCTCGCTCTGGGTCCTGGTTGTCCTGGGCCAAGTCGTTCAGGGCGATCGCGATCTCCTCGGTCGTCTTGGATTCCCAGGCCGGCCCGTACCGAGCCGAGAGGGCGTCGCGAACCGTTCGCGCCGTCTCGATCAGCCGTTGGGTCGGGCTGACCGGGGCGTCCTCGGACCCGTCGGCCTGACCTTCGAGCGCCTCGCTCGTCGCGGCCGCCCGATCACGTCGGTGACGGATCCGACGGGCCACGAAGGCGAAGCTCAAGGCCAATGTGAGGATCAGGGCGAGCCCGGCGAAAGTCAGCACATCACCCCAGCCGTCCGGTTCGGGCCAGGGATCGGGGCCGGGATTGGGACGTGGCGGGAGGGCGTTGGCGGCGGTCGGTTCGATCCGTTCGGAGGCCACCCGATCGGTCTCGAGTCCCGGGAACGTCTCCGAGGCGCGATCGGGGGTCGTGAACCCCTTCGGCGTCTCGAGTTCGAAGGGGTCTGGGATGGTCGTTGGGGCTGGCGCGGGGCTGCTCCTCATCGGGTTCTCGTTGGGGTCGACGTTCCAGGGTCTGGCGGTTGATTCATGGGGTTGCGTTGCGTGTCCAACGGCGGTCACGGCTCCGGAAGAACCGGGTCAGGGGCTGGATCGGGTCCTCCTCGGTCGACAACTCCAGGCTGAGGATCCCGAATTGTTGGCACCAGTTCCGGAACCGCTCGCGACGGCGAAGAGCCTGCTCGGCGTAGGTGCGTTGGGTCGCCCGGGATCCGGTGTCGACCAATCGGGTCTCGGCGGTCTCGGCGTCCTCCAGGGCGACCAAGCCGGCCTTGGGCAGTTTCTCCTCGCGCGGATCGACCAGGCGGATGGCCAGGACGTCGTGTTGGCGGGCCGCTTGGGTCCAAAGCCCGGCCGGCTCGCGATCCAAGTCGACTCGGAAATCGCTGAGCAGAACCAGCATCGTCCGTCGTCCGCGTCGGCGCCCGGGTCGGAGCGACAAGGCCGAGGCCAGCCGCGTCGCCTTAGACGAGGCCGGGGTCATCACTAGGAGGCGGAGGATCCGCGCCAGGTGGCTCAGGCCACCCCCAGGCGATAACTTGGCCTCGACCCGATCGGTCACCAGGCGGAGCCCGACTCGATCGCCGGCCTGGATCGCCGCCGAGGCCAGCAGGGCCGCCGCCTGCGCCGCCCGGTCGGCCTTGGACTGGCCGTCGCGGCCGAACCGGAGGCTCGCCGAGATGTCCACCAGCAACTGGAGCGTCAGGGCGCGCTCCTCGACGAACCGACGGACGTAAGGCCGGCCCTGACGCGCCGTCACGTTCCAGTCGATGTGTCGGACCTCGTCGCCGGGCTCATATGGCCGCAGCTCGGAGAAGGTCAGGCCCTCACCTGATCGCACGCCGAGGTACGCCCCGAGCAGGTCGGACATCGCGCCGGGCCGGGCGCGGAACCGGAGCCGACGCGCCCGTCGCATCACCGTGGCCGCGTCGACCGGCTCGGGCCGTCGCAACTCGTCGTCGAGATCCCGCTCGGGATTCGAACTCGCGGGGCGTTTCCCCCGCCACCCAAGCCATCGCATCGGCATCGGCGATCCGTTCGTGGCCTCGTCGTTTCGCTGCGGACAGTTCTCGATTCGGTGGGTCGAGCGGGCGCTCTCGGGCCGTCCACTCGCAGGGCCGAGCGTGCTTGAGGCGTCGGCTGGACCGCTATATTCCCGTGGCACCAGTGTCCCGGCGCGGGTGAGACCGATATGCTAACAGCAGTCTATCGTTCGCGGTATGGTGCCCGGGGACCAAGTTGGAGTCGAGCATGGACTTAGTGACGGGTGGAGCGGGGTTCATCGGGTCGCATCTG
>CAZSSM010000037.1:0-66758 GCA_964609385.1 uncultured Planctomycetia bacterium
TCGCTCAAATAGGCTATTAGGTGTGTTGGCATCAACCGAATTGTCAAAGAGCAAAGACAACCCCAATGGGCCGTTCACAACCGTGTTGGAAGTGAAGCAGACCGTCTCAGTGATCCGTCTTGTTTCCAAAGCTGCGACAATGTCGAGCATTGATGCTCGGGGAGTTCAGCTTTGGGATTACCGCTTCGATTCCCTGTCGAATCCCGACAAGAGCAACATCGATGTGTTGCGACCGTCACCAGCGGCATAGGACATAGTACCAGCCTTCGCTCCGGGGTCAACGACCGGCCTGCGTTTTTCTGAGGTGACCGAGTTGATTGCTTCGCGGACGCCCTGGTTCGGAGATCCGCGCCAGGCGTTACAGAGCAACAGCCGTTTAGGAGGATGGTCCGGACGCGTTGGTCTGCGGGCCGAATTCGGGTCGAACAAGAAGGACGGTCGGTGGCCTTGAGACAAGGCGGTCCCGATCCGGCCATGCCTGGGCAGGGAGCCCGGGTGAAGATCCGTCGGCGACAGTCGTCGGGGGCAGTGCGAAGGAGGGGATACGCGTGACCGTATCCGCACCCGTGCAGGCCGATTGGCTCAAGAGCGTCCTGATCGACCGCGGCTACCTGGCGCGGATCAAGGGCGAGGCGATCAAGGTCTATCTGGTGATGCTGGAAGCCTGCGGCGGCCTGCCCGACCGCAGTGTGACGCTGAGCCTGAGCGAGCTGATGGAGCGGACGGCGCTATCGTGCCCGACGGTCACGGCCAGCCTGAATCGGTTAGAGCGTCTGGGCTTGGTCGTGGCCACCACGCGGTCGCCCGGTCGGGCGCGGACCTATTACGTGGCCGACCCACCGGAACGGGACTGAGCGCGAAGCCGGCTCGACGTCGGGTCGGTATTGGGTGGCGGGGGCATGGCCCGGGTCTCGGATCTGGGGCGGAAATCGACGGTCGTTCGGCCTCTGGCCGACTTGTCAACCGGATGAGCGGGGACCCGAGGTCATGGTCGACCAGGACCACAATCCAGATCCACCATCACGGTCGCTGTTCTTCCGGGTCGAGCATGACCTGTTGCGGAGCGAGGCGTTCCGCGAACTCGGTGGGTCGGCCATCAAGGTCTATCTGGTCATCGGGCTCTATTCCGACTTCGGGTCCGACTGGGCCCACCCGAGCATCCGAACGATCTCCCGACAGGCCGGCCTGAGCCGACAGACAGTTCTGACGGCGATCCGCGAGTTGTGCAACCGGGGGTGGTTGGCGACCCGCAAGTCTCCCGGTCGTGCAACTCAGTACAAGATCGTCCGTCCTGGGCCGGATCCCAGAGCGTCGGAGCGGTCGACGAACGGGACCACTGAGGGCCAGCCGAGTCCAAAATCTTTCAGTGAACGCCCCCAAGCTGGTCCAATATTCTTCAAGGGCCTCCCCGATCCGGTCCAAAAACCCGACCTCCTGGGCGCCCAGGCGTTGGACTCGTTCGGCCCCGACGGTGGGCCGAAACAACAGGAAGATCCAAAGACCGATCAGGACAACGAGGAGCCAACAATCCCGATTCCGGGGACTCCGTTCCGTTTGACGGCTGACGGACGGTTGCTTGTTGCTGTGGATTTGCAGGAACTCTTGAAGGCGCAAGGTCTCCCTGCACGAACGGCCGCAACGCTGACGGCGCAGCGTGCTCCGGAAGACGTGGCCAAGGTATTGCTCAACGCCTTCTACTTGCAGAGCACAGGGAAGCTGCAGAACGGTCCCGGCTATATCCGGGCGGGTTTAGAAGACGGATACGAGTTGTTGCCGCAGGTAGCGATGCGTTTGGAAGACCGTCGTCGCGAGCTTCGAACGCGACTGGCCGAGCTGGAATCGACCGCGAAGCGTCGACGGCAGCGGGAGCGCGAAGCCTCGGAGGAGGAGGCGATCGGGCTGGTTTTGGAACGGCTTGGTGCGGAGGAGGTCCGCGAGCTGATCGAACGCGCCTTGGCTTGCCTGCCCGAGCCGATCGTCCGGCACAACCCGACCCTGAGCAATCCGTTCGTGCGGAGTAAGGTCTACGAGTTGGCCTGCGGCGAGCCGTCCCGCTGAGCGACGGTCACGATCGGCCCGGGTGATCGCAAGAGTTTATCGTCTATCGGTTTGCGCATGACGATGAGGTCGCGGACGGTGCCGAGCATCCGGTTCTCGCGTCGGGCGTTTTCGACGTGCTGGGGCAGGTATCGGCCGGGCATGGGGCAACTGATCCGGCGTTCGGGCACGAAGCCGGCGCGGAGCATGGCCTGATAGCCCAGGAAAACGTGGTCGAGGTATCCCCAGCCGGGGGGGAGGTCCTTCTCGGTCTGGTTGGCCAGCAGCATCGCGAAGGCGCCGCCGGGTCGGAGCGTGGCGAAGGTGTCTCGGGCCAGCACTTCGAGAAAGGCTGTCCAGTCGTCCAAGCCGAGCATCTCGACACCGCGCCCGCCGTAGGCCCGCCGGAGCATCGTGTGGTAGGGTGGATCGCAGAAGATCAGCGTACAGCCGCGGGTTTCACTGGGATATCCGCTCCTTACGTCATGCTCGCTGATTTCTGGACGCACGGGGGCAACATCATACGCCAAGCATCGCCGGTTCATCGCCTCGCAGACGTCGAGGGTGACCCCGCCGCCGGCCATGGGGTCAACGACCAACTCGCCGGGCTCGCTGTAGTAGTGGACCGTCTGGGCGACCAGTTGGGCGGGGATGTCGCCGGGATGGGGCACGCCGAAGGCGCGGTCGTGGCGGAAGGGCCAATGGTCGTAGGGGGTGGGGCGAAAGACCTCGGGCGTCAGCCGGTCGCGACGGCGGAGGTCCTTGTAGGCGGCATAGATCGACTTGGTCCCGGCATCGAGGAGGTCCAAGGCCACCTGGGCGCGGACGTCGCCGTCGAGGGCGGCTTTCCAGACGGCACGGGCTTGGCGATAGAGGTCTTTGCCGCCCAAGCCGATGGCGCGGGCGACGAGTGCGTCGGTCCGGCCCTGAGTGGATCGGATCCGAGGAGCAGTTGTCCGATCGTCGGAATTCCGACGGTCGGCGGGTTGTTGGGGAGTGCTTCGGTTCTGCCGGAGGTTGGCGGTCTTCCGGTCTCGGGCGGCTTGGGTGTGGAGGTCTTCCAACGCGTCGGCCTCGCGCATCATTTGGCGAAAGGTCTTGCGGCGCTGACGGTTATAGTCGAGCACGGCGCGGCGCGATTGGTCCTCTGGGACGGGCGTGCGGACCAGGCAGGGGACGCGTTCGAGGCCGAGGCGGCGGGCGCAGGCCAGGCGGCGGTGTCCGGAGAGGACGAGGTAGCGGTCGGTATGTCGGGCGTCTCGGGGGACGACGACCAGAGGGACGAGGATCCCGAGTTCCTGGACGCTCTCGAGCAGCCCATCGCCGCGACTCGGTTGGATTTCGAGGTCGGGATCGCCGTAGATGTGGAGGCTGAACGGGTTGGTGTCGAGGGCCTCGACCGGCAGATCGACGATCGGCCCGTCGTCGGGCCGGGTGTTCGGGGTGTCGCTCGTCGCTTGAGCGATCGGCTTGGCGATGGTCAGGGGCGTGGTAGTCATGGGGTGCTCGTCCTTGAGCCACGCATGGAAGCGGCCCGCGCTCGGTCCGGTAATGGCGCGTGCGATGGCCGGGGACCATACCCGCAATCGTTGAGGTCGTCCATGGAGGGTGTTTGGGGACGGGTTCGCCTTGACGGGGTGGTTGAACTTTTTTCTCAAGAGTCGGTCGCGGTGCGCCGATTCTCAGGGATGGGCGAGCGTTACCGATCGCGTCGTGTCTCAATCAAATGGGGCGGTTGCGGCGTCGTTGCCGAGAAGGGGCACGTGTCCTGTGTGGGGATCTCGTGTCGGACGTCGGGGCGGGTCGAACCGGGCAGGGAGGCCGTTGGGATGTCCTCGATGCGACAGGATCCCTCGCAGCGTCATGGTCCAATGGTCGGGCGACTCCGCGCGACGCGGGCACGCGAATCGTGGTGGGCTTCGGCTGGTGAGAAGGCGCGGGCGGGTTCCGAGGCGGTCCGTCGGGGGACGGGTTTGTCGATCGTGATCCCGGCCAAGAACGAGTCGGCAAGCCTGCCTGGGTTGGTCGAGGAGATCACCTCAGCGTTCCGCCCGCTGGTTCAGCGCGAGGCGAACGAGGACGAGCACCGGCTCGACTGGTTCGAGATCCTGATCGTCGACGACGGCTCGACCGACGAGACGGTGGCGGTGCTCGGCGACCTGATGATGCGATATCCGGAACTCCGGCCCTTGCGGAACGCCAACGGCGGCGGTCAGACGACGGCGCTGGTCTCGGGCTTCTGGGCGGCGCGTGGGCAGTGGATCGGGATCCTCGATGCCGACCTACAGAACCCGCCGGCCGAATTGGCGCGGGTCTGGGACGCGACGGCCGGGCATGATGCCGGGCTCGGTTGGCGGATCCGCCGTGAAGATACGCGGTTCAAGAAGATCATCAGCAAGTGGGCCAACCGGACGCGAAATGCGGTCCTGGGCCAGTCGATCCGCGACACCGGCTGCGCCGTCCGGATCATGCGCCGCGAGGCGCTGTTGCGGATGCCGATGTTCGACGGCGTCCACCGGTTCTTCGGCCCACTCCTGCTCCGGCAGGGCTGTCGGATCGTCCAGGTCCCAGTCGAGCACCGCCCGCGCCCGCATGGAAAGTCGCATTACAACATCTGGAACCGGTCGTGGAAGGTGATCATCGACCTGCTTGGCGTCGCCTGGCTGATGCGGCGTCCGCTGGGCGTCGACGCGGCGCTGTTCGACCCCACCATGGGGCCCGACGCTGCCTCGCAGGCCGAGCCCGCACCGCACGCTGTCGAGAACGTCCCCGCCGCCCCCGCGGCGTAATCGCGGTCGATCGGCCTGTTGTGATATGGACTGTTGCCGGGATCTCGATGGGGCGGGGTCTCGGTTTATGCTGTTATGAATAGTTGATTCGATGATGCCCGCCATGTGGATGATCGCTCGGAGCGGAAGTCAACCCGCGCCGGTTCGCACCGCGCCGCCGAGCAGGATCGGGCCGTGGCACCCCAACTCGCGGAACGGCTCCAGGCCACTCCGACGCTTGATCGCTCCCGAGACCCCCTGCGGCAACAGCAGCCACCCGGGATCACGTTCCGGTTCCACGCGTTGACCAGAATGTCCATCTCCTGATCGAGCAGGTCTCCCCGAACCCGTCTCGATGGTATCGCGCGAGTCCTCCGTGTCGACCTGCCGAGTCGGAATCGCCATGATTGGTCGGGTGATTTGGGTCGTCATAGATAATATTGGGGATGCTCCGACGAAGGTCCTTTGCCAGACCTGCCTACGCGGCTCACCATGCGACCGACATCCGACCGAAGTGCATCCTGCTGGAGTTGAGAGTCGATGGCTTCGTTGAACGCCAAGAACGTGATCGCCGTTGGGATCGAGATGGCGGCCGAGAAGATCCCGTTCGTGGGTTGGACGGCCGAGTATCGCAATCGGCTCTGTGCGCGGTATGAGAGCATTGCGTCACGAGAGCGTTTGGAGACGTTGGAGGCGGGTCAGAGTGATTTGGCTCGGGAGTTCAGCCGGATCAACCTGACGATCCATCGCGAGGTGCAGTCGGCGATCCGGCAGGCGATCGAGACGTTTCGCGCCGAGTCGACGAGCCCCCAGCAGATCGAGGGGGAGATCCGTGAACTGCAGTCGCTGACGCGGTCGAACTGGCGCCCGGAGCTGTTCGAAGGGTTGCTCGGCGAGTCGGACCTGCTGGATCGCCTGCGACGCGAGCCGGAGTGGTTCGGCGGGCGGTGCTTGGGGACCGGCGACGAGCCTCGCGAGGGGATGTTCCACATCCTGTTGGGGGCCGAGGCGGAGTTGCGGCTGATCGAGATGCCGCCGTTCGCGCTGCATGCGCTGGTGGCCCAGGCTCCGGGGGCCTCGGGGGACGACGCGGCGGCGTTCCTCCACGGTCGCGATGACATCTGGGCGCTGCCGGAGTCATTGTCGGGCGCGGAGGCGAATGGCGGAGCGACCGTCGTCGCGGAGCCGAGTCCTGTGGAGCCCCCTCGATCCCGACCAACCCCCAAAACCTACGACCCGATCATCGAGATTGTGACGCCTCAAGAGGTAGAGGTCCAGCCGACCCGAGGCACCCCCGGCACCGACACCTATCGGCTCGCCGACGAAGAGCCTCAAGAGGTAGAGGTCCAGCCGACCCGAGGCACCCGGCCCGTGGCGACGAACCGGCGGTCGACGTCGAATTTCGAAGGCCAGCGGGCCGGCGACGAGTGGTCGGCCAACAGCTTGAGGATGCCCTTCTGCTGGTGCCCAGCGGGCCGATTCACGATGGGCAGCCCGGAGGATGAGGAGGGCCGATTTGAAGATGAAGACCAGGTCGAGGTACGCCTATCGCATGGTTTCTGGATCGCGAAGTACCTGGTGACGCAAGACGAGTACGCGTCGTTGGTGGGGACCAACCCCAGCTACTTCTCCGCTTCTGGTGGAGGCAAGGGGTCGGTTGCCGGTGAGTCAAGGGGTCGTTTCCCGGTAGAGGAGGTGTCTTGGGATGATGCGGTGGCCTTTTGTCGCAGATTGACGGATCGGGATCGGGCGAGCGGGGCATTGCCTGCAGATTGGGAGTATCGGTTGCCGACGGAGGCCCAGTGGGAATACGCCTGCCGCGCGGGGACGACGACGGCCTATTGCTTCGGAGACAAGGCGAGCCGTCTGCTGAACTTCGGTGATGCAGAGCAACTCGCGGACTATGGGTGGTACGAGGGTCATAGCGGCGGCTGGCCTCATCCTGTGGGTGCGAAACGTGCCAACGCGTGGGGCCTCCATGACGTTCATGGGAACGTTTGGGAGTGGTGCCGCGACTGGTTCACCAGCCGTCTTCCTGGGGGGGTGGATCCGGAGGTCACGGCCCAGGCCTCGAACCGGGTGTTCCGGGGCGGTAGCTGGTACTTCGTCCCCCGGTACTGCCGCGCGGCGTTTCGGAACAACGGCACGCCCGAGTTCCGGTACATCAACCTCGGGTTTCGCCCCGTCGCAGTTCAAGTCCAGTAAGTCGAGTCAGTCGCGGAGCTGGGAGACGGAGGTCCCTGGTGCGGCGAAGCGGAGCCGCCGCCCCGGGGGACCGGAGTTCTCGGCGGAGCGTCGCGGCCAAAACCCGTATAGTGCACGAATGAATATAAGGTCGTGCCGCGTGCACGGTAAGCCGCTTGGTCCCTGGCTCCTGATTTGGCGCACGTATGAAGCCGATTGGGAGTCGGTCTCGGCCAAGCCACCGGCTGGCGGCGTGTTGGGTTGGCTGGGGACTGCGAGCCCAGCGAAACGGCCCCGGAGACTCACGGGATGAGGTTGCCCTCATCGAGGATCTTTGGGTGAGCGTCCTGATGGCGGTCTTCGCCCGGGTCCCGAGATTCTCTTAGGCGGTTTCAGGATCGTCCAGCGCCCGGCGGAGCGTTGCGAGGAGTTCCTGCCACGACTCGACGTCGAGGATGGTCCCGGCGGCCCGTCGCAAGGCGTCAAGGTCTTCGGAGTTCTCGATCAGGGCTTGGGTCTCCGGCTCGGCCGCGCCAAAGCGCCGCGTGCCCAAGTCCAACAACATGGCTCGCACCACGGCCAGACCTTCCAGGATTCCCTCTTGTCGTCCTTCCAGGATTCCCTCTTGCCGTCCCTCTTGGATTCCTTCTTGCCGTCCTTCCAGGATTCCTTCTTGGATCAACATTCTGGCCGTCAGCGAATCGCGCCAATCGATCATTATGCGGTTCCTCGCTATTTGTTGATACGCCGCTGCGAAGTGGTCGCGACGCAGACCCAACATCAGGTTGGTCAGGCTCAACAACTCGCGTTCCTGGACCGGATTTCCCAACGCACGGAGGCGCTGCTGAATTGTATCCAGGGTCTGGGTTAACTGGTCCAGGGTGATGTTGGTCAGGGGCGCCAGCGGCAGCAACCCGATCGGCCCTTGGAGGAAGTCGTGGACATCCATGGTCCAGAGCCGATAGACCTCATAGGTCAGGCTGATGGTTTCCCTTCCTCCGATAGACGCGGGCAAATGGACGATGTATCGCCCGCTCAGTTTGGGGTGATCGGCCTCGGGTCTGAGGAGGATGATGGAGGATCGGACGGCCATTTCGTGATGGAGGTGGAGGGACGCGTTGTAGTTCGTGAGCCTCGCTGGTAGGGAGGCGTCGGTTGTCGATTGGGCCTCGAGATGGACGATCCACGGCTCCTCGGCCTCGACCTTGAAGAGGAGGTCGACCTGTCGGGTCTGAACCTGTGACAGCTCGGTGTTGATGATCGAGACCGGACCGGTGAGGGGTTCCGAGGAGAAGAGTCGGAGTGCGGCTCGAGTCTCTCGCTCGAAGATTTGTTTGAACGAGACATCGAACTGCCGGCTCTGTGTCGGGGGTGGCTGGGGTGTTTCGGGCGCCTGGTTCGGGTCGGGTTCGGTCTCATCGTTCGGGTCCGCTTGGTTCATGGGGCGTCCTTCGAATCGGACGACGTTGGCGTGGTCATGGGGAGGAGCTTGCCCGACGAGTCGTCGTTGGGTGAGGCGCAGCCGATATCGGCGCGGTTTTCTTTCTCCCCGTCATTCCGATCGTTATTGGGGTCGATCAAATTTATCAGCGATCTTTAACCACCGTGTTCAATTATTGGACAGCCCGCATGCTTGAGGTTCAAGACCGGGCGAGTTCCTCGGCCTTGGGAGGTGCGAAGCCGAGGGTCCCGATGAGCCCTTGGAGGCTGGCCTCGTCGAGGTTGCGGGCCTGAATGAGGTCGGCGAGCTTGTCGTGGACGTCGACGATGACCTCAGGCCGGACATCGGGGTCGGAGGTCAGGCAGGTCATCAGGAGGATGTTGAGCGGGTCGGGGATCTGGGGGGTGAGCGAGTTGGGCTTGGGGATCTTGCCGCTCTCGCTGAGGCCACGGTTGTCGACCTTGGGCGGCTGGCCGGTGAGGGCCCAGTACATGGTTGCGGCGAGGCTGTAGAGGTCGGCCTTACGGGAGAGCCGGCCCGACTCGGCTTGCTCGGGGGCGTTGTAGGATTTCGAGGTGGGTCGCTGATCGCGGTTGTCGACGAGGTTCATGCCGTAGCCGGCGAGCTTGGCGCGACCGGACCGGGTCAGGAGGACGTTGGCCGGCTTGATGTCGCCGTGCAGGAGGTTGCGCCGATGGATCTGCGAGAGCGCTGAGGCGAGCTGGTGGTAGATCAGGATCCAGTGGTCGAGGCGGACCTTGGTCGGGTCGAACTCGGAGATCGCTGCGGCATCGACATATTCCTGGAGGACCTCCGCGCGGGTGATGCGGAACCAGGACCGCTTCAGGCGGATGTCGTGGTAGGTCAACAGCGAGGGGTGACTGAGCTTGGCCGAGGCCTCGACCATCGCCTGAGCGCGGACGATTCGGGCGTCGTCGTCGGGACTTTGGCGGTGGATGATCCGGAGGAAGTAGCGGCGGTTGAGGTCGTCCTGATCGCCGATCCGGGCCAGCGACTCGGCCTCGGTGCTCTTGACCAGTTCCTCGATCTTGTAGTTCATTCCCAGCAGCTTCGGCGCCTTCTTCAGACCCTCGGACATCACTCGAGTCCTTTGTATACCGATATGTCTATGATCCGGCACTCCGGATCGGTTAATGATCCCAGAACAGTCGAGGGCTCCGGGACGCTCCGGCCGAATCCGAAGGATCCGCCTCGCCTTGCGCCCGGTGTCCCCTGTGTTTCAGACGTTCCAGGATATCTCGGCTCACCGGCGAATACGAGGATCCGATGCGAGCGGAGATCGATTTCGAGGGGCTATGTCATCGATCACGGAGGTTCTCACGGGGCCTCATTGCGGATCGTGTGGCCGGCGGCTCGGAGGGCGTCGAGGGCGGCTCGGCAGTCAGTTTCGGCGATTAGGAGCGAGTCGGTCCGATACGTCGAGAGCACAAAGATGGGGACCTCAATGCGGGCCAGGGGGGCGGCTAGCGCATCGAGGATGCCGACCAGATTGAAGTCGAGCGGCCCGTCGACTTCCAGGCGACGCCAGCCCCGACGGGCGTCAATCGATTCAGGAACGGCTGACTCGTTGCAGACGATCGAGACCTCTTGGGCCGTCCGGGTGATCGAGGCGAACCCATCGCAGGCGTCGAGCCAGGCCGGCGTCGATGCGCTTGGCTCCAAGCGACAGACCGCCAACCGCTCCGTTGTGAGCGTCAAGGTGAGCCGGATGGAGCGGTCTACAGGTCGCGATGGATTCATCGAAGGTTGGAAATATTTGAGAGAAGGAAAGACGTCGATAGAGATTGACGTCATCCGAAACGTCGACATGCGGTCAAGGCGCGGGCCACGGCTCGTAAACGGTTCAGGAGGCCGCGTCGTGGTAGGTGGCGGCGATGACCTGACCGGTCTCGGCGAGGCGGTCGATCGAGGACCAGACACGCTCTTTGACGATGGGCGTGTTGCAGAGGGCGTCTTCGAGGTCGGCGGCGAACTGAGTAATTTCAGGGAAGCCGTAGCCCGAGCCGGCGCCTCGGAGTTGGTGCGCAATGGTCCGGACCGGAGTCCACCCTTCCTGTTCGGCATGGTTCTGGATTTGGTGGATTCGATCCATCAGCTCGCCAGCGAACCAGCTCCGCAGTTCCACCATTTCGGGATCGTCTTTCCAGAAAGCATCCGTGGTCGTCATCGATCGTTCCTGAGCAAAGAGGGGACTGTGGCCGTCGAAACGACCAGAGAATCGACGTCGATGTTCCAGAAAGGGGCACGCAGGAGGGGGGATAGGTCGCGATCGAGTGCCCCGATCGTTCGGAGTTTTCAGGACAGTCTCAAGCCTGAGGGCGCCAAAGCGTACCGACAAGAGGCGTTTCAAACTTTGGTGGGACTCCTGGTGCGTCATCATCCAAAGAGAACCGTATTTCGTGATCGTTGCGTGGTCAACTTCAGCGCTGACGTGAGGCAACACGATTGTGGTGCGTGGCGGACTGAGCGGTTGGGGATGGCGGGATCGAATTCGGAGTTGACCTAGGCTTGAAGCAAAGGCGACCGGGACCAGCGCTTCGGCCTGAAGGGCTCCGTCATCGCGCTGTGTTGCCACGCTCGGAGACCTCAGGAACTTCGAGCGATCGCCCAACATTACTCACGATCACGACGGGTTCAGCATCGGTGCGATGCGCGTTCCCGTTGGGGACGTCGATGATCCAACCCATCGGATGTCCACGACGTTGTGTTCACCGGTGGGTTTGATCCAGTCAAGGCGACCTTGCTCATGCTGCGTCACGCGATCGAACCGATGCCCCGGATCCTGCTGATCGACGACTCGGAGTTTGATCGACGGCTGCTCCGTCATCGTCTCGGTCGCGAGGGGGGCGAGCTTTTCGAGGCACCCAATGGTCGGACCGGCATAACGCTCTGCCAGAGCGAGCGCCCCGACCTGGTCCTGCTCGACCTACATCTGCCCGACTGGGACGGCTTCGAAGTGCTCCGCCAGCTCAAGGATCGGTCTGACCTGCACAACATCCCGGTGATCTTCCTCTCGGCCACGGGTAAGACCGAGCAGCGGGCCCGGGGCCTGGACCTCGGCGCCGTCGATTTCATCAGCAAGCCCTTCGACGATGTGGAACTCCGCGCTCGAGTCCGCGCGGCGCTGCGGACCAAGCGGCTCCAGGATATGTTGGAACAGCGCGCACATTTGGATGGTCTGACCGGACTAAGCAACCGTCATGCCCTCAATGACCACTTGGAACGTGAGTGGTCGCGATGCGATCGATTGGGCCAAGCGGTCTCGGTAATCCTGGGCGACCTCGATCGGTTCAAACTGATCAACGACCGTTACGGTCATGCCAGCGGCGACATCGTGCTAAGCGAGGCGGCCGATCGGCTCCGACAATCGGTCCGCGAGAGCGACTTCCCCGCCCGTTACGGGGGCGAGGAGTTCGTGGTCGTGGCCGCCGACAGCGACCTTCAGGGCGCCTTGGCGATCGCCGAACGGTTCCGGACTGCCGTAGCCGAACACCCCTTCAATCTAGGCCCGATCCAGATCGAGGTGACCGTCAGCCTCGGTGTGGCGATCGGCCATCCGCCCCAGGACCAACCCGACGTCCTCATGGAGCACGCCGATCAAGCGCTCTACTGGGCCAAGGGGACCGGGCGCAACCGCGTCTGCCTCTGGAACGATGGCGCCGTCCATCATCCCTCGCCGATCGAGGACTTCCGCCTCGAAGCGGTTCGATCCGACGGGACCAATCTCCGGATCGCCAGCCTCTAACGATCGCCGATTGATCGGATCTCCGAGACATGTTGTGGATTGGGTATCGCGAAGGGATCAAGGGATTTCAACGACGACCTTACCATGAAGGGTGCCGGCGGCGTGGAGGGTGTTCTGCTCCAGCAGCGCCTGGGCTTGCGCGGTCTGTTCCAAGGGAAAGGTTTGTCCGATGAGCGGCTTGAGCTGTCCGGATGCGGCCCAGTCGTTGATCTGTTCGGCGGCGCGGGCCTGCTCGGAGGGGCTGGCGTTGAACATAGCGAAGCCCATCAGGGAACAGTCGCGGGTATAGAACGCGCCCAGGGGTAAAGAAGGCTTGGCGGTGCGTCCGGCCATTAGGATCATGCGCCCGAACTTGGCCAGCAGGGGGATGGAGACCTCCAAGTCCGGCTCGCGTTGGGTCTCGAACCAGAGGTCGATGCCGTCGGGGGCGAATTCGCGGAGCTTTCCGGAGACGTCGTCAGACTTGTAATTGAGGGCCAGGTCGGCGCCCCGTTGCCGGCAGAGGTCGAGGCGCTCGGGGCTACCGGCGGTGGTCGCCACGCGGGCGCCGATAGCCTTGGCCATTGGGATGACCATTGAACCGACACCGCCAGAGCCGCCGGCTACATAGACCGTCTGGCCTTCGCGAAGTCCTCCCGTACGGAACAGGCCGAGATGGGCCGTGATTCCGACCAAGGCCATGGCGGCCGCATCGGCATCGGTGAGCGATTCGGGGGTCGGGTAGAGCCAGTGTTCGTCGACAACGGCCAACTCGGCGGTCGTCCCTTGGCGGCCCAGCAAGCCCTGGTTCGAGCCCCAAACCCGGTCGCCAACCTGATATCGGCCCGCGCCCGGCCCGACCGACTCGACCGTACCGGCCAGGTCGCAACCGACCACGTAGGGCATCGGTAACGGCATCGCGACTGCGCCCGATCTCAAATACAGGTCGATCGGGTTGAACGACGTTGCACGGACTCGGACCCGGACCTGGCCCGGCCCGACTTCGGGATCGGGACGCTCGCCCACCACGATCGACTCGACCGGACCGGTTTCCTCAATGTAGGCCGCACGCATCGGAGAGGCTCCTCAACGGTTCTATTCGCGCTTGGACGATCGGCCGTTCCACCCCGTGCGGCGACCGACCGCGACACCAACCAACGCCCTCGATCATACGCTTGCCCCGCGTCGGCCGACATCTCTTGGGCCTGGGTCGAACGAAGAAGACAGGTAAGCCTTCAAAGCTTAAATATGGGCGAAAAGTTCTGAAACGTTGAGCGTGAATCCCGGGAGGACTTTTCCTCCGTCGAGGCGTTCGGCCTTGTGAAGGGTGACGACAGCGTCGAGGCTGCTTGCGGCCTCGACGGTTCGGTTCTCGGGGTCGACGACCCAGACCAGGCGGGTTCCAGCCTGGAAGTATTCGCGACGCTTGCGTTGGATCTCCCCGGGTCGATTGCTGGGACTGAGGACCTCAACGGCCAAGTCGGGGACGAGTTCGGGGATTGGCTCGGATGGGACGGTGCGGTCGGGGAGTTTGTCCCAGACGACGAAGCTGATGTCGGGGATCCGGACGAGATCATCAGCGATTCTCAAAGGGCCATCGGGGCCGAAGAGGAACCCAATCGGATTCCGCAGTAAATAAGCGTTCAGATAATAGACAAGCATCATCGCGACGTGTGAGGCTCGTCCACCCATGACCTTCTCCACCAGGACGCCGTCGACGAGTTCGCAGAGGATCTTGTGTCGATCGTGGAGTTCGATGATGTCGCGGGTCCCAGCGGGTCGTCCACGGGTGATCCGGACGCGTGTCGGTTCGACGTCCCCGAGGTCTTCCAAAAGGCCTGTAATCGTCCGGGTTGATTCGGTTGTTGCGGTTGCCATCGTCGTGCCATCCCCCTTCCGTTGTGAATCAATCACTGTTTCTTTGATAGAAATTTAAATGTTGATGAATAAATCGGACACGGCGATTGAAAACTCCGGGAGGATTTCTCCTCCGTCGAGGCGTTCGGCCTTGTGAAGGGTGACGACGGCGTCGAGGCTGCTCGCGACCTCGACGGTTCGGTTCTCGGGGTCGACGACCCAGACCAGGCGGGTTCCAGCCTGGAAGTATTCGCGACGCTTGCGTTGGATCTCCCCGGGTCGATTGCTGGGACTGAGGACCTCAACGGCCAAGTCGGGGACGAGTTCGGGGATTGGCTCGGATGGGACGGTGCGGTCGGGGAGTTTGTCCCAGACGACGAAGCTGATGTCGGGGATCCGGACGAGATCATCAGCGATTCTCAAAGGGCCATCGGGGCCGAAGAGGAACCCAATCGGATTCCGCAGTAAATAAGCGTTCAGATAATAGACAAGCATCATCGCGACGTGTGAGGCTCGTCCACCCATGACCTTCTCCACCAGGACGCCGTCGACGAGTTCGCAGAGGATCTTGTGTCGATCGTGGAGTTCGATGACATCCTGGAGACCAGCGGGTCGCCCGCAGGTGATCCGGACGCGTGTCGGTTCGACGTCCCCGAGATCCTCCAGGAGTTGGGTTAGGGTCCGGATCGTTTCGGCCGAGACGGTCGCCATCGGAGGGGCCTCCATGGTGGGCTGGGGCGAATCCAAGATTCCGGGCTGTTCGGAAGACGGCGCCTTGTCTCGGGGATCATGCGGGGACCTGGATCTGGATCTCGTCGCCTTCGACGCGGACTGGATAGGTGGTCACGCGGATTCGAGGGTTGGCCAGGTAGCAGCCGCTCTCCAGGCTCATCATCCAGCCGTGCCAGGTGCAGGTGACGGTACCTTGGTGGACGATCCCATCGCTGAGCGGGATGCCCTTATGGGGGCAGGCGTCGTCGATGGCGAAGTAGCGGTCGCCGTCGCGGAACAGGGCGATGTCGCGGTCGGCGAGTTGGACGGGTCGTCCCTCGCCATCCTTGAGATCGCCGATCCGCGCGACGGTCTGGAACGGGCGCGGGTCGGTCGACTCGTTGGGGTTGGTCGTTTCGATGGTCATCGGGGGGCGCTCCGGCATACGATCAGGCGTGACGTAGGGCGTCGGTTGGTCATCGTTCAGGTTGAGCCATGTGGGGACCGCGTGAATCGATCGCGTTGCGGCTCCCAGATCGATCTGTTGGTGTCGTACGGTCCGTATCAAGTGTGGTGTTATTGTAAGCCTCGGGTCGGCCGGACCCAGGGCGGCGGCCCGATCGATCGTTGCGGTCTGGATCCCTCAACTTGGCAGGAGTTTCCGCGTTGATGAGTCACGAATCACCCGGATCCGGCCCCGATCATCGAGACGACCTGGCCGAGGCCGCGTCGAGAGGCTCGGTCGACCACCTCGATGCGTTGGGTCCGAGCGCCAGCGTGGAGGTGCTTCCCGAGGCGACCGTCGACCGCCGATTGGCTCGGATCGAGATGGCCGGCGAGGAGGTGGCCCTGGGCTGGGCGCCCAAGCCGCATCAACCCTTGGCTCCCGAGGTCCGCTACCTGCACATTTCCCGGACGATTCACGAACTGATCACCGACCGCAACCGCTCCGTCGGGATCTTCCTGTTCGTCGGCTCGGTTCTCATCGGTGCCTGCAGCGGCCTGCTCAACGTGCCCGAGGCCGTCTCAGCGTTCGTGCCGCTACGCACCATCCAGCTCTGGTGCTTGCCGGTAACATTTGCCGTGCTGGGTGTCATCGGCGTCTTCAACAGCCTCATCCTGATTCGAGCCCGGGTCGGCCTGCTCTACGAGGTGGCCAAGATGAACGCGATCCTGGGCTTGCCCGCACCTCGGGTCAATCGGGTCAGTCCACTCTCGATCTTCTTCCTGATGCACCTGCTGGTGGTCCTCTTGGGCGGGCTCTCCGCCGGCCTGGGCTTGGCCCTGACCCTCAGCCGGGAGGTCCTTTCCCTAATCCAACTCGATCAGCTTGCAGCGTTGCCGTCGGTTGCCGGTCTGGTCCTGGCCGCGCTCTACGTCTTGGCCTTCCAGACGATTTACACCATCATGGTCCGACGCGCCAGTACCAAGGCAGCCGCCTCGGCCGCTCCCAACGAGGTGGAGCTGCGAGGACGGCCGCGTCCGGAACCTTCCGCAAGTCAGCGGACTGATCACCAAAGGCCGACCGATCTGAGCCGCAACTCCCCCGGGCGATCTGAGTCGATCCCAACATCCGAGTGACTTCAAGCAAACATCATGAGTTCCACGTCCGAGTCTCCAGAGCCCGCGTTCGAGCCCGAACCGATCCCCAAAATCGGGCGGTCGCCTGCCTTGGCTTCGCTACCGGTGGACCCAACTGGAGCGCCCCGACGCGCCGTCTGCGTCTTCTGCGGGAGTCGCCTCGGCCACGAGCCACGGTATCGCGAACTGGCCGAGCATGTCGGTTGCGCGATCGCCCAGCGCGGTCTAAACCTGATCTATGGCGGCGGGCGCGTCGGTCTCATGGGCGTCGTAGCCGACGCGGCCTTAGAGGCCGGTGGCCCCGTCGTCGGTGTCATTCCGCGGTTCATGGATCGCGTCGAGATCGCCCACCACGGCCTGACCGACCTGCAGATCGTGCCCGACATGCATCGACGCAAGGCGTTGTTGGTCCAGCAGGCCGATGCGGTCCTGACCCTGCCCGGCGGGATCGGCACCTTCGAAGAGTTCTTTGAGGTGCTCAGTTGGATCCAATTGGGCCTCTACGACCATCCACTGGGCCTGCTCAACCGGGACGGCTTCTTCGACCCGCTCTTGGAGTTGATCGATCACGGCGAGCGGGCCGGCTTCATCCGTCCGCAGACCGGATCGCGGTTGATCGTGGAGGATCAGCCCGAGCCGATCCTGGACCGTCTGCTGGCGGCGATGCCCGCGCTGGAGCCGACCGCCCCGGAACCTTGACGGACCTTCGTGTCGTCTCGTCAGGCGTCGGACCGCATGGGGTCGTGTCGCCTCAGGCCAATCCGGTCCGGTCGGGAGTCGTTTCGGGAAAAAATGCCGCTTGATCCGCACGACGATTGCCGAAGATGATGTGCGAGTGCTGGGCGGGTCGATTGCCGATCCGCTCGGACTCGCAGGCCCTTCCGAAAGTCCGGTCTCCGCCTCGAGTTCGGGGCCTGATGGCCGACAGGAGAGGACCGCTCGACCGTGTCTACGACTGTCTCTGACGCCCCCGCCGTGATGTTCGCGCCACGCCCCCGTTACGTCCTGACGCCGGAGCTGCTCGGAACGCTCTATGACGGGTTCACGTTGTTGGCCGTCTGGCTCTGTATGGTTGTCTGGTTCCCCACCGAACTCTCCTCGTTCGCTTGGGATTTGCTGGAGCGTGGGGAGGCGGTCCAGGACGCCCACGACATGCTCACGCGCGGCAACAGCCAGACCTGGTCGAACAAGGTCTGCTACGCGGTCATCGCGCTGTACGCGCTGGTGCGTTGGCGGTCGGTCCTCCAGTTCTTCGTGGCGATCCCGCCGGTTATCCGAACCCTGATGATTAGCTTCGTGGTTATGGCCACGACGGCCCACTTGATCCGTTCGGGCTTCGAGGGAATTTTCACCCACATGGTCAGCCTGTTCCGCTATGGCTCGACGTTTGTGGTCATGCCGATCTTGTTCTACCGTGGGTTTCGGGTCGTGCCGCCGAACCTGATCGCGTTGGGAATGCTGGTCTCAGTGCTGGTTCTGGTGCAGATGGTGATGTCCGTCTCGATGATGCGTCCGGAAGTGGCGCGGTTTTCGTTCCTGGCCGGAATGTATCCCAACCTGACAGCGCAGCACTTCCTGGCCATCGCCGGTCTGAGCATGATCTTCCTGGGCCACGCGGGGCTCTCGCGACGTCTGATCGCCGCCTCGTTGCTGACGATGGCCCCGCTCTGCGGACTGATGGTCTTTCTGAGCGGATCGCGCGGCGGGTTCGCCCTGATCTTCGTGGCCTTGGCTCTGACGATGGTCCTGGCCTACCTGCGTAATCCAGGCCGCTGGACCCCGGTCTGGTTCGTTCTATCCTGCCTGATGGCCTTCCTGATTTGGAGCGCCGAGGATCTCTCGACCATGATGCCGGCTGAGACGATGGCCGTCTTCGAGCGAAAGGGCTACGACGACGACGCGCTGACCGGTCGTGGCGAACTCTGGAGCCACTACCTGGGGCACTTGGCCGAATGCACCAATCATCTGTTCTTCGGGATCGCTTACGGCGAGACCGCCCGCGCCGGCGGCGCACCGCACAACTTCCTCATTGGCCTGTCGATCGAGCACGGGGTCTTGGCCGCCTTGCCGCTGTTGTTGATGGTTGGCCTGGTCTTCGGTCATGCCTTCCGACTAGCCATGGTTTCCAACGATCCGGCCTGGCAGGCCGTCTTCGTCATCATGACCATCACCCTGATCATGCAGTCGTTCGAGAACGACTTTCACCTCATGCTCAACCTGTTCGTCTTCACCTTCTACTGCCTCGGCGGTTACGTCATCTTCCGGGTGGTCCGCAGCCGATATCCTGACCTCCGCTTCTGACGCGCGTTCTCCCGAGACGCGATTCTCTTCCCAACCGAACCGATCTCCGAGCCTTCCTTCCCGAACGAAGACGCGACGGCCTTTTGGCCGTCAACACACTGTCAGATACCTTTGCTTTGCTCGCCCGACTGCCGTCACGTCACATCGCCCGCCCGGACTTCCTACTCGGCCGAACCAACGCGATGGGGCGCCCGTTGCCCGAAGCCAACTGGTCAGACGTCGCGTTCGCCCGATCCGACCGGGCCGTCGCCATCGGGGCGCTTCGGTCGGCTGGATCGCGTCCCGGCCCGCCTCTGTCGCGGGTCTTCGGGATCTTGGAGGGAGTCAACCGCCGTGCATGTCTATTTCAGCACCGTCATCCGCTATGCCGACCCGGAACACTCCGGCCACATGGTCAAGCTCGACTGGGAGTCCAAGCGGATCCTGGCCCAGCAGCCGGTCGCGATGACCCCCCCTTTCTTCGACGATCCTAACCCACGCGGCAACTCGCGTGGCGGACGCGGGATCGAACGCGTCGGCGATCAGATCGTTCTGGCCCAGTATCACACCCTCCGCATCTTCGATGAAGATCTGAACCTGAAGCGCGATCTCACGCATCCGCTGATGGCCGGCCTCCACGAGGTCACGCCCGATCCCAACGACCCCAACCGGCTTTGGGTCGCCGCCACTGCTCTCGATGCCGCGCTCCAGTTCGACCTCAACTCCGGAGAACTGATCGGCCAATACTGGCCACGCGAGATGCCCGGAATCGCCAAGACGCTCGGCGTCGAACCCTTGGAAATCGATAAAGATGTCGACAATCGGACCAATTTCCTCGAACACCACGTCTTTCAGGATCCCAGCCATCTTCACGTCAACGCCGTGACACCTCTGAACGGTCGACTCTACGCCCTCTGCAACAAGCACGGCGCTGTCGTTGAGCTGACCGAGGACCGCGTCGTCTTCCAGACTCAGCAGATCCAGCACGGACATAACCTCGTCCCAGATGACGAGCAACGTACGTTTTTTGTTAACGATTCGCGTAATGGTCATGTCCGACGCTTCGACGTCGGCAATGGGACGCATTGCGAAGCGGTTAACCTGACCACGTTCGCTCCGGTCGCCCGACTGGTCCGTGGCGAGATGGTCCGCTTCAAGATCAAGCGGCTCATGACCAACCTGAAGCTGGCCAAGTTCCCCTCGGTCATGCCCCTGTTCATCCGCGGGCTCGACCGCGTCGGCGATCAGCTCTTTGTCGGCATCTCTCCGGCGACCATCCTGCGAATCGACTGGCCCAAGGGCGAGTTGATCGATCTGTTCACCTTCTCGGACGATGTCAGCGTGGCTGTCCACGGCCTCCGCGCCATCCCTTCCGGTAATGCGTGAGGGTCGAGGGGCGCCCGCCTCGTGGGGCCGGTCGGCCCGTCCTCAGAGTCCCTACCGACGGCGACCGGCCTGATGATCCATCGGCCCATCCCCCGAACCGATCCCCAGCGGGACGGTCCAACGACGCCTCGAGACCACGCCACGTAAGGGAGATCTCATGAAACCCACCTTCCTCGGCATCGGCTCGCAGCGCTGCGGGACCACATGGCTCTATCGTGTCTTAAGTCGACATCCGGATGTGTTCATGCCCCGCGTCAAGGAGGTCAAGTACTTCTCTGAGCGAATCCACGCCCACTCCCTGGCCTGGTACGAGAAGCGGTTCGGACCGCCCGACAACGATCCCCCACGCCCGATCCGCGGCGAGTTCACCCCCGCCTACTGCACCATCCCGCCCGAGGTCGTGCGGATGATCGCCACGGCCTATCCCGAGTTGCGTTTGATCCTCATGATCCGCGACCCCGTCGAACGGACCTGGTCCCAGATCAAGATCTTTCACGAGAAATTGGTTCTCAAGAACGATTTGGATGCCATGCTCGATGGGTTCGTCGCCCGTGACAAGACGGCGCGGTTCAACGACTACCTCCGGACCATCGAGGTATGGACGGCCCACTTCCCCGAGGAGGCTCTTTACATCGATCTATATGATCGGGTCCAGGCCGATAAGCCGGCCGTCCTGGCCGGGGTGCTCGCCCACCTCGGCGCCGATCCAACCTGGCAACCCGAAGCCAAGGATCTCCAGGCGCAGATCAACGATACGGAGGACCGCGACATCCCGCCGATCCTCCGTTGGGCTTTGGCTAAGGCCTGGATCGAGCCCACCAAGCGCCTCAACGACCGGCTCCAGGGGCGCGTCAGCCCCTGGATTGCGGAGATGGACCGGATCCTCGGCGAAGGACGTCCCCCCGGCGCGGGCAATCCGCTCGGACACCTGATCTCGGCTCCCAAGCGGGTCGTCTATCACGCCTACGACACCTACAAAGACCGCAAGCTCGACGCCCGCGCTCGCGAATTGATGCCCGAGGCTCAATCCCGATCCGCGTACGATGTCAGCACCTCGGAAGTCGCCTGACTCAATCCTTTGGCGATCCGGGCGATGCGTCGTCGCCGTGCTCGGCCGTCTGAGCTCGACGGATATACTCCATCATATCCGGGTCGATCCCCCGTTTCTGACTCATCTCGGGTTCGCTGTTGTACAGGTTCTCGAGCGAACGAGTGATTCCCGGATCACCCCCGGTGAACTCGGCGACCAATCCCATCCAGCGTCGGGCCAGCGCGCGGGCCTGGGGATCGTCGGGCGGGACCCCGCGATCGATCAGGTCGCGGACCTCGGCGAAGAGCCGGGGCCATTCCTGCTCCACCTCCTGGATCCGCTCCTCGCCGATCTGCTCGCGACGCTGACGGAGCTGTTCCAGTTGCTCGGGGGTGTAGTACGATTCGATCTTGGCCAGATCCATGATCATCTCCAGAAGTTCTTCAGAGCCGAGCCCGGGACGCTGGTCCCATTGCCCGGCCAGATCGGCGATCCGGTCGCGGAGCCGTCGCAGTTCGTCCACCTTCGCGTCCAGTCGCGCCACCTGACGCTCCAGGATCGTGCGGATCGAGGACCGGTCGAGCCGTAAGCAGGCTCCGATCTCGTCGAGGCCTAGGCCCAGCGACCGCAACGCGACGATTCGATGCAGTCGGCGCACGTCCGCCTCGTCATAGAGCCGATGTCCCGACCCGGTCCGCATCGACGGGCTCAGCAGGCCGATCGCGTCGTAATGATGCAGCGTCCGGACCGTCAAACCGGTCCGCTCGGCCAACTCGCCCACCTTCCAGGTCCGCATTGCCCGACTCCGGCTTCGATCGATCGCCGTCAACGATCCGCCATGTCGACCCAACCCGCGAAGGAGCGCTGACCGGGTCGAGGGGACGAGCCGTCGCCCCTCGACGGTCACGATAGCGCCTCACGCGACGTCAGGTTCAAGACCCGACACCCCTTTTCCCGATCACCCGCCCGAACGACTCCAAGGCTGATCGACATGCCTCCTGGCTAAGGAGTGTCCCGTTAACTGATCGGATGTTTAGAGATTGTAGGCGACTCCGGTCCACCGTTCCGGCCCGATCGGATATCCTGAAGCGAACTGGATCCAGTAAGAGACTTCGCGATTCGCGTCGTTCAAAGTCCATCGAAAGGAGCCCGGCATGAGCGGCACGACACTCCTCGAGACCCGAGGCGCCGATCCGAGGGGAGCTGTGACTCCTGAGCAGGTCCCAGCTTCACCAATCACGACCACCGGGTTACCTCCGAAGGATCCCGAGCCCTTCGAATTGGTCCACGGCCGTCGAGTCCCCCTCCCAACTATGAGCACATACTCGAAACTGATTGCCAATAAGTTGATGCGGATCCTGGGGCCATTCGCCGAGCAACAGGGGCTTGGGAACGTTGTCATGGAAATGAAGTTCCGTCTGCCACTGCCCGAGGATGCGGATCGGAACCAGATCCCGGACCTGGCCTTCGTCTCATACGCTCGCTGGTCGGCGGACCGCCCGTTGGACCCGAAGTCGGATGCGTGGGACGTGGTCCCAGAGCTGGCCGTGGAGGTGGTCAGTCCCAGCGACCTGGCCGATCCGCTGCTGTCGAAGATGGAGGAGTACTTCCGGGCCGGGGTCTCTCGGGTCTGGATCGTCTATCCCGAGACCCGAAAGATCTATCGTTATTCCGACCCCGAAACGATCGCCGTCTTCGGCGCTGAGGCGATTATGACCGACGACCTGTTCCCTGAGTTGCAGATCCCCATCGCCAAGCTGTTCGTCCCCGTCCAGTCATCGGATCGGAGCTCCTCATGAGCGGCACGACACTCCTCGAGGCCGGCGACACTGGTCCGTTGGTGACTCCTGAGCAAGTCCTGGTTCCACCGATTACGACCACCGGGTTGCCCCTAGACGATCCCGAGCCCTTCGAACTGGTCCACGATCGTCGAGTCCCTCTCCCAATTATGAGCACGTATTCTAAAGTCGTCGTTAGTGAACTCATGCTAATTTTGGGTCCGTTCGTGCGGGACCAGGGGCTTGGACGCCTCTTTGTCGAAATGAAGTTCCGTCTTCCGTTACCGGAGGACCCGAAGCGGCATCGGATTCCAGACTTGGCCTTTGTCTCGTACGCTCGCTGGTCGGCGGACCGTCCGTTGGATCCGAAGTCGGATGCGTGGGACGTGGTCCCAGAGCTGGCCGTGGAGGTGGTCAGTCCCAGCGACCTGGCCGATCCGCTGCTGTCGAAGATGGAGGAGTACTTCCGGGCCGGGGTCTCTCGGGTCTGGATCGTCTATCCCGAGACCCGAAAGATCCATCAGTACCTCGATCCCAAAACGATTCGCGTGTTTGGTGTCGACGATCGCTTGACCGACGACCTGTTCCCCGAGCTGCCGATCTCCATCTCCGACCTCTTCCCGCCCGTCCAGTCGACCGATCAAAACCCGTCTTGAGTGTTGTATTTGAGGGTTCGTTGAAGGATGGTCCTCGACCGCCTTCACACGATCTCTGACCCGGTTTGCTTCAGGATTCGCCCCGATGACCGCAACGCCTCCGACCACCGCCACCATCCTCGATGAGATTGTCGCCGCGAAACGTTTGGAGGTCGCCGAGGCCAAGGCGCGATTGCCGTATCCGGAATTGCACGAGCGGCTCGCCGACGTGCCTCCGGTCCGCGACTTCCGCGTCGCGCTGACCGCTCCAGGGGGGCCGCACCTGATCGCTGAGGTCAAGAAGGCCAGCCCCTCGGCCGGCGTGATCCGCGCCGACTTCGATCCGGTGGCCATCGCGCGGACCTACCGGGACCATGGCGCGTCGTGCCTTAGCGTGCTGACCGACGCCCCCTACTTCCAGGGGCACCTCGATTACCTGGCCCGGATCCGCGCGAAGGTCGACCGGCCGCTGCTCCGTAAGGATTTCATCATCGATCCCTACCAGGTCGTCGAGGCTCGCGTCCATGGTGCCGACGCGGTCCTGCTCATCGCCGAGATCCTCGACGATGCCACCATGGCCGAATTGCATGGCCAGATCGAGTCGCTCGGGATGGCCGCCCTGGTGGAGTTTCACGACCCGGCCAACCTCCCGCGCGTCCTCAAGCTTGGAGCGACGTTGGTCGGTGTCAACAACCGCGATCTCAAGCGGTTCGTCACCGACTTGGACCGAACCCTCCAACTTCGGCCCCGAGTCCCCGACCACGTCACGCTCGTCAGCGAGAGCGGGATCGCGAGTCCTGAGCACGTCCGACGGCTCCGCGAGGCCGGCGTTCACGCCATGCTCGTCGGCGAATCGCTCATGCGCCAGCCCGATCTCGGGAAGGCAGTCCGCGATCTACTCGGTCAGTCCGGCCCTACACCCGAGCCATCGAGCCGGTCGGATGACGCTGTCGGCTCCGAAATCCGGGGTGGGTAATTGGGGAATTGTCGGAAGCCCAGTTTGGGGTGAAGAGGACGTTGTTGGTCTTGTGGTCGTGACAGTCGATCGTTGAGGCAGACTACCTCAATGGCGACTGGCTCGGCTGATCACGTTTGGTGGTTCTGCGAAGGAGTTTTGTTGGCGAGATATCCCCTCGGAGGCACGATCCACCCCGTATTCGAAGCCGGCATGCAGGGGGGTGATTGAGGGAGGCTGGCCGGGTGTGCTCCGTTGAGGAGGTGATGGACGAGCCGGAAGACTCGCGGACGGACGGCTTCGAAGGAGGCGTGGTCGAGGAAGCGTTCATGAGCCATCCTGGCCATTTGGAGCGACTCGACCGGATCGTCCAGGGCCTGCTGGATCCCGGCGGCGAGCGCTTCGATGCTGTCCGGTTCGACAACGATCCCGGCCCCGTTACATAACCACATCGGGATATCGTTCACTTGTGTCGAGACGATCGTGCGGCCCGCGGCCATCGCATCGATCAGCCGGGTGGGGAGTTGGCCCCGGCTGGCTCGGCTCGACCGTTGCGGTACGACGACGATCGTCGCGTCGTTCAGCACGCTCGGAACCTCGCTCAGTGGGATGGGCGGTTCGATCGATACCCGATCGCCCCAGCGTCTTTCAGCGACGATCGGGTGATCGTCGGGCACGCCAACGATGCGCAGCGATGCAGTCGGGTGTTTGATCTGGTTCCAAGCGTTGAGGAGTAGGTCAAATCCCTTGTGATTCCGAATGCTCCCGCACGTCAAGACGGTCGGATCCTGATGGTTCGGTGGGATGACGATGCCTTGGGGGGTGAATTGCTCCGGGTCTCGGGCATGGGGGAGCCACATCCCTCCATATCGTTTGTGGAGGAACGCATTGGACACGGTGATTGCGTCGGCTTCGTGGACGCGTCGCTCAAGCATCCGCGTGTAGAGGGGGCTCCCCGGATCCTGAAGCCATTGCCATTTCATCAGGCGGGCTTCCCAGTAGATCGATTCCGAGATCAGGCCCAACTCCCATTCTTCGATGTCGAGCAGGAGCGGCCGATCGAGGATTCGTCGGGCAGTTAGCCCAAGGCCGAAGGACGTGTTGACGGGCTTCATGGCATAGATCAGGTCGCCTTCGATGTACTTCTTCACGATCGAGCGACGGCCTCGCCTCAGGTCGAAGGCGGAAGTGACCTGGAAGGGTCGGATATCGAGCGTTGGGTCCGATCGGATCGGGGCCCAAACCTCATCGTGGGACCCGGGACCGACGATATGGACCCGAAACTCAGGCTCCAGCAGCTTCGCGAGGATGTAGGCGCGGCTCATCAGGTTGCTGCGGAGGCTGGCGGCGAGGAGCGTGATCGTCGGAGTCGTCATCAGATGCAGCTTTCATTGTGCTAACGTCACCGTCAACTTCCTCGACCGATTCATCCATAATAGCTTGAGTTGGTATGATCGCAACCCGTTTCTTCGCAGATGCCCATGGGAGCGATTCCTTACTCTCCTATCGAGAAGCAAAACCAACCTCAATGGCGACGTGCTCGATATCCCTAACCTAAGCGATCTCACAAAACGGAAACGTTAGATTCGTGGACTTGATCGGGAGAAGGATGGCCTGGCGAACCTCCTTCCGAGGCAGGTAGCAGGTACGTTTTCCCTACTCGTCTTCGAAGAGTGGGTTGCGATCCCTTGAGTCAAATTAGACAACAAGGGTGTCTGTCTAAACATTGCCAATGGCTGATCCAGGATGATCAGCACAGTCCATCTCTCGTCGATGAAGAAAATACAAACATTCGATCAATATCTCTAAGGATTGACCACAGCCAGGTTTAGAGGATATTCGACTCGGGGCTCTCCACCGACAACGTCGGCGATGTTGCAGTGATCGATTTCGGGTCGAAACCATCCATTCGTCCAGCTTTAGATAGCGGGTTGCTCAGCCGGGGCATTGTGTCTCGCGAGATTTGTCCGATCGTCGTCGCGCCAGGCCAGGTCGCTCTTGCCGGTCACTGCCCGGAGTCTTGACCCTGTGAGGGGCGTGCAGGGAGGCCGCTGTGTCCCGCCTTTGACGTCCGTCGATAACCGTCACAGCGATGTTTCTTCGATGCAACAGAATTTGGTCATTCGGCCGCACTTTGATGGATGACATTGCGCCGCCTATTGAGGCATCTAGTCATGATGTCGCTGGACGCCATACCTCCGCTTCATTGACGACCGTGTTTGTTTGTCCATGGGACGGGTGGCTCCCTTGAACGCTCTTCATGCACGACCGCGATCGGCGTAGGTCCAGAGAATCGAGGCTGAAGCTGCAGTATCTTGGGGATCCGCTTCGACGATGAGGCGAACCCGGATCGCTGTTGAGTCCTCCAAGGAATCGGTGGCCCGTGGTGTTCTCTCCGGATGCGATCATGTTCCCGAGTGACCTGAACCTTTGGAAGCGGCTCGAACGTGCGTTCGCGTCGCCGCGATCGATCGCTTATGAGCGCTGCGAGACAGACGAGTTGCTGATGGCCTCGGACCGGCTCTTCGAGTCCGGCGATGAGCCGTCCAGCCGGATCGTCCGCGCCGTGGCCGAGGGCCATCTGCCGATCGAGAGCGTGCGGCTCGAGCCGATCTGCGTGGCCCTCGGGCCGACCTGGTCCGACCCATCCCTGCGCCCGTTCGATCGCGATTGGCCCCTCTGTTGGCTGAGGTCGGATTCGACCGCGGTCCTCCGCTTTCTCAGCGAGAATCCCGGTCCATTCGCCATCGATCATCTCCCTCTGTGTACGACCAGAGAGTTTTTCGAAGGTCGAGCAACTTCGATTTCACATGCGCAATGTAAGAATAAGTACGCTGGATTTTATGTTTATCGAATTTATTATGTGTCGCTAAAGATTTCGACGTTGAAAAATTTAGAAATTGGAAAATAATAGTATGTCAGTCAAAGATGTCATAGCCTTGGCTGGTTGCAGGCCGTTTGCTGGGTTGACCCATCTCAACCTCCGGGGCACCAGCGTCAGTCACAACGGCCTCTGCGCCCTCTTCAGCGGTCGCAAAGCACGGGACTTTTCTCAACTGACGCATTTGGTCTTGAGCCGTTCGCACTCGAGGGTCCCAGGCTCGCTCGTGAAAGCTACTCAACTGAAACGGTTGGAGTATCTGGACCTCCCCGTTTCCGAACTCGATACGCAGGACTTCCGAGATTTCTGCTCGTGCGCCCGGCTGGGAACGCTCCGTCAACTCAAGCTGGGATGGTCTCGGCTGATTCGTGGGAGTTTGTACCCGGCCCTCCGTGCGCTCGTCGAGGCCACATTCGCGCGGTCGTTGACTCACCTGGATCTCCAGAACCGGGTCGTCACGGCGGCCGGCCTGAAGCTCCTCGGCGAGGCTGAAACAATGGCCGGTCTCCGCGAGCTGGGCCTGAACCGGATCCGAGACGTGGACGGGGCGATCTTCGAGCCGTCGACCAAGAACTGGCTCGATATCCTGGTCGGGACCGGTCTCCGCGATCGGCTCGAGGACCTGGCCTTGGCCGAGGTCGGGCTCGGCGATGTCGGCGTCGACCGGTTGGTCCGCGACGGCTCGCGATGGACCCCCCGTCGACTTGACCTGAGCGGCAACGGGATCGGTCCCGAGGGGCTCGATCGGCTCCTCAACGGTTCGATCGACTTAAGCCGTCTGACCCACCTCGGGTTGGCCGGCAACCGGATCGACGACCGGAGCGCCTCGAGATTAGCCCATTGCGAGTCCTTGGCCGGCTTGAGGTATCTGGACCTGCGAGCCAACCCGATTCGCGATGCCGGGGCACGCTCCCTGGTTGATTCGCCGGTCCTGTCGCGCGATCTGATTCTGGGTTGGAGTAACAAACTGTTCCAGGATGTTACGATGTGCCAGCGGTACCTGTCCCTGAACGCCTCGAGCTATCCCTGGACGCTTTGAGGCGTGTTGATCCGTCGAGACACCCAGCTAGCGATGAGCGCGATCGATCCGGAACTGCTTCATTGGCTGCGTCGCGAGTTGGCCGACCCGTCGGCTCGAGTAGGGTTGGAGGCCAGCACCGGGGAATTACTCGTGGCCTCGGACCGACTTTTCGAGTCGGGCGTGGAGTTCGCCAGCGCTCTGGTCCGCGCTGTCGCCGAGAAGCGGATCCCCTCCTCGAGCGTGCGGGTCGACCGCGAGTCGAGCGTCTTCGGTCGGCCCGACGGGTCGCGCTGGGTTGATCCGTCGGTCATCCAGTTCGATGCCGATCGGCCCCGGCTCTGGCTGCGGGCATCGCTCTCGGAGCTGGCCAAGTCGTGGACCGAGCCGGGCCAGATTCTCCTGGAGGCTCCCGGCCCGTCGGCCGTCTCGTGCTCGCAGGCGCCCGGCAAGGGGGGCTCGACGTCCTGGAGCCGGACCGAGCACCTGGGCAGGGTCACGTATTTGGACCTCAGCGCTGCCCGTCGCGGACCGTTGCCGCCCGACGAGGTGGTCCGGATCCTGGCCCGACTCGACGGCCTCTCCGCGTTGAGGTATCTGGATCTTCGGGGTTGGGAGCTGGGCAAGCCGGGGGTCTCGGCGTTGGCGAGGGCCGAGCAGTTCGGCAGCCTGACCCATCTCGACCTGGGTCGGAACCGGCTCGGTCCCGAGGCCTTCCGGGCGTTGCTAGAGGCGCGGCACCTGGGCGGCTTGACTCACCTCAGCCTCCAGGCCAACCGGATCGGCGACGAAGGGCTTCAGGCGCTCGGAGCCGCGCATCACCTGGAGCACCTGCGCTATCTCGATCTCTCGCAGATGCGCCTGGGTGTTGAGGACATCGAGACGCTCGCCTGGTGCCCGCATCTGGCCGGCCTGACGCACCTGAAGCTGGGCCGACCCAATGCCGGTGCCTCAGCGCTCGATCCGGGGCGGCTCCAAGCCCTGGCCGATGCGCCCTTCGCCGAGCGGCTGGTCCACCTCGACCTGCGGAACCGGCCGTTGACCGCCGAGGGCCTCGATGCGCTCGATGGTCCCGGCACGCTCGGCCGGCTCCGCGAACTCGATCTGAGCCGCTGCGCGCTGGACGAGCAAGCCTCGGCCGCGCTGGTGCGATCCGAGCTGTTCCCGCAATTGGATGATCTGGCTTTGGCCGAGGTCGGTCTGGAGCGGGGAGGCCTCAACGCCTTGGTCGAAGCCGGCCCGTCGCGGTTGCCGGCCCGGCTCGATCTGAATGGCAACGACCTGGGCTCCTCGGGTCTCCGACGCCTGCTCGAGGTGCTCGACTGGAGTGGCGTGACCCACCTCGGCCTGGCGGCCAATCGGATCGACTCCGAAGGGATCTCGGCGCTCGCGAGAACCGAGGCATTGGCGCACCTGACCCACCTCGACCTCCGAGCCAACCCGATCGGCGCCGAGGGGCTCCGCGACCTGGCCGATTCCGACGTCTTGGCTCATGTCGCCCTCATCGGCATCCACGACCGTTTCTACCACGTCCGCCACTCGCTCGAGACCCTCCTCAACCGACTGGCCACGCGGGGCCCGGAACATAACGGCACCTCCTCGACTTCTTGATAATTAGACTTGATTCTTATGTCTGAAAAGAGGGCTTGTCGGTTTGAGGCCCCGGTCATGCTAAGGGAATCGGCTCGGCGGATCGTGTTGGGGCGAGATATCATGTCGGGGCTAGGTCTCAATAGAGCCCATGGATCGTTGGGCCGCTCACTGGGACTGCTGAGGTTCCAGCGCGTCTGAGGTTAGGTTGAGGGTCTGGGTCGACGTCGACGAGTCACTACGGGGACGTTCGTGTGGTCGGGATCGACCCGGGGTTGCTCTACTGGCTGCGTTGCGTGCTATGGGATCCGGAGTCTCGACGCACCGATCCGTGTCGACGGTTCCGTCGCCTGGCCGAGCCGGACGAGTTGCTCGTGGCCTCGGATCAGCTTTTCGAGTCGGGCGCGGAGTTCGCCAGCGAACTGGTCCGCGCCGTCGCTGAGGGGTGGATCCCCGGTCGGTTCGTCCGCGTTGATGACGACCCGTTCTTCCGTCCCGACGTGTCCGAGCCGGGCCCGCTCCCGATGGCTGCCCCGGAGTCGGAGTCATCGTGGTCCTCGACGTACGATCCGGACCGCCCTTGGCTTTGGCTGAGGGCACCCTGGATGCATCTGGCGCGGATGCGGACCAAGTCGGGTCGCGTGCTGGCCGAGGGCTTGGCGCCGGCGGCGGTATCGAGCTTCGATTCCGAAGGGTGCGCGCGGGCGACCTTCGCGCATCAGGAGCACCTCAAACGGATCACGCACCTCAGCCTGACCTGTCGGCACCGCGAGACTCTGGGGCGACTGGCGGGCTTGGAGGCCTTGACGCATCTCCGACTCCGTGGTCAGCGTTTCGATGCCGATGCGGTCTCCGCGATGGCCCGAAGCACGCGGCTGGCTCCAGTCACCCACCTCGACCTTCGGCGCGTCCTGGGGCCGGGGGGACTCCGCAGTCTGGCCCGTTCGCCGTCTCTGAAGGGTCTGAGATCGTTGGGGCTGGCCGAGAACCCGATCGATGCCGAGGACCTCGACGTCCTGCTCGGGACGGGGGATTGGGCACGGCTAGTCGGCCTGGATCTCTACGGCACCGGCGCTGGCCGTCTCGAGATCGAGGCGCTCGTTCGGGACGACCGCGCGCCGCGACTCCGAGAGCTCCGGCTCGGCGGTTGGCACGTCGATCGTCCGGGGAGGGGAGGGTCGAGGGGCGTCGCGACCCGGTCCTCGGTTCGGTCGGCGTGGACGTCGGAGCGGTTCGGGACGCCGATCGATCGAGATGATCTGGCGTTACTGGCCTCGACGCGGTTGGCGTCACGACTGTCGCGGTTGGACCTTTCCTGGCGCGGGATCGATGCCGAGGCGGTCCGCGGGCTGACCGAGGGGGACTGGACCGGGCTGGCCGAGTTGGAGCTGCGCGCCAACCCATTGGGGCCGGAGGGGGTTGAAGCGCTGGTGACTGGGGGATTGTTCGGTCAGGTCGAGGCGATCGGCCTGGCCGACACGGAGCTGGGCGATCGGGGGATCGCCGCCCTGGTCCGGGCCCGTCCGCGCCGGGTCCCGCGACGCCTTGACCTGAGCAGCAATGGGATCACCACCCAAGGCTTGCTCGACCTGCTGACCGGCCTCGACCTCCGAGGCGTGACCCATCTCGGGCTGGCCGGCAACCCGATCGACGGCGAAGGACTGGCTGCCCTGGCCCACGCCGAGGATCTCGTCGGGCTGACCCACCTCGATCTCCGGATCAAGGCTCCCAGGTTTTGGTCGAGAGCCCTGGGCATCGCGCGATCCCCCGGAACGACCGACGGATCGGGGCTCGAGGCGGGGCTGCTCGCGTTGGCCGAGGCCACGGTATTGATCCGACTGGAACGGCTCGGTGTGGTCGACGCGGTCCTGCCCGACCTCCAGGCCATCCCCGAACTGCTCGCCCAGATGCGCCGGACCGACGAAACCATTGGTGGAACCCAATGATCGGGTATTGCCTGGAGGGCCGTGCTTCCAACGGCCTGGTCGAACTCGCGGATCAGCGAACCATATGGCTCAGGGCTTTTTCAATCGCCATGTATGTCTGATCCAAGAGGGTTTGGAACCGCCTGAAGAACCGACCGACTCGCCGACGTTCGCACACATCGAGGTCTCCATGCCACCGTCGGCTGACATTGATGTTCAGATCGGTCGCGCAGCGTCGATCGGCTCGAGCGTTGCGCAGCGGACGGGGGATGTGGCCTTGATGGGCCAGGTCGCCTGACGATTCGCCTGGGAGACGCTACAATCGGCCTACCGTCCGAGGACGAGCGTGGGTTCGCTGGAGGTCATGATGGCGGCAGCCAACGACACGATAGACTGGCTCGCCCGCTTGAAGGCTGGCGAGTCGGAGGCGGCCCAGCGGCTCTGGGAGCGGTATATGCCGCGGTTGATCCGCCTGGCCGGGGCGAAGCTACCCGCCTCGGCGCGTCGGGTCGCCGACGAAGATGACCTGGCCCTGAGCGCCTTCCACAGCTTCTTACAAGGGGTCGATGCGGGTCGGTTTCCGCGCCTCGACGACCGGGACGATCTCTGGAGCGTGCTGGTGGTCCTGACGCACCGCAAGGCCACCGCGTACCGTCGACGGGCCCTGAGCCAGAAACGTGGCGGCGGTCGGGTCCGTGGCGAGTCGGCTCTGATGCCGAGCGGCCAGGACGAGTCGGCTGGCGGCCTCGATCAGATCATCGGCGATGAGCCGACCCCCGAGTTCGCCGCGATGGTTGCCGAGCGGTTCCGGATCCTGCTGAGCCAGCTCAACGATGCGGAGTTAGAGGGTGTGGCCCTGCTGAAGCTGCAAGGCTACTCGGTCACCGAGATCGCCGAGCGGATCGGCTGTTCCAAGCGTTCGATCGAGCGTCGGCTCCAGATCATTCGCCGGACCTGGCTCGAGGCCGAACCGGCTGACGACGAGGCGGGCCCATGACCTCCCCGTTGCCGTCGGCCCATCAGGCGCTCAGCCTGGCCGCCCTTCGGCGCTGTGATGCGGCCTGCGCGCGGTTCGAGTCGGCGTTGCGGGCCGGGCAGGCGCCGCGGATCGAGGAGGTCGTCGACCGGTTCGAGGGTCTGGAGCGGGCCTACCTGCTCGGCGAACTGATCCACGCCGAACTGGAGTTGATCGAACAGCGCGGCTCGGGGACGTCCAACACGCTGGCCCTCTCGTCGTATCGGAACCGGTTCCCGGACGACTCGGGGGTTGTCGATCAGGTCTTTCAGGAACGGCGAATCGCTGCCTCAACGTCGGCGTCGGACCCAGGGCCAACGACGCTCTGCTTGGACGACTCGGACGCCTTGCAAGGGCTCGGTCCCGGCCATCCTGTGGGTTCGTACGGATCGAGTGCCGAGGCGACGAGCGATCTGCCGGCCCGCGATCGGATCGGCCCGTATCGGATCGTTTCGTTCTTGGCCTCGGGCGGGATGGGTGTGGTCTATCGCGCGATGGACGAGCGGCTGGGCCGATCGGTGGCGATCAAGGTGCTCCCACCAGTGGCGGCTTCCGATGGCGCCCGCCGGGCGCGGTTCGAGCGCGAGGTCCGGGCCGTCGCGGCGGTCTCGCACCCCAACATCCTGACGATCTACGACTACGGTCTGCATAAGGGGATGCCCTATGCGGTCACCGAGCTGCTCGACGGCCCGACGCTTCGGGAACGCCTACGCGCCGGGGCGTTGAAGACCGTCGAGGTAATCCGACTGGGCCTGGACCTGGCCTCGGGACTGGCCTCGGCGCACCAGCGGGGGGTCGTGCACCGCGACCTGAAGCCGGAGAACATCATCGGCCTGCCCGATGGCTCGTGGAAGATCCTCGATTTCGGCCTGGCCCGCCTGGAGCGCCCGGCCAGCCTCCGGGAGACGGAGCCGGAGCTGCCGAGCTTTCAGACCGATCTGGGGACGGTGATGGGGACGGTCGGCTACATGGCGCCCGAGCAAGTTCGCGGCGAGACGGTGGACCGACGTTGTGACCTCTTTGCCTTGGGCTGTGTGCTCTTCGAGGCCCTCGGGGGGCAACCCGCCTTCGCACGGCCGACGGTGGCCGAGTCGATGGCCTCGGTCCTGAGCGAGGAGCCGGCGCCAACGCCCACGGAACGTAGCCATGCTGCGCGGGGCTTGGTCCGGATCATCCGGCGCTGCCTGGCCAAGGATCCCGGCGATCGCTTCGGCTCGGCTGTGGAGGTCGTCGAGACGCTCCGAGCCCTGGAGGGTCGCGACCGCCGCGCCTGGGCGATGGTCCTTGCCTCGACCCTCATGGGCCTGGCCCTGGTCCTGGTCCTCGGCTGGGCCGTGGTGACCGGGCTGCGCCGCGGGGATCGGTTTGATGCCGAGCCGGTCCCGATGGTCGTCTCATCCTTGGCGATCCTGCCGTTCGAGAATCGCGGGGACCGTGAGGAGGTCCGGTTCCTAGCCAACGGTCTGCCGATTAGCCTGAGCAACCGCCTGGCGCGGGTCCATGAGTTGGAGGTTCGCCCTTTCGACGCAGTGCCCGAGGACCGCGATGGCCGGTCCGCCGCCGAGATCGGGCGCGATCTGCGGGTCGATCACGTCCTGACTGGGAGCATCGACCAATTGGGCGGAAAGGTCGTCGTCCGGTTCCAACTGGTCGAGGTAGATACCAATCGGGTCGTCACGGGCGACGAGTGCACCGGCTTGGCCGCCGAGCTGTCGAGGATCCAGGCGGAAGTGACCGGCCACGTTGCCGAGCAGCTCCAGTTGCGTTTGGACGACGTGGAGCGGCTCGAATTGACCGATCGGGCGCCGGTAAACCTGGAGGCCTTCAAGCAATATATCCGTGGTCGGGAGGCTTGGAAGCGTCGCGATCAGCCGTCGCTGGACGTGGCCCTGGAGGCCTATCGTCGCGCCATCGAGTTGGACCCCGATTACGCCGAGGCTCGGGCCCGGCTGGCCGCCTGCCTGATCGTCCGCGCTGAGTATGGGCTCGACCCGGCCCGTGCCGCCTACGACGAGGCCCGCTCCCAGGCCGAGCAGGCCCTGAAACGCGATTCGCGCTCGGCTTACGCTTACGTCGCCCTGGGGATGGTCCGCTTCGAATACGACTGGGATTACGACGAAGCCGAACGGGCCTTCCTCCACGCCATCCAGCTCCAGCCCCACCTACCTATCGCTCGCCAATGGTATGCCGAGTTGCTCTCGGCCCTCGGGCGCCACGACGAGGCGATCTTCCAGGCGCGTGAGGCGGCCGAACTCGACCTGACCTCACCGATCCGGCCCGCCATCGTCGGCCGGGTCCTCTACAAGGCGCGCCGGTTCGATGAGGCGGTTGGGACGCTCCAAGCGGTGCTCGCGGAGTTCCCCGACTTCTCCAGGGCCCACGCTTATCTGGCTGAGGTCTACGAACAGCGCGGTCAGTTCGATCTGGCGATCCAGCATTACGGGAAATTTATGAATTCTATATATGCAGTACGGCTCCAGAACGCTCTCGATCAGGGGGGAGCAACGGGGTATTGGCAGGAGCGACTGGATATTCTTTGGGAGAGCAGTCAGGGTGATCCGATCAGCCCGACGCCCACTATCAAGGACGCCATGGTGCTGGCACGCCTGAATCGGGTCGACGAGGCGATCCGGACGCTCGAACGCGCCGCTGAGGCGCGCGACGGTGCCCTGACCGCCAACATCTTGGTGAGCCCCGCATTCGACTCCCTCCGGAAAGACCCTCGATTTCAATATCTTTTAAGAGTTATGAATTTCAAATAACTCTTCGCGGATCCACGCTGAAACAAAAGGCTAGGCTCACTAGCGGAACGGATCCGATGAGCTAAAGATCTTCGCGAAATCACGCGGCTGTTATGCCTTATTGAGTCGACGTGGAGGGGATCCCCGTGCGCTGCGGATGTCGACATCGATGCGCAAACGATGTCGAGCTAACAGCATTGCGTCAGCACTGTGACCGAATCGCGAAGCTCGAGTTTCTCGAGGAATTTGTTCGAAATTGATATTTGTTGGAACACGGATCTCGATTGAGATCGTCTCCGCCATCCCCAAAGGATCAGGGGATGGCTCCGGCACGGCCGGCATGTGGATTGACAATCGATCGTGTACCGAGAGATGAGGGCGAATTGAGATGAGGAATCAGTTATCGCCTTCGGTGGCCTCATCGACGGCCTCGGTGGCGTCCTCAGCAGCCTCATCAACGGCGTCGGCGGCGTCTTCACCGGCGCCCTTCATGGCGTCCATGGCGCCCTCGGCGGCCTCACTGGCATCGTCCATCGCGTTCTCGGCACCTTCCTTGACATCTTCCATAGCGCTTTCAGCGGCCTCACCGACGGCCTCACCGGCTTCGCCGGTCTTCTCTTGGGTCTCTTGGCTGCAGCCAGCAATCCAGAACAGCAGGGCGATCAGGGCCAGAGTATGCAGGCGCATGGGGGAGTTCTCCTCAGAGCAAGTCGTGTTTCGAAAAGAAATGATCCGTGCGTCGACTCACCGAGCACACGACCATCGAGCCCATTGTAGCGTCTTGGGAAGCCGATCAGTATGGGGTTGCGGAGCGTTTTCCATGGGGTTGTGGCACGCCCTCGGGCTGGATTGGCTTCAACGGCTTGGAAGAGGCGCCGTGACTGAGGATCCCTGGGTTTGGAGCGAAGGAGACTGACCGATGACGCGACCTGAACCCGAACCGGTGGAGCCCGGGCAGCTCGTCGAACTGGCCGGCGCGGCGATGGCGGCGGCCAAGTTTCCCCACCTGGCCAGCCTCGACGGTGACCAGCCGCGGGTCCGACCAGTCAGCCCGGTCCGGACCGATCACTTCACCGTCTACGTGGCCAATCTGCGACAGTATCACAAGACGATTGAGCTGGCCGATCACCCCTTGGTCGAACTCTGTTACCTGGCTCCCAACCACGACCACGTCCGGATCACCGGTCGTGCTGAGGAGATCGACCGCCGCGCCGAGCGACCGCTCCTAGAGGAGATCTGGTCGTCCAACCCGCTACTTCGCTCGTATCTGGGTGATGTGGACAACCCCGAGCTGATCGTCTACCGGATCGTACCGATCCGGGTCCGGTTCATGCGTGAGTGGGCTCTGGAGTATCACGAGGTGCCGTTCCTCAAGGCATGAGCTGTTCCGGCTGGCTCATGACAACACCGTTGCGCTTCCCAGAGCGTTTTTGGGGGATGTCCGACCCGTCGGTCGGGACATCCCCAATCTCAATGCGGGGCTCAGGATCAAAATCAGAAGTCGCGGAGGATCTCGCCACCGCGACGTGTGGCCAGTCCGCGCCAGGTTTCCCGATCGACCGTGTCACTGAGGAAGCTGACGTGGCCGTCGCAGAAGAGCAGATTGACGCCGCCAGGATGGTTGCTGCGGGCGGCTTTCCAGGCGCGGGCGTGGGTATGCATGCAATCGGGTCGGTCGGGGTTAGGTGTGTAGTAGTGGTTGTACAAGGAGCTGTCGAATCGGCCCAGAACCCAGGCGGCGTTGCGGTCGCCCAACCAGGGCCGGTTGGGTCGGTCCGGGTCGCAATTAAGTGTTGAGGGACGGATCATGGGCGGGTACTCGTCGCCCAGATGGAGGTACTGGCGGTGCACGTTGCCCTTGTCGGCGCTACCGATTCGACCGTCGCCGACCAACGCCTCGCTCATCAGGGCGGTCTGACTGAGCCCATCGCGGATTCTCGAGACGTTCAGCATCGACTTGCCGAAGATGACGCCATCGGCATGGGGGGCGAGGAAGTGTCCATCGTCGGGCACGCCGGAGCCAGCGTTGCCGACATAGTTGCCGGGGGCGCAGTCTTCCATGAGGATCCGGCGGTTCTGGTCGTCGGAGGGGCAGAGGAAGATCTCCAACGAGGCGCGCGAGGCGGTCTGGTTCTCGGCGCGGATTCCGTCGTTGGGGCCTTCGCGGAGGCCGAGATCGAAGTTGAGCGTCGCCAGAAGATTTTGTTGCTCGACGAAGGGCAGGATCCGCGCCTGAGCGCTGTAGGAGTAGACCGGGCTCTGGACGGCCGGCGGGAGCGTACCGAAGGTGTCGTGGTAGAGTTGGACGGCTAGGCCCAGTTGCCGGAGGTTGCTTTGACACTGGGTTCGACGCGCCGCTTCGCGAGCCGCCTGGACCGCCGGCAAGAGCAGCGCCATCAATATTGCCATGACTGCGATCACGACGAGCAGTTCGATTAGGGTGAAACCGCCCCGTTTGCGTCCGGACATGATACCCTCCCGAGCGCCTCGGGCACGCTCGTCCATCGATTGAGTTGTTCTGTTATTGCCTTCGATCGGGCTCGGACCCCCTGGACACTCTAGAATCCAGGGAAATGCTCCCGCCCATCGCATTGAAGAAATCGTCGCAGAGACGCGAGAGAAATAACCCGATCCCTCAACATCTCCGCGTATCGGAGGCATACCTAAATTTAGGATACCTGGTCGCACTCGATTTTGCCAAGTAATTGCAGCTTCGCACGATCGAAATCACCCGAGTTTCGGTATTGGGAGACCGCGGGCCGAACGCTCGAGATCTTTCCCCGAGCGGATCGCTCTGATCGAAACTCGCCTTGCCTTGATCGAATCTTTGTTTGATCGATCAAAGAAGAAGTGTTGTCATGGAGTCCATCCGGTCGGCTTCGACCGGATGGTTGGGGGCTCACAGGCTGTGCGGGGCATCGCCTCGTGGTCAATAAGCGACGGGGACGACCCTGCGCGGCCCGATTAGACATCAATTCTCCGGTCTACTCGGCTCGGGTCAGGTGAAGGCGGTGACGCCGGGCTGAGGGATCGGGTGGCTGGGGGCGTCGGCCCAGGTGTAGGTGTCCGGGCCGAGCTGTTGCTGCGAGTTGAGGATCTGGTCCCAGGTAATCACCTGGCCGGTATAGGCCGCGGTTCGGCCCATGATCGCCAGCAGCGTGCTGTGCGCTGCGCTTTCGGCCGTGTTTAACGGGTTGCCGGCGCGGATCGAGGCGAACATCTCGTCGTGCTCGGTCTGATACATATTGTTGTTCCGGCCGCGATACCGCCAGAGCGACGAGCCGTCCGGCTTGGTGATCCGTGAGCCGAAGACGTCGCAGATCCCTTCGGGGCCGTACAGGTAATCCTTGACCCGGTTCTGCGACCCACGCCAGTGTCGGCACTGGTGATAGCCGCGGACGCCGTTGTCGTACTCGTAGACCAGGGTGAAATGGTCCCAGATGTTGCCGTACTTGGAGTCGGTCCGGACCTGCCGGCCGCCCGAGCCCCAGCAGCGCGCCGGCGGCACGTCGCCGACGGCCCAGGCCATCGTGTCGATTCCGTGCACCGCCTGCTCGACGATGTGGTCGCCGCTGAGCCAGAGGTAGTAGTACCAGTTGCGCATCTGGTACTCCATGTCGCTGGCGACCGCATCGCGGCCGACCCGCGGATCCCAGACGCCCCCGGAGTTGTAGGTTGTCTCGATGGCGACCAACTCGCCGATCGCCCGCTCCTCGATCGCCCGACGCATCGTCTCGCGTCGCGGATTGTGATAGCGCCAACAGAGGCCGGAGACCATCGCCAAGTTCTTCTGCTTGCCCTGTTCGATCGCCTCCAGGACGCGGCGAACGCCGGGTGCGTCGGTGGCCACTGGCTTCTCCAGGAAGCAGTGCACGCCGCGCTCGACGGCATAGGCGATGTGCTCGGGCCGGAAATACGGGGTCGAGGTCAGCACGACGACGTCGACCTGGTCGATAACCGCCTTGTAAGCGTCGAACCCGGCATAGCAGCGGTCCGAGGGTACGTCGACGCGATCGGCCACGCCCGACTTGAGCAGCGTGTCGCGGCTGGTCTCCAGGCGGTCCATGAAGGCGTCAGCCATGGCGACCAGGCGGGTGTTCTTATCAGCCCGCAGGGCCTGCTCAGCAGCGCCTGTGCCTCGGCCACCGCATCCGACCAGGCCAATCCTCAGTTCGTCGCTACCGGAGGCATGCACGCGCGGTGGTGTCAGGCCCGTCAGGCCGACTCCCAAGGCGCCGACGGCCGCTCCCTGCAAAAGGTTGCGACGGTTGGGTTCTGGCACCGAGGTGCCCAACGTGCTTTGCTGCGTCGTTCGGTTCGTCATCGCCGATCTCCCTGCTCAACTCGTCTTTCGATCGGACCGCACCGACCCGATGATTCCAGCCGACCCGGCGAGGGTCGGTCACGCGGACACCACCATGCCAGGACAGTCTGATCTGTGTCAATCAGGTGATGGGGTCGGGCTGGCTTCATTAAGCAGCGCCGCCATGCAATCGACGCTTTTCAGTTGGGGTGGTATGATGGGGCGATATGCACCGTAACGAATCCCACTGGGAGGGGAGATTGCTCATGGCCACGGTCACGGCCCGCGAACCCTTGCTGACGCTCTCGGAGTATCTGGGCCTACCGCACCACGCGTCTCTGGAGGAGTTGGTCCGGGGACGGATCGTCACGATGAACCCACCTAAGCCCAGTCACGGTCGGATCTGTATGGAGATCGGGGCGTTGCTCCACGTCCAAACCAAGACGCATAACCTCGGCGTGGTGGTGTGCAACGATTCGGGGGTGATCACCGAGCGGGACCCGGACACGCTCCGAGGCGCTGACGTGGCCTTCTATCGCCGCGAACGCCTGCCCGGCGGCAAGCTGCCCAAAGACACCTATCTGGAGATCCCCCCGGACCTGATTGTGGAGGTGCTTTCCGAGCACGACCGTTGGCCCCGGGTCCTGACGAAGGTGGGGGAGTACCTGACGGTAGGCGTCTCGGTCGTGGTGGTATTGGATCCGGACGGCAAGACCGCACACGTTTATGAAGGGGACCGCCCGGTCCGTGTGCTTCAAGCCACCGACACGCTGGAGTTTCCCGAGTTGCTGGGGACCTTCGGGGTCCGAGTCGGCGACCTCTTCGAATGAACGAATCGGGCGGTTAGGTTAGAGCCCTCCAGGCCTCGAAATTTAGGCGCAGTCGGGGGTCGCTTTGGCCATCACCTCATCCATGTACCGTTGGACCTCCTCAGGAGGGACTTCCTTAATATGGGTGGCCAGGGTCCAGCGGTGGCCGAAGGGGTCGACCAGGGTGCCGGAGCGGTCGCCGTAAAACTGGTCCTGGACCGGGTTCAGCTCGGTAGCACCGGCTTCGAGGGCCTGGGCGAACCGGGCATCGACGTCCTCAACGTAGATGTTCAGACTGACGGTGCTCCCGCCCAGCGAGGCCGGTCCGCGGATCTCCCGCTCGGGGAACTCATCGGCCAGCATGACCCGCGACCCGGCGATCTCGACCTCGGCGTGGCCGAGCCGACCGTCGGGCATCGTCAACCGCATCACCTCGGTTGCCCCGAAAGCCTGCACGTAGAAGGCGACCGCCTCGGCCGCTCCGCGCACGACCAGGTACGGGGTGATCACCTGGTAATTGTCCGGGATGTGCGAAACTTGACCCATCGTTCGTCCTCCCTGGTTTGTCCAACGTATGCGACAGCTCCGTCCGGTCCGCCGAAGGCTCGGCTCGAGCCATCGCTAAGTGTACAAAATATCGGATAGGCTGAGTCTCGCAAGGGCAAAAATTATACAAATGTCGACTTTCTGGGGCAGGTCGTCTTGCTTGGGTATCGGCGACCCTTGAGCGGCCCTTGGTTTCGGGGCACAATGAGGCCCCTGTGCGACACGATTCGGGCGACCGATCCGTAGCAATCCCGCAACCCGCACCCAGCCGCGTGTCCCTCGGTTCGGGCCGAACCCGACCCGTTCTCTTTATTTGCGTTCCGTTCGAGAAGGACGATGTGAACTGATGGCAGCACCACGAGCGCACTGGAATTCGCGGATGGGTTTCATCCTGGCCGCGGCGGGATCGGCGATCGGCCTGGGCAACATCTGGAAGTTCCCCTATGTCACCGGGGAGAACGGTGGTGGCCTGTTCGTGATCATCTACCTGGTCTGCATCGCCTTTATCTGTTTACCGGTGATGATGGCCGAAATCTTCATGGGTCGCCACACACAGCGCTCTGGCATCGGTGCCTTCCGAATGCTCGGCGGCGGGAAAGGCCCTTTCGGCTGGGGTCTGGTCGGCTGGCTGGGGGTGCTTGCCGCCTTCCTTGTCCTCTCATTCTATAGTGTCGTTGGGGGCTGGTCGCTCCACTACGTTTATCTCTCGGCTAGCAATGTGTTCTCGGGATCGGATAATGTTCAGATCGAGGGATTGTTCGGCTCGTTGATCGGGAACTCGGGTCTGACGATCTTCTGGCATGCGGCGTTCATGGCGTTGACGATCGGGATCGTGCTGGGCGGGATCCAGAGCGGGATCGAGCGCTGGAGCAAGATCCTGATGCCCCTGCTGCTGGGTTTCCTCATGTTGCTGCTGATCCGCGCCGTCTTCAGCCCCGGCTTCGGTCAGGCGATGGACTTCGTCTTCAGCTTCCGGAGCGACCAGCTGACGGCTCAGGGCGTCCTGGCGGCGCTGGGCCAAGCGTTCTTCAGCCTCAGCCTCGGTATGGGCGCTATGATCGCCTACGGTAGCTACCTCGATAAACAAACAGATGTCGCGTCAACGTCTGTGTATGTTGCTCTGGCCGACACCGCAATCGCGCTCTTGGCGTGCATGGTGCTGTTCCCGATCACCTTCAGTCAGGGGCTGGAGCCGACGGCGGGGCCGGGTTTGGTCTTCGTGAACATCCCGATCGCGTTGCGGGATTTCCCGCCGACGATCCTGTGGTCGACCCTATTCTTCTTGCTGTTGACCTTCGCGGCGATCACCAGCGCGATCTCGCTCCTGGAGGTCGTCGTCAGTAACCTGATCGACGAGTTCAATCTGCCCCGAACCCCCACGACGATCGCGCTGGGCGTGGCGATCGGGCTCTTTGGGATCCCCTCGGCCCTGAGCAACGTCGAGGGCTCGCCCTTCGGCCAATCGATGGCCGACGAGGTCGGCTACAATTGGTTCGACCTGATGGACAACATCGCATCGAACTGGTTCCTGCCGATCGGTGGCCTGACCGTCTCGATCTTCGTGGTCTGGGTCATCGCCACGCGCGACCGCGAGGTCGGCTTCGAGACCACGCCGTTCAGTCGCGTCCTCTATCAGCCTTGGCTCTGGCTGATGCGGATCGTCGTTCCGATCGCCATCCTGGTCGTCTTCATCAACGTCAGCGGCGTGCTCAAGCTTCTGACGTCCCAAGGTGAGGAGGGGGCGACCGATGAGCCGCCCGCCGCGACGGAATCGGCCGAGTTGCCTGATGAGGCCGCCCTGACGCCCGACACCACCGAGGCAGGGGACACGTCACCTGACGAGCCGGCGCCGGAGGCCTCCGAGGTCTCGGCCACCGATCTTGACGACGTTGCGGGCGATGACGCATGACGGGCACACCCGACGCTGCGGGCGGTCCCCTGGGGCGACCGGACGTCCCGTCGTCGCTCGAAGTCTTCCGCGCGTTGGCTCGATACAACACCCGGGCCAACGTCCGGCTCTACGACGCTTGCGCGCAGCTCACCGAGGCCGACTTGAAAGCCGATCGGCAGGCCTTCTTCCGGTCGATCCACGGCACGCTCAATCATATCTTGCTCGGCGACACAATCTGGATGACGCGCTTCGGTGGCGGCTCGATGCCCTCGACCGATCTCGATGCGATCCTCCACGAATCGTTCGACGATCTCCGCGCCGCCCGGACGGCGATGGACGCGCGGATCGAGGCATTTGCCGACGGGCTCGACCCCGGTTTCCTCGGCCGACCGCTCCGCTACCGGAACAGCCGAGGGATCGACCGTGAAGACGACCCGTTCACGATCCTCATGCACTTCTTCAATCACCAGACCCACCATCGTGGCCAGGTCCACGACATGCTGAGTCGGACGCCCGTCCTGCCCCCGTCGCTCGACCTGCATCAGGTGCTCAAGCCGGACCAATCCTGATTCGGTACCGTGTTCCGAGATCTTACGCTGACGCACTGATGTGGCGTGCCGGTTTTCACACATAGACGCCGACCTTCGCCAGCGCGGCGTTCCAGGATCGGCGCCCCTGCGGATTGGGGCCGGCGTCGAGGTTGAGATCGTCGAGGCCGAGCCGCCGGCAACGCGCGTCCAGGTGCGGGTTGCGGAGCAGCGCGCGGACCCCCTCGATGCCGATCGGGTTGGCCACCAAGCTGACCTCGACCAGATGCTCCCAGAGGTCGCTCTCGGCCAAGGTGATGACGCCCTCGTCGGTGATCAGATTCTCGTTGAGTTGCAGCTCCTGCAGGCCGATGAGGTGCTCGGATCGGGCGATCGCGGCCAGGCCGTCGTCGCCGATCTGGCAGCCTTGGAGACGGAGCACCGTCAGGGATCGCAGCCCCGCACTCCGTGCCAGCGCGATTGCCCCCTCTAGCCCGATCGGATTTCGGCTCAAATCGAGATGCTCCAAATGCGTTTCGTCAGTCGAGTCATCGAGATCGATGAGGGCCTCAGGCTCGATCTGGTTGCCGCTCAGATCGAGGCGGCGGACCCGGAAGGCTAGGCCGGATCGGATGAGTGTTTGGCATCCCTGAGTCCCGATCTCGTTCCGACTCACGTCGAAGGCATCCAGATGGCGATCTGAAAGCCACTCGGCCAGAACGCGTGTTCCTTCGGGAGAAAGTTGGTTGTGGTTGAGGGAGAGGGTGGAGAGGTGTTCCAGGCCCGCATCGGCGAGCCGGATCAGTCCTCGTGAGCTGATCCCGCCATGGTTCAGGCTGAACCGTCGGAGCGGGAGGGCGGTGGATCGTCCAAACCGAGTCGCCAACGCATCGAGACCTTCGTCCGAGATCCCGTTGTAGTCGAGGGCCAGACTGTGAAGCTGATCGAGGAATCCAGACGATGCCAGTGTCATCGCCGTGCCAGGGGTCATGTCGCTGGAGGAAAGGTCCAGCCAGCAGATCGGGGTTGTCTCCAGGGCGTCGAAGAGGCCATGGAATAGCCCGGAGTCGAGTTGATGCCCGGCTAGATCAAGCGCTTCCAGGTTGGATCCGATCAGGCACGGGATCAGGGCGGCAACACCCTCCGGATGGGCCGGGATGGCCCGGAGGGTCAGTGTCCGGCATCGGAGCGAGCGAGTGGGCTGGAACAGGAGCCCCGCCACACCATCGCCGAGCATGACGTCGGTGATCTCAAGCCGTTCCAGGTCGGCGAACCACGGGGCCTCGGCCAGCGCCCGGGCCGCCTCGGTCGTGAGATAGGCCCGGTCGAGCACGAATTCGGTCGCGCCGCGGATCGAGGGTTGTGCGAGCAGAGTCCGCAGTTGTCTTGGACCGATCGTTGAGAAGACGCTGCTGATGTTCAGCGATCGGGGGCGGAATTCGGCCAACGCCTCCCAGAATTCCGGACCAAGGTCGAGGCCGGTGTCCTTGAAATCGAGTCGGGTTCCGTCGGCCTCGAAGGCCGAGGTGGCCAACGGGGCCAAGACCGGACGGAGCCCTAGGAACCGCCGGGTGTCGACGGTCAGCCAACGGGCGGGGAGGTCGTCCGAGTGATCCGCCCGAGAATTTGGAGTCCCGCCCACATCATCGAGGGTCAGCACGCCCTCGGCGAGCAGTCGGACCAGGCCGGCGCGGAAGACCTCGCCGCGCTCGAAGAGCTGGTCGGCAGCCACCAGCAGCGCCTCATTGACCTCGTCGCCGAAACCGACCCGAAGCTTCCCGAAGAGCTGGCCGAGCCACGCGTCCAGTCGATCCGCCTCGACCATCACGACAACTCCTCCCGATCGATCGGTCGCAGGGATCGACGTCGTTAACGACCGCGATTGATGATCATGATCGTGCCGATGATCCAGGTCAGGGCGGTGGCCCCGAGCCCGATCAGGCCGAGCAGGGTCAGGGAGTAGCCTGAGAGAACGACCAGCCAGAGGCCGACGGCGAGCGTCACCGCGACGATCCCCAGGGCCAGGGCGAGTCGGCTGTATTGCTGGTCGTCGCGCTCGGCCTGTTCGGACCAGAGCGTGGCGCGGTGGTCGGCGATGATCCGGCTGGCCGCGCCGGCGAAGAGCCCATTGGCGAAGGCGCGGGTGCCGCCTTGCGCGTCGGTGGCCGCGAAGTAGCAGCCCCGCAGCATGATCGGGTCCTCGCCGCGCGGCACGGTGAAAGCCGCCTCGGTGATCTGTTGCAGCCGGTTGCGGAACCGTCGGGTCTCGTGGCCCAGGCAGAACAGATCGCCGTTGCCGAGGCTGGCCTCCGGGTCCGAGGCCATCAACACTGTGATCCAGCTCTGGAACCAGTCGGAGACCCAGACCAGGCCGCGCTCCATGACTTCGCGGTCGAACCCACGCACCGCCGGCACGGCAAACCCACAGCGCCGCATCAGGTACTCCGGAGGCATTCGGCCGACCAACTCGCCAAAGCCGGGCAAGACCTCCATACCGGAGAAGACCGCGAAGGTCGGCAGTTGGAGCTTGAACTGCTGGCGGAGGATGCGCAGGTCCTCGCGGATCGCCCGCGCCTGCTCGACCGAAGCCCGCGACCGGGCCCAATCGATCGGGAAGACACAGACGATCCCGCGAAGGATCGGGCAGTCTGGCTGCTGGCTCCGGATCAGTTGGCAGAGCCGGTTCAGGAGCACCTCGGCCGAACGGTCCGGCCCGGCCGTGGCCTCGGATTCCGCATCACCCTTCGGAGTGGCGGCCTCCTCCTGGATCAGACCGAAGTGGCAGGCGCCGGCACAACTGAGCAGGACGCCGTCCTCGGTGGCGTAGGCGTGGATCGGCTTGGACGGATCCAACGGTGCCTGGGCGAAGAACGGGATGCCGGTGGCCGAGGCCAGCTCGGCGGCATCGCTTTCACGGGGTGCCAACATCAGGTAAACGCGCCGGGCCGAGAGATCGATGTCAGCGCGGTCCAACTCGCGGAGCAGTTCGTCCCAGGCCTCGTCTAGCTCGGCGGTCGCCTCGGTGCCCGACTGGACCGCGCCACCTCGACGGATCCGACGGACCGCGTCGACCAGGGCGACGATCGCCAACACCAGGCAGACCAGTAGCCAGGTCCAATACCAACTGTTTCGGAAGAGCCCTGGCAGCTTGGGACTCAGCAGCGTCGTCGGCTCGACGAACCGGGGCAGCCCGAAGATGATGAACAGAACGCAGGCCACCAGCAGGATCAGGCCGATCCAAAACCAAGGGCGTTTGCTCTTGAGGAACAGCAGGACCGCCCCCGTTAGCGCGACGATCAGGGCTATGCCGCCCATCATCAGCTTGCCTACCAACGTGTTCAGCATCGATCAGGCTTTCGAGGGATATGATCCAGTTGGAGGACTCGTCGGAGGTGTCGGGAATTGGTTGCAGGCTCGACGTGCTGTGCGGTCGAGGTCAGTCGGAGATCCAGACGGCCAGGAGGTATCCGGCGAGCGTGCCGAGGGCCGTCAGGGCGACCAGCAGGCTGACGCTGAGCAGCCGCCCTTTGCCGGGCAGCGGGGCAAGGATCGGTTGCGCCGGTGGGTCGTCAGGGAAGGGCTTTTCGGGCGCCCGTGCCGAGGCGGCCACCCGCATCTTGACCTGGTCGAGCCACTCGCGGAGCCCGGTCGGGTCGTCGGCGTAGCGGCCACGGAAGCCCATCAAGACGCAGGCCAGATAGGTCTCCAGGACGTCGGTCCGGTCCCGCTTCTGCGCCTGATCGGCCCGCTCGAAGAACCGATCGGATCGCAGGCGCTCCATATAAATGTCCTGCTCGAGGATGTGATTTTTCCAGGCGTTGGCGTGGATCCAGGGGCTGTTGATGAGGGTCTCGTCGGCCCAGTAGACCAAGGCGGCGCGGGCCTCATCGAACTCGGCGGCGAGCTTGGCGCTGTGGCTGGCCTGCTGGCCGGCCAGGTCGAGCGCTTCGCGAAGCTCGGCCTTGACCCTTGCGATCGGAGGATGAGTCGCCTTGTCCCAAGTGAACTGATGTTGGAATTGAATCATCGTGTCGATGAAGGGGCCGATCAGCTTGGCGAAGTCATCGATCATGGGGATCTGCCGGTCTCAGGAAGAGTTTGAGCAAGCGATCGTTGGTTCAAGACGTTCCTTGGAGAATCGATCCTCCCAATCCGCCCCGCGAGCGGCTCAGAGGACGAACAGGGCAAAGGTGAGCGTGCTGGCACGTCCCGGGGCGAGTTGGACGTCAAGGGTGCGTTCGGTCTGGAAGGCGACGTTCATCTCCAGGTTCATGCGGACCGCCACGGTGTAGGAGTCGGCCACGTCCTGCCAGAAGACCGAGTCACGCGCGATACTGTAGTAGACGATCCCCGAGTCGGCCGGCAGCTTCCGAGGGGGCCGCGCCTCGCGACGGAGCTTGAGCCCCTGGCGGGCCAGTTGATAGATCCGTTCGACCTGACGCCCGCTACCCATCTTCATATCGAGTTCGTTCAGCAGCAGCTTGTCGCACTCGTCCTCGGACAGGTCGGTCTCGACGCCGAGGAAAAGCGTCTTGGAGTCGATCAGCCAGCTCGGCTCCAGATCGACCTGGAGTCGATCGCCGATCCGCTCCAGGTAGCGTTTCTCGAAGCCGCGCGGGGCGACGACCTGGAGGCCGAGCTTGATGGCCTCAATGGCCGCGCCGAAGCAGACGCCCAGGTCGTCGTGATCGTAGGTGGGCAGGTCGACGGGCCGTCGGGCCTCGGTAAAGATGGCCAACAACCCGGCCAGGCGGCAGAGTTCCTGATAGACCGGCAAGGGATGCTGGAGGGTCACGAAGGCCAGTTGCCTGAGGTGCGGATAGGCGCCGTTGAGGGTCTGGAGCTTGAGGATCCGCTCCAGGTCACCCGGCTCGACCGTGTCGAAGCCAATGGTCGCTTGTTCCAGGATCAGGCTGATCTTGCCACCGACCTGGTGATAGATCTCCTGGAGTTCTTGGACTAAGGGCTGCCAGGCCTCCAGGGCCAGCAGGGGCGGGATGTAGGCGCGGGCCAGGCTGGGTGGGGCCTCGGTCCGGGCCGAGCGTTCGATTCGCGCCAAGGGCAGCACCTCGTAGCCGGTCGTGTCCTGTCCTTGGACGAGCAGGCGGGCGCGGAGGCGACGGAACTGGACCGGTCGGCGGTCGGCCCCAGTGTTGCGGTCAGAATAGTCCAGCGTCTCCAGCCAGTAGCGGGGCCCGTCGCTCTCGGGGGTGGCGGCGACGTTGGCGCGGTCTTGAGCCAGACTGGGTACGGCGAGCGAGACGGTCGTCTGGCCCGAATCGCGCAACGCCCCGCGTAGGTCGATCGGGTCGACCTCGACGTCCTCGGGCACGCTCAGCAGCGTGCCGTCCTGGAACCGCGCCTCGCAACTGCGGAGCACGAACTGGAAGTTGGCGATCGCTTCGGCGTCACAAGTGAAGCGGCGGAGCCCCCAGAGATAGGGCGCTGCCCAGGCTTGGCTCCGCGTCAGGGCATCGTCGTGATAGGCTTCGGCCGCCTGGAAATGCTGCGGGCGCAGCAGTTGTCCCTCGTGCCAGTAGACCGCCCGATTGACCATGATGACCGATCCGATCGTTGCGTACGTGGGTCCGTGGCGTTGGGGTCTGCTCGTCGGAGCGACGGGAGCACCGTTTCAACGAGGTGTGAGCGGGCCTGTGACCGACTCGAAGCACGGTCGAGGGGATCGTCGGCCCACCGACTCTCCAGGCCGACCGGCCACGTGGCGACCCATTAAGGGATCTAGCATAACCGTTGGGCGGTTCTCGAACAGGTCTCGGTCGTTCAGAGCTGGGCCACTCGGACATCGACGCTCCGAGGTGGACGAATCGGACGAGGGCATGACACAATTCGTGCGACGCCCCGTTCTCCATGGGCGATGCATCAGATGAGCGTCGCCGCTGCGGATCATGGGTCAATCGTCGTCGTGATCGAGGTGTTGGCCGGCCGATGTTCGCCGCTGCGTGCCGAGTGTGAGGGGAGGATCGGGTGATGGGGACGACCACGACCACGGGCACTTCGGGGCGCCGACAGCGCGGCTTAATCGAAGGGATCGGGCATCTCCACCGAACGGCCAAGCCCGAGCTGGCGCGGGTCGTCCTGACGGCCACGGCCTCCGGTATGGCGGTCATGCTCGGCCTCTGGCTGCTGCTCTGGTTCGACCGCTCCGGCGGCTTGGAGGTGATCCGCCTGAGCTTGGGCGTGCAGGGGCAGACGCCCGTCGATGTGCCCGAGTCCGACCTGCTCGGTCTGGGCGTCTCCAAGCAGGCGGTCCAGCCGGTGGCCGGGGCCGATATGCTGGACGAACTGGAACGCCGCCTCAGACGCTTCGCACGCAGCGAGCCGGTCGTGCTCTACCTGGTCGGCACCGGGATCGCTCAGGACGGCGAGGCCTACCTGATCCGCCCCAACGAGCGGACCCTCGCCCCGCTCGACGACATCCTGCGCGAGCCCGACGCTCGGAAACAGCGTGAGGCCCTATTGGCCCGCGGGATCGTCCCGCTCTCGGCGATCCTGGACCGGCTCTCCCAGCCCGATCAATTGACTCGCCCCAAACTCCTCATCCTGGAGGTGACGCCGTTCCAGGTTGAGGCCGATCGTGGCGTCTTCGTCAACGGGTTTCTGGAGGCGTTGGCCGACCAGTTCGCCGAGTCGGTGCCGCCCAACCTGGCGGTGCTCGTCGATGCCGGCCCCGGTCAAGTGGCCCTGCGCTCCGAGCCCGACGGTGGCGCTTCGGTCTTCGCCCACTTCATGCGTCGCGGCTTGGCCGGCGAGGCGGCCACCTGGGACCCCGATGGCTCCGGTCAGGTCCGCCTCTATGGTCTGGCCGGCTACATCCGGCATCACGTCTCGGAGTGGACCCGACGCCGGCTCGGGCGTGAGCAGATCCCCGTCCTGCTGACCAGCGATGATCAGGTCCGCAACATCTTGCTGCCGCCGATCCCACCGTTCGAGGTCGACGAGCTGGAATCGGAGTCCGAGCCCAACGGATCGAGGTCGACCGCCTCCTCGGAGACACCCGAGCCCGACGCGGCCGCCTCGAAGGGCGACCCGGCCTCGACGTCTTCGGAGGCGCCCGGCGCCTCCAAGACCGAAGGCGCTTCCAAAGATGGCCAAGCCGCGCCGGTGGTCTCGGAAGCCGAACGGGTCACCGCGTTGGTCGACCGCGCCTGGCGTCGCCGCGACGAATTAGAACAGCTCCGCCCTTGGCGCGACGCGCCGTTGGCCTGGCGCTCCTACCTAGACGATCTTCTCATGGCCGATCGCCTGCTCCGGCTCGGTCGACTGGAGGAGGCCGAGGGCCGGCTCGCCTCGATCGCGCAGGCCGAAACGGATCTGATCGAGCCGGCCATGCGGCGGCTCGACTGGGAGTACCCGTCGATCGCGATGGGCCGTCGCTGGATCGGCGACGACGCTCCGTCGAATCGCGACGCCCGAGGCTTGGCCAACCCCTCCACCTCGGAGGATCCCTCAGAAGACGACGAAGCCGACACGCAACCGGCCGACGACCTCTTGCGCGCCTGGCTGGCCCAGTTGGCCGATCGCCGGGACGAACTGACTCGGGATGAGCAGGCGCTCCAGGACGGGGTCAACGAGGTGGTCGGAGACATCGTGCAGATCGATCGCGTCGTCCGAAATGTCATCCAAGGGGCCGGCTCGGCTGGCGGAGCCCCGGTCAACAACGCCACCAACGGCCTTGTCGACCCCACCGATGCCAATGCCAGCGGTGATGGGAGCGATGACAGCGACTCGGCCCTGAACTCTGCGACCAATACTCCGGCCGCCGCGAACGTGTCGGGCGACTCCCCAGCCTCTCAATTGGGTGGAGGGATCCTCCAAGTACCGGAGGATCCCCGAAGCGCCGTCAAAGATTTGCTCGCCTCCGATCGGGGCAGAGTCAGTCCGCCTCGTCTTAGCGAAGCACAACTGCTGGCGTGGGCCTATCGGATCGAGCAGTTCGGCAGCGCATCGGGTCCGGAACTGCCTCGAGACTTCAACGAATTCCGGAGCCAAGCGTTTCAGCGCGCCGTCGAGCATCGACGCCTCGCCGAACGCGCCACCGCGCCCGACCCCCGCGCCTTCGATCACGTCCGGCCGACGGTGCTCCACGGCGATCGGCTCCGACGCGCCGCCGAGGACCGGCTCTTCGACCTCGATTTCGGTGAGGACGACCAACAGGAGGTCGACGGGATCCTCCAGGATGGCGACCGAATCTATCGCGAGGCGATCGCTCAAGCCGACCTCATCGAGCGCGCCCACGACATCGTCGAGGAGTTGGCCGTCCATCTGCCGTACCTGGGTCGTTGGTACGCCCGCCAGGCTGTCCAGAGCGAGACCCAACGGAAAGCCTTCGATAACTTGATCGGCCAACTGGCCGTGCTGATCGACCTGCTCAACGGTCGTCGGGACGAGACGCTCAAGACCGACGCGGTCGAGGCCAGTCTGATCGACCTGAACGCAGCTCTGAGCCAGGTCCGAGACGATCTGGACTACGCGATCCGTCAGACCGTCAACGCGAATACCCCGAACTGGTCGGACCTCGACGACCTGCTGGCCGTGCCCACGATCTCGGCCGTGGATCGCGCTCGGCTCCGTCAACGGCTCCGGGATGTGCCGCGATTGCCGTCGTTCGATCAGCCGATGACCGACCAGGCCGAGCCCTCGCGTTCGGTCGCCGATCCGGAGCAGATCGCCACCGGTGCATCTGCCAAGACCCTGCAGTTTCTGCTCAACGTCGCCGAAATGGAGGCGACCCTGGCGCAACTGGCCTGGGGCCCGAATCAACCCGGCGCCGACGATCTGGACGCGATGCTGAAGATGGTCGAGGAGGAGCCGTTGCCATCGGTCAACGATCCGGAGCAGGCCCGCGCCTGGCTCGACCGGTTCGGGCAGTTCGTCCGCGCCCATCGGACCGCGTTGGTCCGCGCTCGCGAGTCGACCCCGAATCGTTCGGCCGACGATCGGACCGCGCAGCAATTGGCCGACAACGCGCGGGTCGCGCGGATGCTCCGGCCGGCCGATGCGCAGGCGGCTTCCCGCTCGATCCGCGAGGCGGTCTCGCGTCGCCAGAGCTTCGATGCGGCCCGGCTGCTGGCCTTCCACGCTGATCGCGCCTTCCGGGACGACTTAGTCTCCGACCACGCTCAAACGATCGCGGCGGCGGCCCGCGCGATCGCCTCCCGGGACTTGGGTGGGATCCCAGTGGTCGCCCTCGAGCAGATCGAACAGCGGATCGACCGCCGACGCCGCCAATCGCCTCGGATTCGATTGGCTTTGGGCGAGGAGGACTCGGCCGTCCTGGGTGATCGCGACCTCCAGACCGACATCCGGCTGGTCGCCAAGGTCGAGAACCTGGACCTCGTCGCGGAGCCTGTCGGCTCGACGGCTTCGTCCGAACTGACGGGTCGTGTGGCGATCTTGACGCCGGTGCCCGATCAGGACGACCGCCTCGAACTCGGCCTCCCCGGTGGTGACTTCGCGCGGTTCGTCCGATCCGACGGGCCGCGAATGAGCCGAACCTCGCTGCTCGAACTGGTTTCGGACGACAGGGGGCGTCCGTTCCAGATCCGTCGAACGCTCTATCGCGCCGTGGAGGATCGACCGCTCGTCGAGCCGGTGGCCTTCTATCGCGGCCGACTCTTCCCCAGCCGGATCCCGGTCGCCGTCAAACCGTTCAACGATCCGATCACCGTCACCCTGCAGACCGCCTACGAGCGTGGCCAACGGTTCCGCCCCACCCGCGTCCGCGACCAATTCGACGAGCACCCGCGCGCAGGCTTCTTCTATCCGGGGGCGGGAATCTCCTACTTAGTCAACTTGATCAATCGGGATGAGGAGCGGACGTATCGGGCTCGCGTTGAGTTGACGTATGAAGGACCCATTCAAGGAAAAGGGTTGTTTGGACCAGACCGGTTCTTCCCGCCGAACTCAAACCCCGAACTGGGCGATGTAGACATCCCGCCGGGTGGGACGGTGACGATTGACGAGGAGATCATGGGGGTCGGCAGCTATAATATTTTTCCAGGACAAGTCGGGTTTATCGACGTCAACGTGAATGATCGCGATGTCGGAGCGGGTGCGGGGGATCAGGTTGGCCTGGGCCCGCGCAGCACGCGGTTCCAGTTCGCCTGCCTCGACCCCAAGAAGACGATCAAGGTCCAGGTCCTCACCGAGGTCGATCGCCGCAATCCCGACGCGGAAGCGATCGTCATCTTGGCCCTCCGTGGCAACGATGGCGTCACCGACAGTATCGATATCGATATGAGCATCGCGGGGACAACTCGGACCGTCACAGTTAACCGCAATCAGCTCTGCCACGCCTTCCAGATCGTGCCTCGGGATCGTCAGGAGCCGATCTCGTACCGGGTCGAGTGCTTCGGGGTGCTCGTTAAGGAGGGGGTCATCGAGCCTCCAGGAGCGACGCCGCAACCCCCCGCAGCCGGCGGCGGCGGCGATGGCGGTGACCAGGCACCGTCAGCGGGGTGAGATGGGATCGCGAAGCTGGTTCGACAAGCGCTCCGAAACGGGGAGGCTGTCTCGGTCTCGGGGACCCATGTTGGATGCGGGAATGTCGAAATAAATCATGATCTGTGGGGCGGTTTAGATTTGCAACTAATTCAGTTTGAAGTGTAGATATGCTGATCCGAAATTATGAAGGCCGTGATGAGGCAAGCGTTATTGCTTTATGGAATGCAGTGTCCGGATCCCAGGCACCGCACAATAATCCGAAAACAGTGATCGCGAAGAAAATAGCAGTCGAACGAGATCTGTTCCTCGTCGCTGAGGTCGAATATGCCGTCGTGGGGACCGCTATGGGCGGGTACGATGGTCATCGAGGTTGGATCTATGCGGTCGTGGTCTCGCCTGAGTTCCGGCGTCAGGGCATCGCCACCGCACTCATTCGACGGTTAGAGACCCACCTCGCAGAGAGAGGTTGCCTCAAGGTCAATCTGCAGGTCCGTTCGTCGAACTCGGAAGTCGTCTTGTTTTATGAAAAGCTCGGCTTTTGTGTTGAAGAACGGATTTCTATGGGAAAACAAATGTATTAATGAGAGTTGAGCAGTCGATAGCTTTGGGCCAATATATGCAGTTTTGAAGAGTGTCAAGCTGGACAGGTTAGTGCCGTCCTGGCAAGCGATTTCACCACGTGAGTAGTAGACCAAAACCGCCGACTGCATCGGCACTAATTAGAACAAATTTTCAAGTGGTTGAGGGTGATTGGTCATGCGGTCAACCACCACTCATCCCAGCGTCGGGCGGCAGTTCGGCGTTCCATGTCAGGACCGCGTTGCGGAGCCGTTCGACGATTTCGGGATGTGTGTCGCTGAGGTCTTGAGTTTCGCCGGGATCGGATTCCAGGTTGTAGAGTTGTGCTTCGGAGCCGTCGAAGGTGACCAGGAGCTTCCAGGGTCCGTCGCGGACGGCCAGGTCCGGCCAGCGGTCGCCCTCGGGACCGGGCCGATCGGGCGGTCGTCGCCAGAACAAAGGCGCGGTGCGCCCCGACTCGACGCGACCGAGCAGGGTTTTGCTGACATCTTCACCATCCAGAGCGGTTTCGGGTCGGGGCGCGTCGGCGATCCGGTAGAGCGCAGCGTTGAGGTCGAGCGAGGAGAGGACTGCGGTCTGGTTGATCGTGCCGACGGCTTCGGGTTCGGTCAAGCCTGGTCCCCAGACGATCAAGGGGGAGCGAATCCCGCCCTCGTAGAGTTGACCTTTGGCCCCTCGGAGCGGGGTTGAGACGCCCGCCCCGGGCTCGGGTCCGTTATCCGAGGCCAGCAGGATGAGCATGTTGTCGCGAAGGGATTCGCTGCTGCGGACGGCGTCGAAGAGGACGCCCAGTTGCTCGTCCATCGTCTCCAAGACGCCTTGGTAGAGGGACCGCTTGGTCGCGTCGCCTCGCCGGTCTTCGGGCGGGAAGAAGGGCGAGTGGACGTCGTCGGGCCAGAGGTTGAGGTAGCAAGGAGCGCCGGACTCCTCAGCGCGTCGGAGGAACGCGAGGGCGGCCTCGACGAACGCGGCGGTGACCTGGGACCGATCGACCCAACGGATCGGCCCACGACCCAGGTTCGCTGAGCCGAGATGATAGCGACGCGCCGGGCGGCCATCGTAAGCATCGAGCAGTGGCAGGACCCGCGGGCCGAGCCCTTCGAAGTTGGTCAGCGACGCGTCGAAACCATATTCAGGAATCAACGGGGCCTCACCAACATCGCGCTGGCCTCCCATATGCCATTTGCCGAAGTGCCCAGTCGCATAGCCGACCGCGGCCAGTTGGCGAGGGAGGCTGGGGGCGTCGGGATCGAGCCACTGGTCCATCCCTCGATGTTCATTTAGGTCACGGCGCGCCAGGTACGATCCGATCCGCCAGCGTTGCGGATACTGGCCGGTCGTCAACGCGACCCGCGACGGCGAGCAGATCGGCGCATTGACGTAGAACTGCGTGAACCGGATCCCCTCGTCGGCCAGCCGATCGATCCGCTCGGTCCGGACCGACGTTCCGCCGAAGCACGAGAGGTCCGACCATCCCATGTCGTCGATGAACACGACGAGGATGTGGGGACGAACCGGAACTCCGCCCGGTTCTCGTTCGACCCGGGCCGTCTGGCCGTTTGCGGTCCCATGGATATGGCACGACAGAAGAAGAAAGCCGAGGAAGGCAACGCAGTGGCGGGGTGGCATGATCCGATCTCCCGTACCCTCGACCGACCCGACCTGATCAGGATTCGACCCGATCAGTGTCGGTCACGTCCCGCTCACGGGCAACCCCCCGTGGGAGACTTCCTTCCCGAAGGGCTCGGTCCAGGTCGATCGGTACGGGATCGATCCGGTCAACGTCGGCTCGGACGCTTGGGGGGTGGGATCGCGGCTTCCCGGGAGGCGTTGGCGACAGCCGGATCGTACGAGGGTGGTTTGGTCGAGGCGACCTGAGTCGTCGAGTTGGCCGGCCCGTTGACGTCAGGCAACGCGCGGGAGGCTGGCCGGGGCGTGGGGAGTTGGGCCAAGGCGCGTTCGGAGAGGCCGAGCGAGGGTTGGATTCGGCCGGCCTCGGCGTAGTGGCGTCGGGCTTGGTCGTGACGTCCCAACGCGGCCAGGACATAGCCGACATTGGCGTGCGCAGCGGCTGGTCCTTGAGCCGCCGCGAGGATCTCTATCGCCTGGGCGACCTTCCCACTGGCGGCCAGGGTCAGGCCGAGATTGATCTGGGTCCGGCTCCGGTCCGGCTCCAGTTTCAGGGCGTGTCGGAGGGCAACTTCGGCTTCATCCCAACGCTGTTGGAGATAGTAGCTGTAGCCCAGGTCGTTGTGGACCTTCGGGTCGCGGGGGGTCAGTTCGAGGGCGCGTCGGTAGTGATCGGCCGATTTGGCGAATTGGCCGAGCCCGTCATATGAGGCGGCCAGTCGGCGATGGATCTCGGACCGCTCGGCCTCGGTGATCGGGTCGCGGCCGACGGCGGCCTCCGGCTTGGAGACGACCTCGGAGGCTTTGTCGAAAGCGATCGCGGCTGGTCCGAACCGTCCCTGTTTCTGGTATTCGCGACCTACGTTCATATACAAGCCCATTTCTTGTCTGACTGAAGGGATGGATGTGAACGGTCGGGGCTTGGTGGGATCCAGGACGGGCGAGGAGGTCGGGATCCGGGAATCGTGGTTCTGGGCATCATAGGAGGCGCGGATGACTTCCGACGACGCGTTCTGAGCGTCGTTCGCTCCGGAATTGCGATGGAGGGTCTGGCAGCCGTTGCCGAGGAGCAACGCGGCGACAATCAGGCTCGACGCCGCCCATCGTCGACGTCGGAGTGGAGGGGAGGGGGAATCGGACATGTCATTGACCTCCCCGAGGGCCGTTCGGCTCGATCACCGGCGTGCGGATGATCGGCTCGGACCGCGGTTCCAGGATGGGTGGCTCGATCGGCTCGGGGATCAATCCCGGGACTGGCGGATTAATTGGCTCGGGTCTCTCGGGCTCGATTTCGGGCGCTTGCAGGGCCTCGATCTCGCGTTCCTCGTCGGCGTAGGCATCGCGCTCGGGGGACAGGGGCACGCCAGGCACGACGACGCGGGCCGGGTCGAAGGGGATGCCGGCGGCCTCGATCGTTTCGAGGATCCGCTCACGACGTCGGAGCGCCAAGGTGGGCTGACCGGGCACCGCCTCGATGATGACATCCCCGGGCCAGCGCAAGAGGTGGTACTGGATCCGTTGCAGCTTGGACGCCCCCTGTGAGGTCAGGGCCGTCGTGTTGACCAGGAAGTCGCTCTGGTAGAGCGTGAATCGGTGCGTGTTGGCCGCGCCAATGCTCCGGTCGAAGAACGCGCGGGTCTGGGACCGGAACGGGGGCTCCTGGAACAGCTCAGGTCGGCCGATCCAGTGGGTGTGGAAGTAGCTGCCGACCTTGTGGAAGAGCCGGGAGATCGGCCCGCGATAGGTCTCGACGACGACCGGCTGACCGAGGTCGTGGGGATGCAGGGGACCGCCCGGGTAGACGCCGGGGGCGAGCATCGCGCGTCCATCGATCGGGATGGTCCCTTGAGCCGGATCGAACGGGGCCTGAGGCACGCTCCCCGCGATCGGGGCGAACTGCGGGGGCGCTGGCGGCTGGGCCGCACCGGGGACGGGATAGCCGGGATATGTGCTGGCCGGTGGTTGGGCGATCGCTTCGGGTCCGTGGCTGCCGATCAGGGCCAACCCCGAGGCCAGGCCGATCAGGATCGCCAGGCGGTTGGCTCGAGTGAGCCGGAGGCCGTCGCGTCGCCGATGCGACCGGCCCGGCCGTCTGCGGATCGGCGCGGATCCCAAGGGCAAGGGTACGCTCATCGAAAGGGCCTCCTAGGCAAAGACGAGTGAGGAAACGTCAGGCTTGTGAGTGGAGTACGAGTTTCTAAAATACGGTAGTCGTATGCGGGACCGCGATGAGATGGGTCCAGCGGTGAGCGATCACCGGACCGCCATCCAGGTTCGTCCCCGGATCACATGTCATGGGCTGAGGTCGTGCCCGTGGGGGCCGACGACCCATCGGGTCTCGCTCCGGAAGTGCTTCATGACGTCGAGCGGATCGTGGTGCCGGGTGGTGGAGCGGAAGGGTTTGCCGGTCTTGCCCTCGATCCGGTTGAGGAAGAAGAACTCGATGTCGGTCGGCTCGGTGATCTCGACGCCGGGCAGGGGGGGCACCTGGGACTTCTCCAGGGGGGCGACCAGTTCGGGGGTGACCAGGACGACCAGTTCGGTCTCGAGGACGTCGATGGAACTGGACTGAAAGAGGTTTCCGACGACCGGCAGGTCGCCGAGACCGGGCACGCGGGCGGTGGTGGCGTTGGTGGTGCTCTGGATCAGGCCGGCGATGGCCAGGGTCTGCCCTTCGCGGAGCGCGACGGTGGTCTCGGCTTGACGGATGTCGAGGCCGGGCACGGTCGTACCGAGCACCGAGGTCCCGGTGGCGAAGTCGAGCGAGCTGAACTCGGGGCGCACTGCCAGTTGGATGATGTCGCCTTCGAGGATCTGGGCAAGGAACTGGAGCCGGGCACCGAACTCACGGAACTGGATGGTGATCGTGCTGCCGCCGCCGCCGGCACCCCCGGTGACCTGCGGAACCGGCACCGGAAACTCGCCGCCGGCCAGGAACTGGGCCTCCTGACCATCGAGGGCGACCAACTCGGGCTCGGCCAGAATGGTCGCCAAGCTGTTGGCGCGCAGAGCGTTGATGAAGATGTTGAACTCGCCGGCGTCGAAGATGCCGAACAGCTCGGAGGTGCCGGTCGTCGCGGCGGTCCCGGTGGCTTCCAGGGTCGTGATGACGTCCTGGATGATGCTGCCGGTGGGCAGGACGCCCTGCTGGAAGAGGCTGGGCTGGAACAGCGCGCTCTGGCCGATCGTCGAGGTCCCGCTGACCCCGGCCAAGCTGCCGACGGTCGACCCGATCAGCGAATTGTTGCGGGCGCGGAGCCAGTTGACGCCGATCTCGCGCAGCGCCGATCGGTTCAGCTCGGCCAGCTTGACCTGGAGCTTGATCTGGCGCGGACCCGGGATGGTCATCCGATCGATAATCTGGATCGGCTGCGTGTCCTCGACCGGCGTGCTGGTCAATGGCCCGGTGGTGCCGGGGTTGACCGTGGCCGCCTGGCTGGCCTGCGGCTCGACGATGACTGTGCCGATGCTTTCGCCACCGGGATCGTTGACTACCGCGCTGGTGCCGACGCCCGCGCCACTGGTCCTCGAGGTGGTCAGCGTCGCGCCGACCTGGCCGGCGGTGGCGCGTCGGACGGCGGCGCGGACCAATTGCAGGACCTCTTGGCGGACCTGCGGGCCGGGCACCTGGCCGTCGATGACGACCACGTCGTCGACCTGGCGGATCTGGATCTGCGCTTCGGGCACGACCTGGTTGATCCGCTCGCGGAGGTCATCCACGTCCAGGCTGACGCGGACCAAATAGGTGATCGGTGGTGCGTCGGCGGTGATGATGGTGATGGTGGTCACGCCGAACTGGAGCCCGAAGATGGCGATCTCGCGCTGGGGCGTGATTGGGAGGTTGGTCGGATCATTAGGATCGACCAACTCTTGAGGCGCTTGGATGATTTGGACGTCGACGATCTGCGGGTCGGCCACGATGATCCGGGACAGGCCGGTCCGGAACCGGATCAGCTTGGACTGGCGGACGACCAGGTCGAGTTCGGCCTCGGGCTCCTGGACGAGTTCGACGATCTCGGCGAGTTGGCCGGCCGGGTCGTCCATGCGGAACGGGGCGACCCGGGCGCGGTTGGGAACCAGCCCGGAGTCGGTCTGCAAGGCCGCTGCGGTGTCGGCTCGGCCTCGAGGTACCGGCCCAGGTGCCAGATCGTCCTGGGGATCGACCTGGATGACGCGGGGGTTCGGCGCCGGCAGGCTGCCGTCGAGATCATTGGGTTCGAAGGGCCGGGGGATCGGCGGAGTATCCAGGACCTCGAACGGATCGTCGGGGGCCTGAGCGTGAGCCGCACCGAGCCCCAGCGCGGCCTCGATCAGGAGCAGGCTCACCAACCCAAGGATCGGGGCCATGGGGGTCGCGAGGGGCCTCCCGCAAGATTCCTCCCCGAGAGCCATGAGCGAGTAGTCATGGGTCCGGGATCCTCGGGATCCATTGCGGATCAATCGGCATGGACGAGACATAGGCGGCGTTCCTTCGCCTCACAACGGTCGATGGTGGCGGTCATCCACCAGGGGTTCGGGACCAGGGCGTGATCGCAACGCCGTCTTGGTCTCGAGGCCGTCAGCCATCCACACGAAACGACGCGCCAAGGCGCCGAAAGGGGTCACACGATAGTGGTTGGTTCGGTCATTCCGGTCGTGTGGCTTGACCGGCTTTGTTATGCGTCTCGATTTTCCCGACCCAACGCGGGTGATCTCCCCGCGCGGCGGTTATGATGGGAACTCTCTGATAGTCCTGCGGTTAGCGCTGTGCGAGACCGGGTTGGCCGACCCGCATGTTCGATGTGAGTGCCCATGTCTTCGATACCATCCCCGAATCCTGAAACGCGGGGAGACTCGTCCTCGGATCGCCAACCATTCGGGATCGCGGGCCTGGACGATCTGCTGGGTGGCGGGTTGCGTCCGGGGACCTTGACCGTGGTGGCTGGGGCCACCGGCGCGGGCAAGACCCAGTTGGGCTTAGCCTGGGCCAACCACGGCTTGGTGCGGGAGGGCGCCCGGGGAGTCCTCTATGACTTGACCAGTCGCGGCGACGCCCAGAACCACCAGGACTACGCCGATCGCCACTTCGGCTGGACCTTGGAGCCGTTCCCGGTTGACCCGTCGCCGCCCCCGCCGCCGGAGGCGATCTGGGAGGACGCCTGGCCGACCGGCGACCTTTTTCAACCGTTCGGGCAGACCGGGCGCCGGGTGACCCGCCAAGACCTCGATGCCGAGCAGTGGCACGCCTGGAAATCGGACCTGGCACGGATCCTTCGAGGCGCCGTTGGGTTTCTTTATGGCCATCTGATTCGCGGGGCTCGCCGCGTCGTCTTCGACGGGATCGAGCCGGCCGAGCGGTTCGCCGACAGCATCCAGTTCGAACTGTTCGAGTACCTGTATCACCAGGCGATCCGCCGTCCCAGCGATCTGGTGGCACAAGAGTGGTTCCGCGAGCGGTTCCGGGCCAATCAGGAGAGGGTCCTCGCGCGGTCCTATCCGTCCGAGCAGGTCGGCTGCCTCTATCTGTACACGACGCCGGAGGTGATGCTGGACGACCTGATCGCGCGGCCGTTGGGCTCGGGCGACATCTTTGCCGGGGCCAACACGATCGTGCTGATGGGTCGGACCCGCGACCCCTCGGCTCCCGGGCAGATCGGTCGCGGGCTCTACGTGGCCAAACATCGCGGCAGCGCCTGTCAGGACCAGGTGCGCCCCTATCGGCTGACCGCCTCGGGCCTGGAGGTGCTGGGCTGACCGCGCCCCGGCGGGCACCGTCGCGCGGCAGCGTGGGCCGCTCCGAATTGCTCGAGATTCGTCGCGGCGTTGGTCATCGACGGCGATCAGCCGATACAATGGTCGCTCCAGCACCCGATCGGTTCGGTGCCCACCTTCGGCGCCGATGCGGCCTGGAGACTCGGCGATGCTCGACCTCGGTCTGAAGGTCTCGAGCCGTCGTCCCGGCCGTCACCGATCCCGGTGCCTTTGAGTCACGATCACCGCTCGACCGCGACGACCTGCCTGTCCCGACCGAATGAACTTCAAATGCCGAATCCGGTCGAGCGTGACCCCTTCGAGGAGCCTGACCAGCGATGTCTGACGTGGATGTGGGGATGCCATCATCGGAGTCCGAGCCGAGCGTGGAGGGCTCGGGTCCCGAGCCGCGCGACTTGGCGCGGCCCCGACTCTTGCAGTGGGACGCCTCGGTGGCCGCCTGGCCCTTGACGGTCGGCAGCCATGCCGAGCCGCGGATCTGTGCCTGGAGCGGACACACACCGGCCGAGCTGCTGGTGACCTCCCGGGGTGGCCCCCTAGGCTACCAGACGCACCTGTTCGCCCCGGCCAAACCGACCGGTGACCCCGACGCGACCAGCGAACCCGAGCCGATCCGTCCGACGGGCCGACCCTACGCCGAGGGGGGCGAGTTGGAATCGCTGGCCGGCCTCCGATTTGTCGCGCCGATCCCCAACGACAACCCGAGTCGGTTCGACCTGGTCGCGTTGGATCCCCGACGCGGGCTGGTCGCCCTGATCAACTGCGGGGCGCCCGACGAGCCCCGCTTCCGCGAGCCCGAGGATCTCGACCTGCCCCCCGACCTCGGTCTGGGCGCAGGCCGGATCACCCAGATCACCCCGGTCGATTGGGACGGCGACGGCCTGGTCGACCTGCTGGTCGGCTTCGACAACCTGGAAGGCTACTGGCCCGACGACTGGCTGACCGAGGCCGAGCAGACCGGGTTCAACCTCCGGGGCGGTCATCCCGGCTATGACGAGCAGGGCCAATGGCGCGGACGGATGCCCATCGGCATGATCTACTTCCTCCGCAACATCGGTCGGCCCGGCGCTCCGCGGTTCGCCCTGGACGGCCCGATCGGCGACGAGGACGGTCTGCTCAACACCCTACATCGGCCGGCCGCCCTGGCCGTCTCCTGGAACGGCCAGGGGGCCATGGAGCTGCTGCTGACCGACAATCAGGGTGAAATCCGGCTCTTCCGCAACTTCGGAGGCCAGCTTCCGCCGGTCCTGATGGAACCGCGCTCGCTGAAACTCGTCGACGGCGACCAGACCGTCCCGGCCGCCCTGCCGCCGGAGCGGACCACGCTGGACTCCGCCGATCTGGACGGCGACCGTCGTCAGGAGATGTACTTCGGCACCGTCGACGGCCAGGTCTACATGCTGGGACCGGCCCCGGGTCGTGACCGCGCCCGGCTCCCCAGGCCGCTCCAACAGGTCGGCCAGACCCTCCGACTGGGTGGTCAGGTCGTTGTGGCCGCCGGCGACCTGGACGACGACGGCGACCTCGACCTGATCGTCGGCACCGCCTCGGGACGCCTCTTGTTGGTCGAGGATGTCGGCAATGCTGAGGACCACCGGTACGTCGAACCGTTGGAGATCGAGGCGTGGGGCGAGCCGTTCCGGATCGATCCCGGCCCCGACGGCATGATCGCTGGGCCGGCCGAACCGGCCTTGGGATTCGCCTGCCCGACGGTCTACGATTGGAGCGACCACGAGCGGCCCGACTTGATCGTCGGTGGCGCCGGCGGCGAGGTCCTGATCCTCCGCAACAACGGAGCGCCCGATCAGCCCCGCTTCGACGAGCCGCGCACGCTCCGCTATGGTGACGGACCCTTGATCACCGCCCCTCGGGTCCGACCGGCCATCGCCGATGTCCGCGATCGCGGCGACGTCGACCTGATCACACTCAACCTCTACGGGTTTCTCTGCGCCTACCCGCGCCTGGAGGTCGACGTCGTCGGCAAAGGGCAGGTGCTCACCGACCTGCTGGGTCGCCCGATCAAGCTCGACGGCGGCTTCGCCTACTCTGGGCGGTGTGCCCTTTGGGCCGGGCCGTGGACCGATCCCGAGCAGGTCGACATCCTCGTCGGTCTGCCGCGCGGTAATCGGCACGTCATCCCGCCCCTGACCGGCGAACCCCTGACCAGCCTCGACGACCTGCCCACCGTGCTCCTGCTGATCAACCAAGGCGAGCACCGGTTCGCCGCCCGACCGATCTTCTTCGCTGACGGCTCGCCGCTGATCATCGGCTCGGAGGGGTGCAGCCCCTGTGGGGTCCCCGATGGAGAGGACTCCGAGACCTTCGACTTGGTCGTCGCCGCCGACGACGGGTTGGTCCACTATTTCTCCCGGGACGAACTCGTCTGGTGACGTGCCGGGACCGCCGAAGGTCCCCTGGCGACCGTCAGCCACGATCTCGAACGCGGGGCTTGGCTCAATAAAGCCAAGCCCCTGACCGACACAGGGGCGTTCGGAGTTCGTGAGGAGGGTGGCTCTCGCGAGAGAAGAGGCCCGGCGAATCGGTCGCGGGGCCTTAGGAGCGGGACATCCGGGGAAGATCGGCTGCTTGATCGGCATGGATAACATCGGGGTCACCATCACCGAAGTCTTCGAGGGAGCAGGACGGGGCCATGATGACTTGTCCGGTGCTGTGGCTCGAATCGGAGAAGGCGAGGAAGAGATCGGTTCCGTCTTGGCCCCACATCCGGTCGAGCCCCGCTCCGGGAGTGGTTTTCAGGAGGTCGTTGTCGTTCCCCCCGTAGAGCGAGTCGTTGCCGACGCCGCCGAACCGGGTGTCTTCGCCGTCCTGACCATAGAGCCGGTCGTTTCCGGAGTCGCCGAGCAGGTTGTCATTCGATCCTCCGACAAGCGTCTCAGTTCCGGAATGACCCCATGCGATCGATTTTCGGTTCGACAAGTTGACGAAGTGATCGTCACCGGATTTGCCATGGAAGAGGCTGCTTTTGTGGTGAGGAACGAAGTAGTTCTGGGTCAGGTTCCCCGTGGCTTCGATGAGGACCCAGCGGCCTCAGACCCCGCACGGTTCTCGAACTTTTCCCGGGTGAGTTTGGTCAATAGCCCATGCGTATTTAAACAAAAATGATATTTTTTATGTTAGGAGATTGGAGAAAAGACGCGCCAATGCGCGATGTCGTACGTCGGGTAATTGGTGATGAAACTGCTTCGGGATCAGAGCCCGGGGCAATCCTGGATAAGTGCGCCTTATGGTGTGACCGTTGGGTGGCCATCCCGATGACATGGGCCCCGGGGTCTGCTCGCTGCGCTTCGCAGTCCCCAGCCACCCGGTCGGTGGATGGGCTAAGGGGCAACGCAAGCGGAGGGTGCGGCTGGGAATCGCGTATGGATGGGGACGCGTTTCGATGCGATTCGTGCCCGCGCCGGTTAAGATAAGATCGTGGCTCTTGAGGCTGCTTCAGTGCTTCTCTTGTCCCCGTTTCCACCGTGCGCGGGTGGCTGGGGACTGCGAACGCAGTGAGCAGACCCCGGGGCCCATGTCTCGAGTGGGCCAACTCATCGGCGGAAGGGTTGTTCCCCCCGGGTTGTCCCCGGGTCAGGCCCCAAAGTGGCCCCGTCCCCAGCCACCTGTGCGGTTGGCTGAGGAGATCCCAAGGGGAGACTCTGGCTGTGTTGGAGATTCCCTGGGTCTTCATGGGTGGGTGGCTGGCCATGGCCGTTGACGCGTTCCGATGCGATTCGTGCGCGTGCCGGGTAAGATAAGATCATCCGATTTTCGAGAGGATGATCGGAGATCCACACGCGGCCTGCATCGAGGTTGGGGCGACGATGTCGCAGGTACCCCCGAGAGTCTTCATCAGCTACAGCCACGATTCCGACGCGCACGCTGCGCGGGTCTTGGCTCTGGCCAACGCGTTGGTCCGTGACGGGATCGACGTGATCCTGGACCAGTACGAGCCGGCTCCAGCGATTGGCTGGACGCGTTGGATGGAACGGAATCTCGATGCGGTCGACTACGTGTTGATGATCTGCACGGAGACCTATCATCGTCGCGTGATGGGGGATGAGGAGCCGGGCCGGGGGCATGGTGTCTTCTGGGAGGGGACGCTGATCTTCAACCGGCTCTACAACCCCACGGTCCCCCGTCGGCGTTTCGTTCCGGTTCTTTTCGAGGGGTGTGTTATCGATCACGTCCCGACTGTCATCCAGCATCATCCTCGTTATGAAGTCATGGGATTCGACCTGGGTGATCGTGGCTATGAGGACCTGTATCGTCACCTGACCAATCAGCCACGTTCACGGAAGCCACCGCCGGGCAAGCTGGTCGATTTGAGCAACGGAGATGCTCCCATCGTCTCTTCCGCGGCTCCCGAACCGTCTTCGGCTCCTCCGACGGAGCCCAGTCCAGCTCATCCGCAACGTCCGGAACGCGGTCCGATGGTGGCTTTGGCCCCCACGGAACCTCCGGCTGATCCCCCGTTTTGGGATGGGGAGCAGCCATCATGGGCGGTGGATTGGGGCCGTGACGAGTACGGGTCGTGGTCGGAGTTCGAGGTGAAGGGTGTTCGACAGCGTCTCCGTTGGATTCCTCCGGGTCGGTTCTTGATGGGCTCCCCGGAGGATGAGGAGGGCCGTTTTTACGACGAAGGCCCCCAGCATGAGGAGGTGATCGCTTCGGGTTTCTGGATGTTTTCGACGCCTTGTA
>CAZSSM010000038.1:0-66632 GCA_964609385.1 uncultured Planctomycetia bacterium
CGATCGCTCGAGAAACCTCGCCCAAGTCCGAGTAGGCATTGCCCAGGTTGCCGAGATCGGCCCCCTCGCCACGACGGTTGCCGATCTCCCGAGCGATCTCCAACGCGGCTTGATGGTGCTCGATCGCTCGAGAAACCTCGCCCAAGTCCGAGTAGGCATTGCCCAGGTTGCCGAGATCGGCCCCCTCGCCACGACGGTTGCCGATCTCCCGAGCGATCTCCAACGCGGCTTGATGGTGCTCGATCGCTCGAGAAACCTCGCCCAAGTCCGAGTAGGCATTGCCCAGGTTGCCGAGGATGGCTCCCTCCAGAGCGCGGTCGGGGATTGCTTGAGCGATTTGAAGGCCCTGCTCAAACTCGGCGATCGCTTCTCGAACGCGACCGAGGTTATTCAAGGCGAGACCTCTCACAGTACACGACCGTCCATGCAAGGTCGGATCTTCGATGCGATCGCGTAACCGCTCGTGGAGTTGGAGGACGCGGCGGGCTTCCCCCCAGAGCAGGAGGTAGTCGAAATCGATCTCGTCAAGGATCTCCGCAGCGGTCTGGTCATCCTCGCCCGCGCAACGGAGGTCGAACTCGGCGAGTTGGGGAGCAAGGTCCTCGATCGATTTCCAGTCGGCGCGCGGTCGACGGACTCGGCGATAGTACTCCGCCGCGCGACGGAGGAGTTCGGTCCGGGTGAAGGCGTCGGGATGGCCATTGTCGGCCGCACCAGGGGGAACCTGGTTTAGGGCATAGGCATGGTCAACGGGGTGGAGGAGATACCGGCCGGATTCGCGGTTGGCGAACCGCATGGTGACCAGCCGCTTGAGCACTCGCGCCGCATCGAGACCGGTCCGATGCGGCAGCAGGAGGTAATCGACCGCCTCCGACGGCACCGGTCGGCCGTAGATGGCCAGGGCCTGCATGACCAGCCGCGCCTCGTCATCGAGCCGGTCGTACCCCTCGCCCACAAGGGCCTCGACGACCTGCTCGGGCAACCTCCCCGCCGTCTCTAGCACCTCCTCGAGCGTTGTGTTGGGATCAGCTCGGAGAATCCCAAAGAGGGCCTCCAGTGCCCGAGGGTAGCCACGGGTCCGCACCCGCGCCTCACCGAGCCGCTCCGCCGAGGCGTCACGGAGCCCGAGATCGCCATTGGCATCCAAGGCTCGCAACATGTTCTCGGCATGCGGCGACGGCAGGCCCGCGTCCAGATCGAAGACGTCCTGCCGACCTGGCTCGATCATGACCAGCGATTGCGGCGTGATCCGTGTGGTCAGGATCACTTTGACGCCGTGATGCGGCAGCCTCAGCAGCGCCTCGAGGGCCTCGGCCAGTTCGGGATCGGTGATGGCGTGGGTCTCGACGTCGACGACGTCCTCGAAGTTGTCGAGCAGGACCACGTAGCGACCCGTTGGAAACGCCTCCAGCAGGACCCGCATCTTGTCCCGCGTCGCGATCTTCGGGTCACGGAGCAGGGGATCCAACCGTCGAGCCGTTTCACCATCGAGCAGTTGGCTGAGGTCGCTGGCGAGGTGGGCGAACTCGACCCGACGGGAGCCGAGCCCACTGAGGTAGACGATGCCCTCGACGGACATCGGCCCGCCATCGTCGGGCAACTGCCCGGCCTGGACGTGCTTGAGGACCCGACAGACCAGCGCCGTCTTGCCGGTCCCGCCCCGGCCGGTGACGGTGAGCAGCCTTCTCGATTCACTGGCCAGGAACGCACCGATCCGCCGCGTCTCGTCTCGACGTCCCTGGAAGTAGTCGGGCACCTCGCTCGGCGGCGAGTTGATGAACTTGGTCCGAGCGATACCCGAGACCGGACGTTCCGGGCGCTGTTCCCGCGCGATGCCCGCCTCGATCCGCTGTTGCGCCCGGGCTCGGGCCTGAGCCGGATCGGCGACGACCGCCCGTTGCGCGGCGATCTGTTGTTCCAGTTTATCGATCTCGGATTGGATGCGGGCCCGCTCGTGATCATCGCGCGCCCGCCGGAGATCACGTTTCGCGTCTCGGCACCGATCCTCAAGTTCTTGGAGGATCCCCGCGTCTGATTTGAGCCAATCGAAATGATTGCGGAGCTGATCGATCCCTCGGTCAAAATCCCCGGTGAAGTCGATCTGTTGGCGATGTTCCAGGAGGAACGGGGGCACCGCATCGGGATCGAACAGGAGTGGGACGATCGGGCGCCTAAAGCGCAAGGCCCGCCCCCACTCCGGCGTACAGCCAGACTCGTCCTCGACGCTGTCGGGGGTCATGACGAACAACAAGGCATCACAACCGCGGATCGCTTTGTCGATCTCGGCCGGCCAGTTGCGGCCCGGCGCGATGTCCCGCTCATCCAGCCAGACCGGGATCGAAGGCGTCCCGCCTTCCAGGACATCGTGGAGGCGCAGGGCGCGGTCGAGCCCGTCGGCTCGGGAATAGCTGATGAACTTGCGGCCGTGCACCGATCGTCCCCCCAACCGACCCGCTCCGCGCCGACACCCCGATCCAACATCCACCCGATTGTATCCCGTTCGGATCGATGTTCAACAAACACGTATCCTGCGTTTGTTGCGCCGCCGCCTTCGGCTCCGGACGCTCGACCACGTCGAACCGGTGCGCCCTCGGGCGTGTCAGGTAGTCGACCTCGACGCGGGGCAGGAGGGGGAGGGCAGGGCGAATCGGTCGGATCCGACGGGTCCCGAAGCCAGCCCGGCGATCGGTCCTTGTGTATGATGGAAGGGGCGCGGGGTCGTTCCCGACTTTTGACCGGATACCCGTCCTGACCCACACCGACCCACGCCATTCCCAACCATCGACGCTTCCAACGAGCGGAAGAGACCCGAATCGGCGATGAGCACCCCGACCGACGCGACCACCACCCACTCGAGCGAGGCATCCCCCGTCGCCTCCACACCGGAGGATCTCCTCGCCGCCGAGGACCTCAGCTTCGACCAGCTCCGTGAGGAGGCCGAGCCGCTCCGCCAGCGGCTCAACCGGTTCCGGACCTCGCTGGGCCGGTTCCTCGTCGACAAGCAGGAGATCATCGACCTGATGGTCGTCGCGGCGGTGGCGCAGGAGCCGCTCCTGCTGATCGGCCCGCCGGGCACGGCCAAGAGCGACCTGGTCCTCAAGTTCAAGGACGCCATCGGCCTGCACGAGACCGACTACTTCGAGTACATGCTGACCCGGTTCACCGAGCCCTCCGAGATCATCGGGCCAATCGACATCAACCAGCTCCGCGAGGGCCGCTACGTCCGCCGCGAGCAGGGCAAGCTGCCCACAGCGCGGTTGGCCTTCCTCGACGAGATCTTCAAGTCGAACTCGGCGATCCTCAACATCCTGCTGACGATCGTCAACGAGCGCAAGTTCTACCAGGACGGCGTCCCGCAGCCGGTCCGGCTCCGGGTCCTCTTCGCGGCCACCAACGAGGTGCCCGAACAGGGCGAACTGGCCGCCTTGAAGGACCGCTTCGTGCTCAAGGTCGAGAGCCGATCGGTCCAGGACGATCACTTCGAGGACCTGATCCAGGCCGGGATCCGCTCGGAGGTCCACAAAGGGCTCAACCAGAAGCCCTGGATCGAGGGCCACTGCACCCTGGAGGACTTCCTCAAGGCCAACCGGTATTTGACCTACCAGTTCAGCCAGACCGGCCCCGACGGCGAGCCGCTGGACCGCGAGACGTTCTTCCCCGAGTCGGCTTTCCGCGAGTTCCGACGCCTGGTCAAGACGTTGGTCCGTGAGGACCGGATCTTCATCAGCGACCGCAAGCTGGTCAAACTCTACAAGCTGCTCCGCGTCCGCGCCTGGCTGCTCAGCGGCGGGACCGTCGACCGCGAGGACCTCCGCCTGCTGGCCTACCTGGGCGAGACCCATCAGGAGATGGCCCTGCTCCGTGAGAAGGTGCCCGCCCTACTGGGCGACGGCTGAGCCGGGTCGCTCAACGACAACGGCGCCGAGTCTCAAGCCCAAAGCCCGCGCCGATCCCCTCTCCACGTCACGATCGCGGATCCGTCCCCATGAGCACCGCCGACGCGACGGCGTCCCGTCCCTCGCGCCCTTCGACCTCGACCACCACGGCCCCCGAGATCCGTCAATCCGACGAGGCCTTACGGTTCCTCGCCGCGGCGCTCTGGATGCAGCGGACCGCCGCGCCCACGGTCAGCTCGGTCCGCGCCACGCTCCGACGGCTGCTTGAGGTCGCCGGCGCCGGCGCACCGATCCTGCCGCCGGGGTTCGTCGCCGACCTGACCCGAATCGTCCTGGGACTCGATGACGAACGGGCCGACGACTCGACCGAACCCAATGCCGATCCGGCCCCCTCCACGCCCGTCACTCCCACCAGTTCGAGGGCAACGGCCTCCAAGGATGAGGATGGGGATGGGAAGCAAGCGGGCCTCAGCTTGCTTGAGGGCGAACTCGATCCGCTCTCCAGCTCGACGCCCCGGAGCGCGGTGCCGATCCCCGGCTGGCCCGACGCCGACGCGCGACGGTATGAGGACTACGTGCTCGGCAAGCTCGACGCCGACCCGACCATCGCTCGCGCCGCCGATGCCATGGCCCGCTACCGGGGCCGCGACCGCGACAAGGCCCTGGCCTTCCTGATCGAGCGGTTCACCGCCCGGTCCGGCCTCACGGGCATCCAGATCAACCCGTCGGCGATCAAGGCGATGCTCGAGACCGAGCCACGCGAATTCCTCGAGGCGAGCCTGGCCGACCTGCACGATCACGGGCTGCCCGAACACCTCGGCCCGCTCTACCACGACCTGACCCGCGCCGTCCGCGAACTCGACGAGGCCCTGGGACCCGAAGACGTCTTCGAACTGGAGGCCGGCACGGCCCTGCAACCCTTCGCCCAACGCGTCCAGCTCCGGCAGGTGCTCCAGGCCGCCGCCGCCTTCGAGGCCCGGATGCCCCACGAACGGCCGCGGATCGTCGCCAGGCGACGTGAGGTCCCCACCCAAGCCCTCGACGAAGACAGCTATCCGGTCGGCGGGTTCTCCTCGATCGCCACCAAAGGGAGCCTGGAGAGCCTGCTCCACTCGCAACTGGTCTTCATGGAGCCCGGTACCACGCGGCCCGACCTGTTCGACATCAAGTTCGTCCGCGAGGAGTTGCTCTACTACGCCCGCGACGAGAACCAATTCCGACGTCAGCACCGGAGCTTCGTCTTCGTGCTCGGCCCCGACCTGGTCCAAGCGCGGGTCAAAGACCCCGACCTGCCTCGTCAGCGGATCGTGCTCGCCCTAGCCCTGATCGTCGCCCTGGTCCGTCGCCTGACCGACTGGCTCGGCGATCAAGCCTTGCACTTCGAAGTCGTCCTGATCGAGCCCCAGACACCCGACCAGTCCATCCCGACAAGCACTCGCCAATCGCGATCCTCCAAGACGAAGACAAAGACAGAGACCAGATCCAGGACCGAGCCCCAAGCCCAGGCCGCGGTCAGACCCACCGCCATCACCCTGGAACCGGAACAACGGGCGCTGGTCCAGATCCTCCACGACGACGATGCCTCGGGCCGGCTCCAGGTCTTCCCGATGGTTCAAGGACAAGGACCGGCCCTGGTCACCCACCTGCACGAGCACGCACGTCGGAGCCTCTGCCAGGTCCTCGTGCTCGACGCCGGTAACGACCCTGCGCCCGGACTCCGCGACCCGGCCGCAGCAAGGCCCAGCCTAGGCGTCGCGCGGCTGCACCTGGATCACGCTCGACCCCGTTGGGAACCCGACGCCGGACCATTAGGTGCTGGTCACGCCTCAGCGAACAACAACCACGATCTGTCCGAGGCGAATGACCAAGAGTCCCCGACGCCCGAGGAAGCCTGGCACGCCCTCGTCATCGAACTGCTCAAGGATTGGCTCTGATTGATGGGACCAGGGACATCCCATCGCATGCTGATAACGACGAACGCTCGCTTAAGCGGGTCGATCGACCGTCTCGAGCCAGGGCCGGACGTGGGCGATCAGGCTGGCTTGCGTGAACGGCTTCTCGATCACGCCCTGTCCGCCGGCCGCAAGCCAGCGCGCTTTCAGGTCGGGCGAGGCGTCGGCGGTGATGGCCAGGATCGGGCCGTCATAGCCGTCCCGACGCAACCGGCCCAGGATCGCAAACCCATCCCACCCGGGCATGAACAGGTCGAGCAGGACCAAACCGATGGGACGCTCCGCCCCGGCCTGAGCCCGCCCGACCAGGTTGAGGGCCTCTACGCCCGAACCGAGGTCCTGGACCTCGTAACCGCAACCGGCCAGGATCCGCCGAACCATCGCGCGGATCGCTTGCGTGTCGTCGACGATCAGGATCCGCGTTGGGACCGGACCGTCGTCGAGTCCGGATCTGGTCGGCTCGGGGTGGTCGGCCGAATCGGTCCGGGTCCGGTCCTCAGAACGATGAGACGTTGGGTTGTCGACCGGCTCAGAGAAGTCGACTGCCGGTTGATCGGCAGGGTCAGGCTCATCTCTTCGGGAAGGCTCGATCCACCTGATGTCGGTCAGCGGTCCGGTCGGCACACGCACGATGACGTTCGTGCCCACGCCGACCCCGCTGGTGACCCGGATCATGCCCCCCATGAGCTGGACCAGGTGATCGCAGATCGCCAAGCCGAGCCCGCTCCCCTCAGGGCCGTTTTCGGCGATCTCCTCTTGCCGCGTGAACGGCGTGAACAACCGATCGAGGAGCCTGGAGGGGATCCCCCGTCCCGTGTCGCGGACCTCGAACTGGAGCCATGATCCGGACTGGGAGATCCATCGCACGTGGATCCGCACCGCGCCAATGTCGGTGTACTTGATCGCGTTGCTCACCAGATTGACCAGGACCTGGCGGAGCCGGACCGCGTCGCCCTGGATCGACGTCGGCACCCGCGTCTCGTAGACCAGGCCCAGGACCAGCCGCTTGGCCTGGGCCGAGGGGCGCATGAGGTCCAGCACGTCGTCGATCAGTTCCGAGAGGGGAATCCGGCGATCCTGGAGTTGGAACTGCCCAGATTCGAGCCGAGCCAGGTCGAGGATGTCTCGGAGGATCTCGTTGAGGGCCATCCCGTGCCGGTTGACCGCATCGAGGTCCCGGACCAGCTCCGGCTCGGCGATCCGATGCCGGAGCGAGTCGACCCGACCCAGGATCGCTGTCAGGGTGCTCCGGATCTCGTGGCTGAGATAGGCCAGGAACCCGGGTCCGGGCCTGCGGTTCAGCATCGCGCTCAACGGCGCGCCGGCGTTCGAATCGGATCCCCGCTGGGGCAGTGGTAAGGGCGTTCCGGTCATGGTCGTGATCAGGAGGCGATGCCCGGTCTCGGAGTTCAGCCCGATCGACTGCTCGTGGATCTGAAGGCGCCGTTCGGCCCCATCAGCCGACCGGACGAGCCGGTCGATCCACTCGCTGTGTCCGCCGGAGAACTTGGCATCCCAGGCCGTCGGGCCGAGCCGGATCGGATGCCCGGCGATCCGCTCCAGCCAGGCCCGATGGGTCGACAACTGGCTCAGGCCGCATCCCAGGTAGCGCCGCGCCCGAGCGTTGATCAGGCGGGTCCGGCCGCGTCGATCGTGCAGCAGGACACCGATCGGCAAACCTTCCAGGATGGGACGGATCACCTGAAGCATCGCCTCGACCATCGCGTCATAGGTCCCCTCCGGCGCCCGGGACTGCGGGGGCGCCTCCCGGGGGTTCTCCGCGATCAATCCCTGATTCTGGTTCTGATTCAATGGGACCGGTCGATTCGGATCCCATTCCGAGTCACGACCGTCCTCCAATGCGGAGAGGAGCGGGGCCAACTCGTCGGCGAGTTCCGGATCGCGACCCATCACCTCCTCGGGACAGGGCCAACGGCCCGAGGAGACCTCGCGCAGGATCGAGACCAGCAACGCGCGATGACGCTCCTGGCGACCCGAACGGGACGACGATGATCCGATCGCTTCCAACATCGATCGACGACTCACGAAGGGTCCAGAGAGGGGCCGCAGAGCAAGCTCCCCCTCGTGTCGGGGACACGGGGCGCGACATCCGAACGGGGATCCGAGGTCTCCGCCCACATGCTCGACGAGGACGTCGAAACACGAAGGGGTATGGGCATGAACGACTTAGGCTGGGATCTTCGTCGAGCGGGTGAGCTTTGTGCCGGTTCTAATCAGGCCAATGGGGTGCGAAAGAACAAACCGACACGGGCAGTGATCCCCACTCAGCTCAGGAGGACAGACGAAGCGATCGACACGGTCGCCATCGAACCGGGTCGGACATCATGTCTGTGATTCGGCAATCTCCGCGATCAACGAAGGGGAACGCCCCAATCATGATCAATGATTGTCTACAGGAAATGGGGGACCGATCGCAAGCCCGGGATCGCGGAAGTTCGACAATCTCTTGAAAATCGCTCTGTCGGTGGCTGTTCTTCTCAAGGGTTCTGAGGCGATGCATGACTCCATCACGCATCGCTCCCGAGTTCGGGGCCTCTCAGATCAACGAGGGCCCCGAGCCCAGACAAGGCGGAAGCTTGGCCGCCCGGATCGGGTTCAACGAACGAAACAGGGGATCAGGCCGAGGATCTGGCGACAGCGGCCGTGGACCGAGGTGTCGGTCGCGAACCCTTCCTCTTGGACTTCGCCATCGAAGCGGCACTGGTGGTCTTGACCGTCGTCCGGACCGCCGACTGCGCCAGCCGGCCGTCGGCCCAGCGATCGACCAGGCCGAACAGCCGGTGATCCTCGCCGAGTTGCTCGGCCATCAGTTCGGCGTAGACGGCTTCCTCGAGATCGCGCGGCATGCGGCCGTCGACCAGCGGGGTGCGGTCGTCGATGCCTCGGTGGGCTGCCCAATCGGCGGCGACCTCCACCATCAGTTCGGAGAGACCGGTCCCCTGATCGAACTGGAGCTTCTTGCGCCAGGCGACCGCCTCGGGCAGCAGGTCGGCGAAGGCGCTTCGGAGGACCCACTTGTCGATCCGACGCCCATCGACCAGACGAAGCTTGCGGCTCGGGTCGATCCGCATCGCCAAGGCGATCAGGGCCGCATCCAAGAACGGCACCCGGGCTTCCAAACCCTGGGCCATCGTGATCCGGTCGACCCGTTGCAGGTTGACCGAGTGCATCGCCAGGATCGAGCGATGGAGTTCGCCGCTGAGTTCCGGCGTGGCCCCGTAATCACGGTGATAGGTGTAGCCGGCGAACAACTCGTCGGCCCCCTCACCGGTCAGCACTACTTTGACATGTTCGCGAGCTAACTGACTGACATACCAACAAGGGATTGCCGAGCGGACCAGGTCGCGGTCGAAGCTCTCCAGGTGCCCCAGGATCTCCGGGAGGTCGCGGCGGATCTCCTCGGGCGTGATCCGGTGCTCGTGATGGATCGTGCCGAGATGCTCGGCCATCAAGCGTGCAGCGGCCAGGTCGGACGATCCCTCCAGGCCGACCGCAAACGTGTGCAGCGTGCCCTGGTGCCGCTTGGCCAAGGCGGCCACGATCGAGCTGTCCAGGCCGCCGGAGAGGAAACAACCCAGCGGCACGTCGCTCTGGAGCCGCTTGACCACCGATGCCTCGACGACCTGACGGACCTCAGCGATCCGAGTCGCGTCGTCCCGATCATCGTCGGCCGGCTCCGGCACGCTTCGGTACGGCCGGATCGCCTCGAGCCAGTCACCGCGAGACGAGTCGAACAGGTGGCCCGGGGGGACCACCGCAATCTCGTCGGCCACCGGCAAGAGCGCCTTGATCTCCGAGGCGAAGTAGGTGGTTGGCCGATCTGTGGCGGTCCGACCCCCGTTGCTCCGACGCCCGATGTAGAGCGGCTTGATGCCGATCAGGTCGCGGGCCGCGACCACCCGACGGCCATCGCTCACCACGAAAGCAAACATGCCATCCAGCCGCGACGCCAGCGCCTCAGCGCCGAGCAGACGGCTCCCGTGCAGCACCACCTCCGAGTCACTGCCGGTGACGAACCGGTCGGCACCCAATTCGTCGCGGAGATCCTGGAAGTTGTAGATCATCCCGTTACAGACCGCCGCCAGGCGGCCCGGACCTGGAATGTCCGGCGGTTCTACGAGGGGTTGCGAACCCCCGGCCGGATCCATGATCGCCAGCCGGCGATGGCCCAGCATGACCGGCGCCCGCAGCGGTCCGGCCGCAGCCGACACCCCTTCGCCCAACGAATCGTTGGCGAACGAGTTGGGCTCCCCGTGTTTCCGGCCGGCCACGTGCATCCCATGGCCATCCGGGCCTCGATGCGAGAGTTGTGCCAGCATGGTTTCCATCGAACCGATCGATCCCGCGTCGCCATCTCCGACGATCGCCGCAAGGCCACACATGTCCTAAACCTAACTTTGAATGGAACCAGATCCGGGTCAGGCGGTAGGCCGGCAGGAACTTCCGAGTCCCCAAAACCTAGAACAGCATAGCCACCTCGTCCAGAAATTGCAAGACCAATCGATAAATATATCCTGAAAAGCCCAATGAATTATGGGATAGTCGAGGCCCGGACCGGTCTCCCCGGACCGGGCTTGAGAGGGATGCGTCCGCCCGCCGATGCCGGGCTCACTCGGCGATCTGCCAGGCCCAACGGAACAGGTTCCGAGCGTCGGCGTAGCGGCCCGGGGTCCCGCTCGAGCCGAGGACCACCACGATCCGCGACCGTCCGTCCCGACGTCCCAAGGCGATCAGACAGGCGCCGGCGGCCCGCGTCGTCCCGGTCTTCACCCCCAAATATCCTTCGGTTCCCAATAAACGATTTGTGTTGCGCCAGACCACGGTCCGGCGTCCCTCCGGACCGACCAACTCGGCCGCGTATTGACGAGTCGCCACGATCGTCCGGAACACCGACGATTCCAGGCAGTGGTACGCCAGACGGGCCAAGTCGGCCGCGCTGGCCTTGTGGTTCGGCGCGGTCAGGCCGTGCGGGTTGGCGAACCCGGTCTGTGCGAGTCCGAGCCGATCGGCCTCACGATTCATCTCGGCGACGAATCGAACCAACGGGTCGGTCGGGTCCTCGCCATTCTCAGGCATCTCGGGTGCTGCAAACCGCGCGCCGAAATGCTCGGCCAGCGCGACCGAGGCGTCGTTGCCCGAAGGTAAGAGGAGTCCGTAGAGCAGTTCGCCGACGCTCAGCCGCTCGCCAGCGCGGACCGTGGCGGACGACCCGATCACCGCGTCGGCACGCTCGGAGAAGGTGACCACCTCGTCGAGGACCGACGGGTCGTCCTCGGCCAGCTTGAGGACCAGCCGCGCCGTCATGATCTTGGTCGTGCTGGCCATGTCGCGCGGCTGGTCGGCCGAGGCTCCTTGGAGGATCGCCCCGGTCTCGGCGTCGGCGATGACCCAGGACGCCGCGGTGACGAAGGGTGCACCGTCCAACGGATCGGGCTGATCAAGCGGGAGGACCTCGGCATTGACCTGCTCGGGGGTCGGGCCAACGGTGGGTGGTTCTGAGGAGCCGAGCTTCTCCAGGGTGGCCGGACCGACGATTCCATCGGCGTTCAGGCCGACCTGCTCCTGGAATCGGAGGACTGCGCCCTCGGTGGCCGGGCCGAAGTCACCGTCGACGCTGAGCTCTGGGCTCGGCTCGAGCGCGCGGTTGAGGGCCCGCTGAAGCGTCTCGACGCGTGGGCCGTTGTCGCCTTTGCGGAGCGGCTCAGGGCCATCGGCGTCGGATTCGGCCTCCGGCCCGGAGATCTGGAAGTGGTTGTAGACCTCCAGGGCGATCCGCGACAGCAGACGTTCGGCGGCGTTGTCGTCGGACCAGCGTCGGTCGGCGTTCTCGGCCGTCAGGACGCAGAGCGCCACCGGCCCGGCGGGCGTCTCGAGGATCGCGGCGGAGGTCCGGACCGGGCTGACCGCGCCGGTCTTGTGGTACACGGTCGTCCCGGCCGGCAGGAGCCGTCGGAACATCGAGGTGTCCTGGCAGTTCTTCAGGTGGTCGCGCATCGCACGGCACGCCTCGGCATCGACCAATTCGTCGCGGTAGATCATGCCGAACAGCGCGACCATGTCCGAGGCGGTCGTGCTGCCGAGGCCAAACTGACGGCTCCGCTCCATCGCCACGGAGGTGTCACGTCGATAGACCTTGGAATGGATCTGGGTCTCAGGGAAGCCGAGTTGGGCCATCCTCCGGGCCGTCGCACCAATACCGATCCGGTCGAGCACCAGATTGGTCGCCGTGTTGTCCGAATAGGCGATCATCAGGCGGACCGCGTCGCGGAGCAGGAGGGGGGCGCCATCGGAGAACTGGTCGGTCAGGATCCCCGAGCCGGGTACCTTGTCCTCAGCCTGCAGGGTGATCGTCGAGTCGAGGTCGATCCGGCCGTCACGGTCTTGGCGATAGGCCTCGATCATGACCGGGACCTTGATCAGGCTGGCCGTCGGCATCGGCACGTCGGCCCGATACGCGTAGCTCTCCCCCGTCTCCAGATGCTCGACGGCCACGGCGACCTGACCGTCGTGCTCGCCGATCAAGCCCTCCAGGCGCTCGGCCATCGTGATCTCGGCCCTTGACAACGAGGCCCAAAACCCCGACGCGCCAAGGACCACCGCGACGACCGCCAGGCCCCGGAGGGCCAGGCCCCGGGTCCGATCGCGACGTTGAGCCGCACCACGCACAAAGACGTTCATTCTCTCTCCTATCGAGCGGATTAATCGATCATGACTCGGTCGATCTGCACCTTGAACCGAACGCCCAGGCCGAACAGCCCTGCGTCCGATCGAAGGCCGTCCCCACGATACGGAATGACACGGCGATCTCCACCGATTGGTCGATTCCATGGCTCATACCTCGTTGGATATCGAGGACTGAGTCGCAAACAGCCTTTGTTCGAGGCTCGGGGACCGATCGACGGCGCCCACAACGACAACGCCCCGGATCGGTCGAGCGTCGTCGCGGCTCGTCCGCCCCAGGGCGTTCAGGCAGGCATGGCTTGGATTTGGGTGGGCATGGCTCGACGGCCCACTCACCGGATGGTCGCTCGGTCGCCGAGATCGGCTCTGCGCTGATTCGGATCGGATCTCTTCGGATCAGTCGTTCTCAGATCAGAATCAGATCAGACCTTCGGGCCAGCCTCGACGACCTCGGGAGAGACGCCGTCGGCGTACTTGGTGAAGTTTTTCTGGAAGAGCCCGGCGAGCTTCTTGGCGGCCTCGTCGAACTGGGCCTTGTCGGCCCAGGTGTTGCGCGGGATCAGGATCTCGTCGGGCACCTCGGGGCACCTGGTGACGACATCGAGGCCGAAGAGCGGGTCGGGCTTCGTGGGGGCGTCGTTGAGGGCGCCGGAGTGGATCGCATCGATGATGGCTCGGGTGAATTTGAGCTTGATCCGACTGCCGATGCCGAAGGGGCCGCCGCTCCAACCGGTGTTGACCAGCCAGACGTGGGTGTTGTGCTCCTGCATCCTCGAGGCGAGCAGTTCGGCATACTTGAAGGGATGCCAGACCAGGAATGGTCCGCCGAAGCAGGGTGAGAAGGTCGCCTCGGGATCGGTGACGCCCATCTCGGTGCCGGCGATCCTGGCGGTGTAGCCACTGATGAAGTGGTACATGGCCTGGGCCGGGTTCAGTCGGCTGACCGGCGGCAAGATGCCGAAAGCGTCGCAGGTCAGGAAGATGATGTCGGACGGATGCCCGGCGACGCAGGGGATCTTGGCGTTCCGGATGAACTCGATCGGGTAGGCTCCGCGCGTGTTTTGGGTGATGCTGTCGTCGTGGAAGTCGACCTCGTTGCGCTGGTCGAGCACGACGTTCTCCAGGACCGCGCCGAAGTGCAGGGCCTGGAAGATGTCGGGCTCCTTCTCGCTGGTCAGGTCGATCGTCTTGACGTAGCATCCCCCCTCGATATTGACGATGCCTTGGGGGGCCCAGTAATGCTCGTCGTCACCAACCAGCAGGCGGTTCGGGTCGGCCGAGAGGGGCGTCTTGCCGGTGCCGGAGAGGCCGAAGAGCAGGCTGCTGCTGCCGGTCTTGGGGTCGGCCGTGGCCGAGCAGTGCATCGAGACGATGCCCTCTTTGGGCATCAGGTAGTTCATGACGGTGAAGATGGCCTTCTTCATCTCACCGGCGTACTCGGTGCCGAGGATGACCAGCTCGCGGTCCTCGAAGCTGAGGTCGATGCTGGTCTTAGAGGTCATGCCCTCGGTCTGTCGGTTGGCTGGGAACTGGCCGGCGTTGTAGATGACGTAGTCGGGCTCGCCGAACTGGACCAGTTCCTCGGGCGTAGGGCAGATCAGAAGAACCTGCATGAACAGGGCATGGTAGGGCCGCGAGCAGATCACGCGGACCTTGACACGGTGCTCGGGGTCCCAGCCGACGAAGGCATCGATGCAGTAGATCGTGGGCCGGGTGTTGAGGTAGTCCCGAGCGCGTTCGCGGTTGGTCTGGAAGGTCTGGGGGGTCATCTCGACGTTGACGCTCCCCCACCAGATGTCGTTCTCACTGTCGGGATGGCGGACGACGCGCTTGTCCTTGGGCGAGCGTCCGGTCTTCGCCCCTGAATAGGCCACCAGGGCACCACTGCCGGCGATTCGCGAGGTCGGTTCGTGCCGGATCGCATCCTCGTAGAGCGTCGCGGTCGCCGGGTTGCGGCGGATGTCTTCGACCTCGATCCCGTGGTCGTGCAGATGGAACTCTGGCATCAAGCGATCGTCCTTTCGACTCGGAAATCTGTCAGGGGGAGGACCTCATTCTGGAGCGCCCGATCCCCCAGATCTCACAGTACCAGCCAACGAGTCGGACGAGTACCGCTCCTGGCGAATTCCCGGTTCCGTCATCGAAACGTGTCGGGTGATCGCTCAGATCCCTGGCAACGAACACAAGATTTGAATCGATAATTTACATAAATTTTGCCATCAAACCAATCGCTTCCGAATCGGACCCACCGAGCGATCCCAGAGAAGACGCCGGGCCCACCCATTTCGGCCTGGAGAACCCCGATCAACCGTCGGGGACCGATTCGGGATCGAAGCGGGCCGGTTGTCCGGTCGTGGCCAGGACGGCGGCCCAGAGTTCGCCTTCGAGGTCGACTTGGCGCCTGGTGGCCACGACCATCGGGATCGGCAGATGGACGAACCGCCCGTTCATCTGACCGATGAGTATGTCGGTGCGCCCGGCCATCGCCGCGTGCGCCGCGTGCCTGGCCAGTTGGTCGCAGAGCAGGCTGTCGTCGCAGTTGGCCGGGACGCTCCGAATTGTGTAGCTCGGGTCGATGTATTTTAGGTCGACAGGTTTCCCAAGCTTCTTGAAATGCCCGACAATCTCGGTCTTCATGTGCATGCCGATATCTTGATATCGCTGGTTCCCCGAGGCGTCGCGGCCCAGGTCGGACTCACCGAAGAGGTGCTGGCCGGCACCTTCGGAGACGACCATGACCGCGTGGCTGCGCCGGTCCATGCGTTGCTCCAGATGCTCCAGGAGCCCGCCGGGCCCTTGCAGTTGGAAGGGGACCTCGGGGATCAGCGTGACGTTGACCTCCTGGCAAGCGACGGTGGCGCCACAGGCGATGAAGCCGCTGTCGCGGCCCATCAGCTTGACCAGGCCGATACCCCGGGGGGCACCATTGGCCTCGGTGTGTGCCAGGTGGATGACGCGTCTCGCCTCCTCGATCGCCGTGACGTAGCCGAAGGTCCGGCTGCAGTAGCCGATATCGTTGTCGATCGTCTTGGGGATTCCGACCACAGCGATGGGCAGGCCGCGACGGCCGATCTCCGCGACGATCTGGTGCGCTCCGCGCTGGGTCCCGTCGCCGCCGACGGTGAAGAGGATCGAGATCTGCTCGCGGACCAGCGTGTCGACCATCACGTCGATCGGCTGCGGCCCGCGCGAGCTGCCCAGGATCGTCCCACCGGTCTGTGCGATCCACGAGACGAAGTCGCGGGTCATTCGGATCGGTGGTTCGCCGACCTCGGGATTGAGCCCACGATAGCCGTTGCGGATCCCCAGTACGTCGGGCACACCGTAGTTGAAGTGCAATTCCAAAAACAGCGAACGCACGACATTGTTGAGGCCCGGGCAAAGCCCACCACAGGTGACCACCGCAGCGCGGGTCTGGGACGGCTCGAAGAAGATCTTCGACCGGGGACCGGCCTTCTCGAAGACCAGGCTGTCGTCGGTCCCGACCTCGATCCCATTATCCTCCTCGATGTCGAGTTGGTGACGGACCCAGGTCTGATCCGAGACGAAGCGACACATCCCCCGTCGGGGGGTCGTCGACAAATTCAGGGGCGAGTCGTGGTGGGCCGGCCCCAATCGCGGGACCTCGATCCGGTTCAGCCCGTTTTCCATTCCCAACAGCCCTCCCGGCTCGCGGTCCCACGGCACCTCAGACTCGACCCCCTCCTATCGACACGGCCAAGCCAACACACGGCCAAACCAATGTACCGATGGACAAAGGACGATCTCCACCTTTGAGATCGTGACGGTCGCGATCGCCGAGAAGCCGATGCCGTTCTACGGCTCAATGTCGGAGGCTTCAAGGCCCTCTCCCGGGGTCGTCGTCGAACTGACCGACGGGGAGGATCGCAGATGATCGGTCACACGGAGAAACTCCCCGCCGTTGCAGGCAGCCAACAGCGGCGTCAAGATCACTGCAAAGACCAAGGCCAGGGGTCGCAGCGGCGTGGTGCAGGTCATCGCCGCCATCAGGATCAGCGGGAGCAGCAGATGCGCCGAGTACAACATTGGCTGCCCCCCATACAGCGAATGCAGGACGAGTTGGCCAAAAAAGGTCAGCCCCAGGGCGATCCGGAAGGGCCGTCGTTCGGTCTTTCGCACCAATTCCACCGCCCAACTGATCAGGCCAACGGCCAAAATGGTGATCCAAATCAACACGGCCAGGAGCCGGAGACCCCGATCCGGGAATACCCCCAGCCCTCGGTTCCGCTCGATCTCGACCCAAGGGATCGATTCCTCGGATCCCTCCGACTCGACCGACTTGATGCTAAGCTGTGTTTCAGGAATCACGACCGGTTCGACGAGGACCTCGGCCACCAGTCCGGGGTCCGGCGCGTGCATGAATTTCACCTCGCCGCGGAGATCGCCCACCCATCCTGAAGAGGGGATGAGGATGAGCTTCTGTACGCTGAAGACGATCAGCAACAGGACTCCAGAGGAGACCAGCAACAAGACGGCACGGGTCAAGCGTTGGGTCACGAGGTTCGTCGCGATGGCGAACATCCCGTTGGTGATGGTGAATCCGAAGGCCAACACACCATTAATCACGAACCAGAACCGCGGGACCTTCCGACGCTCGGCGAGGAGCACCAAGAGATAGCTCGTGGCGATGGAGAGGAACCCGAAGCTGAAGGTCTCTGGGACCGTGAAGAAGAACAGGCTGGCGGCGCTGGAGATCCCGAGCGAGGTGAAGATCAGCGCGTCCAGGCTCCGGCCCAACATGATCCGCAAGAGGATGTAGCTCAAGGCAGTGGCCAGACCGGAAACTCCCGCGATGACGAGGCGGACCTGCTCGAACGCATCGGCTCCGGTCACTGCACCCACAGCGCGGGTTGCGCCCAAGCCGACGAGAGAGAAGATCGGATGAATATTGTTGCGGTAATGTGAACCTTCCCGAGTCACCATATTCGAATAGACGAGCGATGTATCCGCGTTGAAGTACGAATTAAAGCGACTTTCTTCCAAACATAGCGACTGACACCACGGAAACGCGAAGTACGAAGCGATCGCCGCAGCCAAAGATAGTCCGACCACGATGGCGATGTCTTCAAGAAACCAACGCGAACGGCTCAGCTCCGGATCGGTCAGGGACTGCGCGGCTGAGTCGTCAGAGCGATTCGATGCGGCGAACTCTGAATGAGGACGACCGTCACTTGGATTTCGATCGGGATACCAGTCTTCGTCGCCGCGTCTCATCACCAAAGCCTTCATCTGGAGGGGTAACGCGCACTGGGGGAAGATCGACTGTAATACCCTCATCGTTGCAGATGACTGCGTAATGTTCAACCTCGTCCATCATTGCAATAAGTTGACCCGACCTGATGATGACTATTGTCACCAATGTAATCTACTTAAACTGCAAGACGACGCGAGACGCGCCTAGGAGAGTCCCAATTCGGCGGATTTAAGCTATACTCAGGAGGTCCGCGGATGGCGGCATGCCGATCCAGCGGCCGCTCCCTCGACCGAGCGATGACGATCCCGATGACGATGACGGCATCGCTCTCGATCTCGACGACCCAGCACACCTCGGCTACCGTAGCTCTCCCAGACTGTCACTGCACCGAGGGATCTTCGAGCATGTCCCACAGCGCGACCCAACCGCCGCAAGCCTCCGCTGCGACCTCGGCCGTCCTGGTCGTCGACCTGGACAACAGCCTGATCACCACCGACTTGCTCTATGAGGGGCTCTTCCGGCTGATTAAAGCCAAGCCGTGGTTCCTGCTGATCGTGCCGTTCTGGCTGCTCGGTGGTAAGGCGGGACTCAAGTCCAAGCTGGCCGACGCTGTCTCGATTCAGCCCGACGAGCTGCCCTACAACGAAGCGCTCTTGGAGGTGATTCGGGCCGAGCGCGCTCAAGGGGTGCCGATCGTCCTGGCCACCGCCTCGCATCAAGACTGGGCCCAGTCAATCGCCGACCATCTGGGCCTCTTCGACGCGGTCCTGGGCAGCACGCCGGAGCGAAACCTGAAAGGGCGCGCTAAGCTCGAGGCGATCCAAGCCTACTGCCGCGACCGGGGCTTGGATTCGTTCGCCTACGTCGGCGACTGCGACGCCGACCTGCCGATCTGGGAGGCCGCCCACGAGGCCTATGTCGTCGCGCCCAGTCGCGCCCTCTTGCGTCGGCTGGAGGCGGTCCACGATCGGGTCCGCCCCGTCGGTCAGAGCAGCGACCGGCTCCGGGCGGCGATCCGAGCCCTCCGACCGCATCAATGGGCCAAGAACGTCTTGATCTTTATCCCTTTGATCCTCTCGCAGCAGTTCCTGATCGCGGCCAAGCTCGTGCCGGCTCTTCTGGCCTTCGCCTCGTTCAGCCTGGCCGCCTCGGCGATCTACCTGGTCAACGACCTGTTGGACCTGGGCTCGGACCGCAAGCACGAGGTGAAACGGAAACGTCCCTTCGCTTCAGGCGCCTTGCCGCTGGCCTGGGGACCGCCGATGACCCTGGCCCTGCTGACAGCCTCCCTGATCTTGGCCCTCTTCGGCCTGCCCACGACCTTCAGCGTCATCCTCGTCATTTATCTGTTCCTGACGACGGCCTACTCGTTCTACCTCAAGAGCCGACTGATGGCCGACGTCCTGCTGTTGGCCTCCCTCTACACGATCCGGATCTTCGCCGGCGGCGCGGCCATCGGGACCGGCGTCACCGAATGGCTGACGGCCTTCTCGATGTTCTTTTTCCTGTCCCTGGCCTTTGTCAAGCGGTACGTCGAGCTGGACCGATCGATCGTCAAGGCGGAGAGCGACGAGGCCGAGGGACGGCCGGCCAAGATCTCCGGGCGCGGATACTATCCCGGCGACATCAGCCTGATCGAATCGATCGGGCCGACCTGCGGCTACCTCTCGGTCCTGATCATGGCCCTCTACGTCCAGAGCCCGCAGGTCCAACCCTACTACAACAATGTAATGCTTTTATACTTGCTCTGCCCCATCCTGCTCTACTGGCTCAGTCGGATCTGGTTCCTGGCCAAGCGCCGGCAGATGCCCGGCGACCCGGTCGTCTTCGCCATCAAGGATCGCTCCAGCCAACTGATCGGCGTGCTGGCCGCCTCGATCCTGATCGCCGGCGCCAAGCTGCCGCCCTTCGACATCGGGATCATCGCCACCGAGCCGTCCGGTCCGGTCGCGAACGAGGCCGAGACCCCGAGCAACCCCGAGGCCCTGGCCGAAGATGGGGCCGAGCCGGACACCCCATGATTGATTCCCTTTTGGGGAATCGGAACGGCTCGCCAAGGTGACCCATCGTCGTCAGGCTGAGCCCGTCGGGTCAGTCCTGGGCGTGCAGGTGGGCTTCGACGAACCAGAGGTGCTTGTCCAGATCGCGGGAGACCTCGGTGAACAGGTCGGCGGTGCCCTTGTCGCCGGTCTCGTCGGCCTCGTCGATGGCGTTCCGGACGGCACCTCCCAAGACGGCCAACGCGTCGGAGAGCGCTTCGACATGCTGACGACCCGAGACCGCCGCGATCGGGTAGGCCGGCAGGGTCGTCCGCTCGGCCACGCCGTGCACCAGGCCCGGCGCCAAACCGCCTAAGGCCGTGATCCGCTCGGCGATCGTGTCGCTCAGTTGGTCCAGGGACGTGGCGATCTCGTCGAACAGCTCGTGCAGCGCGATGAAGTGCGGCCCGCGCACGTTCCAGTGCGCATGTTTGGCCTGGAGGCGGAGGTCGATCATGTCGGCCAACCGCGCCGTCAACAGGGTCGCCATCGCCGAGCGCAACGGCTCGGGCATCGTGTTCTTGGTCGAATGCATTGGTTCAGTTCCTCTTCAACGGATGAGATGCGGATCGTTCAAGGTCACGACGGGTTCGTGTCCTGGACCGGCCATGAAGATCGCGAGAAGAAACGGTTGCCTCGACCGGGGGATTTTCGCATAATGTCCCGTTCCTCGACACGCGTCGAGCATTGACACACTCCGCGCGGAGGATCCAGCGGCGGGGTGAAATTGTGGTTCTTGGAAGATCGTCCGACCACGTCTGTCGGGCCGAGAGGGTGAGCCGATGGCGCATGCGCATCGTGTGGGAGTCGAGCAATCGTGGTCGTCGAGCTTGAAGCAGACGACCGGGGACGTCTTGGAGTCGGCCCGCGACGAGCTGGGCGCCGAGGGGCCGCGCGACCCGATCGTGGTCGTCCATGAGGTCCGCAAGGCGATGAAGCGGCTCCGCGCCCTGGTCAAGCTGGCCGAGGGCGCGCTGAGCCCCAAGCGGCTCCAGTGGCTCGACCACAAGTTCCGCAAGGTCGCCCGACGACTGGCCGCCCAACGCGACCGCGACATGCTGCCCGACTGCCTCGCGACGCTCCTGAAGGATCTCCGGAGCCGCGACCACGACCTCGACGAGCCGACCAGCCTCCCCTTGGATGAAGCGACCATCCGGCCCATCGTTCGCGCCCTCAACGCCCGCCAGAGCCCGGCCGATCCGACCGACGCCGACGCCCAAGCGCGACGGAACGCCCGGCTGATCCAACGGCTCGACGCCCTGGCCGGTCAGGTCGCCCAATGGCGGTTCCGCAGCGATAGCTGGGCCACGCTCTCCCGAGGGCTCGGCTCGATCTATCGGCGCGCCCGACAGACCGGACGCGTCCTCGAGAGCACGCCGGCCGACGACTTCTGGCACGCCTGGCGCAAACGCGTCAAGGATCACCTCTACGTCACCCAGTGGCTCCAGCCGATCCGCCCCAAGACGCTCCAAAACCAGGCCGACGGGCTCGCCGAACTGGCCTCGGTCCTCGGTCGCGAGCACGACCTGATCGTCCTCGACCAGTGGCTCGTCGAGGCCCGCGAGGTCGACGCCGAGACCCTCCGATCCTGGACCCTCCCCGAGCCGGACGCAACCCCAACGGACGACGAGCCGACCCGTCCGACCGACCAGCAGCTCCACGACGACTGGATCCGAGCCATCGAAGCGCTCCGGCCGGCCATCGCGACCCGACGGGCCGAACTCCAAGCCGACGCCCTCCAGCGCGGACGCGTCCTCTACGGGGAGAAGACCGGCTTCTATCTCCAACGGATGCACGCCTACTGGCGCGCTTGGAAGAGCGAGGCCGTCGCCGTCCAGTTCCCGTGACGATCCCGGGGCGACCGGCCCGCGAAGGCCCCCGACGGCCCTCGCGATCGAGGGTGGCCATCGCGTCACAAACCCAGACGGATCGCGTTATGACTAGGGATCCGCAGTCGTCACGAGAGACGGCGCATTTACACTCGCCACCCGCCGCGTGGGATCGCCGCGCGGGCCGCAGGAAAGGATGAGATCCGATGGCCGGTTCACTCGACGAGTGCCGGGACGCGGGGCGGCGTCTCATGCCGCAACTTGTCGATCAAGTCAACGGACTGGCCCGCTCGCGATCGATGATTGCGTTCCATCGCCTGATGACCCGCCTGGGATTTCGCCTCGTGAAGAACGAGGTCTATGGTCCCCCAGGCGGTCATCAGCTCTTCTATCGCCTGGGCGACCTCGATGATTCCTTCGGGATCATCGCCCGGGCCAAGAGCCGAGGGGATGCCCGCGGTTTCCGGGAAGGTCAGCCCCATTTTTCGATCGCCGTCTTCCAAGGGGCGGGGATGGACTGGCAGGACGAGCGCGCCAAGTTCAACCGTCAAGGACAACTGGCGGCCAAGAGCATGACCACCACTGATCGGTTCAACCCGATCGATTTCCAGAGCAACCCCCAGCGGTTCGTCGTGATCATGGGCGGTCGCTACGACGGTCCCGGGGCGGATGCGTGGGCCGGCCGAACCCACTTCCCATTCCCAGACGGCTTCGACGATGCTGGCGCGGCCGACTTGCAAGCCTGACGCGACGTCGACGACCCTTCGGATCCTGGAACGCCAGCGGTTCGTCACCGATCTTGAGGCTCACGGGAGAAGATCGGCGACGCGACTCACGCACGGCCTGTTTTTCGCTGATCAGGAATCGCGCGGCGGGCCAGGGTATCGCAACTGTCCAAATGGCGAACTCTGTTGGCCCCGGTTGCGTGTTTCACCGCGTTGAGAGTCCCCTCGACCCTGGAGCTGGGACTGGCGATCGCGATTCGAAAACTCTCGAATCCGTTGATCACCGCCGTTCTGTCGCGAACGCATCGCGCGTTCCAAGCGCTCGATCCGCTCGGCCAAGCCGGTTAATCGTCGCTCTAGGTCTTCGAACCGCTCGTCCATCGCCCGCTCCCTCCGCTCGACGGCCGTCCCCTGTCGCGAACGTTCGTGCCTCGTGCGGAGCTGGCGTTGGCGGATTGCCTCAGGGCGTTGACGCGACGGGTTGCCGAACGACCCGGACCGTTCGGGACGCTGTTGAGCCCGCTCCTGGAGCCGTCGGTTGGTCTCAGCGAGCCGTCGGTTCTGCTCGGCGAGCTGTTCGGCCATGGCGCGCTGTTGCTGCTCGACCATCCGTCGCTGTTCTTCAAACAACCGGCGCATCGAATCGAGCATCGGCTCCGAGTCCGGCGCCCCGCGATCGGCACGCTCGGCCATTTCGGCGATCTGCCGTCGAGCCTCATCGATGCGCTCCTCGGCCTCCATCCGGGCCTGGTCGGCTCGACGCTCCGCCTCGACGCGGGCCTCGTCTCGCTCCACCTCCATCTGCGCCAGTCGACGGACGACCTGTTCCAACTCCGCGGTCCGTTTTCGGAGTTGAGCCTCCATCACCTCGCGTTCAGCAGCGAGCTGGTCGGCGACCTCGGCCCGCTTCCGAAGCTCGGCTTCCAGCTCTGCGAGGCGGGCTTTTGATCGGGCCGTCTGCTCGTCACGTTCGGCAACCGTACGCCTCGTCTGCTCTTCGAACGCGCGCTTCAGTTCCTCCACCTCGACGGTCCGTTCTCGGAGCTGGGCCTCTAGGGCCTGACGTCCGGCGTCGAGCTGGTCCGCGACCTGGGCTCGCTTCCGGAGTTCCGCTTGCAACTCTGCGAGTCGGCGGCGACTGTCTTGAAGGGCGACTCGATCATCGCCTCGGGCGACCAATTCTCGGAGCCGGGTCGCCACCTGTTGAGCACGGTCACGTTCCTGGCGAGACTTGGCCTGTTCCTCCGCAAACTTTGCTCTCGCCAGAGCCAATTCGTCGTCCAGGGCGGCCAACTTCTCTCGGGATTCGGCGGTCTCTTGAGCTTGGACGGCGAGCTGCTGGCGGAGTCGGGCGTTCTCTCGGGCCAACTCCTCGGCCCGGTCGTCATCCTGGGCCTGGGCATGGGCCCCGATCGCCAGGGCCAGGCTCGCCAACAGAATCGGCCCCAGGTTGACCGGGCCGGGCCGTCTTCGGATCGTCATCATCGTCGTCGTCTCCGGATGGGTCGGGATCGAATCGAGATGGGAAGGGATGCCTCGCGAAGGTCCCTCGAGCGTCATGCCGAGGACCGCACCCCGGGATGATTGTGACAGGATTGCTCGTCGATCGGAACACACCTCCGAGGTACTTAGTTGACCTCGAAGACGGCGATCAGACCCGACTCAGTGCCTGCGGCGAAGACCGAGGCATCGGCCTGCCAGGCCAGGGCCGCCCCGGGCGATCCCAGGTCCGCCCCCGACTGGAACGATCGCGGGTGGTCCAGTTGCCAGAGGATCACGAGGCGGTCGATCTCCCCGATGCTGGCCAACGCGTTCGGGTGTTTGGGGTCGAACCCCAAGGCGATGATCGGTCCATCATGGCCCACAGGCATCACGGGCGCCGTGCCGGCCGGGCCGTCACCGGAGGTGTCCCAGATGGCCACGCCGGCCGAGCCGTCGGTGGCCAACCAGCGACCGCTGGGGTCGAAGGCCAGGCGTCGGACCTTCATCGGATAGCCCGACATCTGGAAGTGCTCCTGATCCCGGAGGGTCCAATAGTGGACCGTCGCGTCCTGACAGCCGGCGGCCAGGCGATCGCCCTCCGGGCTCCAGGCGATCGCCAGGATCGGACAGCCGGGTTGTTTGATGATCTGCGTCGGCTCCTCGGACTCCGACGACCAGAACACCACCCGCCCGTTGCCCGCGCTGGCCAGGGTCCGGCCATCGGGGCTCCATCGGAGGTCGGTGACGACGCCGGGTTGGTCGGGATAGATCCGAAGTTCGCCGCCGTCGGGGCTCCAGAGCCGGATCTTGCGACCGGCACTGGTGGCGACGATCGCCTCGTCATCGGACCCGATCGGCCTCCAGGCGACCCGCTCGACCCAAGTCGCCCCAGCGCGGACCTCGCCTCGGAGCCGGCCCGAGTCAGCCTCCCAGATCCGCGCTGTGCCGTCCTGGCCGGCGCTGGCCAGCAAGCTGCCGCCCGGACTCCAGGCCAGGTCCGCCGTGCCAAACCCATGTCCCTCCAGGCGATGACGGATCGCACCGTCGCGTCCGTCGAAGAGGACGATCGGCCCGGAGACCTCCGCCGAAGCGAGCAACGACCCGTCCGGCGACCAGACCAGGGCCTGCACGTAATCGTCGGTCTGGGCCGACCAGCGCGATCGGAGCGTGCGCGTCGGCGGGGGGGACGATCCGGTCGGTCGGGCGCGGTCGGCCATCGTCATCGTTCTCCAGACAATCCCGATCGGGGCGACCGGCCCTCCCCGAGCATTGAGACCTCGGAGCGCGGGCTCGGCCATCGCATGCGATCGCTCCAAGCGTGGTGCGATCCGCGACGATCCTCCTCATCTTACGGCCTCCCGCGCCGGCGGGCATCGGTCGCGGGTCGGGATCGCGCATGGTCGCGGTCCCCGCGCTGCGGTACACTTGGCACCACACGCCGGGCACCGACGTCGGCGCCATCAACGCAGAGCGGTCCTGGATCGGCCCGACGAGCCGACGTCCCCCGGGACCACGATGCGCCTCCCCCGGTCTTCGCCCCCCTTGACGGTACCGTCCATGCATATTTTATTTGTTCACCAAAAATTCCCCGCCCAGTTCGGCCACATCGCGCGATACCTGATCCGCGAGCATGGATTTCAATGCACCTTCGTCAACGAGCGGCTGCCCCCCGAGGACGTCGCCGGGATCCGGAGGCTCCAGTACAAGCCCCAAGGCGGCGCGACCAAAGAGAACCACTACTGCACCCGCGGCTTCGAGAACGCGGTGGCCCACACCCACGGCGTCTACGAGATCTGCAAGGCCAACGCCTGGCTCAAGCCCGACCTCATCGTCGGCCACAGCGGGTTCGGCTCGACCCTCTTCCTGAACGAACTCTACCCCAACACCCCGATCATCAACTATTTCGAATACTACTATCGGCCGCGCGACAGCGACATGGACTTCCGGCCCGAGTTCCCGACCGCCGAGATCGACATGCTCCGCTCGCGATGCCGGAACGCCATGATCCTGCTCGACCTGCAGAACTGCCGGCTCGGCTATTGCCCGACCCGCTGGCAGCGCTCGACCCTGCCCAACGAGTACGCCGGCAAGCTCCGCGTCATCTTCGACGGCATCGATCCGGAGATCTGGCAACGTCGGAGCGGCTTCGCCCGCCAGGCCGCCGGACAGGCCATCCCGACCGACGTCCGAGTCGTCACCTACGTCAGCCGTGGCTTCGAGTCGATGCGTGGCTTCGATATCTTCATGAAGGTCGCCAAACGCATCTACACGGCGATGCCCAACGTCTTCTTCATCGTCGTCGGCACCGATCGCGTCGCCTACGGCGGTGACCTCAAGTACATCAAAGAAAAGAGCTTTAAAGAGCACGTTCTCAATCAAGACGACTACGACATGTCTAAGTTCCTGTTCACCGGGAACGTGCCGCCCAGCCAACTCTCCGAAATCCTCTCGATGGGCAACTTGCATATCTACTTAACGGTTCCGTTCGTGCTCTCCTGGTCGTTGTTCAATTCCTTGGCCTGTGGGGCGGTGGTGCTGGGCTCGAACACCGGGCCGGTCCGCGAGCTGATCCGGCACGAGGAGACCGGCCTGCTGGCCGACTTCTACGACCTCGATGGCCTGGCCGAGCAGGCGCTCCGCGTCCTCCGCGACCCGCCCAGCTTCCGCCACCTCGGCGAGGCCGGGATGCGGCTGATCCAGGAGAACTACACTCTGGAGCACACCCTGCCCCAAATGCTCCAGCTCTACCGCGATGCCCTCGAACCGTCGGCCGAACCGAGCACCGCCTCCGGCCAGGCCTGAGACGGCCCCCACCGCATCCGAAACGAACGTCCCTGCACGGTCGGCCGACCACAAAGGCCCTCGATGATCTGAGTTCCGCCATGAACACACTCACGCCGATCGATCCGGTGAGCCTCCCGATCGCCCTGCTCTACGATGACGGGGCCTACCGCGAGATGACGACGGTCACCCCGGCCAACGAGACGCGTGGCGGCCCGCAAGGCCTGATGGGCCGTCAGGTCGCCGGCCTCGAGTTCCTCCAAGCCTTCCTGCAACATGGACGGAGCCAGAGCACCGTCGCCCTCGTGCGGGGCCAGGCATCCGAAGCGTCGTTCCGCCGCGTCTGGACGGAGCAGACCGCGAAACGTCCCGACCGCACCTGCACCCTGGTCCCAGAGAACCGGTTCCTGGAACGGTTCCTCACCGCGCCCGAGTCGAAGGGACCGCCCGCCTCGATCCTGCACCTGCCCCAACCGCCCGAGGCTCGCCTGGCCTGGGCGCGGCGCCATCGGGCCGGCCACGCCGTCGCCCTCAGCGGCGTCACCCACACGCTCAGCTCGCTGGGCGCCGTCAGCATGCTGACCGACCTGGTCACGGCCCCCTTCGAGCCCTATGACACCCTGATCTGCACGTCTCAGGCCGTCGTCTCGATGGTCCGCGCCGTCACCGACGCCTATGCTGAGCACCTCCACGACCGCTTCGGTGGAGGTGGCACCTCGCCCGCCTTGACGCTCCGCATGGAGACGATCCCGCTGGGCGTCGACACGAATAAGTTCCGCCCAGCCACGCCCGAACAACGCCAAGAAGCCCGCAAGCTCCTGGGGATCGACCCGGACGAATTGGTCGTCCTGTTCGTCGGCCGGATCTCCTTCCACGCCAAGGCCCATCCATTCCCGATGTTCGACGGCCTGGCCCGCGCCGCCAAGACGACCGACAAGCCGGTCCGCCTGATCCTCTCGGGCTGGGTCAGCAACCAGGCGATCGCCAAGGCGTTCCAGGGCGGCGCGCAGGTCTTCGCGGCCAACATCCAGGTCCAGGTCGTCGACGGCATGAAGGCCGAGACGCGGTACGCGGTCTGGGACGCGGCCGACATCGTCGCCTCGCCCTCGGACAACATCCAAGAGACCTTCGGCTTGGTCCCGGTCGAGGCGATGGCCTGCGGCCTGCCGATCGTCGCCTCGGACTGGGACGGTTACCGCGAGACCGTCGTCGACGGCCAGACCGGCCTGCTCGTGCCCAGCCGTTCCGTGGTCGGCGCCTTGCCCGACACAACCGTCCGGCTGCTGCTTGGCGAGATCAATTACGACCATTACCTGGCCACCTGCAACCAGACCGTCGCGGTCGACTCGACGGCGACCGCCAAGGCGTTCGAGGCCTTGCTGGGCGATCCCGATCTCCGCGCGCGGCTCGGCCAGGCCGGTCGCCAACGCGCCGTCGAGCATTACGACTGGACTCGGATCATCGAACGCTACGAGCAACTCTGGGTCGAGCAGGAGGCCGAGCGCCGTCGGATCGCCCAAGCCGACACCGCTCCATCCAAGATGAAGGCCACGATCGGCCCAGCCTGCTATCCCGTCCCGGACGTCGCCTATGCGAGCTACCCGACGGCCCAGCTCGACGGTCCCGACCGCCTCCGCGCCGCGCCCCACGCCGCCGAGCGGATCGTCTGGCTCCTGCAACTGCCCCTGACCAGCTACGTCTCCGAGGGACGCTCCAACAACGACGACCAGATCCGCGCCCTGCTCCGACGCGCCGAGCCGGCATGCACCCTCGATGATCTCGACGACGCCTGCCGAGACGCCGGGCTCAAGCCCGCCCAAGGCCGCGCGACCGTCGCCTGGATGCTCAAGTATGGACTCCTTGAGGTCGACAGATCCGATGCGTGATCCGACCTCTCGCATTATCACAAGCGCTACTTAATTAATTCATTACAAACAAAACCTCAAAAACCCTTTATAGCCCTTCGATGATCCGACCTGTCGGATCGTCAGGGTCCCGGGGTCGCCGGCGAACAAGGGGCGGGACGGGTGTGTCGAGGAATTGGGGGCCGCTCTATGCTCCCAGATCAGATCCAACCCTCCGTCCCTAGCCGAGTCCTTCCCATGAAAGACCGCCTCTGCCTGATCGGCCTCGACCCGCCCGAGAGCGACGCGATCGCCAAGCGCTTGGAGATCCCCGTGATCGCCCACCCGATGGTTCCTCGGATCGCGGTCGACGCGGGCCGGCTCCTCGTCGAGAGCCCGACCTCATCGCGTCGGCTCCCGATCTCACACCTGGTCTTCCACGGGATCTTCGACGACGACCTGGAGTTCCTGGCCGCATTGGCTCTCTGGGGCGGCCCTTGCCTGCCCTCAGCGCATGGCCTGATGGACGCGCGGTTGCGACTGCCCTGTCTGGTCCGTGCCCTGGAGCGCTCGAGGTACGCAGCGCCTCCGAGGGGCTTCGCTTCGGCCGGGATGACCATCTCGGCGAGCCACGAACAGCCGCGTGTCGCCAAGTGGGGCAACTGGCATTGCGGCGAAAACAAGCGGAAGCTCGAGGAATCCTGGACCGCCGACCAGCCCAGCCTGATCGAGCCCTTCCTGCCCGGCCGAGCGGTCCGGATCGCCCTGATCGGTGAACACGCCTGGCAGATCCAACTGGCCGGATCGGACTGGCGCGAGTCGATCCACCACCCCGACGCAAGGATCGTGGAGCCCGATCCGGATCTCGTTGAGGACACCCGCGCTGTGGCTCAACACCTCGGGCTCGAGGTGGCCGCCAACGACTACCTGATCGGTGACGACGGCCAAGTCCACTTGCTCGAAGCCAACCATGTGCCCAACGTCACTCGCTTCGACGAGATCCGTCGCGCTTACATCGATTACGTCGTCGCTTGGGCAGCCGGATCCTGATCTCGTGATCAGCTCCATCGGGAACCGATCGTCGACCTTCGCTCCAGGGTGAATTACCGGACCCCCGTCGGGATCCAATGATGGCCCATCGCCCCGTCGTGACGGTTTGTGCGGGGGCCGACACTCGCGGCAAATGGCCTTCGACGGCTTGCTCAAGGGGTCGGGATCCCGCTAGGATGGCGGGCCACCTCCCCTTGACTGTTCCAGAGTCACGACAGTTCGACGTTCCCATCGGTCACGATCCGAAGCCCCAGACTCCGTCGGAATCCGATCGACGGTTGATTGGGAGGGACGTCGGTTCCAACTCAGCATTCGTCCATTTCCAGGGGTGAGTCGATGTTCGGCAGATCGATGCATGGAATGCTCGGGGTTCGCGCCGCGACAACTCTCCTCGCGATGATCGGATTGGGGACGGGCCTCGCGGGCCCGTCACACGGGATCGTCGTGGTCAATTCCGAGCCGCTCACCCAGCCTCCCGAGTATGGCGTCGACGCCCAGGGCTGGCACGCGACCGGGACCTGGAACAACTTCGCGGCCACCGCGATCAGCCCGAACCACATCATCACCGCTCGGCATACCGGGGGATCCCTGGCCGAGGACGTGTTCATCCTCGACGGAGTCGAATACACGGCGATTGCCCGGCACCTGGCCCCCAACAATGCGGATCTGTCGATCTGGGAAATCGATCCGAGTCAGACGATCGAAACCTATGTGCCAATCTACGATGGACCCAGTCCGGTCGGCGAGTCGGCCGTCCTGATCGGCTCGGGGCGCCGCAAGGCGGATCCGGTCCGGGCCGATGGCATGGCCTGGGACGGCGGCTGGGAACTCGTGCGCGGCAGCAGTGGGACGATGACCTGGGGGACCAACCAAGTCGATGCGATCGTCACCGACAATCGGGGGAACGAGTTTCTGGCCTTCGACTTCGACTTCGGGACCAGCTACGAGGAGGGGATCCCGGTCCTGGGCGATTCCGGTGGCGGCGCCTTCGTGATCTTGCCCAATGGCAGCTACGCCTTGGCCGGTGTCCATGTCAGCGCGCTGTTCCAGTTCAGCCGCGATCCTGAGGGGACCGATTTGGTCGACGCGGCGCTTTATGATATCCGCGGCCTCTACGTTCAAAGCAATTCCGGCTGGCAATACATCGACCCCAACGAGCCAGCCCCGGTCCCAGCCCTCGCCTACTCCATCAGCACGACGTTCCATGCCGATTGGATCCAAAGCGTGATCGAGTCCCAGTCCGGGTCGGGTCAATCGGGTTCCGGCGACGGGGACGGGACGCTGACCCCTGAGCCGGGTTCGGCGATCGGCCTGATCATCGGGGCAGTCGGCCTCATGCTCGGGGCGAGGCTGCGTCGTCGGTCGCAGGCGAGGCGACGGACGGCCGATCCGGTCTGATCTAGGATCGGGCCAGATCCTCATAGAGCGCGGCGAACTGGTCGATCATGGTCTCGAGCCCGAAGCATCGCCCGACCCGTTCACGGCCGGCACGCCCCATCCTCATGGCCAGTTCGGGATCGCGGACGAGCCGTCGGATCGCCTCGGTGTGAGCCCCCACATCGTCGATCGGTACGAGCAAGCCGGTTTCCCCATCGACGACCAGTTCACGGGTCCCCGGCGCGGCGGTGGCCACGACCGGCTTGGCGAACCGCATCGCCTCCAGGACCACGTTGGGCAGCCCTTCATAGCGACTGGGGAGCACGAGCAGGTCGGCGGCGGCCAGCAGGCGCGGAACGTCCTCGCGATGGCCGAGGAACCGGACCGCGCCGCCGAGCAGGCCGAAGCTCCGCGCCTGCTCCTCTAAAGTCGTCCGCAGCGGGCCGTCGCCGGCGATCAAGGTCACCACACCCGGCTCGACATGCTGGAGGAGGTCGAGGCTCCGCAGCAACACGTCAACACCTTTCTGCGGGGCCAGTCGACCGGCGAACAGGACCAACCGCGTCGTGGCCTCCAAGCCGAACTCACGGCGGACCTGCGCGGGGTCGACCTCCGTTGGCTCTTCCGGCCCGATCCCCGAATAGATCCGGGCGAGCTTGGCCTCGGGGATCCCGAGGTCGCGGTAGTACTGCACGACCGCCTCGGAGTTGCCCACGACCCGGTCGGTCCAGCGGGCCAGCCAACGGTCGACGACCCGCTCCAGACGTCCCTTCCAGAGGTCGACGGCCATCTCGGTGGCGAGGATCACCGGGACCCCAGCCCGATGCGCCGCCAGGCGCCCATAGGCGTTGCCGGCGAAGATCCAGGTCTGGACCACGTCGAAGCGGCCGTCACGGACGAACGCCTCGAGCCGTCGGTAGCCGACCGGATCGATCTTGTGCCGCTTACCGATCAAGGTCACCGGAACGCCGGCGGCGCGAAGGTCGACCTCCAACGGCCCCAGCCGCGTCAGGGCCGCCACCTCGACCCGGAACCGGTCGCGCGGCAGGCCGCAGGCCAACAGCATCATCTGCTTCTCGGCCCCGGAACGGTCCAGGGTCGGGATCACCTGCAAAACGTGTAGCACCCGGGCCTCTCGAGAAAGGGTTCGTGGTGGGCGAACCGCGCGATGCTCAGACCTCGTCGGGATCCAACCCCGACTCGCGGAGCCGACGCATCAAATCGGTGAGCCGACGGTCGGCCTCCTCGGCGCGCAAACGCTCCCGCTCCGCCTCTTGCTGCGCGCGTTCGGTCTCTTGGCGTTCCTGCTCCAACCGCTCTTGAGCTTGCTCAGCACGAAGACGTTCCTGCTCGGCATGCTCTCGAGCTTGTTCGGCCTGTTCTTGAGCCTGCACAGCCCGGAGACGCTCCCGCTCCGCGCGTTGGCGTTCCTGCTCGGCGCGGTCCCGATACCGCTCGTACTGCTCACGGAACCGGGCCGAACTCCGGACCCACTCCTGGAACGAGCGGAAGCGACGGCCGTCCGGACCGGTCAGGAGCAAGTCCTTCCCACGCCGTTCGAAGCGGACGCCGAGCCGAGGGCTCACCCAGCCCAAGATCGCCTCGATCGGATCCAAGCGTTGCTCTCGGCGAAGATAGCCTTCGAGCGTTCCGTGCTGGGGATCATAGACGTAATACTCGTCGACTCCGTGGACCTGGTAGAACCGACGCTTGGCCTCGGAGTCGGCCGGCGTGTTGGTGTGTGAGAGGACCTCGAAGACGACTTGCGGGGCCAGGTCTTCCTCGAGCCACTGGCGGTACGAGCGGCGATGCGGGTTCCTGGGCCGCCCGAAGACGACCATCGCATCGGGCGCGGCGTTGATCTCGGGATGACCCTCGATCGGGTACCAGAGCAGGTCGGCGGCCACGAAGACGTCGTCGCGGTCGGCCAGGAGCCGTTCGATGCCCTCCTTAATGGTGACGATCCAGCGGTACTGAAGCGTGCTCTCGGCCATCGGTTTCCCATCGGAGTCCGAATATAGCGGATCCGGGTGGGGATAGAGAATGTTGGATCGCGACACCAAACTCATCGTCGGCACCTCCGGACGGGACGGGCCAGGTCGAGGCGCATCGCCCCGGCCAGCCATGGGAGCATTCGGATCGTCCGTCGATCCACATCGTCCGTTGATCCACTATGCCTTGGTGGTCCTGGACAGGCAATCGCGGAACAGCTCCAGGTGCTGACGCGCCATCGCCTGGACCGAATAGCCTTGGCGGACCCGTTCGCGCGCCGCCTGGGCCCGGACTCGGGCGGCGTCCGGCTCGGCCCAGGTCCGGAGGATCGCCTCAGCGATCGACGACGGATCGCCCGGCAACGCCAGCAAGCCATGGACCTCGTCATCAACCAGGCGCTGGTTGCCCGGGATCGCCGAGGCGACCACGGGGATGCCCAGACCCATCGCCTCCAGCAACGCGATGCTCATCCCCTCCTCGTGCGAGGGCAGAACGAACAGGTCGGCCTGGCAGAGCTGGTCGACCGGCTCGTCCATCGAACCCGGCATCGCCACCGACGTCCCCAAGCCATGCCGGACCACCAGGGCCTCCAGCGTCGGACGCTCGGGACCTTCGCCGATCAGGGTCAATCGCGCTTCGAGATGGACCTGACGGACCCGAGGCCAGGCCTCGACCAACGCATCGAGACCTTTTTCCTTGGCCAATCTCCCGACGAACATCGCCCTCGGCGCGTCCGTCCAGGCCGGGCGCGGGCTCCAGGCCGGTTCGGGGACCGGGACGCCATTGGGCCGATCGACGATTCGAGCCGGATCATAGCCGTCGGCCTCCAATTCGGCGCGGATCGCCGCGGAGATCGCCACGACCGCATCGGCGGACCGCGTCCGACGCGCGATCCATCGGCCGAACCGCCCCCAACCCTGCCAGGCGATGTCCCCGGTCGCCCCGGCCCCCTCGGGCCGCAGGATTACCGGGAAGCCCAGGCGACGCCCGACACCGATCGCCACATAAGCGTCGTGCTTGAGCATCGAGACGTAGGCAACATCCGGTGGGTCGTCGACTAACGCTCGGCGCAGGGCCCGCATGTACAAGAGTGTGCCGATGAACCGGAGCCCCGACGTCGGCAAGCGGCGGACCCGGAGCCGGTCGACGACCCGCTCCTCCACCGGCAAATCGAGACCCGGCACCGATGAGGTCAAGACGGTCACCTCGGCCTCCGCTTCGGCCAAGGCCGGCGCCAGATAACTCAGGACCTTTTCCGCCCCACCGATCAGCGGAGGGAACCGCCGGGTAATCAATGCGATCCGCAACATTTTCATCCCAACATATCAAGACCTCTCCGGCACAGCGGCTTAGCGAGACGATTCGCCGGGTTGTCTTCGATCGACTCGTGTGCCACCACCTCATCATATCGAGACGCTCCAGCGCCCGATCTCGGTCGCCTTGGGGATTCTCTGAGGGGCTTTGCAAGATCGATGCGAATCGGCAGACCGAACCGACCGATCCCCTTGACGTCGAGACCGACCGAGCTGATCGTCCCGATTACCCATTGATCTGTAGCGTCGCCATAGACCATCCCCTCAGAAACATCCCATGTCGACTCGATCGACATGGCACATCGCCGGGCTGGCCATCCGCCAGAACCAAGGCAAAGCTTTTCCTTCCGATTCGGGCTGGACCCGTCCGAGGATGTCGTCATCCCCCGGAGGACGCCGGGGCGGCCTCCGCGGCGGAGGCGTTGCCTGTCCACGTGGTGGTCTCCGAGGTCGGCGAAACCCGTTGGAGACGGCCCCAGGGCCCCGCACAGTTCAGCCAGTGTGAGTGGGTTGGTGCCGCAGGGACCCCAAGATCGCGGCAGGGTGTCTCGGAAGGGCATGGGCTCCTGACCAAGAGACCGATTGCCAGAATATCGTGGCGAACCCAACATGGAGTAACCAGTCGCCTCAACATCGACTTTGCGCTAGGATCTCCGGATGGAGTGCCACACAACTTGAGAAGCATGCTGCGTTGGGAAAGGGCATCATGAGTCCTTCTGGCACGGATCGGAACCTGCTCTTTGGAATCATGGCGTTGCAGATGGACTTCATTGACCGCGATCGACTGATCGAGGCGATGAACATCTGGGTGCTCGAGAAGACCAAGGCGCTCGGCGCCATCCTGGTCGAGCGCGGCGGCCTGAGCGAAAGCCGACGCACCCTGCTCGAATCCCTCGTCGACGAGCACGTCACCCAGCACGGGGGCGATCCCCAGCGCAGCCTCGCCGCGCTCACCTCCCTCGACTCGGCACGAGCAGCCCTCGAAGCGGTCGCCGATCCCGACCTCCAGGCGAGCCTCGACCAAGTCACCATCGATCGGTCGGCCAACGAACTCACCCTGACCGAATCGGTCCCAATCGGCCGGTCGACCAGGCCGGACAACGACGCCACCGCCTCGATTCAATCGAGTCAGGACCCCTCCCACGGCCGCTTCCGGATCCTCCGGCCCCACGCCAAAGGCGGCCTGGGCGCTGTCTTCGTGGCGCAAGACGGCGAACTGAATCGCCAGGTCGCCCTGAAGCAGATCCAGCCCTCGCACGCCGACCGCCCCGAGAGCCGATCCCGATTCCTGCTCGAGGCCGAGGTCACTGGCGGACTGGAACACCCCGGCATCGTGCCGGTCTATTCGCTCGGCCACGATCCTGACGGCCGCCCCTTCTATGCCATGCGCTTCATCGAGGGGGACAGCCTCAAGGGGGCCATCGACCGGTTCCATGCCCCCGACGCTCCTCGGGATCCAGGCCCTCGGGCGCTGGAACTCCAGAAGCTGCTGCGTCGCTTCCTCGACGTCTGTGAGGCGATCGCCTATGCCCACTCTCGAGGCGTGCTGCACCGCGACTTGAAGCCGGGCAACATCATGGTCGGCCGCTACGGCGAGACGCTCGTCGTCGACTGGGGCCTGGCCAAGGTCGTCGGCAGACCCGACGACTCCGGCGAGGCCACGCTCCACCCGTCCGCATCGGGAAGCTCCAGCGAAACGTTGCCCGGCTCGGCCGTCGGCACACCCTCTTATATGAGTCCTGAGCAGGCCAACGGCCAGCTCGACCAGCTCGGCCCCCGCAGCGACGTCTATAGCCTCGGCGCCACGCTCTATGCCCTGCTGACGGGCCGTCCCCCCGTCGACGGCCCGGACGTCTTTACCGTCCTCGACCGCGTCTGCCGAGGCGACGTCCCGCGACCTCGACACGTGCACCCTGAAGTCCCCGAGCCCCTCGATGCCGTCTGCCGCAAGGCGATGGCCCTGGATCCTTCCGAACGCTACGCCTCGCCCCTCGACTTGGCCGCCGACATCGAGTCTTGGCTGGCCGATGAGCCGGTTTCCGCCTGGCCGGAGCCGCTCCTGACCCGTGCCCGGCGCTGGATCCGGAACCACCAGCGCCTCGTCTCCGGGGCGGCGGCGGCGATCCTCTCCGGATTCCTCGCGCTCGCCGCGCTGACCATCGTGATCACGGTCTCCAACCGCTGGCTCGACGAGGCCAATAATCGGCTCGCCGGCGCCAACTCTCGGATCGTCGCCCAAAACACCCGGATCACCTCACAGAACCAGCAACTCGAGCAGATCAATCGGGACCTCGAACGCGCCCGATCCCGGGCCGAGCGTCAGCGGGACCAGGCCGAATCGGTCACCGACTTCCTCGTCTCCGGCTTCCAAAGCCCCGACCCGGCCCGAGACGGCCGGACGATCACCATCGCCGAGATCCTCTCCCGGAGCGTTGAGGACCTCCGAGAGAGAGGCAACCTCGCCCCCGACACTCGGGCCTCGATCCTCGGCGCGATCGGCGAGTCTTACATCGGCCTCGGTCTCTTGGCCGAGTCGGTTGACGTCCTGCGGGAGGCCCGCGATCTCCACGTTGAGGCGATCGGCCCCGACCACCCCGACACCCTCGCCGTGCAGAACGAACTGGCCGACGCCTACCGCGCCTCCGGCCGACTCGATGAGGCGGTCGACCTCTTCGAACAAACCCTCCGGGCCCGTCGGGCTGTCCTCGGCAACGATCACCCTGACACCCTCGCCACCCAGAACGACCTGGCCGTCGCCTACGAAGACGCCGGCCAGCTCGACGAGGCGATCCCGCTCCTTGAGGCGACCCTCCGCGCCAAGCGGGCCGCCCTCGGAGATGATCATCCCAACCTCCTCGTCTCACAGCACAATTTGGCCAGCACGTACTACGCCGCCGGCCGCCTCGAGGAGGCGATCTCCCTCCAAGAAGCCACCCTGAAGGCCGCCAGGGCGCAGTTCGGCGACGACCACCCCGGCACGCTGGCCTCACAGACCAACCTCGCCGCCTTCTACGAGGACGCCGGGCGGCTTGACGAATCAATCCCGCTCCTTGAGGCGACCCTCCGCGCCAAGCGGGCCGCCCTCGGCAACGACCACCCCTCCACCTTGACCTCGCAGAACAACTTGGCCAACCACTACTACGAGGCTGGCCGGCTCGACGAGGCCATCACGCTCTTTGAGCAGACCCGCCGTGCCAGACGAGACGTCCTCGGCGAGGCTCACCCGAACACGTTGAACTCGACGTACAACCTCGCCGCCGTCCACCTGAAGTCCGGCCATCCGGCCGAGGCCGAGCCGCTCCTGCTCGACATCCATCACGTCCTCTCCGAACGGGCCAATTCTCTCCCCGCAGAGCTTCGAGCGGATCGACATCGCCAGTGCCTCAAGCTGCTGGTCCAGGTCTACGACTCCTGGGACAAGCCCGACGAGGCGAGGCGTTGGCGTCGAATCTTGGAGACCGAGCAGACCGATCCAGGCGTGCTGTCCTTGCCCGACGACGTCTTCGCCCGACCCGCCAGCGTAGCCCCTGGCGGAGATGACGATGGGCAGAAGGAATCCCCGACAGCCCCAAGTGCGTGAGGAGGCTGGACCTTCGGCAACGCCCTCGTGTCTCGAGCCGTCCGATCGCAAGGGTGACGGCGATACGAAGCCGTCGCGATCGACGAAACTCTCCGCAGGACCCGATCGCGTCACGATCGACACCGCCCTCGAATCGAATCGTTTGAGATTCGTCTGAGGCGCTCTGGTGCGGGACAGACTCTCGTCACGAGCCCGACTAGGCCAGACAGGGTCGATGGCCTAGAATGGGGGACTTACCGAGAAGACGTTCGCGTCACGATGTTCCCCAACCCTGCTAGGATCGAAGGATCATGAAGAAGGGCATTCACCCCGAGTATCGTCCCGTCATCTTCCAGGACGCCTCCAGCGACCTGAAGTTCATCACCCGCTCGACGGTCAAGACCAAGCAGACCGCGACCGGCGACGACGGTCAAGAGTACCCACTGGTGATGGTCGATATCTCAAGCCACTCGCACCCGTTCTACACGGGCAAGACCCGGCTGGTCGATACCGCCGGCCGCGTCGAGAAGTTCCGCAAGAAGTTCGGCGGCAACTATGGCAAGGCCGCCAAGGGCAAGGTCACCAAGAAGCGCAAGGACGACGACGAGTGAGTCGGGGTCGCCTCGACGGTCGCCCTCTTCAGATTCAGAGACCAGTGCTCCCGCTTATCGATCGGTCGAAAACTGCCGGCCCGGATCCCGCTCACTTGGCGAACAACTGACCGGGATCCTGGAACGCCTTGAACTCCAGGGCGTTGCCCGAGGGGTCGTGCAGGAACATCGTCGCCTGCTCGCCGACCTGCCCTTGGAACCGGATCTGGGGCTCGATGATGAAGGCGACGTCGGCGGCCTTGAGTCGCGTGGCCAGGTCGTGCCAGGCGTCCCAATCCAAGACAAGACCGAAGTGCGGAACCGGCACCTGCTCGCCATCGACGGGGTTATGCATCGTCGAGGGGCCGGCGTGTCGGTCCTCGACGGACGGCTGGAGGTGCGCCACGATCTGATGGCCGGCCAGATCGAAGTCGACCCAGGTCTCGGAGCTTCGTCCCTCGCGGCAGCCGAGCAGGCCGCCGTAAAAAGCGCGAGCCGCCTCCAGATCATGGACTGGGAAGGCCAGGTGGAAGGGGGGCAGAGGGGTCGTGGCCGTCATCGCATCGCCACCGCAACTCGAGGTCGTGACCATCGGCACCATCGGCCGAGGGCATCACCGACGGCCGCCCGCGACCGCACCGAGCGTTCTCGCAGGGAAGATCGGGCCATCGGTCGATGCCGATCGGCCGGGGCTCTGGCATGGTCGCGCATCGGGACCTGAGTTACGATAGCCCTCGTGGGTAGGACTCACAAGCAGGGCCGGGAGAAACCCCTCGGAAGACCGGATCGGTCGGGACACCTCGGAGTCGTCCCGGATCGATCACCACCGAAGTCCATTGCGGAAGGCGCAGAAAGGCGCGGGGTCGTGCGGATCGCCTATTTCGATTGCTTCAGCGGGATCTCCGGTGACATGACCCTGGGCGCGCTGGTCGATGCGGGGGTCGATCCCGAGGCGATCACCGGCGCGGTGGCCAAGCTCGGCCTGAACTGCCCGATCCAGTTCGAGGCGGCCCGCCGCTGCACCTTCCGCGCCACCTACGCCCGCGTCGAAGCCCCCCACGAGCACGCCCACCGGAACCTCAGCGACATCGAAACCCTGATCGATCGCGCCGAGCTCCAGGAGTCGCAGGCCGACTTGGCCAAGCGGATCTTCCGCAAGCTCGGTCAGGCCGAGGCCCGCGCCCACGGCATCCCGATCGAGCAGGTCCACTTCCACGAGGTCGGCGCCGTCGACTCGATCGTCGACATCGTCGGGACGGCCGTCGGGCTCGACCTGCTCGGCGTCGATCGGATCGAGTCGAGCCCGGTACCAACCGGCATCGGTTGGGTCCGCGGCGCCCACGGGCGGATGCCGCTGCCCACACCCGGCACGGCCGAACTGCTCAAGGGGGTCTCGCTGGCCGAGTCGAACATCACCATGGAACAGACCACGCCCACCGGCGCGGCGATCCTGGCCACGGTGGTCGAGGCGTTCGGCCCTCGGCCGTCGATGACCGTTGAGGCAGTCGGCCATGGCGCCGGCACCCGCGACCTGCCCGACCAGCCCAACATGCTCCGGATCTTCGTCGGCCAGGCCGTCGCCCATGACTTGGGCGGCGAACGCCTCTTCGTCCTCGAGACCAACCTCGACGACGTCCCCGGCGAACTGGTTGGCCACGCCTTGACCAAGCTCCTGGAAACAGGCGCCCGCGACGCCTTCATCACGCCCATCCTGATGAAGAAGAACCGGCCGGCCTGCATGATCACCGCCCTCTGCGACGAGGCCACCGTCGACGCCGCCGAACAGGTCCTCTTCCGCGAGACCTCCACGCTCGGCATCCGACGCTACGCCGTCCGCCGACGCGCCCTGCACCGTCGGCTCGTCCGAGTCGAGACCACCTTCGGCTCCATCGGCGGCAAGCTAAGCTGGATCGGCGCCCAAGCCCCGCGATTCAGCCCCGAGTACGACGACTGTGTCCGGATCGCCCAGGAACGCGATGTCCCCCTGCCCGAGGTCTACGAGGCCGCCCGCGCGGCTGGGGCCAAGCTCGCCGCCGATGCCGCACCACCATCCCTCGACGCCGATCCCCACGGACATCAGCACGGACACCATCACCACGATCACGGCAGCCACGGGCACCACCACCATCACGAACACCACGGGCATTCCCATAGCCACTCCCACCATCACGAACACCACGGGCATTCCCATAGCCACTCCCACCATCATGAACACCACGATCACGATCATCCCCATGATCACTGATTGACCGGAAACGTTTTGATTTCGCTACGGGATCGCTGACGCTGGCACGGGTATGGATCCGCCGATTCGCCAAGGGGCAAAGGGCAAAGGGAAGGACCCCGAATGAGCATCAGGGACGCCTTGCTGGTCTCGACGCCCATCGTCCTGGGCCTCCTGCTGGTCTTCGACCTCTGGCGTTGGCGTTGGCAGGCGCGTCGGCTGAACGATCTGGCCAGTCGATTGGACGGCCTGGGTCGCGACCTACAAACGCTCCGTGATCAGGAGCGTCGACGACGCGCGCCCGGCCACCCGCTCTCGGGCCTGCGCGCTGATCGGGGCCGGACCGAAACATCGTCGATGCCGGGGCCGACCCTGATCCAGGTACCCAACCTGGCCTCGCCGACGCCTTCGGATCGCGCCGAACAAGTCGCTCGCGAGTTGGCCGAGCGGTTCGGGCCGATCTGGGACCTGGCCCAGGCCGGCGCGACGGCCGAGACGATCGCTCGGGCGACCGGCCATCCGGTCGGCCAAGTCGAGCTGATCCTGGGCCTCCGGCGCCAGGCTGGGCCGTCGAACGATCCCGACTCCTCCGCCGCGTCTCCCTCCAGCAACTCACCCGAAGCCGAATCGATCGCCAACGAATGATCCGCCTCACGCACGCGTCCAAGATCGACCGCTGCTCTCGAGCAATTCGTTCTCACCACGGACCGCGACATCAAGGAGGAGCGTCGCCCCCATGACCGAAATCCAGCGCACGATCGTGATCGCCTACGCGGCCCTGGTCGCCGCCTGGGTCATCCGCCATCTGGTCGTCATTGCGATCCAACGCGGCCTGCGACGGTCGTTCCTAACGACCCAGTCACCGGCCCGTCGTGGCCTCGAGCCAACCGTCACGGCGGTCATCCCGGCCAAGGACGAGGAGTCGACCCTCCGCGATTGCCTGGAGTCGGTCCTGGCCCAGAGCTACCCGGGCCTGGTCAACGTGGTCGTCGTCGATGACCGGAGCGACGACCGGACCGGGGCCATCGCGCGCGAGCTGGCCGCCGAGGATCCCCGCCTAGAGGTGGTTACGATCGAGGAGCTGCCGGCCGGTTGGACCGGCAAGAACCACGCCCTGCACGTCGGGATCACTCAGCACGCGCGAGGCGAATGGCTCTGGCTGATCGACGCCGACACGAGGCACCATCGCGACGGCCTGGCGATCCTGCTCGAACACGCCTTGGACGAGCGGGCCGACCTGGCCAGCCTGCTCCCGCTGATGCGTTGCGAATCGTTCTGGGAGCGCGTGCTGCAACCGCTGGCCGGAGTGGTCCTGATGCGGTCGTTCCCGCCGTCGTGGGTCAACCGCGACGGCCCCAAGGCGTTGCCGTTCGCCAACGGACAGGACCTCCTGGTCCGCCGCGACGTCTACGACACGATCGGCGGCCACGCGGCGGTCCGAGACCGGTTCCTGGAGGACATCGCCCTGGCGCGTCGGGTCCACGAGCGGGGGGGACGAGTTCGCCTGGCGATCAGCCACGAGATCGGCTCGACGCGGATGTACAGCTCGCTGGGCCAGTTGATCCGGGGTTGGAGCCGGATCTACTACGACGGGCTCGGTCGGAGCGTCTGGCCATTGCTGGGCAAGATCGTCGAGCCCCTAATCTTCAGTCAGTCAGCACAGATCGCGTTGCTGGCCGCGCTGGTGATGCTCGGCACGGGTTGGCCCGGCGGGCCGTTCGCCTGGTGGATCCTCGGCCTGACCGTGCCGCACTTCCTGCTGATGCACACGGTCTTGGTCCGGCTCTACCGTGTGGCCGCCCCCACAGCGCGGTCGGCGATCTGGTATTCCTTGGCCGGATGGATCATGGATTACATCTACCTGAAGGCCATCGCGATGTGCCTGACCGGTCGGGTGACCTGGCGCGGGACCTCCTACAACAGCACGAGTGCCAGCCCCAGCGACCCTCGACCCCAGACCGAATCGAGCCCCGGCCCGATCGCGATGGGCCGGCGCCCGGTCTCCCAGACGACCACGACCGGCGCGTCCTCGACGGTCGGCCGGCCGGGTTGACCGGAGTCAGAGTCAGTCCGACGCATTCAGGGTCGGCGATTCGGCTCCACGCTCAAAACCATCGACAGATCATCGGCCGAAGCGTTCAAGATGAAGCCGATGCTCCGGGTGAACGTCAGGTCCAAACGGATCGAGCGGGTCCCGGCCGGCACGGGGCCCGTGTCCTCTCGCAAGACGGTGTGGATCGGGACGCCGTTGCCCATCGGTGAGCCGAGCCCTTCGAGTTCCTTCCTGTCCGGCGAGGCCAACGTCGACGACGTGCCCAAGACCTTGCCCGACGCGTCGAGGAAGGTCGCCGTCAGCTCTGAACGGTCGACGTTCTCGGGGATCGCCTGCTGTCGGGAGGCGCCCAGGAAACCTTTGAGGGTGTAGGTGACATCTCCCGCGTCGATCGCCTCGAGATCCGACACCGGGAGGGCGATCGACTGCGTCAATGATGTCCGCTCCTCGTTGCCGCCTAGGAAGTAGCCGATCCCGAAATCGACCGGGTCGGCTTGGACGGGAAACACGACCGGGTAGCTGGTGTATCGATTGCGGAAGACGTTGCCGGTCCGGGCCCAGCCCGGGAAGTCGGCCGTTGCATCCAGCCGTTTGGGGTCGACCAGCACACAATCCTCGGCGCCGGGGTTGACGATCAAGTTCGCACTGAAGTCGGCATGGGCCGTCCCCGCAACCCAGACCACAAACAAGGTTGCCGGCACACAGAAGGAGGAGAAACGCATCTAGCCAATCCTTCTCAGACACATGAACTTATAAACACACGCCCACATCAGCAAGCCCGCGTCGCACAGTGTCAAACACACGACTTATTTCAACGACAGCTCAGCTTGTCGTCGAGTGAAGTTCTGATGAAACAGGCTCGATCTTTGAGACGACGGCGCCCGACGGGGCCAACCCGGTGACCAGGTCATCCTAAACGATTGACTGGGGACGCTTTCATCAAGCCTTCGCCAAGAGAAGATCCTCGTGTCTCTGGGAGTTTCGCTCCAGATTTCGCGAACATTCCAACCCAGCCTTGCCGATCTGTTGTGACTGCTGAAGCGGGACCACCTGGGTCTGGAAAGATCGGTTCGTCCCCGCTAATCTATTATTTTGTACACAGCCCATGAGCCCGAGGTCGACTGATGAGATACCCCACGAAGATCCTCATTCAATGTGATTTGACTGCGACTCCTTTTTCCGGAGAGCGGTTCTACTCACTAACCCTCGCGGATGGCAACCGGCACGAAGGGACTGTCCCGGTCCGCCACTGTTACGACGAGAACCAGAAGCGACTCCAAGCAGAAGACCAAGCGCCCCACAAAGGCTTCATGGAAGGGCTCGCGGTAGACACCCGGACGAGCCAGGAGGGAAAGAGTTACCTCATCATGGCGGCGCCGGACGGGAGCACCTTCGCTCTGTGGCCGAATCAGGTCACCGCCCTCCCCGCGATGAAAGACGACGTTTCGGCCCTCATTCAGGCTGGATGACCCTCGTAGACCCGAGATCTCCGTGCGATCATATATCTCTCAGACCGCGACTTGAAGTGGGCGATCAAGCGTGGCCTTCTGGTGGTCGATCCTCCCGAGGAAGAAGGCTACGACCTAAAGGTCAGCCCGACATCAATCGACCTGCGGCTCGATGACATCGGACAAGCGAAAGTCTGGGACGTGGACAAACTCAGAGAAACCGACCGAGTACGATCGTCGACCCCAAGCGAGGATGCGCTCCTGTACTTAGGAGAGTATGAATACAAAGCTCTGGCCAGCGAATATCTCACCGATCCCCCAAAGGACTTGAAGGGCGAGCAAAAGCCAAAAGTATTCAAAAGAGGTGATGATGAAATTCTGGTCCGATCGGGTGGGTTCCTTCTATGGCAGACCAAGGAAACCATCGGGACACCCGCAGAAAACCCAATGCATATATGCTTTGTTGATGGAAAAAGTACTCGTGCCAGGACGGGTCTATTGGTCCACCTGACGGCCCCGACTATCCACGCTGGCTGGAGCGGAAATGTCGTCTTGGAGATCGCCAATCTCGGCCCGTTCACATTTGTCTTGAGGGAAGACGATGTCATCGCCCAGCTCACGGTTGCGACGATCTCGAGCCCGCCGGAGCAAACCCAACGCGATGCTGGGTCGAGCACGATGGGGCAGGGGAGAGTCACCGGGGAGCCGGGACCATCCGCAGTTCAAGGCCCTCCCGACCGAGATCAGCAGTAGGAGACCGGATCTCCCCGGAGCGGTCGGGCGCCTTCGAGCCGATTGAGCATACCTCATGAACTCCGCACTTCACGGAGCGCTCGGGGCGGAGGCCAGTTCCTGCTCCTCGAGTTCGAGGAGGTACTGCTTGCGTCGAAGGCCTCCGCCGTAGCCCCCGAGCTTTCCGTTCGCGTTGACGACCCGGTGGCAGGGGATCAGGATCGCGATCCGGTTCAAGCCGTTGGTCCGGCCGACGGCGCGGACCGCGTTCGGGTCGCCCACCGCGTTGGCGATGTCGCGATACGACCACCTCTGACCGTACGGGATCGCGCGGAGCGCCTCCCAGACCCGCACCTGAAACGCCGTGCCGGGGTAAACGAGCGGGCTCGAGAACGTCCGCAAGGCCCCGGCGAAGTATCCGTCCAGTTCGATCTGCAGGCGCTCCAGGTGTGGGTTGGTGCCGGGCAGGATCGGGCCGGGGAAGTGGCGGCGGACCGTCGCCAGTTGGCCCTCGAGCATCCGACGATCGGTGAACTCCAAGAGACAGACGCCGTCGTCGGTCGCCCCGGCGATCATCGGGCCGAGCGGGCTCGGGACCCACGACAGCAGAACGCACCCCGTCTCGAGGCAGTCGCCCGGCGTGCAACCGAGAGTCTGCCCGAAGGCGTCGCGGAACCCGCTAAGCGACTCGTAGCCGCTGGCAAGAGCCGCCTCATCGATCGAGGTGCCCGCGCGGATCGCGTGGAAGGCGTGCGCGAGCCGTCGACCCCGGGTGTAGGCCTGGAACGTCATCCCGTAATGACGGAGGAAGTGGCGGCGGACCGTCGCCGGATCCAGGTCCATCGCCCGCAAGTCCTTCTCGGTGATCCGCTCCGTCGGCACCTCCTCGACACGGCCCAGCAACGCGGCGACCCAGTCGGGCTGGTTCACCGTGGCCAACGGACGGCAACGCTTGCACGGTCGGTACCCGGCGAAGACCGCGCGGGCCGCCGTGGGGAAGTACTCGACGTTTCGCGGCAAGGGGCTCCGCGCCGGGCAGGTCGGTCGACAGAAGATGCCCGTCGTGCGGACCCCGATGAAGAACAGGCCGTCGTAAGAGGCGTCCCGACAAAGGTAGGCCCGCTCCATCTCGGGGATCGGTGGTAGGGTGCTCATGCTTCGGGGGAGGCATCCCGCCAAGGGACGCCCGCTCCGTCGTTGGAAATTGGTGTCTCAGTGTTCACGCCTCATGCCCCAAGGATTATCACCACGACCACGGAGGCCGCCACCGATTACCGGGCGCGGTCATCCGAAGCCTGGGCCGGGTGTACGGCTCCCGATCACGGCACGAGTCTCAAATCGGACCGTCTCCAGGACTGTTCGCCTTGAGGTAGACAACACCGACGGCCCGACCACAATGACCCACAACGCTCCCAAGGCCCTCTACTCTGGTGTTCCGGCACCCGTGGTCCTCTGGTCGAGCTGAACGACCGGGATCGTCTCTGGGCCGGGACCGGCACGTGCCTCGGCCCGGAACCGGGAGCGGAATCCCGACGGCTCGATGGCCGACCTACGAACCCCTTTCGACTTCGTCGCGCGGAGCCCCCTGTCGAACGATGAGCCAAGCCGCCCCAATCGATTCGCCCGCTTTTGCACCGATCGCCAGCACGAACGGTTCGACGACCATCGAGATCGTCAAGCTCGACCCGACGACCGGTCAGCCACTGGAACGGATCGCCACGACCGCCCCATCACGCATCGACGACCTCGTACGTCGCGCACACGCCGCTCAAGCCGAATGGGCCGCGCGCCCCTGGCCGGAGCGTCGCGCCGTCCTGGTCCGTTGGCGCAAGACGCTCGCCCGACGCAGCTCGGAGTTGGCCGCCACGCTCGTCCGCGAGATCGGCAAGCCCTCGATCGAGGCCTATGGCGAGGTTGTCATGACCCTCGATACGATCCAGTGGACGATCCGTCATGGCGGCCGGGCCTTAGCGCGTCGACGCCTGGGCGCGGGGCTCCAACGGCTCTTCCTCGTGCCGACGGTGCATGTGCGGCCTCGACCATTGGGTGTCATCGGGATCTGGGGCACCTGGAACTACCCGCTCTATCTGAACGCGCCGCCGATCGCACAGGCGTTGGCCGTCGGCAACGCGATCGCCTTCAAGCCCAGCGAATTGGCCCCGCTGACCGGCCGGGCCATCGTCGAGTCGGCCCACGAGGCCGGCGTGCCGACCGACCTGCTGCCACCCCTGCAAGGGGGTCCCGACCTCGGCGCGGCGTTGGCCGAATCCGAGATTGCCAAGGGGATGTACACCGGCGGGATCCACGGCGGCCGGGCGGTCCTGGAAGCCTTGGCCCGTCGAGGCGTGCCCGCCCTGGCCGAGCTTTCCGGGTACGATCCGGCCATCGTCCTGCCCGATGCGCCGGTCGACCACGTCGCCAAGGTGCTCGCCTGGGCCGCGTTCCTCAACGCCGGCCAGTCCTGCATTGCGGTCAAGCGGATCCACGTCGTTGGCGACCCGCAACCTTGGCTCGATGTGCTGGCGGAGGTCGCGAGGTCGCTCCGCTTCGCCCCCAACGGAACCGAGGGCGGTCCCGACTCCGACTCGAAGGTCAGATCCAACGTCCACCCCGGGATGTCAACGACTTCGTCGACGGGCTTCGAACTGGGGCCGATGATCAGCGAGTCGGCGCGTTCGCGGTTCGACGCGACGATCCGAGAGGCCCTGCGGGCCGGCGGCCGGCTCGTCACGGGCGGGCGGATGCGACCCGGCCCCGGCTTTTTCTACGAGCCGACGATCCTCGTCGATGATGGTCCCGGAGCCCAGCGCGTCCTGGAAGGCTGCTTCGGCCCGGTCATCCTGGTCCGGGGCGCGGCCACGGTCGACGAGGCGGTCGCGCAGGCCAACAACACCCAGTTCGGCCTCTCGGCGAGCGTCTGGGGCCGCGACCGTCGGATCGCCCGCGCTGTGGCCGACCGGCTCGACGCCGGCGTGGTCATGGTTAACGATGTCATCAGCACCAGCGCTCACGTCGAAGCGCCCTTCGGCGGAATCAAGGCCAGCGGCTTCGGCCGGATCCATGGAGCCTGGGGGCTCCACGAATTCGCCCACGCTCAAACCACCGCCGATCGACCTGTCGGCCTCCCACGACCCATGATCTTTCCCTATGACCGGGACCCCTCCAAGATCCTGGCCAAGCTGATCCCCTGGCGCTACGGCTGAACGCCCCGAGTGACGGACCACGTCCCCGGCCTGTCCGCGTCGCGCGTTTCGGCAATGGGCGGAAGAGGAAGATCTCTTGGATCAAACGACGATGCCCATCACAAAGTCACATCGGCGGCAAACCGAGACGGCGGATGATACTCATCGGTAATAACATGTGACGGATGTTGTTTTCATGGAGGTGAAGCCACGTTTCGCGTAGAACGCTCTGGCCTTCTCGTTCTCGTCAACGTTAATGAGCACGTACGTTCGCGCGAGATCACGTTGATGGTACTGGCTGACCTTCGTGGCCAACCAGTCATTGAGTTCGTCGACCCCGCAATCGAAACGATCGCGTCGATGGCGTCCCTTCTCGAAGGGCTCAACGACCTAGGACCAAGCCTCATCAGCCATCGAGCGCAACGCGGCTCGCGTACCAACGAGCCTCCCGCTTCAGGACGTCGTTCGGCTCGGCATCGCGGTCGTCCAGGAGGGCGATGAAGAGATCCCGATCCCGATCGGACAACCGCGTCACAGCGGCCTCCTGGAGGACGCTGTGGGAGGCGCTCGCCATCGTTGACGTCGCGCAATCGCTGACCGATTGACCGAGGACCGCCGCAGCATCCTTAATGGTCGCCTTGATCGCCCGATCCACCCGGATGTTGATCCGGGCGTGATCCTGATCCGCGGTGGTCATCACATCCGCTCCGATGGCCGAGATCCCATACCATGTGAAAATCTGTCACATCTCGGCAAAGATGCTAGCTCCTCGCAATCGGAGGTTAATCTGAGTCATCCCCAGTTTTGGTTTGGAGGTAAACGACGGCGACCTCACAGTTTGGGTTTGCGAGACTGGGAGGTACCACACCACCCGTTTCGCCACCAAACTGGAGGTCGCCGGGCATCACCAGTCTATCGTCTTCTGGGTTCTTCGGGTCACCCTGGGCGGCTTGCCGTTGAGCCAATCCAAGACCCTCGCCGAGTTGGTCGCCGCGACGGTCCATGGCTCCCGAGCCAATCTCGCCGAGATCGGTCGGAGCTTGGCCCGTTGCCAAGCGATGACGACCAAGGCGGCCATCAAGCGAGCCTGGCAGTTCACCACCAACGAACGCGTCGAAGTGACCCAGGCCATGGCTGGGGTGATCGCACAACTGACTGCCGGACGCACCAAGCCGTTGATCGTCAGCTTCGATGGGACTCAGATCCGATCGGTGCAACTGCTGGCCGTGGCCGACAGCCTCAAGGGTCGAGCTGTCCCCCTCCTCTGGTGCTGCGTCGGCCAGCATCCGTTTCGCACCAGTCAAAACGCCGCCGAGGAGGCCTTGCTGCTGCGGTTGCGGACCCTCGTGCCCGAAGGTGCCCGGGGCATCGTGCTGGCCGACCGCGGATTCGGCCGAGCCGCCTGGGCCCAGCAATGCCAGCTCTTGGGTTTCGATTACCTGGTCCGGATCTGTCCCAATGTCACCGTGCGTTGCGATCGCTACAGCGGCCAACGGCAGGACTATCCCACGCGTCTAGGCATCGCCCATTTGCTTCGCAGGGTGCGGGATCGCGCCGAAGGCCTGATCGAGCAAAACGTGGTCATCCACTGGCCTCGGGGCCTGCCCAAGCGTCGCAACGAGCCCTGGTTCCTGATGACCAACTTGGGAGAAGGTCGAGCCCAGCAACTGTGCCACCTGTATGGGAAACGGATGTCCATCGAGGGACTCTTCGGCGACGCCAAGAACCACCGCAACGGCTGGAGCCTGAGGCACACCAAGATGACCGATCCCCAGCGATTCGAGCGGTTCTTGCTGATTCTGTGAGTCTGTCCCGGAAGGGTTCTCAAAGCAACTTGCCGGTATACGTCAGGCCGCTTTCCGATAGTTGAATTGCGGATCCCTCCCCGACGGAGCGAGTCGGTTCAGCATTAGTCGGATCATCGCCAACTTCACAAAACCCTTCAATGACAACACGGTCTTCTCGCGATCCTTGTCCAGGCGTCGGCACCTGTTCAGCGAGGCAAACGTCCTCTCCACGGTCCATCGGATCGGCCGCTTCACGAAGCCGCGACTCCCCTTCGGACGACGGATGATCTCCAGGGCCAACCTCGTGTTAGCCTTGAGCCAGTCGAAGAGGGAATGGTTCAGGTACTTCGAATCGGCATAAAGGATCCGGACCTTGCTGATCGGCTTGCCCCGGAGCCGCCCGGCCAATCCGGGCGCGGCCCGGCCGTCGTCGATCGACGCGGTGGTGACCATCACGCAGAGCAGCAACTCCATGCTGTCCACGATGATATGGCGTTTCCGGCCGTCCACCTTCTTCGCTTCGTCCCGGCCCCGACACGCGCCTCCGGAAGTCACATCAACCGACTGACTGTCGATGCTGATGGTGGTCCGGGGCTGATTAGGCTTTTCGGCCGAACGCGTCTTACGGGCCAGCCTGTCATGGATCGCCTCCAGGGTCCCGTCGCGAGGCCAGCGGTCGAAGTAGCGCCAGACGGTGATCCTGGGAGGGAAATCGGCCGGGTGTCAGCGCCACTGGCACCCGGAGCTGAGGATGTAGAAGATCGCGTCGACGCCGGCTCGCATGTCGGTGGTTCGATGACGTCCACCGGGCATCGCGGGAGGGATCAGCGGCTCGATGATGGCCCATTGAGCGTCGGTGAGGTCATCGGGGTCGAATGGTGTTCTCATGCTGTTACTACGCCCATCACCGCCCAAATGTTCCCTTTTGGGACATACGATCAGTGCCCAAGACATCGCGAACTCCATAGTATTTTCCACGCCATGAAGACAATGCGTGACCTGTTGCACAGGCCGCCAAACACCAACACCACCAACAAATCAAGGCCCAATATATATATAAGAATCATAATGCCATAGGACAGTTTCCAGAATATCATCATCGATTGCAGATGCCCTAACTCTGCACCATGTGGGTTGATCAAAAGAAGGAGCTGTGAAGTTAACATCGAAATGCGACCCCGACCAACCATCCCAATTTGCATAATCCTGATTTACTATAGTCCCGTCCGAAAGGGTAACGTCTACAGACACTTTATTGGGCCACCTCCCCAACAAACCATATGTAACCTTCCCATCAACTACGTACGAACCACCATTTACCACGTACGATTCTGGTTGCGGTCTATGAATTACAATTCTTGTCTCAGCAATCGCCATGTCACTCAGACACAGGAGAGAGTGAAGCAGAAGTATACACACTATTGAACGAAACATCAAAGAGTCTCCTTGCGGGTAAAATTGAAGCAAGCTTGACGTGGGACACCTCACACGTCGACCTAAGAGCAAACTGAAAACCGACGCACACTAGATGACTTTGATTATCTAATCAAAGTTGCCTGGAAGAAAATCGCCGCCATTTCTGCTCCCCACAGCCCTCCACACACTGAGTTGCATCGTATCGGTAAGATATGACACATGACCATCAGCAAAAAGACTATTGGCACCTCCTGAGTGAAAACTACCAGCCGACCAGGCTCCCTCACGAACTAGTGTTCTGTTCGTGCAACTCCGACCATTGATCCCCACAACGTGATTGTAGAACGTTGCCCCGGGGCCTCCTCGAAGCCAATTATACCCTTTCCCAACATTGCCAAAAATGGCATCTGGCCCAACACAAGCATGATAAAACAAATCATAATTGTTTGGCCCTAGATATGCGTTGTCAGTTTTGAAAACCGCGGCAGGGGGCCGCGATTCCTCTGAGAATACCGATGTTGCAACCCATTCTGATAAAGCTATCGTGTGACTCGTCCCATCTCTGAATCCTGCAAGGGTTACTGGTGGCTCTCCTACCAAGACAAACGACCCATCGTATCCGTACTTTTCGACTCCTCTACCAATATTTCCTGGGTAATCACTGCGATGCGATACTCCCACAAAATTACTTGGACACAAAAACACATTGATGCTCGTTCTAGCAACAGTAGTATTTTCGTTAAAAACTAGAATATCAGGCGACGTTTTAAAATTTATCGCGTCGTACAAATTTCCTTGTTCGATGAATGGAAGAATCAAACTATGAACTGAAAATGGACCTTTTCCCGGTTGAGGATACGTATTTCCGACGGAAGTGTACGAGCTCAAGGCCAAACCCAGTTGTCGAAGATTATTCGCACAAACCATCCTCCGAGACGCCTCTCGAGCGTTATTGACTGCTGGGAGAAAGATCCCGATCAGCAAAGCGATGACAAAAATCACGCATAAGCATTCAACAAGAGTGAACCCGGATTTGTTAAACATGCGATCGCCCTCTTATTAAACACGTTAATTTGATCGATCAGAAGAACTGATTACCTCGATAGAGAGTTCCGACGAGCCGACGTCGACCTCGACCTCCGTTAATTGTCGGTCATCGATAATATCGCGGCACTCCACAATTAACCGATACTGTCCTGGCAAGGAAGGCATCCTAATTTCCCCAGAACAAACATAAATATTGTCTCCAATTTTTCTTTGATTTGGAATTTGTGATGACCATATTTTATTGTCTTTGGTAACTTCCAATATCATAGCAGATGGTAGTCCTTTTCCTTCGATAACCGAAAGTCTTAATTTATAAGCGAACAATTCTTCAGTTTTAAACTTCTGATGCTGTTTAATATTAAGAAATTCAATTTTTGATCTGTAAACATGATCATCAACAGTCCCGTACTTAACTCCTGCGTATTTCTGAGACGGCTTCTGGGAATCACACCCTGCAACAAACACCAAGAACAAGCAAGTTGTTTTTACCAAAGAACCGACCATTACGATCCTCCTCACAATGCGAAGTTTCCGAACGGTTGTCGATGAGTTGCCTTTCGGTTCGTCTTCTCATGAATCAACCGGAGAGTAGTGAACCGCGTTGTCTACTGGTCTCGAATGCCAAGGCATCTTGCGCAATTGCCCCACTGCTTGAAAATTCTATCAAAGTGGAAATGTTTTACATGCCTGTCGCGTTGCCGCGAAGATTCATGCTGGCTCGCTTACCTAGTGGCTTCTCACGGCAACAGCCTTGGTCAAGTCTGCTAGGTGGCGGGGCGGTTTCTGTCGAAGCTGTACAGTTTCGGCTGATTGTAGACCTGAAGGGATCGATCACTGAAAACCCATCAAGAGTTCTTTGAATTCATTGACTTAGATGTCTATCTCGGGCAACTTCTCGAGGAACACCTCTACAAGACTGGTTCTATCGTCCCAAAACTCTGCACGCTTCTCAAGAATTACCATTTTCGTTGTCAAAAAAACCAAAGGTTTTCCGCCGCTTTCTGCTGACTTAGTCCGTTTGCGAGGAAAATCCTCGGATTCCCCTCGAGAATTACCTTGCGAAGAGCTTCATCTACACTATATGCATCCATGCCTTCAATCACGATCGTTGAAGTCGCTGCTCTTCGAACCATTACTACCGGACTGATCTTACGCCCAACTGAGTTCCTGTTCGAGATGGCTCGGGAGATGTAGGGAACTTCAGAAGCTTCGACGAACAACACCTGAGCTGCTAATTAATGGAGAAGTCACGCCGTTCTCCCATCCTTGCATGCTTGGCTGAGGGACCATGGCAAACTGGATCAAACAATGATTGTTGCGATCACTCAAGTGTAGGGTAGTATTGAAGGATTTCTCAATTCTGATTAAATTTTATAAATAATTTTGACTGAACATAACCAGACATTACGGTTTTCACTTTCTATCCTCCATCCGCCTGCCAGTCTCATCAGCACTTATTAGATAGTTCGTCATCGTTCGCTGATAGTGAAATTGCTGATGCCAAGCCTCCAGCGGATCGGCCTGCCGTTCCAGTCAAGGGAACCGCCAAGCCGACCTAAGAATAAGCAGTGATGACAGCAAAAAACTTACCGAATGCAAGAATTTATTGGTCACTGGCAGTTGAAGGCTTGTCGCTGGATCCGTCCGTTGACGACGACTCGTCGGGTTCGGTGGCGGGATCGATCGTCTCGGGCTCGGCCCCGCCCGTCGGGTCAGCCACCTCGGCGCCTTCGGGATTGGCCTCGGACTCGCCCTCCGGGGTTGGGGAATCAGCCGTCGCGTCGGCTTCGGCAGCCTCGCGAGCGGCTTCTTCGGCGGCCTGTTCGCGTTCGAGTTCTTCGACGGTCTCGTCGAGCAGGAGGATGACGATCTCCTCCAGGAATTCCTCGGGGACGCCGCCGGTGAAGCTGATCTGAACGCGGCCGATCCGGTCGATCATGATGGTCGTTGGATAGGCCTCGAAGCCGGGGACCTGCTCATAGATGTCGGGGGTGATCATCGCCACGGGATAAGAGACCCGGTAGGCCGAGAGGAAGTTGCGGACCCCTTGGAGGACCTCCGGGTCGTCGGGTTCGCCTTCCTCTTGGGTGAGCCCGACGACGACGAAGCCACGATCCTGGTACTTGTCGTAGAGCTGAACGAGTTCGGGGACGAGCTTCTGACAGGGCTCGCACCAGGTCCCCCAGATGTCGACCAGGACGACCTTCCCGCGCAGGTCTTGGAGGGCCACGCGTTGCCCGTCGAGCCCGACCAGGTCGAAGTCGAAGGGGTAGGAGATCTGGTTGTCTATCATCGCGGGGATCTGCTCCTTGATCACCTCGCGCTGCAACTTCTGGTTGTCCCGCTGGAACCGGACTTCCGCGCTAAAGCCGGTGGTCTCTCGGAACAACCGATAGCGCGGGAGGTCGCGCAGATCGGCGAACTCGGGGAGTTCTTCGAGGGCTTCCAGGTCGAGACTGGCGAAGGTGTTGGCCTGGATCAGGAGGTCGAGGGCCTCCTCCAGCTCGGCCTGCGCCGCCTGGGCCCGAGCGGCATCGAAGTGGATCTGGGCCAGCAAGGGGGTGATGCTGGGGTCGGATCGGTCGGTCAGGAGGGCCGACATCGGCTTCATCCGCGTGACGATCTGCTGAAACTGCTCCAGGACCGCCGGGTCGTTCCAGCCATCGCGCTCGGCCCGAGCACGGACCATGCCGCGGGCCGCCTCGCCGTACTCGCGAAGGATCGAGGGGTGATTGGAATGCTCCTGGAACATCGGCTCCAGTTCGGCGACGGCCTGCTCGTAGGCCTCATCGCGGATCAAGGCGCGGATCGGCTCCAGCTCCGTGCGGAAGTCGCGCTCCAGATCGACCTCGCGGAGCGCCTCACGAAGCTCCTCGCCGGGCGCGAAGGGGTCGACGACGTTCGATCCGAGCTGATCCTCGTTCGATCCGCAACCGGAGATCAAGACCGTGGCGATCAGTCCCCAAAACAACGGGTTCGGTAGAGCCCAAGCATCACCAACCCAACAACGCAGACGCCCCATCATCGCACCCCCCCCCTCGACCAAGACGAATCCCCAAAGGATCGAACCCATCGCGACCCGTTGCGCGCGGTCCGGCGGACCTCGACACTCGTCGACGACACGCCCCTGATACGCGACGGCCCCAGGTTAGGGTTCTCTGAAGCTTCTCGACGATCTGGCGCCGGCACGTCCGGTCGGCCCAATGACTCTCCGAGTTCGCGAAGCGGTAAATCCGGCTTTCTCCCGACCGAGAGGAAGCCTTCCGCCTCTATCACGAGCTGATGGCTCGTCCACCGGAGAAGCATGCGCCGGCATGGTGCCCTCTCGCTTCTCTGCTCTGAATCCTTTCTGGATGATCTACTTTAGTGGGCTTTCGTAATACTTGCATGCACGATCCAGCTCGATAGCCATCCGTACAGCGACATGAAAATTTCTTTGCAAGGCAGGTTGCAGTTCGGCTTGTATTGGGTGCAATTTCGACTGGTCAGAATCCGGAAGCCGTCAGGCTTCGTCCCGACGTCGTCGCCGGGCCGTTGAGTTTTGGCCGGCAGGCAGGGGTGGCGGCACCGTCGGACGTGGGGCTGGATTCACCAGGACCTCGCGGATCGCTTCGGCTTTGGCCAAGACCGCATCGAAGTCCTCGATCGGGATTCCGTCGGACAGGCCCGCCGACCGAAAGATCTGACCGATCCGGTCGGTGCCGTGATAGCGGATCGTCTCCTCAATCGTCTTTTCGTAAGACTTCTTGCGGCGAGTTTCGGGGTCGAAGGTGTCTTTGACCAATGCCACAGCACCAGCTGTCTTCGTGATCAGATTGATCGTCGTGAAAATCATGGGAGTTACTCCAGTTTCCCATCAACAGGGCGGAGATCTTCGGGCCGCAATGCCCGAGGTCTCTCTTGGCGGTCAAATGGATCGCTCACTCCGGCGAGGATCTCTAAAACTCGGTCAGGACCGATCTTCTTGACGAGGTTCATGACCATTTCAAGTTTCGGATCGAGGCTTCCAAGACGAGCGACATCGCCTGTCTCGTCACAAATCCAATCAAGCGAAACACCAAAGAATTGACAAACCGTTATGACTTCACTTAGTGGCGGATCTCTATCCTTGAAGTTCAGGTAAAAGGTTGCACGTTTCGTGGGCAAACCCGCCTGGCTTAACGCTTCGTGAGCGACCGGATTCGAGAGATTCCTCTCTTTTAAGTCGCATCTTGAGTTTTTGTCGAAAGGCTTCGAGGTTCATGGACAGAAACTAACAATCTACTGGAACAGGGAAAGAAAACCGAGAAGAACCGGCCTTAGCTTCCAGAAATACGCCTCAATATTTCCAGAAAATCAGATGATATCCGAAGTGCTTTGTCGACAACCTTCCGTCTGAATCGGACCGTGTGCGCTATGGCGAATCCGAAGCACCCAAATGGTCTCTCCCTCGATGGCGAACAGAATCCTGTATACCCCGTGCCTCCGGCTATTCAGCTTGAGCGCAAATCATTTCATGCCAATCGTTTATGCTTAGGCCCCTCGCCGCATTCGCCCCTCCGCGCTCGAGAAGACGCGAAGGGGGAGAATCGGGACGCCTCCGACCGGATCCTAGCTCCGTCGGTTCAACCGCCGGCCTCGATCTCGGCGACGGCCGAGCTGAGGACGCGCTGAACGTAGCCGAGCGGATCGTCGAGGTGGGCACGCATCACGGGAAGGACCGGCCGCGCGGCCTGGTCGAGGTGATCCAGGACGATCGCCGAGGCCAAGCGAACGTACGGATCGTCCTCCTCCAGCGCCTCGGCCAGCACGGACAGAACCGGCTCGACCCGGCCGGCACGGGCCAGGGCGTCGGCCACCGCGATCCGGACGCTCGGGTTGTCGTCGTCCAAGGCGCCGGTCAAGGCCGCCAAGGCCGCCTCATCGAGCGTCTCGGCCTGCGCGGCCAGGCGGGTCGCCGCCCAGGTCCGGACCATGCTGTCGGAGTCGTCGAGGTCGTCGACCAACCGCGAGGCGGTCGAGCGGTCCCAGTCGGTGTACGGCCGGAGCTTCGCCGTCTCGAAGATCCGGGCCTGGTCGTAGTAGCCTGAGTCGGATCGGCGGGCCAATTCGTAGGGCGCTCCCCCTTCGGCGCGTCGGAGCATCTCAGCCTCGAAGAGCAGGCCGAGGTCGACGACGTCGAAGAGGTGCTCTCGGTGCGCTGCCCGGAGCCGTTCCAAGACCTCGGCATAGGCCGGGTCGTCGACGAGATTGCGGACCTCGTCCGGGTCGGCCACCGTGTCGTAAAGCTCCTCGTCGGGCTTGCGCGGTCGCAGGAAGAGCCCGGCCGAGCCATCCAGTTCGGGCGGATCGTCGAGCTGGGCCAAGCGGCGGAACTCGCGCATCGTCGGCATCTGCTCCATGTAGTTGATCCGCTGGGCGTAGGGCAGGTGGGGCAGATAGTTGCGAATGTACTTGAACCGCTTGTCGCGGACGGCACGGATCAGGTCGTAACGCTCGTCCATCCGGCCCCGGAACGCATAGATGGACTTCCGAGGCGGGTCGATCCGCGTGCCCAGGAACGGGCGCCCTTGGACATAGTCGGGGATCGTCGCGCCGGCCAAGCTCAAGGTGGTGGGTCCGAAGTCGACGAAGCTGACCAGTCGGTCGGTGTCGCCGCCGGGTCGGTAGTCGGGGGCCAGGTGCCGGTATCGTTCGGGGACTCGGATGATCAAGGGGATGCGGAGGCCCGAGTCGTAGATCCAGCGCTTGCCGCGCGGCAGGCCCGCGCCGTGGTCGGAGTAGAAGAAGACGATCGTCGAGTCGGCCAGGCCGGAGCGCTCCAGTTCGTCGAGCTTCTCGGCGATCCAGCCGTCCAGAACGCTGATCAGGTCGTGGTACCGCGCCCAGTCGTTGCGGACCACCGGCGTGTCGGGATGATAGGCCGGCACCCGGATCTCAGCGGGTTCGTGACGCTGCTCCGGGTCGAGTCCGGCGGTCCGCCGTGCGAACGCCTCGTCACCGAGCCGGACCTGGCTCTCGTGCGTGCCGGTATAGTTGAAGATCGCGAAGAACGGCTGATCGTCGACGCGATTCTTGTAGTGTGCCTTGTTGCTCGACTCGTCCCAACATCCCTCGGGGGTCTTGAAGTTGTAGTCCTGTTTCGAATTGTTGGTGCAGTAGTAACCCGCCTCGCGGAGCAACTGGCTGTAGGTCCGGACGAAGTCGGGAAGCGTGGCGGTGCTCCGCATGTGTTGGGATCCGATGGCGGTCGGGTACATGCCGGTGATCAGGCAGGACCGGCTGGGCGCGCAGACGCCGGCCACCGAGAACGCCAGGTCGTAACGCATCCCTTCGGCGGCCAGGGCATCGAGGTTCGGCGTAACCGCGTCGGGATCGCCGTAACAGCCCAGGTTCGGGCTGATGTCCTCGCAGGTCAGCCAAAGGATGTTGGGACGATCGCCGGCTTCGACGCTTGCGTGCGCCGAACCGATCGCCAAGGCCCCAACCAACCAGACCATCAGCAACAACCACATAAGACGCGTTTGTTTCATCGTCGAACCCCTTTGAAAGGAATGATCGCCTCGATCGGGGGCGACCATCGAGATCGAGATTGAACCGGACCGACTGACCGACCGACCGACCGAAAGGTCCCCATCCTATCCAGAACGCGAGCGGTTCGAAACCGTCAGGCCCTCGACCCTTCGAGGCCGGCTCGCCGGCGTGATCATGAGCGAGCGATCCATCGAACCGACCCACCCCCACATGCAAGCATTTCAGATCGCCCTCATGATCGATGACCGATTTCCGTGCCCGGTCGAAGGGGACTGCGGAGCGTTGTTGACGGATCGGAGAGTCACATCCGTCCGAGAAACGCGAATACGATGACGAAGCCCCGGGATCCGAGGAGCCTCCGGGGGCACCGACATCCCAACTCCAACGGTCCCATGTATGCTTCGTTCATGAGAAGTCCTCAGGGACATCGACCGAGTCTCCATGCATGGCCCGGGAGATCCGCCCATGGGACGATCCCCCACGACCCACCGAAGCCTCCTGATCCGGCTCGGAGATCCTGAAGACCGCGACGCCTGGGACCGGTTCGTCCACATCTATGGTCCGTTGATCTACGCCTACGGCCGCCATCGCGGGCTCCAGGACGCCGACGCCTCGGACTTGGTCCAGGAGGTCCTCGGCGCCGTCGCGACGGCTGTCGATCGGTTCGCCTACGATCCGGCCCGAGGATCGTTCCGTGGCTGGCTGCTGACGATTACGAGGAACGAGTGGATCGGCCTGATCCAGCGACGCGATCGCCAAGGCGCGGGGGTCGGCGGGACGACCCATCAGGCGGTCCTGAACCTCCAGACCATCGGGAACGACGACGAGGCGTTCTGGGAGCGCGAGCACCGACAGATCATCTACAACTGGGCCGCCGACCAGGTGCGCCACGCGTTCCGCCCAGCGACTTGGAGCGCCTTCGAGCGGACCGCCGTCGAAGGGCAAGCCGTCGAGGCGGTCGCCCTACAACTCGGGATGTCCGTCGGCGCCGTCTACATCGCCAAGAGCCGCATCCTGGCCCGGCTCCGCGAGGTCGTCGCCACCGTCGAGTCCGAGCCGATCCCCAATGTCGCCGCGTACCAGCACGCTCGACCTTGATCATGAAGGATCGATGCCATGAAATCGGCGAACGCCTGTCCCGACCGCACGATGCTCGCCGCCCTGCTGGAGGGGACGCTGCCCCAGCATGTCGAGGACATTATGGAGTCTCATTTGTCGACCTGTCAGCGTTGTCAATCGGCATTGGACCGACTCGCCGGTCCTTCGGGGACGCTCCCCATACTCCACGGTCACGGTTGCGCCGAGTCCCCGCGTCCCGATCCATCGCAAGTCGCTCGCTGGAAAAGGGCACCGATAGCGGCCCGAACTGGGACGCCCCCGGAACAGCGATCCTGGGAGCGGACACTCCTCCAGATCATCGATCCGCCCAAGCGTGTCGGCGAGTTCGGGCGGTTCGGTCCGTACCGCGTCCGCTGGATCATCGGTCAGGGCGGGATGGGGCTGGTGGTGGCGGCCGACGACCGTCGCCTCAATCGTCGGGTCGCGATCAAGTTCCTCCGACCCGAGCGCACCGTCGATGACCAGGCGCGGGCCCGGTTCTTCCGCGAGGCCCGATCAGCCGCGTCGATTGTTGACGATCACGTCGTCACGATCCATGCCGTGGACATATTGAGGGGCAATCCCTACCTCGTGATGGAATATGTCCCCGGCACCTCGCTGCAGGCGCGACTCGATGCGGAGGGACGACTCCCCATCGCGGAGGTGGTGCGGATCGGCCGTCAGGTCGCCCTCGGCCTCGCCTCAGCGCATCGCAACGGACTGGTGCATCGCGACATCAAGCCGGCCAACATCCTGCTCGACGAGCGGACCGGCCGCGCGCGGATCACCGACTTCGGCCTGGCGCGTGGTGGCGACGATCTCTCCTTGACACGGCAGGAGACCCTGGCCGGCACCCCGCAATACATGGCGCCCGAACAGGCGCGCGGGCCGACCGTCGATCCCCGTGCCGACCTCTACGCGCTCGGCGCGGTCCTCTTCGCCTGCTGCACCGGTCGGGCGCCGCTGAACGCCTCGACGATTCCCGCAATGCTCCAGCAGCTCGAACGAGAGGTGCCCCCGACCGTCTCGAGCCTCATCCCCGACGTCGACGTCCCCGATCGGCTCGAACAGCTCATCGCCGAGCTGCTCGCCAAGGATCCGAAGACGCGACCGCCATCGGCCGAGATCGTCGCCGAGCGGCTTCGCGACCAGGCCATGTGCTCCGAACCGCGAGCGAGACCGGCCCTCAAACGGCGCCCGGCAGCGCTGGTGGCGACGCTCGCGCTGTTGCTGATCGTCGGGCTGACGTTGCCCTTCGCTGGATGGACGAGGCTCCGGTGGTCGACCACCATCGACGATCCTTGGATGTCGACAACCCTCGTTTCAGCCGACCTAAACAGGTTGGCTGATCGTCCCCCGGCCGATCCCCAGGATCCGTTTCGCTTGGGACCGGGCCGATCGTTCGCGACCCTCGGCGAGGCCATCGCCGAGGCCCCTTCGGGATCGGTGATCACGATCGATGGGAACGGCCCCTACCTCTCCAACCCGATCGCGATCAACGGCAAGGACCTCACGATCCGCGCGTCGAGGGGGCGACGGCCGGTCCTGGTCGCGCGTAAGGATCCAACCGAGCCGCATCAACCGCTCCTGAAGACCAATGCGGCGCTGAACCTCGAAGGGATCGAGATCTGTTGGGTGGGCCCGATCCGAAGACGAGTCAATGCGAACGAGGACCGAGCACGTGCTGGAGCCGTGGTCGTCGAAGGGGGATCCCTCCGGGTAACCCATTGCCGGTTCGTGGCCGGTCCCGGCAGGTGCAATCTCGCTCTATGGAATAGCTCAGGGACCGTCCGATCCAGTTCCTTCGATTTCACCAACGGCATGGCGATCTATTGGGTCCCGGGAGCGGGACACACACTGACCCTCGAAAAGAATTTACTGGTCACAATGATCGGGCTGACGATCGATCCGAGCTTGAAGAGCGTCGATGACAGGGACCGCCTTCTCGAGATCACTGGCACGACGATCCGAGGGAGAACGGCGATCCGGGTCCTCAGCGATCCTCAACGACGACGGTCGGGGCACGAGGAGGCGCGGGCGCGGATGATCCACATCCGAACTGACCGCGCGCTCTTCGACACCGACCACCTTCTGGGGCTGATCCATCGCCAGAACCCGTTCCGGTTCGCCGATCAGCCTCAAGTGCCGATCTTCTTCGAGATCGTTCGGCGTCACCTCACCTGGAGCGGTCGCGACGACCTCTACCAGCGCGGGCTGAGCTGGCTCTCGTTCTCCTCCCGATCACGGCCGGTGACTCGGCTGGAGGGCGGACCCGCCTCGCTCGACGACTGGGCTCGGCTCTGGAGCGATCGGGCCGAAGGATCGGCCCAGCGCGAGCTGACATTCCGAGGGTCACGCACCTCGGAAGACCCGCACGATCATCTTCTAGTCGAACCGGAGATCGACGACCCGGACGGCCTCCGTTGGGGACCGGGTCCCGCCTATGATCGTTGGCTCGATGCCGAAATGAGACGCCCCTGATCCGGGTCTTGCCAGCTTGGGGACCAGAGCGTGACGCGAAGTCGTCGGATCGACCGCGTGCTCTTCCAGGGCTCTTATGGGATTTTCCATTTTTCTTGAAAGGTCGATGCGCCTCACAGGTACCTGCCTCGGGCGAGCCGGCGATGGGCCGCTCGCGCATTTCGAACGACCGAGGACCCGACGAGGCCGAGACCATGCGACGCGACCGTTCGACACAACCGGGATCCAACCTGGAAGCCTTGGAATCGCGACAACTGTTGACGATCAACTATGACCCCGTCAGCCAGTGGCTGTTCCTCGACGGCACATTGGGAGCCGATTACTACGAGATCAACCTGGTCACGCTCCCCAGCGGAGTGGATGCGGTCCAGGTGGTGGAGCGCCCGGGGCCGACCGTGCAGACGCTCCCGGTGACGAGCCATCCAATCGCCCAGATCTGGGCCGACCTGGATGCCGGCAACGACCAGCTCTTCATGTCGGCCGACCTGAGCATTCCGCTGACTGCGTCGGGGGACGACGGTCACGACCTGATCCAAGGCGGCTCGGGCCCGAACGCCATGTTCGGCGACGCGGGTCACGACACCTTGCTCGGAAGCAGCGATCAGGACACCCTCGAAGGCGGCGACGACCACGACGTCATCGAAGGACATGACAGCAATGACATTCTCAACGGAGGATTCGGTAACGACATCATCGATGGCGGAACGGGCGACGATGAGATCGACGGATCTTTGGGCGACGACATCCTCTACGGCCGTGAGGGCAAGGACACGATCGACGGGGGCGACGACTCGAACGACCTGATCGAGGGCGGCCCGGACGACGACCTGCTCGACGGCGAGGACGGCCGCGACACGGTCCTCGGCGAGGACGGCGACGACACGATCTTCGGCGGCTTCGGCGACGATTCTCTGGAAGGGGGCAACGGCGACGACACGATCGAGGGGAACGACGGCGACGACTTCGCCTCCGGCGGCGACGGGGCCGACTCCTTGAACGGCGGGACAGACAACGACACCCTCGAAGGCGGCCCGGGCTCCGACACGCTCCGAGGCCTGCACGACGACGACTCCTTGCGCGGTGATGGGGCCGACGACATCCTCGAAGGTGGGGACGGCAACGACACCCTCGATGGACTTGCCGGCGACGACGTGCTCCGCGGCGAGGAGGGCCTCGACGTGCTCAACGGCGGGGCCGACGACGACACCCTTGAGGGTGGGCCGGGCAACGACACGCTCAGCGGCAACGCGGGCCACGACCGGATCAAAGGGAACGCTGACGATGACTCGCTGGTGGGCGCCGACGGTCGCGACACGCTTCAGGGCGGGTCGGGCAACGACACGCTTTCGGGTGGGAAGGCCGGCGACCTGCTCAAGGGTGGCTCGGGCCACGACGACCTCTCGGGCAACCGCGGACCCGACCACCTCGACGGCGGTAACGGGAATGACACGCTCTCCGGCGGCGACGGGCGTGACGGTTTGCTGCCCTGGGGCGGCGACGACGAGGTCTGGGGTGACGCCGGCCACGACCGGTTCCTCAAGATGGACGACGCCTCGGTCAGCGACGCCAACTCGGAGTTCCAGGATCTCGGCGGGGACGACGTCAAGATCAAGTTCGACGACCATGTCGGCGGGACGGTGACCGTCAATGGCCAGGACATCGACGTCGATCCGGGCCTCTGGACCGGATCGGAGATCATGGCCCTGGACGAGGCGCTCGACGTCCTCGCCGAGCGGACCAACAACAACGAGCTGTTGGAGCGCAAGTCGGGCAACACGATCACCTTCGAGCGGGCCGGTGCCCTCAGCGATCCCGACTTCCTGGGCTGGAACGGTGGCAAGCGGATCACCTTCGCCGATGGGGCCTTCGTCGATGACGACACGCTCCACCTGGTCACCTTCCACGAGATCGGCCACAACTGGGACAAGGAGAATCCTCAATGGGGCGATTGGAAGGATATCTCCGGATGGCGCAAGAACAACGCCTTCACCAATCAGGAACCCTGGGAGTCGCTCAGCGGCGACGGGGCGTGGTTCTACGAGAGTTCGAGCGGATTCGCTCGGACGTATGGGCAATGGAGCCCCGATGAAGACTTCGCCACCTCGTTCGCCAAAGCCTTGATGATCTTCGACAGCCGAACCTATCCCTACTTCCCCGTCGGGGACGATTCGTCCAAGCAGGTCTTCGTGGAGGACTTCCTCGACGACCTGAGCAGTTGACGGGACGGAGGTCGGCCCCGACCGCTGACGGCCCGACGCGTCGGGGCTATGCTCGGATCTGGCACATCCTTGATAATCGAAATTCCGTCATAAATCTCTTGGAAGAACCGCATACTGCACATCTTGGAGATACCCCATGGAAAACCCGCCCACAGGATCGTTATAATCCTCGAGGCCGAACCGTGTCGAGGCGCCGATCGTGACGGCTCGATCGGTCGACGGACGGTCCCGACCTCGACGACTCGACAACAACGACATACTGAGGGAGCGCACCATGGCCAAACTGCGGTTGCTCAAGACCGGTCACGGAGACCTTTGTCTGGCCGAGTGGGAGCCGGATCAACCCGAGGTGGTCGAGCAGGCCCGCCTCGCCTTCGATCGGGAGGTCCAAGCCGGTCGGATGGCCTTCCGGCTCGACGGGCCGGGCCGCTCGGTGCCGATCCGGCAGTTCGACGCCTCGGCGCCCGAGATCCTGCTGGTCCCCCCGGTCACCGGCGGTTGAGTCCTCCATCGTCCGGCCCCTTCGACCCTAATATGGTCGGAGGACCGGGCCGGCCGGTTGGGACGTCGAAGGCCGTCGGAGACCGTTGTTCAGGGCAGGGGAGGCCGAAGCCCGATGATTCGGACCGGGTATCTGCGTTGGGAGATCGAGGCAGAGGACCGTCGGGTGGCCGGTGACGCCTGGTCGCGCGAGGTGATCCTCCGGGCCCGCCCGACCTATCGACGGCTTCTGGTCCAGGGCGGCCCGGACCAGGACGTCGCCGACCAGTTCGTCCGGGGCCAGACCAATTACGACGCCGTCCTCAAGGAGTTGGAAGGAGGCGCTGAGCGGGTCGAGATCCGCCTGCCCGACGTCGGACCGCACATCTATCGCTACAGCGAATCGGACCGGGTCAAGATGCCCCGGTTCTGGATGGACAAGCTGAGCCGCGAGGTCCGCGCCTTCGCCCAGGAGGTGGTCCGGACCGCGGCCGGGTTCCCGCGCTTGGTCTTGGCCAGCGCCCTGGTCCGCGCCGGCTATCGTGAACTGGTGGCTTGGGAGACCTTCCGCGTCATCGAAGGGCGGAGCCGGCCCGAGCCGACGATCGAGGACCCGCCCATGGCCATCGACCAGCAGGTCTATGCCCAAGGGGTCCCCGAGTTGGTCGCCGCCGAGTTGGTCCGCGACGTCGTCACGCCCGAGGAGTTCGACGAGTTCCGGACCCACGACCGCGTAACCATCACCAACGGCGATCGGATCTATCAGATCCACCGCACGCCGCACGCTCAAATCACCGTCTGGGACGCGCGGACGCGTCGGGGACTCGACTCGCTCTGTATCATCTTCCGCGACCCCGGCATGCCGCCCTCCGACGAGGTGGTCATGAAATATCTCCTGGCCAAGCACCAGCCAGAGATGCTCCATCAGGTCGCTAACTCGTTCGGACCCCCGCCCGGAACGCTCGATCGGTAATGAATCCGATCACCCCTCCCGAGCTGCACTCCAGGATGAGGGGATCACCACAGCTTCGAGTGATATCGAGTTAAGTCGAATCGATTACTCATGGAGCCGTCGGTTATTCGGAACAGACCACGGCGGGTGATCCGACCCCGTCGATCGATTCTCTTCGAAGGATACTTCTTCGCACGCCTGCTCAACGTGTTGGGATTGTGGCTCGATGGCCCTCTGAATGGCGACGAAGCATCCAGCCGAACTCCCCTTGGGCTTCTTATGGATGTAGTAGAGGTAACCCCGATTTTCCAGCCAAAGTGCGAGTCGGTGCAGGCCGTAGATTGCCGCCAGTCCACCGACGATCGCCAACGACCAGACCATTGCTTGCCAGAGCCCCATGACGACCTCCCGTTGATCCGCGTTATCCCCCAATGCATGGGACACGCCTAACGATCCCGATCGCTCATGGCGGAGGTCGAGTCATCGGAAACGACGTCCATTGAGATCGGGCCTCAACGTGAAACGCCCCACCGCGCGGGAGATTTCCGCGCGGTGAGGCGTTTCGAGAACGTTCGCGAAGACTCAGCTCGCGTCGATCAGATCAGACCAGCATGGAGGGGGGGATCAGCACTTCGTCGATCAGGTGAACCACAC
>CAZSSM010000039.1:0-66286 GCA_964609385.1 uncultured Planctomycetia bacterium
AATCGCTGACCGTCCAGATCTGGAAGGAACAAGGCCTCGCCAAGGGACTCAAGGAAGGCCTCGAGCAGGGCCGCGAGCAAGGGCGTCAACAGGGCCTCGAGCAGGGCCTCGAGCAGGGCCGCGAACAGGGCCGCGAACAGGGCCGCGAAGAGGGCCGCGAAGAGGGCGCCCGCGAAGGGTCATTGAGCACAGGTCGCCGACAATTGCTCCGGATCGGCACGAAGCGGCTCGGAGAACCGGACGAGGCGACGCAACAGCGGATCACCGCCTGCGAGGATTTGGATCGCCTCGAGGCGGCCATCGATGTCGCTGTGACGGCCGATCGTTGGGGGCAGATCATTGAGGCCCTGGACGAGCCATCCTCCCAAGCCCGCTGACCCAGTCTCGACGAGGTCACACTGAGCACGAGCCGGTCGCCCGGCTTCCCCGCGACGGTCCAGGATCCCTTGCCCGCCAAGTGGCGAGCCGTTTACCATGCCTCCATCCTAAGTTTGGGCCTGCTGTGAATTTATGATTCTTCCGGGTCGAACCAGCGGAGTGGGGTCGGTACACCATGGCATATTCCACAATCATCGCACGGCACAAGACGCGTGAAGTTGGTTTGGGCAATCACGTGGTTGGCGGCGACAACCCGATCTGGGTTCAGTCGATGACTACCACCGACACTCACAAGGTTGACGAGACCGTCGCACAGATCCATCGGCTCGAAGAGGCCGGCTGCGAAGTCGTCCGGGTCACCGTTCCCAAGATCGAGGATGCCGAGGCCATCGGCCCGATCCGTTCCCAGATCTCCATCCCGCTGGTCGCTGACATTCACTACGACTATCGGATGGCTTTGGCCACGCTCGAGCAGACCCTGCCCGACGGCTCCACGGCCATCGATAAGATCCGGATCAACCCCGGCAACATCGGCAGCGAGGAGCGGTTTAAGGAGGTCGTCCGCAAGTGCCGCGACAAGGGCGTACCGATGCGGATCGGCGTCAACAGCGGTAGCTTGGAGAAGGACCTCATCGACAAGTACGGCTACCCGTGTCCCGAGGCGATGGTCGAAAGCGCCCTGCGTTACATCGAGCGGGCCGAGGAGCTGGGCTACGATCAGATCATCGTCTCGTTGAAGTCGAGCCATGTGCCGACGGCGGTGGAGACCTACACCCAGTTCGCCGCGCAGTCGGACTACCCGACGCACATCGGGATCACCGAGGCCGGCTCGATCGCTTACGGCACGGTCAAGAGCGCTGCCGGCTTGGGGGCGATCCTGCTCAAGGGGATCGGCGACACGATCCGGGTCTCGCTGCTGGGTGACCCGGTCCCCGAGATCCGAGTCTGCTTCGACATCCTCCGCTCGACCGGGCGCCGAGTGACCGAGCCTGAGGTCGTCGCATGCCCGACCTGCGGCCGACTCGACATCGATCTAGAACGGATCGTCGGTGAGGTCGAGCAGGCCATGAAGGGCATGAAGAAGCCGCTGCGGATCAGCATCCTGGGCTGCTTGGTCAACGGGTTCGGCGAGGCCAAGGAGGCCGACCTGGGGATCGCCGCGGGCAGCGGCAAGGGGGTCATCTTCAAGCGTGGTGTGCCCATCCGCCACGTTCAGGAAGACGAGATGATCTCCGCACTGCTTGAAGAGGTCGATCGGTTCGATGAGGAAACCAAACCGCTCGACTCCTATCTGCTCAAGCAAAAGCTCAAGCACGAGAAGTCCGGCGTCGAGCTGCCGATCGTCAACTAACGACCGATGCGGGTCGCGTCCATCTCGACTCCGCGAACCTGGACGCCCTTCGAAATCTCTAGAGCCTCGGCGGTTGTCGGCGACCCCATCGTTTGGGCCATCGGTGAACATGACTTGACTTCCGGGGGGATCGCTCGGAGATGGCGAAGCTGCAAATTACTCAGGCCGTTTATGAAAGGGCCTTGGAACGCGTCGATCTCGACCGCGAGCAATGGAAGAGGCTGGATGACCTCCGACGGCCAGATGTGGAAGATCCCGAGGAAGTAACCCTCGCGTTGGAGATCCGCCAACTGCCCAGGGAAGTGCTGCTGGCCTTGCTCGATGAGGCCGAGTTGACCGTCTCGCAACGCACACAAATCGCCATGCATGCTTACGGCATGTCCGACGTTTCGGCAATCGATCGCGAATCGATTTATGACCGATCGGTCTCGAGCCCCGTCGAATTCGGATCGACCCTCCTGCTGCTCGGCAACAAGACGCCGACGGCCGAACTGTTCCTGAACGGACGCTGGTATCCCGTCATTCTCAATGTAAACTTCTACCGAAATTATCTTCTCGACGGGTCTTGCTGGGTCCTTTTGACGATCAACCTATCGATCTGCGATGAGTCTCTCGCGCTTCGGTACGATGTTGCTAGCGACTACTTTTTCGATGAGAGCGGCCAGCCTTGTCAACGGACCGTCGAGGAGATCCTAAAGGAACATCACCTCCGACGTCTCCGTTGCCTGCCGCTCGACTTCAACCTCCGGTTGATCCGCGCTGAGCGGACTGGTCGCGAGTCAGGTCGGCAAATCATGGTGACCGGATCGGTTCTGACCCTCAGCCAGTCGGGCTATCGGCTCATTAAGCTGGCCTTGGGCACACCCAAGCTTCCCCGACGCGGGATCATCGAGCCGGAGCTGGAGACCGACCAATACAATCACGGCCGACCCGGATGCGAAGGCGTCACACGGCTCCCGCTGATCCGCGTCTTCAGCCTGGAGACCAAGCGGTACGTCTATCCAGACGTCGATGACATCATCGATTATGAGTACGACGAATCGGCGCTGGATCGGCTCCATCTGCCCGATCGGATCCGCACGATCCTCGGTCAAGTCTTCGCGACCCAACCCGATCAGCTCTTCGGCGACTTGATCCAGACCAAGCACGGCGGTGCGGTGATCCTCGCGTCAGGTAAACCCGGCGTCGGCAAGACCTTGACCGCTGAGGTCTACGCCGAGCAGACGCAACGCCCCCTCTATGTGCTCGAACTCGGCGAGCTTGGCACGAACCCCGATCAGGTCGAGGACAACCTGCAACGGATCTTCGCGCGGGTCGATGCCTGGAACGCCGTGCTCCAATTCGATGAGTGCGAGATCTTCCTCGCCCGGCGCGACGCCGACCTTCAGCGCTCGGCCATCGTCGGCATCTTCCTGAGGCTGCTCGACTCCTATCGCGGCATCCTCTTCCTGACCACCAACCGACCTGAAGTGCTCGACCCGGCGATTCTCAGCCGCGTAATGCTCAAGCTCGATTACCCCGACCTCGACGCCGAGGCCCGAAACACGATCTGGCGGACCATGTTTCAACACGCTGGCCTGACCCTCGTTGACGACGCCTTCGACGAACTGGCTGCCATCGAACTCAACGGTCGACAGATCCGTAACCTCACCCGGTTGGCTCGGATCACCGCGCCTGAGAGGACCATCACCGCCAACCAGGTTCGCGACCTTCTCATCTACGGGACCGCCTGACTCATTCCTTGCGGCCCCCCAATCCTTCAAAGGACTGTCGATACCTCCGTCGGCCCGACGGGTTTCATCTTACAACGCCCCATCGGGTTGAGAGTCGACTCGGGACCGATCTCGGTTCGTTCCGAGAAGTCGTCCGTTGCCAAATGCGAAGCCTCACAAATCGATTCTCCTATCCGTGATGCGGGGCTTTCGAAAGTGAAGGGGGACGTCATGGACATCGTTTGTAGAATTTTCTCGCATTTAATTGCAATCTCCATTCTATTAATGATCGTTTGCTCTCAAGTCCAAGGGCAAGCGACACGACCTGATCCGTTCTCCCGACTCGATCGGGACGGTAACGGAACGGTCAGTGCGGAGGAATACCGGGTCCTTCGTCGGGCCCCAGCCCCCTTCGAGGAGATCGACCGGGACGGGAATGGGTTCGTCACGCGTGCCGAAGCCGCCCAGGCGTTCCCCGGCTTGATTCCGGCACGTAGGGTCGGCAGCCGTGGCCGACGTCCTCGACCTCGAGGTGCGGTGGACCAGACTCAGCCCACAATTCCACCCGCACCTCCAATGAAGACGCACCTCAACCTACCCTACGATGAGATCGAAGGGGTCGATCCCAATCTATTGAGCCTCGACATCTATGCCCCGGTCGCCGATGGCCCGCACCCGGTCGTGATCATGATCCACGGCGGCGGCTGGCGGGGCGGAGATAAAGGCAACCCGAGAATCGTGACGGCCAAGTCGCGGTATTTCGTCACGCAAGGATACGTCTACGTCAGCATCAATTATCGGCTCTCGCCCGCGGTTCAGCATCCCGTACATATTCAGGATGTTGCAAAGGCAATCGCCTGGATTCACGATTGGATCTCCGAATATGGTGGCGATCCCGATCGAATGCATGTGATGGGTCACTCAGCCGGCGGGCACCTGGCCGGGTTAGTCGCTATCGACTCGCGTTGGCTGAAGGCCGAGGGCAAGGACCTCTCGATCCTCAAATCGGCCGTCCTGCTCGACCCGGCCGCCTATGACATTCCGCGTCACGTCGAGCAGTTCAATCCGATCGGCATGATCTCGTTGTACCGCCTGGCCTTCAGCGACGATTGGAACGCCTGGGCCGACGCCTCATTGCAGTCCCACGTCGCGCCGGGCCGTCAGATCCCGCCGTCATTAATCTTCTACACCGGCAATCGGATGAACGCCGATGTGCTCGCTCGAGATCTAGCCGACGCGCTGACCAAGGCCGGCTCGCCTTCACGAGCCGTCGACACGGTCGACCTTGAACACAGCCAAATCAACGCGTTTATTGGAACCGAAAACGACAAAATGACCGCTTTGATCATGCGTCTGTTCCGTAGCGAGGATCCGACCACGTTCCCGCGATTGCTCGGAACCACGCTTTGAGGAATCCGACCAACCGCAGGGCTCGATCCGATTCGAACAGAGCGATCGGGCCAGCACGCGCGACCGGGAAGAGCATTGGATGGGCGGCACCGAGACAATTCGCCTGGTCGCCCATGACAGACAGATGCTCGCAGCGGCGATCGGCTACTGGACCGACGTGCCGGACGACGATTCTAGACCGGGGGTCTAGGTGTTCGTCAATCGGGGTCCGGACAAAGACTAGTGGGTCGAGCACACGTTCCCCGACGCGATCCGGGTCAGCTCTCTGGAGTCGGCCATGTTTGAATATGACGAACACAGTCATCTGCTCGACGAACCGGTCACGCTTCTGCTGGCCGATGCCGGTCGGCGGAACGCTCTACTTGGTGTCTGGGTCCGCGATCTGACGACGGATTCCTAGAATGGTTCGACGCAACCATAACACGGCCTGGATCTTCCAGCACACCATTGAGTAATCGAAGGGCAAATCTGATCGCGCGGGAACTTCTCTCAGAACATCACCCATAATCCTGAGCCCGAGCACGTCGCCAGATAGGATCGTGCTCGGGGAGAGGAGAGAGGCTCTGAGATTCCAACGCGATCTTAAGCGTCGGAATCATCCTCATCCTGGAACTCGGTATCGGTGCCGAAACCACCGAAGAGGGTGTCGTCACCGGCATTGCCGATCAAGGTGTCGGCGCCGAAGCCACCGACCAACAGATCATCACCGAGGCCGCCGAGGATCAGGTCGCGACCGAAGAGTCCGAACAGGTCGTCGTTGCCGTCGCCACCATCGAGGGTGTCGGCGCCGAAGCCGCCGACGAGGGTGTCATCACCCGCATCTCCCTCCAACAGATTGGCCCCGAGTAGGTCGTTGAGGTAGTCATCGCCCTCGCCGCCACGCAGGGTGTCGGTGCCAGGGCCGTCGAAGAGGGTGTCATCGCCGGCATTGCCTTCGAGCAGGTCCGCGCCCCGACCTCCGAAGAGTCGGTCCGCGCCGGTGTTACCGATCAAGGTGTCCGTGCCGCCATGGCCGTAGATCCAGTCGTCGTCCTCGCCGCCGTCGAGGCCATCGTCGCCGGCCGATCCGATCAGAACGTCCGTGCCCGCACCACCCTGCAAGGCGTCGGTTCCTGCCCCCCCGATCAGTCGGTCGTCACCGCCCTGACCATCGAGCACGTCGTTGCCGGAGCCACCTCGGAGGCGATCGCCCATTGCGCCGCCGAAGAGGAGGTCATCGCCTCCCTGACCGTCAGCAATGACGGGAACGGCCAAGTCCGTCGCGACCGTCAGCGAATCGTCACCATCACCGCCGCGGAACCGGATTCGGACCACTCCATCAAGGCCGAAGTCCTCAACAACCGGACGACCCTCGGCCTCGAAGGTCACTTGGATCATCTGATCGACCTGCGAGACGTCCACCACGTCATCGGCCTCGTCGCCGGTGATCCGCAGGACGCTATCGTCGCCCAGTTCGACAACCACAGTCAAAAGGCGCCGCGATTCCAAAAGGTCCATCGCGGGTCGACGGCGGACGGTGCGCATCATGGTGTCCAAACCTGATTTGGTGGAGAGGGTGCAAGAATCACTGGACAGTTTAACGGCTGCGGGACATATCCAAGCCGTACTGCCGTTGAGATTCGTCATGAGTCCCGAGACGACGACGAAACGCATCGCCCCTTCTGTGATAGTTCTGGCCCCGTCGGCGTCAAGGGGCCTCGCAGGCAAGTCCCTGGCACCGACCGCGATCACGGCAGCCCGACCAGATCGCGAAGCTCGCCCCAGATCCGCATGGCTACGATGAGATAGGCGTTCTGGGTCGACTCGGCCCGGAAGAACTCGACCGGGCGCGACGGGGCGCCGATGAACGGTCGGAGCATCCATCCCATCTGAATGCCGATGAAGGCGAACAAGACGAGCCAGATCCGGAGCATCCAGAGATGGCGGCGATCGCTCTGGATCAGGGGTCGGTAGGCGCGTCGGAGCGCGTACTGAGCGCCCATGCTGGCCAGGGCGAACATCGCGGCGTTGAACAAGACCGCAGCGTTGTAGCTGGGCCCCGAGACATACCAGAGCATGGTGTACGGGATCAGGCTGACCAGGATCACCAGCCAGACCGCCTGAGCAGTCAACAACGCCCGCAGGGCGCGACCAATGTCGTCGCCGAGCCCTAGCAGCCAGTTGAGCACCAGGAAGCTCGGCCCACTCAGCGCGAAGACCGTCGCCAGGAGGATCGGCACCTTGATCGCCGAGAAGACGACCTGCCAGATCCGGTCGCCGCCGATCCCGCCGTAGCTGCCCATCGCTGCGCCGTACAACGGCGCACAGGCCAGCAACAACAGGATCAGACCGACCGTCCCCAGCCGGGCGCGGGGCGAGTCGCGCAGCACACCATCGATTCGATTGAGGAGGTGATCCAATGCTGCCTCCACGCTCCGAGTCCGTCAGCCGGGGTCTCGTCTCACTCCAGCAATCCGTTGACAGGACAACGCTCAGCCGCCGAGGATCTCCGCGAGCTTCTGCCAGACCGCCTCGAAGAAGTTGGAGCCTCGGGGTCGGAACACGGTGAAGGGAATGTTAGGAGACCCGATGAAGGGCCGTAGGATCCAGGCCATCTGGGCACCGACCAAGGCGAAGACGACGACCCAGAATCGGAAGATGAACTGGACCCGTTGCAGTTCCTGACGCATCTCGGCGCCGCGTTCGACCGACGACGGGTCGGGACCTGGTGTCGGCTCGGGCGCGTCGGGGCGATCGGTCTCCGACTCGATCTCGTAGTCTTGGACTTCGGATCCGGCGTCCGATTCGCCGACGGTCCGACCCGCGCTCGACGTCGAGGTGGAAGCGACCTCAGCGGCGATCCGCGTCTCCAGGAGGCGGCCCAGCAGTTGGAGGAGCTTGCCGAAGGCGATCACGCCGGACATCGCGAAGACCGCGACGTTCAACAGCACCACGAAGGCGTAGCTCTCGGAGAAGGCCGAGAAGAACAGGACGATCGGACCGAACGCGGCCAGGACCGCCAGCAACAAGCAGAGCGTGAAGTTGAGCAGGCGCCAGATCGACGGTAGGCCCAGCCGCGTATCGGTCAAGGCATTAAAGACATACAATGACGACATTGTGATCATGACCGTCAAGTAAAACAATATTGGCAGCTTCAAGGCCGACGCGATCATCTGAAACGTTGCTTCACCTTTATCGGGATTGATGAACAACCCGTAACCGCCCATGCAGAGCCCGTAAACGCCCGATAAGAGGATGTTGATTATGAACAGGCGGAACGCCGAGATCTGCAACTGACCCGCCCGCAACGACTCGACCCGGGGCGACGCCCCGCGCAGGATCGCATCGACCTCCTCGAACCACGAGAGCAGCTCCGAACGCTTCGCCACCGACATGACGGACCTCCTCCACTCCGGACCACAGGACTCCGCCGCTTATTAACGGTGCGCTTCGAAGCACGACCGGACCCTTGGACCAAGATAACGATTTTCGTTGGCTCGATGCAAAAAACATCCAGCCTCGTGATGCATCTCGGCCACATCCTGCCCTTTGTTCACACGTCAGTCAAAAGAGCAGATCGACAACGAGCCCATAGACCGCTTCGAAGAAGTTGGAGCCACGTTCTCGAAACGGGGTGAAGGGCAGATTGGGGTTCCCAATGAACGGCCGCAGGATCCAGGCCATCTGCGCCCCCACCAGGGCGAAGACGATGACCCAGCATCGGAAGATCAGGCGGACTCGCCCCTGCTCACGACGGACCTCCGCCGGCAGGAGCGGCGGGCCGCTCGAGGCCGAAATCTCGGGCGACTCCGGCGGAACGACCGACCCCGGATCGGGCGTTTCAGCCGAAGCATCCACCTCCCAACCAGGTTCCGTCACCGACTCTTGCCGCGAATCCAGTCGCGCCCAATGAAGCCGCTCGAGGACCTGAAGCAGCTTGCCCAGGCCGATCCCGCCCGCCAGGGTGAAGATGGTCACGTTCAGGAGCACCACGAACGGATGGCTCTCAGAGAAGACTGAGAAGAACGCGACGATCGGCCCGAAGGCCGCCAGTACCGCCAGCAGGATGAACAGCGAGAAGCTGATCAGTCTCCAGATCGCCAACGGATCGAGCTTCGAGTCAATCAAGGCATTGAACACGTACAGCGACGGCACCGTGATCAACATCGTCAGATAGAACAGGAACGGCAGCTTCAAACCCGATGAGATCATCTGGAGGACCGCCGAGAACGTGTCCGGGTTGTTGAACAGGGCATAGCTGCCCATGCAGAATCCGGAGACTGCCGCCAGGACGACGTTGACTGCAAACAGGCGGAACGATGAGATCCGCAGCCGACCCTCTTGCAACGACTCGACCCGCGTGGATGTTCCCCGCAGGATCGCATCGACCTCCTCGAACCATGCGATCACTACCGGACGCTTGGCCACCGACACCGTTCACCTCCCTCATCCCTGTACAGACCACGATGACGTCCGCGGCCCTCGCACTTTGCGATGCAGACTTAGCACTGCCCGAATGAACTTTGCATCGCAAACTCCGAACACCCTAGTCAATCCCCGGGTGCCAACGCAAACGGTTTTCTCGGAGACTGTCCGAGAAAGCGAAGCCGGTCGCTTGTCGATTTCAGGTCTCATTTCGCTATGCGGGGTGGTCGGTCAACCTCAAGCGAGCCCTCCAGCTCGACCAGCAAGGAGCGGCTAATCTCGCGTCGGAAGAGCCCCTGCCGCCACGACTGCGGCCACGATCTCAAACCCGACCAGCCATCGAGGCAACTAACCAGGCCGAGCGAGGAACCTGATCGCAGTGAATTTAATACATAATCGACCAAAAATAGATATAACAAAATTTAATATACAAAGGAGATCTGGCTCTCCGGGCGGACACCGGTTCCTCGGCGGCCAGGTGATGTCCATCCTCGATGAGTTGGCCAACCAACAGGGCCATCCCATCAGTCTTTGGGAGGATCATGGCCCTGAGTTCACCGGCAAGAGGCTCGACCTGTCGCCCCTTTTCGGCAAGGCGACCCTAGATTTCAGCCATCCCAGGGAATTGACCGATAACGCACCCATCGAATCATTCAATGTGAGTCTGCACAAAGAACACCGAAATCTGAACCGGTCCTTGTGTCTCGATGAACTCTGGGGCAAGCTGGAGCAGTGGTGTGAGGCGTCTAATCAGGATCGCCCTCACAACATCTCGGGGCATCCAGCCCCTAGTGAGTTCGCTGCGGCTCAGGTAAGGGTCACCCCACCGAACGACCGTCCCAAACTCCCGTAACTGGTCAGTAGTCCGAAGAAGAGTCTCTACTCTACTTGCGGTGGGGGGGGCTGAAGTTCGGTTCGAACCATCGTCTCCCTTACCAAACGCTGCGGAATTGGGTTTCAGGAGCAGAAACCAGGAGAACTGACTGATCGGCGTGAAGGAGTCTTGCCCTCGTTTCTTCAGCAACGGGTTCGGAGGGGGCGCCTACCCGATCGCCGCAATCGCCAAACCCTTCGCCGGGGGGCCAATCGGAATCGCTCGTTGTCTCTGTTCGACCCCGCGCAAGCACAATCCTCAATGCCACGCAGCTCGCTGGGACGACTTGGAAGATGTTCGAGTCGCAGCCCTGATGACACGATGGCCCGCCCGCATCGCGCCCCGGCCCGCCCTCGAGCTTCGGCCTCTTCAAATCGCAAACGCGATCTCATACCCGACCGCCAAGCAAGGCGTTTTGGGCAATCTGGGCGGAGATGTTCCGCCGAGTGTCACGGGATTGGCCGCAGACAGGCTGATCCGTTTCGGGCAAGATGAAGAGTACAAGAAAAAAAAGCGGTTCGCGATTACGATCGCGACCAAATCGGCGTTGAACGAGCGCGTTGCTCGCGACCCGATCTTTGTGTGAGGCCCCTAAGTCCGCGAGCCAATCGGCCGTGTGTCCGTTGGTCACCGAGAAAAGAAGCGAGGTCGTCATGACTATCGTAGCCTCCTTCCCGTCCGCCATCGAACGTCAGAACCCTAGCGACCCGCACCGCGGGTTCGCTCGGGGCGCGTGGTCCGAAAGCATCGACGTCCGCGACTTCATCCAGCAGAACTATCAGCCGTTCGAAGGCGACAGTTCGTTCCTCGCTGGGCCGACGGAACGAACCACGGCGCTGTGGCAGAAGCTCAGCGACCTCTTTGTGCAAGAGCGTCAGAAAGGCGTGCTCGACGTCAGCCAGGTCCCCTCATCGATCTTGGCTCACGATCCCGGTTACATCGACAAGGAATCGGAGATCATCGTCGGATTGCAGACCGACGCGCCGCTGAAGCGGGCGATCTTCCCCAACGGCGGTTGGCGGATGGTCGTCGGCTCGCTCAAGGCGTACGGCTATGAGCCCGACGCCGCGATGGCGGACGTCTTCACGAAGTATCGCAAGACGCACAACGACGGTGTCTTCGACGTTTACACCGCCGAGATTCGTCGAGCCCGCAGCTCCCACCTCGTGACCGGGTTGCCGGACGCCTACGGCCGCGGCCGGATCATCGGCGACTATCGCCGGGTCGCGCTGTACGGGGTCGACCGGCTGATCGAGGTGAAGCAGTCCGAGAAGGCGGTGCTCGACGACCAGCACTCCACCGAGGACGTCATCCGCGACCGTGAAGAACTGGCCGAGCAGATCAGGGCGCTCGGCGAGCTGAAGGCGATGGCAAAGGCCTATGGATTCGACATCTCGGGCCCGGCCAAGAACGCCCGGGAGGCGGTCCAGTGGCTGTACTTCGGCTACCTCGCCGCCGTCAAGGAGCAAAACGGGGCGGCCATGAGCCTCGGTCGGACCAGCACCTTCCTCGACATCTACTTCGAACGCGACTTGGCCGAGGGCTCGCTCACCGAACAGCAAGCACAAGAGATTATCGACGATTTCGTCATCAAGCTGCGGATCGTCCGCTTCCTGCGGACGCCGGAGTACAACGCGCTGTTCAGCGGCGATCCGACCTGGGTCACCGAGTCGATCGGTGGCATGAGCGCCGACGGACGTCCGCTCGTGACCAAGAGCAGCTTCCGCTTCCTCAACACGCTCTACAACCTCGGCCCGGCGCCCGAGCCCAACATGACCGTCTTCTGGAGCCGGGACCTCCCCGAGGGGTTCAAGCGGTTCTGCGCCAAGGTGAGCATCGACACATCGAGCGTGCAGTACGAATCCGATGCGCACCTTCGGGACGCGATCGGCGACGACACCGGGATCGCCTGCTGCGTCTCGGGCATGGAGATCGGCAAGTCGATGCAGCTCTTCGGCGCCCGCGTGAACCTGGCCAAGTGCCTGCTCTACGCGATCAATGGGGGTCGAGACGAGCTGACCGGGGAACAGATCATGCCCGCCTTTGAACCGTTCAAGGGCGAAACGCTGGACTACGACGAGGTGCTCCAACGATTCGACCACGCGATGGAGTGGCTGGCTCGCGTTTACGTCAACGCGATGAACTGCATCCACTTCATGCACGACAAGTACGCCTACGAGCGGATCGAGATGGCGCTGCACGACCATCCGCCGCACCGCACGATGGCCTTCGGCATCGCGGGGCTCTCGGTGGTGGCCGACTCGCTCAGCGCGATCAAGCACGCCCGGGTCTGGTGCCTGCGGGACGAGACCGGGCTCGTGACCGACTACCGCGTCGAGGGGGATTACCCGGCCTTCGGCAACAACGACGACCGGGTCGATGATCTCGCGACGTGGGCGACGCGTGCGTTCATGGAGAAGCTGCGGAAGCATCCGACCTATCGCGACGCCGAACACACGCAATCGATCCTAACCATCACGAGCAACGTGGTTTACGGCAAGAGCACCGGGCCCACACCTGACGGCCGTAAAGCGGGCCAACCGTTCGCTCCCGGGGCCAACCCGATGCACGGTCGCGACCGCAACGGTTACATCGCCAGCGCCTTGTCGGTGGCCAAGCTGCCTTACGATGAGGCCCGCGATGGGATCTCCCTGACCAACACGGTCTTGCCCTCCGCGCTGGGCCGTACCGAGGAAGACCGGATCAACAACCTCGCCGGTTGCCTCGACGGTTACTTCGGCGCCAATGGCTTCCACATGAACGTCAACGTGCTCGATAGACAGACGCTGCTCGACGCGATGGAGCATCCGGAGAAGTACCCGCAGCTCACCGTCCGGGTGAGCGGATATGCGGTCAACTTCGTCAAGCTCACGCCCGAGCAGCAACGCGATGTGGTTGACCGGACGTTCCACCAGACGCTCGGGTCTGGGAAGAACTAAGGGCGCTGATGACTCGAGCGATTTCTCTTCGAACCTCGAAGGCCTGTTGCCGATTGGAGGATTGCTGGGAATCCTTCAATTGGATTCGCCGCGACATCGGAAGAGAGATCGCTCTGAGCCATTCAATCGCCCGGAACGGAAGGGGTTTCTGGTTGAGAAGCGGCATGACGAGCCCCACGAACGCCGGCTTGGTCAAACCAGCCGTGCCCACCCCGCGCTCGCACGAGATGCCCGCGAAGGCCGATCATCGCGAGACGCAAACCGGCGGAGAGTTCGGTCATGTGCACAGCCACGACACCGCGTCGGGTGTCGATGGGCCGGGCCTGCGGTACGTCATTTGGCTGATGGGCTGCTTCTTTCGCTGCCAGTACTGCCACAACCCCGATATGTTGACGCTGCCCTCGGAAGACACGGGGCTTCGGGCGGACGCCGTGCTCGACGCGGTGGCGAAGTACCGAGGATTCCTGAGCGCCGCCGGCGGCGGCGTCACCGTCAGTGGTGGGGAGCCTCTGGTGCAAGCGCAGTTCGCTTTGAATCTGCTCCGAGGAGCCAAGCGGATGGGGCTGCACACGGCGCTCGACACCAATGGCCACCTAGGCGATCGGCTCCGCGACGAAGACCTGACCACCACCATCGACCTCGTCCTGTTGGACCTCAAGGCCTATGGACAGGCTCAACATCGACGCGTGACCGGAGTCGGAAACCGCAAGGTCCTTGCGTTTGCCGAGCGGCTCGCGGCGCTGAATCGCCCCGCCTGGGTGCGCTTCGTGCTGGTTCCCGGCTTGACCGACGAGCCGAAGGACATCCAGCAGCTCGCTCGATTCATCTCGGGGCTCACCAACGTCGAACGACTCGAGATCTTGCCGTTCCACCAGATGGGACAACACAAGTGGCTGCGCCTGGGCTGGAATTATCCCCTGAAGGACGTCCCAGCAGCGGGCCCAGACTCGGTCGAGGCCGTGCGGGCGGAGTTCCAAAGCGCGGGCTGCCCGGTCAGGTGACCGCAAAGAGACGAGACGCCGATTCCAGGCGGATGGAGCGTCGACGAAGACCACTCGCTATGCACGCGTCTGCGGATTATGAACCGCGTTAACCTGAAGTGGATCCCGGAAACTGGACCACTCGAGACGTTAAACTCTCGGGGCGTTGATCCGGGACCGTCCGGTCAACCGTCGCGCTAAGCCCGACCACCGCGGGAGAAACCTGTGACCGGTTCCGGTGTTGAGTCCTTGGGATCCGGCGAGCAACTCGGATGGGAAGAGCAGTCGCGTACGCGTGTGACTGTCAAGTCAGGGGTCGAGGTGGGTGGCATCCACCTTTCCTGGAGGACCGACAACGGCCACGACTCCGATCGCTCAGGAGGACTTGAGTCCCACCGAGACGTACTTGGTCTCGAAGTAGGCCTCGAGCCCCTCGATGCCGAGTTCGCGTCCGAGGCCCGACTCCTTCATACCGCCGAAGGGGCATTGGGGCGTGGCCGGGACCGGGTCGTTGATGCCGATGATGCCGGCCTCCAGGCCCTCGGCCATCCGGGTGGCGACGGTCAGGTCGTTGGTGAAGACATAGGCGGCCAGGCCATAGGGGGTCCGGTTGGCCGCCTCGATGACCTCGTCGAGCTTGTCGAAGTCGAGCAGGGGCATGACCGGGCTGAACGGCTCCTCGTTGAGGATCCGCATCTGGCCGTTGACCTGGCGGATCACGGTGGGCTCGAAGTAGTAGCCCTTGTCGAACTGGGAGGGCTTCCCGCCGCCGGTGAGGACCTCCGCGCCGTGCTTGGCGGCGTCCTCGATCAGGCCGGTGGTCTTCTCCAGGGCGCGGGCCTCGATCATCGGGCCGACCTGGACGCCCGGCTCGAGCCCGTTGCCCATCTTCAACTGCTTGGCCGCTTCGACGGCGGCCTCGGTGAAGTCGCGGCTGAGGTCCTGGTGCACGTAGAACCGCGAAGGGGAGATGCAGACCTGGCCGTTGTTGCGGAACTTGCCGATGACGGCCGCCTTGGCGACCTGCTCGACGTCGGCGTCGGGGAAGACGATCAAAGGAGCGTGTCCGCCCAGTTCGAGGCTGAGCCGCTTGACCCCGTCGGCGGAGCGCCTGATGAGTTCCTTGCCGACGCGCGTGCTGCCGGTGAAGCTGATCTTGCGGACCTCGGGGCTTTCGAAGAGGGCGTCGGCGAAGGGGACTGCCTCGGCGATGACGAGGTTGGCCACGCCGGACGGGGTCCCAGCCTCGGCCAAGCACTCGAAGATGCCGATGAGGCTCAAAGGGGTCTGGTCGGCCGGTCGAGCCACGACGGTGCACCCGGCGGCCATACCGGCGGCGATCTTGCGGCTGGCCAGGGCGGCTGGGAAGTTCCAAGGGGTGATCGAGCCGACCACACCGACGGGGTGCTTGATAGCGTAGTGGCGTCGGTCAATCGGGCCGGCGCCCTGGGGGATGATCCGACCGTAGGCCCGCTTGGCCTCCTCGGCGAACCACTCGAAGGTACCTGCGGTCTGGAGGAACTCGGCCTTGGCCTCGCCGACGGGCTTGCCCTGCTCGATGGTCATGGTGCGGGCCAGCACGTCGACGCGGTCGCGGATCAGGTCGGCGGTCTTCTTGAGGATCGCGGCACGCTCGTAGGCGGTGGTCCGCTTCCAGGTGATGAAGGCTTTGGCGGCGGCCTGGACAGCGCGATCGGCGTCGGCGCGGCCCCCGAAGGCCACCTGCGCCGCTGCCGACTCGTCGGCCGGGTTGATCACGTCCAAGGTCGTCCCGGCCTGGGCGTCGCACCAGGCCCCATCGATGTACATCTGACGGCTGGTGACGATCTCGATCTCGGTCGGTATGGCCATCGTGCGGAGGCTCCCGTGGAGGACAACAGAGCAGGGGGACTCCTCTTGACTCCGATCCCCCCGGCCGATCGGCGTTCATGCCCACACGGTACGAGACCGAAGTGATCCGTGGCAACCGCTTGACGGACCAGCTTCGGTTCGGAACAGTGTGGCGCTTTCTGGAAACGGAACGCTCTGGGACGCGCTTCCGATCGCCCCGCCTCGAGACAACGAGGGGCGATCGCGGCGGTCTCGACCCGAACGATCGTAACGGCTCGGGGATCGGCCCGGCCCGGCCTTGACAGGTTCAGGACGAACTCGCTCAAGCCCACCACGCGACGACACCGATCCTGGACGCTGGATCATTCCTCGACGAATCCAGCAAGGAGGTGGAGACCATGGATCGTCGCTCTCGGTTGGTGCCCTCGCGACCTACGTTCTCGGGTCGACTGCGCCGTGTCCTCGGCACCGCCCTCATCGCCCTCACCGTCCTGTGCGGATTGCCCGACGTGTGGCTCGATCGCGTCGAGGCCAGCGCCATCTACGGTCAGCCCAATTCGGTCCGGACCGAAGCGATGCCGTTCCTGCGGACCGGCCAAAGCCCCTATCCGGTCGACCTCGCCGTGCCCGGCGGCATCACGCTCCTGCCCGATGCGGAGGGCTTCCTGCCCAGCATCCCGCTGGTCGACTACCTGCACTTCCGTCGGAGCCGCAACATCGCCCGCTTCGACTTCAACCACCCGAGCATCGGACCCCGGCTGGCCGACGACCTGATCGCCCGGAGCCCGCCCGAGCCGATGCCGATCCCGACCGTCATCCCCGAGCCGGTCGTGACGCCGACGGTCACCCCGACCCCGCCGGTCATCCTGCCCCAGACGATCATCCCCGAGCCGACCACCGGCCTGATCTTTGCATTGCTCGTCGGTGGCGGCCTGGTGGCGTGGACCCGTCGCCGAGCCGTCGAGGCGGACTGAGTTGAGCTGAGCCGACGGCCCGTCATCGGGACGCTGCGGGCCGTCCGAGTCGAGTCGGGCGCCGCGTCGCGCCCGTTTCACGACGGTTCGTTGGGCTTATGGGCTGTACGCGTCGGATTTATACTGAACGCCGGCGGCGGCCCGTCCGGATCGACCGTCAAAGGACAGGACATCCCAGAAGGGAACGGAACCGGCTGCTCGTCGTTCGTGTCGATATCCGATGGCCCGGACGGGGCGCCGGCGATCGGGTCGGCGGTCTCCCGATGACCCGGGTCGGTCCTTGTTCATGATCGCGACGCCCCGACGACCCCCTCAAATCCAACCACAAGGCAAAGACTATGGCCGCCAATGGGACGGGCTATTACATTACCACGGCCATTGATTACCCCAACAGCCGACCACACATCGGGACCGCCTTTGAGAAGATCGGCGCCGATGTCCAGGCGCGGTTCCGACGCATGCAGGGCGATCGCGTCCGCTTCCAGATGGGCAACGACGAGAACACCGTCAAGGTCTCGCAACGCGCGCGCGAACTCGGCCTCGAACCCAAGCCCTATGTCGATGATATGGCCCGACAGTTCCAAGAGGTCTGGCATGCCCTAGAGATCTCCTTTGACGACTTTATCCAGACCAGCGAGCCGCATCACGACAAAGGCTGCCGACAGTTCATCCAGGCCGTCTTCGACGCCGGCTACATCGACAAGCGATCATACAGCGGGCTCTACTGCGAAGGGTGCGAGGCGTTCAAGACCGAAAAGGAACTCGTCGACGGGCGCTGTCCCGACCATCCTACCCTCGAACTCCGGGTGGTCGCTGAGGAGAATTACTTCTTCCGTCTCTCGGCCTTCACCGACCGCCTGCTGGCCCACTACGAGGCGCACCCCGAATTCATCCAGCCCGAATCGCGGCGCAACGAGATCGTCAGCTTGGTCAAAAATGATGGCCTTCAGGACATCTCGATCAGTCGGATGAATCTGGACTGGGGGATCCCGATCCCCTTCGACCCAGACCATCGGATCTACGTCTGGTTCGACGCCTTGTTGAACTACATCACCGCCTTGGGGTACGGCTCGGACGACCCGAGCGAGTTCGAGCAACTCTGGCCCTGTGATGTCCACGTCATCGGCAAAGACATCACGCGATTCCACTGTGCACTCTGGCCGGCGATGCTGATGGCCGCCGGGCTCCCGCTGCCCAAGTCCGTCTTCGCCCACGGGTTCGTCAACCGTCGTGACGACGAAACGGGTGCGATTCAAAAAATGAGCAAGAGTTTGGGCAACGTCGTCGAGCCGATGGACCTGGTCTCGCAGTTCTCGTCCGAGGCGTTCCGCTACTATTTCATGAGCCAGTGCCCATTCGGTGGCGACGGCGAGTTCTCGTTCGAGCGGTTCGCCGAAACCTACAACAGTGGCTTGGCCAACAACCTGGGCAACCTCTACAGCCGGACCCTGTCGATGGCCGCCAAGTACTTCGATGGTCGGCTGGAGGGCTCCTCGACGATCGATGCGACGGCTTGGTGTGGTGACCTGGATCTGCCGTCGCGGATCGACGAGTACGCCACCCTGATCGGCGGATTCCAGTACAGCCAGGTCCTGCAACGGATCTGGCTGGAAGTGCTCGACGCGGCCAACCGCTACATCGAGGTCACTCAGCCGTTCAAGCTCGCTAAAGAAGACCTCGAAGCCTGCCGGGCCGTTCTGGTCAACCTGGCCGAGGCGCTTCGAGTCGTGGCGATCCTGATCAAACCGTTCCTGCCCCGGACCGCCACCACGTTCTATCAGGCCTTCAACTTCGAGGAGCACCAAGGCTGGGAACAGGTCCGCTACCAAGATGCCGCTGAGCCTCCGACCGACCTGGAGCTGCAGATCACCGCCGAATTGGACAAAGGCAAACCCCGACCGTTGTTCCCCAAAATCCAACAGGACAAGACGGCCACGCCTTGAACTTCACGGGCCTGGCCACTGGTGTGCGCCAATTCACGGACACCCCCTCTGCTTTTTATGGCTGTGTTGTTGTCGTTCCGCCTCTCGCTCTGTAGATTCTCGATGCGGGATGCGGACCACTGCTCGATGCAGGGCAGTGGGCATGCGACCAAGCGTGAGGATACGCGTCCGTTGCAGGACGGTCGTTTTCCGCATGAATTGAGGAGGGGTCGGGGGGACGACGACGTCGGAGTCCCTCCACCCTCAACCGCAGGGACCGGGGCTCGATCGCGTGGTGGCGGCGAGACGGTTCGTTCCACCGCCGGTCGACGTCTCGACCCATTGACTGGGATTTGTGGTCGGTCTCGCGACTCATCGGGAATTGCCGAGCCATTGTGACTGGAAATGCAGCCAACACCGCTGTTCTCTCTCAACGTCGAGGGGTCGGTCGTGGGCCGGAGGCCGCCCGAATGTCCCGGGCGCGGTCCCAGGCCTGATCGGGCCAGCGGTCACCGGGCTCAGGTGCTGAGATGTCGGAGGTCCCTGGCGGATGGTCGGGATCACGGTAGTGCTCCTCGACGAACCGGAGGAACCGTGAAGGCTGATGGGCCAAGCCTTGCCGATCGAGCCAGCCTTGGTATTCGATCAAGGGCTCGTGGAGGTGCTCCGGACCGCCGATCGGGACGTGCCCGTGCCAGATCGTGAAGGCCGCGTGCGCGTCTCGGACCGGGTCTCCGGTCTGGGTCAGCCGATAGATCGCCGAGGCCAAGCCGGTGCGGTCCGATCCCGACTTGCAGTGGATCAGGATCGGATAGGGTGCGTGTTCGAAGAGGGCGATGAGCCGGAGTAGCTCGGGTCGGCTCGGGCGCCTGGTGGCCGACATCGGCAGGTCGTAGAACCGGACGTTGACGTCGCGGAGCGTCTCGACCTCGTGGACATACCAAGGGTCCAACGGCGATCCTCCGCGCAGGTTGAGCACGGACTGGAGGTCATGGGTGACCACCCAATCGGCCAAGCCGTTGCCTGGCTGCCGGCTCCGATAGATCTGTCCGGGCTCGACCACGCCCCAGTTGCTCAGGAACAACGGGCGATGGAACAGAACGATCGCCACCAGGGCGATCAGCCCCAAGCCGGCCAGCATGGTTCGACGTCGAAACCCTCGGCGCCGCGATTGGATCGACGGATCTGGCGGATCCAAGGTCACTGAGACCGTGGTCGTGGACATGGGGCTGGATCGGGTTCGGGGCGTTTGCTCGGGCATGCTCAACTCCGCGAAGCCCGGCGTCGCCGGGTGTTTCGATCCCATCTGATGTCCGGTCGGTCCGGTCGCCGCACGCGGTCTCCGACGCTTAGTTGCCGGCAAAGACCCACGCGCCGACCGGAGTCGATCGTCGGAGAAGATAGTCGAGGCGCCCCGACGGTCAAGTCGACCGCTCGGTCGCTGGACCGTCGATCGGTCGTGGGATCGGTTCGAATCGGTGGTGACTGTTGGTCCGGCTTCGCGATGTGTCCTAGGCTTCGAGGGATTCGGTCGACAACACGGAGGCCGACGCGAGGAGGCGATGAGCTGAGCGGCGTGGCGGGCGCGGGGGACGATCGACGAGACCGGGCCGGTCGCCGATGCCCCATCGATTGATCCACGGATTCCCCGGCCCCAGGCGGACATCAAGCGTGATGAGTGGTAGCGAGGAATTCGGAGCCGGCGCGACCGAGTCGCTCCTAGCGGCCATCGAGCAAGTCCGCCGCGTGCTCGACGAGGCGATCGACCGTTGCCACGACGACTTGGACTCGACACATCGACGAGCCGAGGAGAGCGCCGAGTTCGACAGGTCGTCCCCTGAAAGCGACATCGACGACCAACCGGACGACCGCGACGCCTTGAGCGATCGGGAACCCGCCGGTGCGTATCCGGAGGCCTGGTCCGACGAAGTCGAGTCGGCCCGCGAACCGGACGACCCTCGGCATCGGCTCGACCAGTTGGCCAAACACCTCAACGCCCAACTCCGTCGCTCGACACCGACCGATCCGGACGACGACGGCGATCTCCGGACGATCGGACGCTGACCCGATCCCGAATCTACGGACGCCCACGATGAGCACGGCAACGCACAACACGAAACCCGAGGACGCTGACGGTCATCCCGACCCCTGCGGCTATTTCCAGTTCTGGTCGCACGGCCGGAGCTACGCGGTCGCCCTGGAGTCGGTCGATCAGGTGATCCGGATGGATCGGTTAATCCCGATCCCGTTCGTCCCGCCGACGTTGCTGGGCTTGGGTCTGCTCCGTCGCGATGCGATGCCGGTCTTCGTGCTGGAGCCGGATCACCCCATGACCGAGCCATCGACGTCCGAGACACCCACCAAGGTCACCGCCACGCCCTGGACGGCCACCCATCCGTCCGAAGAGGGCTCCGCCCACGAGCCGGCCGCCACTGACCCGGAGCGTCCAGTCGTACTGGTGCTTCGGGGGACGATGGGCCGTTGGGGCCTGGCCATCGACCGTCGGCAGACAAACGTCCGCGAGGGTCGGGCCCCCGAATCGGGTACGCCGGCCCCCGGCTACGATGCGGCGATCCCCGGGGCGACCGGCTGGGTCCGCCACGGCGACCGGATCTCGACGCTCCTGGACGTCGATGCGGCCTGGTCCGGCCATCACGCCCAGATCCAATGGCGTTACCAAAACCCGTTGACGACCAACCCGGGTGAGCCCGCGCCCAGCTCCGAAGACGAGCTGTCGACGGACTTGTGGCCTGGCCCGGATTCGAAGACCCCCTGAGGAGAGGCTCCGCGATGCTCGCGCGTGTCGGATCGGGACTCATCACGACGTTGTGGACGGGCGCGGCGATCGGCCTGGCCGCGGGATCGGCGGCCTTGGTGGCCGTGGCGGCCCTCGGCGGTGTGTTGACGCCGGTAGGCGGAGGGCTCGGCCTAACCATCGCAGTCGCGCTGGGTGGCCTGGGTGAACTGGCTCGCGCCCGGTTCTTCCCCGCCGAGTTGTTCGAGCGCGACGGGTCGTTGGAAGAGGCGTTGGCCTCGCCGGAACTCTTGCCGGCAGCCTCGACGAATCGTTCGGCCCAACGGGGATTCCTGGGCACGCGCGACGACCGCTTGGAGCGACTGATTCAAGCACTAGCCTCGGCCGATCCGGAGTTGGGCCCGCAGGCGGCGGCGGCCCTAGCCCGTCGCGGTGCCGATGCGGCCGTGACCGTCCTGGAACACTGCCTGGTGCGGATCGGTCAGGAATCGAGCCAGTTGGGTCGGGTCGCCGAGCACCTGGCCGCCGGTGCCAACGGTCAATCCAAGGCTGTCGGTCGGACCACCACGACCGTCGAGCGGCTCTCGGCGCGGATCGACCGGATCTCGCAGAACGCTGAGGCCGCCACGCAGGCCAGCGAACTGACCTCCTCGGAAGCCCGTCGCGGCCTGGAGCAGGTCCACGAGGTCATCGGCGGCATGGAGCAGTTGGTCACCAGCGCCGAGGCTAACGGTCGCAAGGTCCGACGTCTGGGCGATCGCTCGACCGAAATCAGCGAGTTCGTCGAGATGATCAGCGGGATCTCGAGCCGGACCGACATGCTGGCGCTCAATGCGACCATCGAGTCGGTCCGCGCCGGCGAGCACGGCCGCGGCTTCGCCGTCGTCGCCGAGGAGATCCGCAAGCTCTCGGACCGCACCGCGCAGGCCACCAAGGAAATCGAAGGGCTCGTTGAGGCGATCCAGGCCGACACCCACGAGTGCATCCGGGCCCTCGGCGAGGAACAGACCCGGATCCGTCGCCAGGCCGAACAGGCCCAACTGGCCGGCGAGGCCTTGCAGCGGATCGGCGATGTGGCCGCCCAGAGCGTCCGCCAGGTCGAGGGGATCTCGCAGTCGGCCACCGACCAAGTCCGGTCCACCGGCGAACTCGTGGCCAGCATGCAGCAGATTAGCGAGACGGCCCGTCGGAGCCAGGAATCGGCCGACCAGGCCCGAGTCCTCGTCGACTCGCTGGACCGTCGATGCGCGCCGCTGAACCAACTCGGTCCGGGTCGAGAATCCAACCCCAACAGAGGTGCACGAGCCACAACGCGTCGTCGACGCGCCGCTGAGCCATCGGCCCGACGTCGGGCTACCTCCGAGCGAACCGAGGCCGGTGCGCGTTCCAACGCCGAGACGGCCTATGACCCCGCCGCTGAGCCCCGATCATGAGCCGACGCGACGAACAACTCACCCTTCAAATTGCCGAGACCCTGGTCCATCTCGGCGCCGACTTCGCCTCCAGCGCGCCGACCCATCCCCGCGATGCGCTGAACGGCCTGGCCCAGCTCGCCCCAAAGGGACCGGCCGCCCGTGCCCTGGAGCTTCTGGCCCGGCTGGCCGAACACCGATGCCAGCTCCTCGACCAACCTGGCCGTCCGGGGGAGGCCGAAGTGGTCGCCACGCTCTTGGAAAGCCAAGTCGGTGCGGTGGCCGAGACCCTGCTCGCGCCCGTTGGCGCCGACGAAGGTCTGCAGCAGTGCCTTCGGACGCTTGAGGAAACGATCCAGAGTCTTGAGGCGAACCCGACCGAATCGGCCACGCAGATCATGGCTGAGCGACCCGATCCACGACAGCAACCAGCTTCGGACCTCGGGAGCTCGAGCCCCAACAGTCCGGCCGAAGCGTTCGGCGCGTTGTTCGAGGACGACGACCTCGGCGCGGCCGAAGGCGAGGAGTCCAGCGATGGCCTGGCCGGGTTCCTCGCCATGTTGGCCCATCCTGGCCAGGACAACGCGGGTGCGGAGAAGGCCGTCGCCGACCCGGATCCGAAGAGCGACACTTCGCTTGCTCCTCGATCGCGTGACCGGTCCCAGTCGCCTCAACGTGCCAAGCCGGCCCAGGTCGAAACGCCTCAGCCGACCACCGACTCCAAATTGGGTCCGATCTTCGAGGATGACTACGCGGCGAGCCCGGGGGATCAGGACGCTATGGCCAAGCTGATGGCCATGATGTCCGGCGGCGCAGACGCCCCCAAGCCCAAAGTCGAGCCGAAGCCTGAAGTGGCGACCAAACTGCCCGGCGATCACGCCCCACAAAACGATCGGGGGAATCGATCCGCTCCCGCGACGCCTTCGACGCCCTCCCCGCAAGTCTCGGCCGCGCCTCCCGCCGCTGCGTCGTCCCCGAGTTCGGGCGACGAGGACTTGCAGTCCGAACTCAACGCGATGCTGGCCCTGGATGAAGAGCTGCGCATGGCCTTTCTGGCCGATGCGGAGGATCTCTCCGATCGGCTCGGCGATCTGGTGGCCACCCTCGATGCTCAGGGCGCCACGCCCGACCGGCTCGGCGACCTCTGCCGATGCCTGCACACGCTCAAAGGGGCTGCCGGCAGCATCGGCCTGATGAAGTTGGGCGAGCAAGTGCACCGCCTGGAGGACACGATCCAGGAAGAGGCCCCCAAAGAAGGTCCGTTGCCCGACCCGCTCCGTGACCGGATCCACGGCTGTCTGGAACTGGTCGACTCAGCCATCGGACGGCTCCGGGATGGCCCAGAAGCCGGCGGACCCGAGCCGACCGCAACCTCGACCGACGCGACCGATCCATCAGCCCCTCAAAGTCCTTCGACCGCCGAATCCGACGGGCCTCATCCGGCGATTGGCTCGGACCACGAAGCCCAAGCCGAATCGACCACAACGACCCAGACCCTGGCCGGTCCGGTTCGGAGCGCGGCGCCGGCGGCCACCTCCAGCGGCGAGACGTTGCTCCGCGTGCCCAGCGTGCGGGTCGACCGCCTGATGGACCTGGTCGGCGACCTGGTCCTACGTCGTGGGACCTGGGCCAAGCAGTCGGTGGCCTTACAAGGGTTCGCCGCCGAGGCCCGGCTGAGTCGGAACCGGTTACTGGCCGACATCGATCGTCTGGGCGACCTCAACGTCGGCTTGGCCGAGCCGCTCCGCTGGCAGATCGAGCACCTGGCGCGTCGACTCTCGGAGCAGGCCGGTGACCTGGCCGCCTTGGCCGAGACGGCGCGGGCGGCCACCGGACCGGTCCGCGATGACGGCGAGGCCCTGGCCCAAACGACGCTCCAACTCTGGACCGAGCTGCAGTCGATCCGCGTCGTCCCAGTGCGCGGCCTGTTCCAACGACTCACCCGCGCCGCGCAGGACGCGGCCCGGGTCGAGGGCCGCCGAATCGCCGTGATCACCGACGGGGAGCAGACTGGCATGGACCGCTCGGTCCAGGACAAGGCCTACGAGCCCCTGTTGCACTTGGTCCGCAACGCCGTCGGCCACGGCATCGAACCGCCCGAACAACGACGCGCTGCGGGTAAAGCCGAGCAGGGCACCATCCGGATCGCGGCGCGTCGTGAGGGCAACACGCTGACCCTGGAGATCCGCGACGACGGGCGCGGCCTGGACCGCCAGCGGATCTTGGAGAAAGCGCGGCGGGTCGGCCTGATCGGTCCCGACGAGCAACCCTCGTCGGTCGAGCGGATCGACCAGTTGATCTTCGAGCCAGGCTTCTCCACACGGGATGCGGCCAACGCGATCGCCGGGCGCGGCGTCGGCATGGACGTGGTCAGCCGCGAGGTGGCCAACCTCCACGGGACGATCCATCTGGAGAGCGAGCCCGGCCACGGCTGCCGGATCGCCATCCGCCTGCCAGCGCGGGTGGCCCTGGAACCGGCAATGGTCTTCGGCGTCGGCGACCACCTGGTGGCCCTGCCGATCGCGGTCCTGGAGCGGATCGGACTGGCCCCGGAGCCCGATCAGATCCCGCCGCGGGTCGGCCAACCGATCACCCTGTCCGATGGACCGGCCGCCTACGTGCCATTGGAACCGCTGCTGGGCTTCCCCCCGACTTCCCCCCCCGCGCCACGGTCATGTCCTAAGCTGCTTTTGGTGAGGACGGCCAACCAGCGCTTGGCCGTGGCCGTCGAGCGGATCGTCGGCCCGGAGGAGTTGGTGATCCGACCGCTCGACCCGTTGCTGGCAGGCCACCCGGCCTTGGCCGGGACCAGCCTCTCGACCGAGGGCGCGATGATCCTGCTGCTCGATCCGACTGGTCTGGCCCGATTGGCCCAGCGATGTCTCGGCCCGGTGCCTCGACCCGCTCAGCCGACGCCCGATCCGATCGCACGGCCCGGGCGCGTGCTGGTCGTCGACGACTCGGTCAGCGCCCGCAAGGTGGCCCGACGCCACCTCCGAGGGCTCGGCCTGGAGGTCGACGAGGCCGTCGACGGCCTGGATGCTTTGGGGCGGCTCCGAGACGACGACGCCAACTATTGCCTGGTCCTCAGCGACCTAGAGATGCCCCGGATGGACGGCGCCGAATTGCTCTCGGAGCTGGATCGGCTCGGGATCCTGGCCACCACTCCAGTCGTCGTGGCCACCACGAGGACCGATGAGCCAACCCGACGCACCGTGCTCAGTCGGGGCGCCCACGCCATCCTGCCCAAACCGATCGCGCCGGACGCCTGGAACGATCCGATCCTGAAACTGGCACGCTCCGGGCCAGTCCAGCCGGTCGCCGTCGCGGTCGACTTGGGATCGCAACCGAATCGCGAAGAACATGGATCGGAGGACCGTTGACCCGCGCCGACCCAGACCCATCGCTTGACGTCCCTGCGCGTCGCATCCGATCTCTCAGCTTCGAGCCGTTGCGGACGAGACGTCACTGCGATAACGCGTCCACTTACGACCTATTCTAACGTGTGACGTCCTCGAGCGATCACACGTTTGGGAGAGAAACGTCCCGTGGTCGAACCTGCTCATCACGACCAGTTCCTTCCGTATCCGTCCCATGCGGTGCGGGTCGGCGTCGCGTTCCCGGATCTGACGATCCCGGGAGGATCGGAGGCGCGGCCCCGCCGATCGCGGCCCGCCAGCCCATCCGACATCCGTTGATAGGGGATCATCATGCAGTCGCCGCAGGTGTTGGTCATTGACGACAGCCTGACCATTCGCAAGATGGTCGAGTGCCACCTGTCCCAGGCCGGATATCGGGTCCTGTTGGCACCCGACGCCGACTCCGGGCTGGCCGTGGCGCAACAGGCGCAACCCGACCTGATCCTGCTGGACCACCAACTCCCGGGAACCACCGGGGTCGAAGTGGCCCAGGGCCTGCTGGAGAGCGAAGCGACCGCCGGGATCCCCGTCGTGATCAGCTCGGCGCTGCGCAACCGGGCCTTCGCCAGCTATACCGACCTGCCCAACGTCGTCGATCAGATCCCCAAGCCGTTCACCCCGGAACTGCTCAAGAGCGGCGTCTCCAACGCCCTGGAGACCGGCCTACGGGTCGTCCGCGCCCAGCGTGAAGGCACCGCGCTGCCCGACGTGCTCGAAGGCGAAGCCAACGACTCGGCCCTGGAAGGTGACCTGGAGGCGATTTCGCTCCGCGCCGTCTTCGACTTCCTCAACAACGCGCACCTCAACGGGCAGTTGACCGTCGAAGTGGATCAGGGCCGGATTCGATTCGCCCTCTCGGGTGGACGGATCCAGGCGGCCGTTTCGGGCACGATTACCCCCGAGCAAATCCAACCCTGTCTGCCGCCCGAGATGAGCGACCTGACCCCGATGCTCAGCCTGACCTTGGCCGAACGCCAAGACGCCCGGATGTCAGGCATGGTCCGGCTCTTGGAACAGAGCCTCTCCGACCCGAGACGGCTCCGCGCCCTGCTCCGGGTCCAGGCGGCGATCCTGACCTACTGGGCCATGTCCAACGCCCGGGGCCGGTTCCGGTTCGAGACCCAATTGACCGTCCCGCCGATGTATCAGGCCTTCCCGCTCCAGATCAGTCTGCCGGCCCTCCTGGTCGAGGGGGCGAGGCGCTGTGCTGACTTTGCCCAGACGCCCGATCTCGGTGAGCACATCTTCGCTCGTCAGACCCCGCGTGGCGGCAACCTCGACCGCGCCGGCCTCTCGCCGACGGTTCTCAAGTTGCACGCCATGTTCGATGGATCCCAAGACCTCGAGACGCTCAGCCGCTCCACCGGGCTCGACCTGATCGAGTTGGCCGCCGTCGCCCAGGGCCTAGCCCTCAGCGGGCTGGTCGAACGGCGGACCTGCAACACCGAGGTCTCCATCCTCGTGCTCGAGGACGACGCCGAGACTGTTCGGGCGATCCAACGCGTCCTCGGCGGCGAGGGCAGCGGCTACCAACTCAAGCTTGTCCGCGATCGCGTCGGCGCTCAGTTGCTGATGCGTCGGAGCCGCTTCGACATCGTCCTGATGGCCTTCGATCACACCGACCAAGAGCCCTTCTACCAGGCCGCTCGCGAACAGACCGGTCAGGAGACCCGCTACATCGGCATCGTCGGGATCCAAGAGGAGAGCCAGATCGACCGCATCGACACCCTGGGCCTGGACGGCATCATCCATCGGCCCGTCAACGAAGCCGACCTGGCCGATACGGTGCGCCATCTGCTCCAGGCCCCGGCTCAGGCCATCGCCTGAGTCGGCCCCGACACTGAGCTGAGCCGCCACGAGGGAGCCCATCGCACGGGCTCAGGGAGACCGGCCTCGACCACCGCCTCGACTCGAGAACTGCGTCGTCTACCGGCCGCGACGACCGCCCGCGCCTTTTCTCGCGGCGACGGCCGATCACGACCAGGACCGAACCTATCCAGGGGATCCGGACTATGAGCGGCACGTCCAACTTCGAACCCTCCGGGAACGGGCCCGACTTCCAGGAGACTGTCACCCTGCTCCAGGGGGAAATCGCGCGGCTGGAGCAGGAACTGCAACTGCGCGATCGTGAACGTGACGCCGCCCTGGAGGAGGCGTCCCTGACCTCGCTCAACGACCGCTCCGAGGAACGGAGCCTCCGCGAGACCACCGTCCAGCTCCGCGAGGAACTCGACGACAGCCGCCAAACCATCAACTTCCTGCTCGACCAGATCCGCGCCATGGAGGAGTCCGAGCGGGCCAGCCGCGCCGAGTGGGATGCCCTCTGCCAGTGGGTCGAGCAGGTCGAGCAGCGCGTCGAGGCCCAGGGCCTCAACTCCGAAGATCAGTCCGACCTGATCCGCCAGTCCGACGAACACCGTCGACGTGCCGACCAGCTCCAAGAGCAACTGGCCCAACATGATCACACGGCCAAGAGCCGGCAACTGGCCCTCCAACGCGAGATCGAGCAACTCCGCAGCCTGCTGGAAGAGCAGCGCAGCCTGGCCCAGCAGGTCCAGACCCACCACGAGGAGGCCAACCCCGAGGCTCTCGCCGAACTGGTCAGCCTTCGGAGCGAGGTCCAGGCCCTCCGCCAGCATTGCCACGAACTCAGCGAGGCCGCTGCCGTCGCCGCCCAAATCGAGCCGCTCCGTCGCGAGAATCAGGCCATCCGTCAAGAGCTGGAGCAGGCCGCTGAACGGATCCGTCTGGCCGAAGACACTCAGAACCAGATCCGGATCGCCAGCGAGCATGCTCAAGCCGCCCTCCGCGCCCGGATGACCGATGAGGTCAACCGCGCTCGTTGCCAGGCCGAAGAGCAGTACCGGACCCGACGTACCGCCACCGAGATCGATGAACGAATCCGCGCCTTCCGACAACATCTCGACGAAGTCCACCGCAGCGAGGAACAGGAACGCGTCGGTACCAAGCTGTCCGAGCGCCTGGTCAAACTCTGGTCCCACACCCGGCCCTCCGCCTGAGCGGCGCGGTCGACCGTCCTGGTCCTCCCCAGGGAGTCTCAACCGTGGATCTGCCCCCACAGGCGATGCGCGACATCCTGGAACACCTCCGGACCCAGATCCACCATCATCTGGATCAGTTGGTCCAACGCGCGCGTCAGCACGCCGAGCAAGTGCGGACCGAGGCCCTCGCTCAGATCCACGCCCAGTCGCCGGCCTCCGAGGCCGGTCGGGCCATTCCCAACGATGAGGCCGAGACCCAGCTCCAGAGAACGCTCGAGCAGTTGGAGCAGGACCGCATCGCTTTCGAGACCCTCCGCCATGAGGAGGTCCAGAAGCTCGAGCACGACCGCAAGCTGCTCGCTGAGGCTTGGCAACAGATCGAGCAGGAGCAACGCGCCCTGGCTCAAGCGGCCGCCGCAGCCGCGGCGGCCACACCAATGCCGATGCCTTATCACAACACCGCGGCCATGCCCGAGGCGTATCCCAGCTATGGGGCGCCCCCCAACCACTCCGGGTACGGGATGCCCCCTCACGGGATGGCCGGTAGTCCCCAGGAAGCCTCGGGGTTCTGGAACGCCCCGCCCAATGGGGCTCACGCCCAGCCCGGACCGCCGGCGCCCGAACACCACGCAGCACCCGAGTCCCGGACCGGACCAGCCAAGCCCAACGCGATCGCCCGCGCGCTCATCGAGCAGTTCGCCGCCATGCGCGACGACGTCCGGCATCACAACGGGCCAAATCCCCACTCCGAGACTGGATCGGACCACGCCTCCGCATCGTGATCTAAGCTGGTCCCAGGGTCCTCGTGGCCACTCTGGCCTTCGGCCCGTGGGGCCAGGGTGCCCGCCCCGTCCGTCGGGGCGGCTCAGCTGATCGGCTCGTTGATGATCCATGATCGACCAGCGCGCCGGCGACAGGCGCCCGACTCGCTCGCCGATGTTCCGTACCCTACTCCGAGGGGCCCGTCGACCATGTCACTGACCCAATCCCCCCCGGCCAAACAACCTCGCCCGCGGGACGGATGGTTCCGCCGACTCTGGCGACGGGGACCGACGACCAAAGCCGACGACCACGATCCGACCCACACCAACGACCCGATCCACGAGGCGCCCCAACGCCGAGGCGGCCTGGCCGAGATGACCCAGAGCCTCATCGCGCAGGGACGCTACGCCATCGTCTTGCATCGCGATGCGGCCGATGTCATCGACGACCCGCTGGCCAACCAAGCCTGGGCCGTCCTGAAACGCCAGATGGCCATCGTTCCGGCCGGACCGATCGTTCTGACCAACGCTCATGGCGACGAGGAAGCCATTGAGCTGCCCGGCTACTTCCTCGACCGCTACGCTGTCACCAACAAACGCTTCGCCGAGTTCGTCAAGGCCGGCGGCTATGACGACCTAGACCTCTGGCCCGACGCCGCCCTGGCGGCCCTGCCGCATCTAACCGATGCCGAAGGGAGGCCGGGCCCGGGCAACTGGCACAATGGACGCTGCGAGCCCGGGCTAGAAGACCATCCGGTCACCGGCATCTGTTGGTTCGAGGCGTATGTGTATGCCCAATGGGTCGGCAAGACCTTACCCTCGGCGGCGCTCTGGCAGAAAGCCGCCGGATGGCCCGATCGGCCCGGACAGGCGGCGCGGCCCCGACGCTACCCTTGGGGCGACGCCCTGGAAATACGCCGAGCCAACCTCTGGGCCGCCGGGATCGGCCAGACCGTCCCGGTCGACCAGTTCTCCGAAGGATGCACCCCCAACGGCATCTACCAGATGGTTGGCAACGTCTGGCACTGGCTCGACGACCCGCTCAGCTACATCGTCTCGGCGCCCGAGGAGAGCCTTTATCTGCCCTGCCCAATGCGACGGATCATCGGCGGCGCCTTCGACACCTATCTCAACACCGAAGTGACCAACACCTTCATCACCGGCCAAGCCGAGACCGATCGGCGGACCAACCTGGGCTTCCGATGCGCCCTGCCGTTGGACCTGCTCCGGAGCTGGCCGCCACGCCAAGAGGGGGAACAAACCCCATGACCTGGCCCGATCATACCACCCGATCCGGCATCGGCACCGAGGCCGACGCCCGGACCTACATCGAGTGCCCCATGTGTGGCAACACCACCTTGGAGGGCACCGCCTGCGACCGTTGCTTCGCGCCCGGCGAGCTGATCGACGCGGTCGTCCAACGCCCGAGGCCACCCCGGTTCGTCGGCGTGCTCGGGCCCAGCGGCGTCGGCAAGACCGTCTATCTCGGCATCCTCCTCGATATGCTCGCCCGAGGCCTCGGCGGGCTCCGCGGACACGCCTCAGGGGCCACCTCCTTGGCAATGCATCAGAACGTCATCCTCTCCCTGGAACGTCAACGATTCCCGGAGAAAACCCCCAACGAGCCGGACCGCTGGCAGTGGGTCCACTGCGAGATCCATCTTCAGCCCGACGCTCCAGGATCACGCTCGAAGCGCAAGGGGCGTGGATTCGACCTGATCGTCCCCGACGTCGCCGGCGAGGCCGTCGCCGCCGAACTCAACACCCCGCGCACCGTGCCCACCATCCGCACGCTCATCCGGCGATGCGATGGCCTGATCGTCCTCATCGACGTCGAGCAGGTCATCACCGAGGGGCAAGGCCAAGAACTTTTCGCCATGCAATTGATCAGCTATCTCAACTCGCTCCAGGCCGAGCACCGGAACCGGCCGCGCAAGATCGCCACGCCCGTCGCCCTGGTCTTCACCAAGGCCGACCTCTGTGTCGAGGCGCTCTACGACCCCGTCGGATTCGCCACGGCCAACGTCTCCGAACTGGTCGGCTCCTGCGAGGCCCGCCTGGAGCACTGGCAGTTCTTCGCCTCCGGCGTGGCCGGCGCTGTCGCCGCCCTGACCACGTCTGATGGACGGTTTACCCCCGTCCCGCTCCGGGTCGAACCCTATGGCATCCTCGAGCCATTCCTCTGGATGGCCCATCACCTGGCCTGAGCCTGAGAACCCGACGCGACCGTCGAGCGATCCGGACCCGCGATCATGATCCGGAACCCGATCCGATCGGGGCCGTACCGGTCCCGATCCGACGCGACGTCTCATCCGAATCCCGCATCCATGTGATTCAGGACTCTGGTCTCATGTCGCGAATCGCCGATCAAGCGATCTTCACATCCATGCGCCATAGTAGCCCGAGCCTCTCGGGTTACCATCTGGTCAGCCGGTCCGGCGGGATCAATTCCGAGGAGGCCTCCGCCCTGATGCGCTGGGGCCCTTCGCACGGCGCGTTGATCGTCGACGCGGCCAATTCCGTCAGCATCAATTGTCACTTCCTACCGACCGGACGACTCGTCCTGTCGCGGACCTGCGCCGGAGGACCCGAGTACAGCGGGCGGGGCGGACAGCAGATTTATACCCACTCGCTGGTCCTCGACCCCTCCACGCTCGAAGCCGACGGCATCCACCCGATGATCCTCTACCGCGATGCGCTGGCTCTGGGCCACCTTCGGTATCGTCCCATGCCCGGAGACATTCTGCCGGCGGTCATGCTCAGCGAATCCGGGCCGGCCAACGCGATGGCCTTGGCCCCTTTGCCCGACGAGCCCGACGCCGAGACGATCGATCAACTCTGCCAGCGCCTTGGCAACGGCGAAGACTGCTATCTTGGCTACGACGGAGACCGAATCCACCTCATCGAACGGATCCTGCAGCGACTGCCCGCGCCGGTCCGCGTCCGCGTCAGCTTCTCCACCAGCCTCACCCCCTCCTCAGCCCGACCCTTCCAACTTGTCCTGGTCGGCACCCAGTCCGAGGCCCCCTCCTGGATCCGACCCGCCCCAGAGCAAGTGGTCCGCACCTATCTCACCCCGAGCACCTGAGGATCGGGACGATCGCGACGCCACAGGCCCTGGCCACCCGCAGCAACCTCTCAAGGACGCCTGACCTCCGAGACCCGGCCGAACCGGCACCAGGGGAGTCGCGGGATCGGGATTCCACGAGGCCGGCCCTCCTTGCTCGACCCGGACCAGCCCAGTCTAATGGGATCATGTGCCAACCCTGCCCTCGGACGAGACCTCGGAGCCTCGAAACCGATGTCTCGAAGGCCGTCGCGATTCCCATTAAGTCAGAGGGACTCTCCCATGCGCTCGAACCGCTCTCGGACCAACCTGTTGATTACCCGATCGACGATCGCCTCTGCGATCCTAATCGGCCTGCTCGGCTTCATCGATGGCCACGCCTACGCCTCAGGCAAAATCGATCCGGTCGACGACAACCAACTCACCCTCGTCCTGGATGGCATCGATGGCCCCGGTCAAGGCAAGCATATCGTCCTGATCAGCGGTGATGAGGAATATCGGAGCGAGGAGGCCCTGCCGCAACTGGCCAAGATCCTCAGCGTCCGTCACGGGTTCCGTTGCACCGTTCTGTTCGCCATCGATCCCGAGACCGGCCTCATCGCCCCCAATCGTCGAGACAACATCCCCGGGCTCCAGGCCCTCCGCGACGCTGACCTCATGGTCCTCTTCACCCGGTTCCGCGAGCTGCCCGACGACCAGATGGCCGAGATCGTCCGTTACGTCGAGTCGGGACGACCGGTCATCGGACTCCGGACCGCCACCCATGCCTTCAACTACCCCGAAGAGGACGCGACCTTCGCCCGGTACCACTGGCGGAGCGAGTCCGACGGGTTCGAGGGCGGCTTCGGCCGTCAGGTTCTCGGTGAGACCTGGATCAATCACCACGGCGATCACGGCTCCCAGAGCACGCGTGGGATCCGCGTCCCCGGCATGACCAACCACCCGATCCTTCGAGGCATCGAGGACGGCGAGATCTGGGGACCAACCGACGTCTACGGCGTCCGCCTCCCGCTGCCGGGCGACTCCCAGCCCTTGGTCCTCGGCCAAGTTCTGGAGGGCATGAACCCCGACGACGAGCCGGTCGACGACGAGGTCAACGACCCGATGATGCCGGTGGCCTGGATCAAGACCTACACCGGCCCATCGGGCAACACCTGCCGCGTCTTCACGACCACCATGGGCGCCTCGCAGGACCTGCTCGCCGAGGGGACTCGACGCCTCCTGGTCAACGCCTGCTACTGGGCCGTCGGCCTGGAGAACCGGATCGCCCCCGACGCCGACGTCGATCTCGTGGGCGACTTCGAGCCGCTCCCCTTCAAGTTCGGCGGCTTCAAGCCGGGCGTCCGCCCCGCCGATTTCATCGGCGACTGAGGACCACGGCGTCGACGAGACGAGTCGAATTGCAGCGCCCTGGGCGTTCCATCGCCGAACCTCTCCGGACGGACATCGCGTCCGCCGTCCGACGCACCGCGTGTCGTCGACGAACCTATATTCCGGAGAGATTTCTGCCATGCGCACGCTTCGAAACCTGAGACGCCTGACCGGCCTGATGGCCACAATGGTCGCCCTGGCAATCGCCTCGCCGGCCCGCGCCGACGAAAAGGCCGACATCGTCAGTACCGCCGCGGCGGCCGGACAATTCCGGACCCTCGTCACCGCCCTGGTCGCCACCGATCTGGTCGACGACCTTAAGGGGAAGGGGCCCTTCACCGTCTTCGCCCCCACCGACGAGGCCTTCGCCAAACTCCCTAAGGGCACACTCCAGACCCTGCTCAAGCCCGAAAACCGCGAAGATCTGGCCGCGATCCTGACCTATCACGTCGTCGCCGGCAGCCAGATCCGGATCCCCGAGCACCCACCGCGCCATCGGCTTCGTGAGACCGAAACGCTCAATGGGGCCAAGATCCGATTCGAGCGCAATGGCTCTCAGGTCTCGGTCAATGGCAACCGCGTTGTGGCCCGGAACATCGCCTGCTCCAACGGGATCATCCAGGTCATCGACGGCGTCCTGATTCCGCCCAAGACCGAAGAGGATGGCCAGGACATCGTCGCGATCGCCAAGCAGCAGGGCACGTTCGAGACCCTCTTGGCAGCTTTGGAGGCGGCCGATCTCACCGACGCCCTCCGAGGTGACGGGCCCTTCACCGTCTTCACTCCCACCGACGAGGCCTTCGCCAAGCTACCCAAGCGGCTCCTCAAGTCGCTGCTAAAGCCTGAGAACAAGGACGCCCTCACCAAGGTCCTGACCTACCACGTCGTCGCCGGCGCCGCGATCACTGCCCGAGACGCCGTCAAAGCCGGTCAGGCCGAGACCCTACAGGGCCAGCGCGTCCGCGCCTCCATCGAGAAGGGACAATTGGTCATCAATCAGTCCCGCGTCATCGTCAATGATGTGGTTTGCTCCAACGGGATCATCCACGTCATCGACACGGTCCTGACGCCGCCCGGACTCGAACTCGGTCGGGCCGACGCGTCGAAGACCGCCAACCGCCTCGTCTCGTTCGACCTCGAGATCAATCACCCCTTGGCCCCTCGGGTGACTCGGAAGTCCAATACGGTCGTCTATGACACCAGCCACGATTATCCGATCGACGTCGATGGCTCAGAGGCGGGGACCATCGTGATCCGGGGCAAAACGGCCGGCTCAGGGTCGCTCATCAACCTGGTGGCCAATACGATCCGAGTCGAGTTGGAGAACGCCAGCCGAATCATCCTGGAGGGCCGCGCCGGCCGGGTCGAGGGCGAGATCTCCGGGGCCATTCGCCTGGTCGCCTTCGACCTCGACGCCTCAACGGCCGACCTCCGACTCGACGGGGCCAGCCGCGCCGACCTCCGGGTCACCGACGACCTCAAGCTCGAAACCGTGGCCATTCTCGGGTCCGGACCGTCGACACTGGCGTCAAGCCAGCCCTCGTGACCGATAGATATTCCAGGGTCACCCAGGTGACACGGTAACCCTTTGAGGAATCCAGACAGGTTGAGAGTCGAGATATCGATCGGACCGAGCCGCTCCGAATGATCCGGGCGGCTCACGTTCGTCGCATCACTCATACGACGCAACGATCTCATCGAACCAGACCGTGCCGGGACCATAGATCTGGGGGGCAATGACGATCGACTTGGTTCCGCGCGGGATCTCAACAACGCCCTCATAGCGGGTCCAGTCATGGGTCGTTGGCGGATCGTTGGCCTGTTTGGCTCCGACATACGCGACCCATTCGTGACGGTAATTCTCGTCCTCATCGTAGAACTGGGCGTCCAGCGTGACTTTAGTGACATCCTTCGCCTTAACCCAGGCGGAGACGCGGAGTTTTCGCGGAGCGCCCTGAACTTCGAAGGCCTGGAACCACTGGGCGATTGGGAAGTAACGGTTGACCGATTTGCTCAACTTCAAGCTCGACGCGCCTTCGTGGGCTTCGTCGCGCGCCCATTCAAACTGAACCCCGGTCACAGCGGACCCTCGAGACCAATCCGAGGGCGAGTTATCGTCGCCCTGCTCGAACCCCGGATTGCTCAGGAGGTTCTCGGGGGCCGTCGGAGGTTCGGGCGGGGCCTCGACGTAGGCCGTGGCCGGCTGAGGAGCCGAAGCCACTTCGGCCGGCGCATTGGCCACCCAAAACACCGATCCCATCACGGCACCAATCATCACCAACGATCCTAAAACGACGCTGATGCGAGCAACTCCATAAGACATAGCCATTTCTCCATGGAAAAGCGAGAGAACGGCAGCCGGAACCGAACCGACCGCCACGAGAGAGGAAGACGTATTGAACGCCGATGCGGCCGCATGGACGGTCCGTCGGATCAGCGATTCGGAGACGGGAACCACCGAAGTCGATGCCCGGGCGCCAATGGTCGATCCCCAGGCCATCAGCGTTGAGGCGAACCCGAGCCGACGCAGTCGCGTTCGCAACGTCGCGCGGGCGCGGTGGAGCCGACTCCGGACGGTCCCGATGGGCCACTGGAGTTCGTCGGCAACCTGCTCGTAACTCCGACCCTGCCAGTAGGTCAACAGGACCGGGACCCGTTGCGATTCGGGAAGCCGTTCGACCTCGGCTCGGATCCGATCGGTTCCCTCAAGCGACTCCAGGTCGCGGGTCACTGGGCCAGCCAGATCGCAGAGCTGGATCGGATCGGCCGGCTGCTCCCGATCGCGTCGCCGACTCTGATCGGCCCGCGCCCGCCAAGCCAGCCGACGCGCCACTCGAGCCAGCCAAGGTCCGAGCCGATCAGCATCGCGGATCGACTCGGCCCGACGCGCAAGGATCACAAAGGTCGCCTGGAAGACATCGTCAGTGTCAGCCTCGTGCCGGAGAATCGCTCGGACCACGCCCCGGACCATCGGCCCATGACGACGGACCAGCACCTCGAAGGCCGACGAATCGCCCGACGAACCGAACCGCGCCAAGAGCTGGGCGTCGCCCAAACTCCCCAACGCGACGATTCCCGAGCAATGGGGATCCATCACGGTCATCGCAAGCGCCTCGACAAGGTGATCAACGGGGCCTCCACCTGATTGAGGACCGCACCACCCACTCGGTTCCGACTTTTTCACGAATTCGCCCGACCGATCGGGGGCGTTGGGTCTGAAAAGCCGACTGGATTAACCTGAACGCGTGGATCGCCAGACCGATTCCGCCTCAGGAACCGTGAGAAGCAACCGAGCAGACCTCGGCAAACGATCCTCTCAATGGCACATTGCGATCGAGACGCATGGGGCCGCAACCATCGACCTGTCTGTCCATCCCCAAACCGCCCCCAAGAGTCTCACCATCGAGGAGCAGCCGGCCACATCGTCGTGAACCTGAATATATACGAGCAAATCTAACAAAAACCGATTAGCTCACATGTCTGGCGAACGAATATCCCTGATGGATAGGCTATCAGCGAGCCGTTGAGGTGGTCAGCTTTGGATTACTCGGAGAGCAGTTTCGTGACGATTCCGTCGAGTCGGTCCATGTTGTGATAACCGACCAGCACCTTACGGACGTTGCCCTGGCGGTCCAGGAACAGTGTCGTTGGGAACGCGTTGAAGCCGGGAATCTTTTGCTGAGTCGCATCGTCACCCAAAACGCACGTGTAGGGCATTTGGTTGGCGGCCACGAATCCTCGGATCATCGGGATCGCCTGCTCGTCCGGGACGCCCTCGTAGTTGATCCCGACGATGTCGAAACCCTGATCCTTGTACTTCTCGTGCAGCTCGACGAAGTGCGGGATCTCCATCCGGCACGGCGGGCACCAGGTCCCCCAGATGTCGACGATCAACACCTTGCCCTCGTAATCGGCCTTGGTTACCGTCTCACCGTCCAAGTCTGGCAGCGCGAAGTCGAACGGGAACAACGGCTCCTCGGAGGCTGTGGATGCCTCGTCGAGGCGCTGAACCCTGAGATCCTGCTGACCCTTGTCATCTTCTTGGGTTTGGAACACGGTGGACACCACGACCAGTCCCGACACACCGGTCAACAGTAGCACAATCAATATCTTATTCATCGCATTTTCCTCGGACCGTCTGATCCAGTCTGGGTTGGTAGTCTTGTCCTGAAACGGTTCGTCACGACTCGGGGAAACCCACAACGGCCCGGCTTATTTAGCATGACTGATAAGTAATTAATCGTCCAAGCGTCGTCCTGGTCATTTTATGTCGATCCATTCTGGGCGGGATGAAGGGCGTCATATCGCACGACGGACCCAATCCGTGCGGATCGGGCCGGTCGTGTAAACGGCGGCTCACTCGCCAATCAGTTCGGCGATCGTCTCGTCCAGGACCTCCATCTCGCGATAGCCCACGAACACCTTGCGGACATTGCCCTGGCGGTCCAGGAACAGTGTCGTTGGGTAACCGCGGAAGTTGGGAACTTGCATTTGCGTAGCGCGGTCGCCCAAGACACACATATACGGCATATCATACTTCTTAATAAAATCGCGGATCTTCGGGATGGCCTGCTCGTCCGGGACGCCTTCGTAGTTGATCCCGACGATGTCGAAACCCTGATCCTTGTACTTCTCGTGCAGCTCGACGAAGTGCGGGATCTCCATCCGGCACGGCGGGCACCAGATCCCCCAGATGTCGACGATCAACACCTTGCCCTCGTAATCGGCCTTGGTAACTGTCTCGCCGTCCAGATTCGGCAACTCGAAGTCGAAGGGGAAGAGGGCCTCGTCTTCGACGACGGCCGGAGCATGATTCGTCGACGCGCCAGGGGTCGCGGCCATGAGCAAGCCAGTCAGGCAGATCGAGAACAGGGCGACCAGGATCCGATTCATCCGTCTCTCCTTCCAGTCCAGTGCAAGTGCAAACGTGGTGGCGCCGAGTCGGGAACGGACCGACACGACCGGGACATTGTCGTGGACCGCTCCCTGGCTGGCAAGGCAGCCCCAATTGACAACCGTCAGACCGGGGGAGAAAACCGTAGGCGTAACGATTCCAACAGGCGCAAGGGTCAAACGGGATTGGAATTCATCGGTGATCCAGATCACACCGGATCGTGGTCCGATCGGGTCAAGGGTGGCTGGAGAGGAAGACCGGCTCGGCATTAGGTTCACGGAGCAGGCAGGCGGTCAGCACGCCCTCGTCGCTGGTGTCGATCCGGATCCGGACGTCGTTGACTTGTGGGCGTCGAACTTGCATATGTCCGGTGACCTGAACACGCCCAGGGTGCGGCAGGGGACGGTCGGCCAGGCGTCGGTCCGAGCCGATCCAGACTGGGTAAGCGTCCTGCCAGCGCTCGGCCGTCGGTGTGCCGGGCCGGGGTCGGAGCCGCGCCCGGTCCCAGTCCTGATCGTGCAGGGCGGCCACCTGCTGCTCGGCGTCAGCCTCCAGATCTACCGAGAGCCCGTTGTGCAGGAACAGGTGGCCCGACGACTCGACGACCCAGCGGAGGCCGGCCAGGAACCGCCGGTGTCGCTCCGGCATCAACCGAGCGATCGCCTCCAGGTCGGCGCGCCAGCCCTCCGGATCGGTCCGCGCCGGACGGCCCAGGTAGCCGAGGAACGTCTGCTCATGGTCATAGTATTTGCGGTACCGCTTGATCCAATAGGGCGATGCCTCGCGATCGTCCAATCCAGCGGCGCGGACCAGCGCCAGGTCATGGTTGCCGACCACTGCCGAGCCACCCCCAGCGCGGTCCAAGGCTTCCAGCACCAGGTCGATCGCACCGGGCACGTCGGAGCCGCGATCCACGAAGTCGCCCAACCAGACCACCGCGCAGCCGGGCCATTCCGGGCGCGCGGCAAGCCGGTCCAACAGTCGTCGGAGTGGATCGACCAAGCCGTGGACGTCGCCGATGGCCACCACCGGATAGTGGACCTCCCCCGGTAACTGCATGGCCATCCCCCCGGACGCGCGACCCGGATCCTCCTCGGTTGCCGAAGCCGTCCCTGTCTCCAGACCGATGGGCCATCTTACCCGACCGGCCCCGAACTCTCGACTCCTGTCCGAGGCCTGTGGTTCGCACGAGCATCTTTCGATCCGGAGTTCGACGACCAGGACGATCCCAATCGAGGGGACCCCATATCGGCCTTCGGATCTCGGGCTCAGATCTCGGGCAGCGGCGCCTTGCTCTCCTCAGTCACGCCTATGGTGTCCGGATGGATCCCCTGACGGATCATGGCCATCCGCTCGCGATGTTCCAAGAGCCGGGTCAGCAACCCGCCACCCACCCCGCTGACGATCGCCACGATCGCCACCCAAGCGTACCAAGGAATCGTCATGAAGAAATCGAACAGGCCCGTCTGGGCATGGCTCGGCACCATTTCTTGGGCCAGCAGCACCGGATCCATCGCGAAGGCTCCCGGGTAGAGACGGAACGTGGGGTCAGGACCATGAACGTCAAGCACAGGAGTCAACGCCGCGATCGGCTCCACCCCGAGTGACGATCTCCCAGGACTATTCGTCGCCCGACCCACCGATCTTGGCTTCCCACATGGACAGATCCGGCATGCCGATTGGGGCGGGGACCCCATGCTGGTGGGACCACGATCGATTTAGGCTCTAGGCTTGGGACGAGGGCCATGACTTCCGTTCGACGTTATTGAACTCAGCCCGGGAGTACCAGAATCTCATGCCGACTCGAGAATTCTTCAATCACGCGATCAGCCGGCACGCCCGATGGAAACTCCTGCTCCGAACCGCGATCGATCACGGTCGTTGCGAGCACACGTCCAAAGAAGTTTGGATGGACGACCGCTGCGAGTTCGGGAGATGGGTGCACTCCCTGCCAATGAGCGAACGCGATCCGCGGTTCTACGACGAAGCCAAGGAGTTGCACGCGACCTTCCATCATGAGGCCTCCCGGATCCTTGATCTGGCACTCAAGGGAAATCGCGACGAGGCCGAGCAGATGCTCAACCCCTTCATGCACTGCTCGTCCAAGCTGGTTCACCTGCTGGCTCGCTGGCGCGATGAGCAGAACGCGTAATCGACCCGTTGACGCCCGGCGTCTCCGAGAATTGCGTCAGCTCAGGCGAGCACTCCGTATTCGCCTCGCTCGGATCTCAATTCAATCACCCGCCTCGACTTGGGCTCCCGAGCCGGCCGCGACCTCGGAGTCTTGGATCTGGCGGGCAAGCCCCAGCACGCGACGCTCGAGCTGCTCGGTCTCGGTCAGGTCCTCGTCCATGGCCAGCCGCTCGAGCTTCGCATTCATCCGGACCAATGCCTCGAAGAGGTCGGCGAACTCGGCTTCCAAGTCGTCGCGGAGTTCGCCCTCCAAGGCCGTCGTCAGCGCTTCAAGGCGTTGTTCGGCCAGTTCGGATGAAGCCGCCAGGGCTTTCAAATCGTCGGTAATCATCGCACGGTGGTTGTCCAGGAAGACGACGAACCGCTCTTCGGTAAGGACCGAACCGCGCTCCAAGGTCGCGCCGACCCGCTGGAGGATGGTCGCCTCCAGACGCTCGCGGACCGTCGGCACAGCCGCGATCGCTTGACGGCTCAGACCCGAGGCCCACTCAGGCGCCGAACGCACCACCTCCTGTTCCAATGCGGCGGTCACCTCGGGCAGGTTCTCGTCGACCAGGTCGGTCGCGATATTGACCAACGCCTGAGGCTCGGTCACCTCCTCCAAACTGTTAAGGAATGTGGTGAAATAGACCACCATCAAACCAATAACGATGACACCCGTGACCAAAACCAGATTTGCCGCTCCCCGAGCGCGTGTCTTCAGCGATGAGACGATCGCCTGTGCCTCATCCAGTATCTGTACGGTCTCGGTCGGCTTAGCCGCTCCCGAGGCTTCTTCATGATGGTCTGTCGACATCTTGACCTCACTTCTTCGCTCTGCGGTCAGGGGAGATCGGTTCTCACGGGTCCGAACGGTTCGCCTCAGTTGAACGCATTTTGCCGACCGTCAAAGGTTGTCGGACTCAACCGGCGGGCGGCTCCCTTGGAGGCTCGACATTTACTGGGGTATCCCCGCCCCGGGCTCGGCGCCCGTCGATTCCGGCGAGGAGGTGACATCCTCAGCAGGCGAATTCAGTTCGGGCGTATCGGCGTCCGAAGAGGTCGTGGGCAGCCCGGGTGCCTCGGACGACTCCGTCCCTATCCGCTGCTGCTCGGTCAATTTGATCTGGAGCAGATCAAGCAATTCAGCAACCAATTGATTTCCTAAAGAGATTTTCCTGTCAACGATGATGAAATCGGCTGGAAAGGCATCCCAATGGTCGTACAGACCATGGATTTCGGCCTCCATCGCCTCCAAATAATAGCGTTCGGCCAGGCGATTCATCGCCGTCTCGAGGTTGTCCAAGAGCCGTCCCCGCGACTCCAGAGTCACGTCGGGGAACTGCTCCTCGAGGATTTGCCGATACCGCTCGCGGAGCACCTCATTGGACTGGCGGAACGTCTCGGCCAACTCGATCCTCAGCGACTCGATCAGCGCCTCACGTTGATCACCGATCGCCGCCATATACCGTGGTAGATCAGCCTTGGCCTGGTCGTAGAACGCCTCGGTCAATGCGGGCGAGGTCACGCCGACCAATGCCTCGATCTCGTTCAGGTACGCGTCTGAGCGATCCGCAAGTCGCTCCTGAGCACGTCCGCGAAGCTCGCTTAAGTAGATCTCACTGCGGACGCGATTCACCTGATGGGACAACGCCAGGCCGAGATAGATCACGAGTCCGACCAGGCCAAGCGCGATCAGGAACTGAACGAGGCGTACCCGCCCCAGCGCACCGCGCAACTCCTCGCACTCACGGAGGATGACCTTGGCAGCCGCATCCGGACTCGATGTCTCCGTCGCGGGCGACGCATCACGCATCGGGCCATTCTCCGAATCACGTCCGTCCTAGGAATCGAGTGGAGAAGCCAACTTTGCTTACGATAGCAAGAATTCTATCGGGCAGCGAGTTCGGGCTCCACCGAAAAATACATTATTGGCTGGCTTTCCTAGACCTTTGTCAGCATACGAATTCGCTCGTTGTTCATTCTGGGCAGACTCTATTCAATCCAGCTTGCATGGAGGCTGCCCTTCTTCGACACAACATTCGCAACCTTCACAAGAACAAACCAGGAATAAAGCTTGTAGTTGCCCAGCAGAACCACCGAGATTTTCTGGAGACCATAACTCCAATCGTCTCATAGAGCAGCAAGATATCGTGCAGACTCAATACCATCGCAGCCCCAATCCTACAATTGCAAAACTGCGAACAAGATTCCTACGACAATTGTCGGCGGCTGGATTTTTTCCTGAAAGCGAAGGATTTGGAGCTAGCTGAAAATCCTGTGATCTAGGTTCAACGACAACTGTCGCATCAGAGGCACTAAATCGCTAAGTGATATTATACAAATATTAACATATACACATTTTGAAAGTTCATTTCAAAAAAAATACAACTAGAGTGTTTGCGATCCTGTCGAGATCTGTTTAACTACTCTGCTGTTTGGGTGGTAGTTTCTAATCCCATGATCCACGGCGTCTCCTCTCACTCTCCTAGACGCCAGGGTTATTGAGCCACCCAAACGGTCAGTCGCCTCACTTCACCGGATGACGAGTTAATCAGCACTTCCTGCATGCGTCATTCCATGAGCGCTGGTCGCTCTGGAACGGCTCTCCGCCCATACATCGTTTCCGAACTTCAAGGAGCGAGACCGTGACTCACCGAGATCGCCGAGGCTTCACCCTGATCGAGCTTCTGGTGGTGATCGCCATCATCGCCGTGCTCATCTCGCTGCTGCTGCCGGCCGTTCAGTCGGCCCGCGAAGCGGCCCGCCGCACCCAGTGCCAGAACAACCTCAAGCAGATCGGCCTGGCCGTCCACAACTACGCCGACACCTGGGGCGCGTTCCCCCTGGGTGAGATGCCGGGCGGACTGTCCCCGCAGGTCGGGATCCTGCCGTTCCTGGAACAGACCGCGATCTACGATTCGTTCAACTTCAACCTCGGACAGCGATGGATCTGGACCCAGCCGGCGACCCTGACCGTCGGCCGAACGCGGATCGACGCCTACGTGTGCCCGTCGGAAGTTTACAACGATTTCGCCAGCGACTTATATCAGTTCTGGGCTTCCAACTACGCCTGGAACTCAGGGACTTGGTATCCTCGGACCATCTCCTGGGACGGCCTCTTCGGCCGATCGATCGGCCCTCGGAACAGCGACGAGCTGGAAATCTCCGGGCTCCCGAACAACCCTCTGACCCCGATGACCTTCGGATCGATCAAGGACGGAACCAGCAACACGTTGCTGTGCGCTGAGGTGGCCAACGGTCCGCTCGTCCGGGGACCGGAACGGACTCGGGTCTCGGACTGCTACCGGACTCCAGGGGCCACCGAGGAGTCGACGGTGCCAGAGGCCGTGGCCGCGTGCAACCAGGTCGACTGGGTCAACGGCGAGATCCCCTGGGGTGGCGACTGGCGCTATAAGGGGTACGCTTGGGTCGAAGGCAGCATCTGGCGGAACTGGTTCAACACGATTCGGACACCGAACCAGACCTGCTGCGTCCCGCTGAACCCGAACGAACGATGGTGGCATATCATGAAGCCGGCTTCGTCGTACCACCCCGGCGGCACGAACGCCGTGATGGCTGACGGCAGCGTGAAGTTCTTCCAGGAATCGATCGCTCTGGATACCTGGCTGGCGCTGAGCACGCGCAAGGGTGGCGAAGTCATCAGCTCCGACGCCTATTGATTGATGATCGGTTGATACTCATCACCCGGAGCCGGTCCGTCTTAGAGCTGAACGGCTCCCGACGACATCGACGCCCCCGCCTTCGGTCCTCTTTGCTTAAGCCGAGGGCGGGACCCATTTTGTGGTTCGAGTCCGACTTTCACGAGGAATCCATTCCGACATGAACGACATCCGACGAAATGTGTTGGGCCTGCTCCTGCTGGTCATGATGGGTGCCGCCCCGGTCCTTTTCGGTTGCGGCGAGCAAGAGCCCCCGCCAGTCGAGACCGAGGGGATCGATTTCGAGGCAGCCGAGAAAGAGGCGACCAAAGAGTACATGGGCGAAGGGTGATTCCGCACTCCGACCGCTTGGAGGCTGGGGGCCTCTATGGCAGGCATCGAGCCGAATCTCCGGAGGACGCCGAGAAATGAACCTGCTCGACAGGCTCTCGATCGAACCAGCCCGAGGTACCTATTGGCTCCTGAACATGCTGCTGACCACAGTTGTCTGGCTGGCGATCGGTTGCCGGGGCGAGCCGGAAGCCCCGACGGCCGAGGTGTCGGAGACGGTCCCGAGGGCCAAGCCAGAGGTCGGACCCTGGTTTGTCGATCGCGCCCCGGAGTTTGGGCTCGACGTGGTGACCCGTTGCGGCAGCCCTGAGAAACACTGTGTGCTCGACTCGCTCGGGATCGGCGTGGCGGTGCTGGATTTCGACGTGGATAACGATCTCGACTTGTTCGTCGCCGCCGGCAGTCAGGTCCATAACGGCAAGGTAGTCTGCGCCGGGGGCCCTTGGCTGTTCCGCAACGACGGTCCCCACTGCTGGGTCGATGTCACCGAGGACTCCGGCCTCAAGCACACCGGATGGGCCCAAGGGACGGCGGTTGCCGACTACGACGGTGACGGTGATCCCGACCTGTTCGTCGCCCAACATGGCCCCGACACCCTTTGGCAGAACCAGGGAGACGGCACCTTCCTCGACGTCACCGAAGAGGCCGGCATCGACGACCCGGCCTGGGGCGTCTCGGCCACTTGGGGAGACGTGGACGGCGATGGCTGGGCCGATCTCTATGTGACGAACTACCTGGAAGTGGATCCGCTCAATCCCCCTCCCTTAAACGACTACCTGCCGGGCTACCCGGTCTTCCAGGGGCCGGCCACGTTGCTCGGTCAGCCCGACCGGCTCTGGCGGAACCGGGGCGACGGCACTTTCGAGGACGTCACCGAAGCGGCCGGGCTCGGCCGACCTGGGAACAAGGGGATGTCCTGCCTGCTGGTAGACCTGGACGACGACGGGCACCTGGACCTCTATGTGACCAACGATACGCAGCCCAACGAACTGTTTCGGGGGCTCGGCGGCGGGCGGTTCGAGGAGATCGGCCTGGAGGCCGGGGTCGCGTTCAACTTCTATGGGGTCGCCGAGGGGAGCATGGCCGTCGATGCGGCCGACCTGAACGATGACCTCCGGCTCGACCTGGCCATCAGCAACTTCCGACAGGAGGGGAGCCGAGTCTACGCGAACCTTGGAGAGCAATCGTATCATGACGTGTCCGAAATCCACTCTCTCTGGAGCTTGACGGCCATGTTCGTCGGTTGGGGGCTGATCCTCGCCGACTTCGACTCGGACGGACGGACGGACCTCTTCCAGGCCAACGGCCACGTCTATCCCGAAGTGCCCGACGCTCGGTATGACCAAGCCCCGATCCTCATCCGCAACGCCGGCCGAGGCTCGTTCGTGGAGATGACCACATCCTGGGGCCCCGCACTCGACTCGTGCCGATCCGGCCGATCCGTTACCTCCGGAGACCTTGATGGCGACGGCGACATCGACCTGGTCATGACGACGATCGATGGTCCCCTGCGCGTGCTCATCAACGAGGGGAACCCCTCGGGGACCTCCGTGTCGGTCCGCCTGGTCGGGCAGCCTCCAAACACCGAGGCGATCGGCAGCCGGGTCGAGGTCGAGGCCCAGGGCCGAACACTCGTCGCCCAAGTCCGCCGCGGAGGAAGCATCATGGCCGCCCCCGACGCAGTCCTTCACTTCGGACTCGGGGAGGCCACGACCATCGACATGATCCGGGTCCGCTGGCCCAACGGCTCACTCGACCGATTCGACACCCCTCCCATCAATTCCCATTTGACGATCCACCAAGGCGTCCCCGACATCCAGGCCCGCCCGTTCTCCGATCCCAACGAGCGAACCGATCCTACGACCCAAGGGCTTTCTGAATGAGCCAAGCACCTCAGGATCCCAACGCGAAGCCGAGCGCGACTCCCTCCTCGTCCCCGGAGCCGGAGACCCAATCGAAGAAATTGCCTCTCCTGTTCCGTGTGCTGATCACCGGGGGCGGGGTGGCCATCAGCCTGCTGCTGTTCTGGCTGTTTGTCGGCGACGAGCTGTGGAGTCAGATGCAAGAGTATCAGGCGGAACAGCAGGCCGTTGACTCTTCCGCTCCGGTCGGCTACATCGGCCTGAACTACCGCAAGGAATATAACTCTCGACCGCCCCAGTTCCACTTCGAGGAGGGCGAGAAGAAACTGCTCTGGGCCTCGATCGGTGACGGGGAGACCCCGGAATTCTACGACGTGACCGAAGCCCAGTTCGATCCGCTAGTCCTCCAAGGCGGATTCGGCCGCGACTCGATTCCGGGAATCGATTACCCGATCCTTCAAGAGCCCGATGGTGACGTGGCCTCTAACATCGGCAACCAGAACGAGGTGGCCGGCGTCCAGCTCGAAGCCGGGCCACGCGCCTACCCGCTCGGGGCCCTGAAGAAGGTCGAAGTGGTCAACGACTTCGACGGCGATATCCCGATCGCGATCGTCTTTGCCCGAGGGCCCGACACGGTCCACGTCTACCGCCGTGAAATCGACGGGCAACCGATCACTCTGGGCACCAGTGGCTATGCGACCGACGAGAAGGTGCCGCTGCTCTACGACCGGAAGACCAAGGGGCTTTGGCTTTCGGACCCCGATGGCGAATCCTTGACGTGCGTCAATGGCGAGCACATCGGCACACGTTTACCCAAACACATCGAGATGAATCGCCTTTCTTGGGGCGACTGGCGGCGGCAACACCGAGACACCCTCGTCCTGGTGGGCAACGACCGGGACAAGCCGATCCCAGAAGAATAATTGATTGGCTTCTGGGCCTTGAGCGGAAATTGTTGGCTTTCCCCCCAACTCGGTCTATTCTCGAGGAAAGCCGAGGATTGGGGGACTCCTCACGGACACGCTTGAAAGACAGGCCCTGGTAACAAGGAGACCTTAAAATTTTATTGCATTAATCACACATCAGTGAATTAAAACTCGAAATATTTAATATCACGAAAAATCATCTTAGCATTCGGACTCGGTGTCTCCACCGAGGGCGGCGCATCACGCATTGAGCCACTCTCCGAATCATGTCCGTCTTGGGAATCGAGGAAAGAGATCGATCCAGCTTTCCATAGCAAGGATCCTATCGGCCAGCGAGTCGGAAACCCATCGAAAAAGGGCGACCTTTCGACTCGTACCCCCGACCGACAATGGAATAATCCACAGACCTCAGATGCTACTCTAAAATCACAAAAATTTATACGAATCAAATCTATTTTTTCAGTTAACACAAAGCGTAATTTTGACTTCATCGAATCAATTCCGTTCCACGCAATCTTTCGCTTGTTTTTCGCTTACTATGGACTCAGAAGGTTCTAGGTCGACTCTGGGATCGACTCGCCGGGAAATCATTCCGAACCGGAGTGTACCGAATTCGCTTCCCGCCCGTATAGGCTATCGACAGCCCACCGGATCGGTTTTCAGATTCGACAAATCACAGAATCGCTGGCCTCTTGGTGTGGCTACTCCATTCGAACATGAATGCGTGCTCGACAACAGATCGGGGGTATGCCTCCGGCGATCAGGGTCCAGGTCCAGGATCCTGTGGCCAACCGACAACCCGCACCGGCGCAGTGGTCGCTTGGGGGTTTCGAAATCCGTTGGCGGTTTGTCGGACCTCATCTCCCTTCTCTCTACGGCGGAGTGTTTCCATGGTCATGTCCTCCGGATCAGGCGAATTGCCCATCGCACCAGTCTCGACCACCTCAGACACCCATCTGGTCCAGGCCTATCGCGACGGGAACGAGGACGCGGCCAGCCAGTTGCACGCTCGGTACTGCCGTCGGCTGCTGAGCCTGGCGCGGACCTGCTCCTCAGCGGAGCTGGCCCGTCGGGTCGACCCGGAGGAGATCGTGCAGTCGGTCTTCCGGACGTTCTTCCGCCGCGTCGTTGAGAACGACTACCAAGTGCCCGAAGGGTTCGAGCTCTGGGGGCTCTTGCTAGTCATCGCGATGAACAAGGTCCGAGAGAAGGGCAGCTACCACCGGGCAGCCAAACGCGACGTCCGCAAGACCGTTCAGGTCGAGGGGTTCGAGACGTTCGTACGGGCTAGGACCGGTTCGGTGGATGTCGAGTCCGACGTGAGCCTGCTGATCCGCGACGCGATGGAGCTGATGCCCGAGGCGCATCGTGCGGTCATCGGGTTGCGGATCGAAGGTTACGAAGTCGCCGAGATCGCCGATCGGATGCAGCGCTCCAAGCGGTCGGTGGAGCGATTGCTTCAGGACGCGCGGAGGCGGTTGAGGAGTTTGTTGTCGATCCCGGAGGATTCGTGATCCATGTCGCCTGAGCTGCTGGACCAGCGAAACTACAAGATCGAGCAGGCTGTCTCGGAGTTCGAGGCCGCCTGGGCACGTCGCGAGCGGGCCGACCTCCGCGCCCATCTCGTGCCCGAGTCCGATCCCGACTACCGTCACGTGCTCTGCGAGTTGATCCGTGTCGAACTCGAGCTCAGCCAGCGACAAGGACGACCCAAGACGCTCCGTGAGTACTTCCGGGACTTCCCCGAATTGCTGGAAGACCCCGAGTGTCGCGACCAACTCGCCTTCGAGGAATCACGGCTCCGACGCCAAGTCGGAACCTCATCCTCATCCCCGTCCAACCCCTTGTCCAATGCGTTGCGACAAATCCGGGCCGAGGACACCGAAGAGAAGAACAACTGGACCGTCGTTCCATCCACATATTCGGTGAACTCTCCCCGGAACGGTCGGACTGAGCCCTCCGATCGGTTGCCTGCGGATCCCTCTGAACCCACCGACGCTTCGTGGCCGTCGGTTGGTGACCGGTTCCTGGAGTTCACCTTGATCGAGGAGCTGGGCCGGGGCGCTTCCGGTCGCGTCTATTTGGCGCGTCAGGGCGACCTGGCCAACCGGCCCGTCGTGCTGAAGTTGACCCGGCGCCGGACGATCGAACCGCAGGCCCTGGCCCGCTTGCAACACCCGGCCATCGTCCCGATCCACTCGGTCCATCGACTCGGTGCGCTGCACGCCATCTGCATGCCGTATCGCGGGCGGACGACCCTGGCCGACCTCCTGAACCGCCTCCGACAACACCAAGAAAGGCCGCGTACTGCGCGCGATCTGCTCGCCCTGGTTCAGGAAATCCAGCACGCCTCGATCTCCACAGTCGGCGCCCTGACATTCCAGCTCGAGAACGTCGAGACATCCAATGGACAAGCGGGTTCGGAATCGGGACTGATCGAGGACACCCTTGATTGTGGTATCGCGCCTAGGCTCCATGTCCCGACCGAGCCAAGTCCTGCAATCCGACCGATCGATCGATCGGACAAAGGCGAAAGCCACACATCATCGACCGCGTCCAAGACCAACGCATCGGTCACACCCGGGGCGTCGGCCATGGAGGCGGTCCTGAGAGTGGCGAGTTCGCTGACCGAAGGGCTGGCGCACGCTCACGCGAGGGGGATCCTGCATCGCGACCTCAAGCCGGCCAATATCCTGCTCGACGAGCCGCTGGACCCGCTCTTGCTGGACTTCGACCTGGCCGCCGACCTCAACGAGGCCCTGTCGGCCACCGACGCGGTGGTCGGCGGTACCTTGCCCTATATGTCGCCCCAGCAGCTCGGCTCGTTCCTGGGGGCGCGCCTGCCCGCCGAGCCGGCCGACGATCTCTACGCCCTGGGCGTGATCCTCTACGAATGGGTGACCGGCCGGCATCCGTTTCCGATCCGCCACGGGCCGCTCGATCAGCTCCTGCCCCAGATGATCGCCGATCGCCAGGCCCCGCCGCCCTCGGCACACAGCGTCTCGAAGCGTGTCCCGCACGCCGTCGCCTCGATCCTCCAACGCTGCCTGGAGCCCGACCCCCAACAGAGATATCGCTCAGCCGATCAACTCGGCGACGACCTCCAACGTCAGCTCACGCATCGGCATCTTAAGCATGCACCCGATCCCTCGACCGCCGAGCGGCTGGGCAAATGGCGACGTCGGCATCCTCGGCTGGCCTTGGCCTTGGCGATCCTGATGCTCTCCGGCCTGGCGATCCTCGGAACGGTCTTGAGCCTCAAGGTCGATCGGGCTCGGCTGGAGCGATTCGACGCGGTCACCCAGATGAATCGGTTCCTGGAGGAAGCCGAGCAGGCCCGGGCACTCCTGATCGTGTCCACCTACGATCGCAACCAACTGGACCGTGCTCTGAACCTCGGCCATGAGGCGATCGGTGCCTACGGGGGGCCGGAGCAACCCGACGGGCCGTCGACGATGGCCGACCTCGACGCCAGGCTCAACGCCGAGAAGCGGGACCGGCTCGGCGAGAGGATCGGGGAACTGCTCACCCTGACCGCACTGGGCGAGGCCCTCGCCGACGACCGGGAATCGGACTCGGAGCCGGAATCGGAACCACCAGGGCAGACCCACTTGGAACGCGCCCAGAGCTTGCTCGATCGGGCCGTCGCGTTCTACCAGCCTGACCAGCAGCCCCACGCGCTCCGGGAACTGAGCGCCTATCTCAAGGACCGACGATCTGGGGCGCGCACCGCCCGATTCCGCGACGTGCCAATCGCCCCAAGGACGCTCGGGGACTACTACCTGCTGGCCGCCCAGTACATGGCCCAGCGTCGATACGAAGTGGCTCTCCCTCTGCTCCTGAAGGTTGTTGGGCAGTCCCCGGAACGCCCCTTGATCTGGCTCCAGTTGGGGCTCTGTCATGAGGCGATGGGCCGGCCCGACGAGGCGGCGGCCTGCTACAGCAACGGGATCGCGTCGTGGCCCCGGTTCCATCACTTCTACCTGGAGCGCGGGCTGATCCGGCTGAGACAGGGCGACTATGGTCCAGCACGGACCGACTTCGACTTGGCCATCGACCTCAATCCCGACCTGGCCGACGCCTACATCAACCGAGCCCTGGCCCGTCGCGGCCTGGGCGATGCGGCCGGAGCCATCGCCGACTACACGCTGGCCCTGGAACGCGCCACCGGCCAGACCCGGATCTACTTCATGAGGGCCAAGGCTCGCGACCAACTGGGCGATCGCCAAGGCGCCACCCGCGACCGTCACGAAGGGCTCCGTCGCGAGCCCGGAGACGTGCTCAGTTGGGTCGCCCGCGGCCTGGCCTGGCAACGGCTCGAAGGCGACTTGGACCAGGCCCTGGCCGACATCGAGCAGGCCCTCATGCTCGATTCGCGCTCGCCCGAGGCGTTGCATAACAAAGCCTACATCCTCGAGCAGCTCGGGCGACTGCCGCAAGCTATCGACATGCTCGACCGGCTCCTGGAAGTGACGCCCGAGGACCTCGCCGCGCTCCGCGTCCGCGGGGTCTTCAAGGCGCGGCTGGGTCATCGTCGCGAGGCCCACCGCGACGCCGAGGAGGCGCTCCGACGCGACGTCCGGCCCGAAACCCTCTACCAAGTCGCCGGAATCTACGCGTTGACCTCGACCATCGTGCCCGAGGATCGCCGACGCGCCTTGGAACTGCTTCAAGCCGCCCTAGCCCAGGGCTACCCAACCGACCAGATCGACGACGACCGCGATCTCGATCCGATCCGTGATGACCCTCAGTTCCCGCGGGCGGTCGCCGTTCCCGACGCCGCTCCGTCCGGGTCGGGTACGCACCCCAACGCCCCGACCGAATCCCATTGATCCGTCAAATTCCCCTTTTAATGATTTGCGAAAGCATCAAGGATCACAATCATGAGAACAATATACCAACGACGACTCCCTGCGATCCTGGAGTCGTTGGAAGATCGCCGTCTACCCGTGCAGTTCGGGATCCCCTGGCCGGTGACCGACGGCCAACCCTTGACCATCAGCTTCGCTCCCGACAATACCCCTATCGATCTGGATAAGAGCGATCTAATCGATGAACTCGATGATGCAGCAAGCGATCCAAACAACCCACTGCCGGTCGAGATCAACTGGGCCACTGAAATCCTCCGCGCCTTCCAGTCCTGGGCCGTCCACACCGAACTCGACTTCGGCTTAGTCGACGACAATGGCCTGGCCTTCGGGATCAGCGGACGCGTCCAGGGCGATTCGCGGTTCGGCGACATCCGGATCGGCGGCATCGATCTGTCTGGCGATGTCCTCGCCACCGCCGTCCCCTTCCAGCCGACCACCGCCGGGACTTGGAGCGGCGACGTCATCGTTAATCTCGAGCCCGACCTGACCATCGCTGGAGCCACCGACGCCTACGACCTCTACTCGATCCTCCTCCACGAGGCCGGACACGTTCTGGGACTCCCCCCCAACGAGTCCCCCGACTCGGCGCTCTACAACGGCTACATCGGGCCTATCACCGGTCCCTCCACCGACGACATCCAGGCAATCCAGCAACTCTACGGGACTCGGACACCAGACCTGCTGGAGGGCCCTCAGGGCAACCAAACCCTCGAGACGGCCACACCCCTGGATCTTCCAACAAGCCCCGACGCCGAGACGCTGGTCATCGACGCCGACCTGACCACCGCCCAAGATCGCGACATGTTTCGCTTCCAAGCAATGACCGATGACAAATTAGTCATTCGAGTCCGAACCGAGGGGATCAGCCTCGCCGCTCCCCAACTAAACCTCTTCGACGCGCAAGGCAGCCCGATCGCCACGGTCGCCACCCAGGGACCGCTCGACGGAGACCTCGAGGTCATCCTCGATGAGCCGGTCCCGGGACAATCTTACGTCGTCGAGGTCACCGGCGCTCCGCTCGTCGATGAGGTCTTCCGAATCGGCAGCTACCGCCTCGAGATCGGACCCGACACCCCCCCAGCCGAGCCTCAAGACATGACGCCGATCCTCGACGACGGGACGAACGAGCGGATCACCGAGGCCTCCACGCTCCCACTGACACCCTTGGGACCCATGGCCCGTTATGCCGAGGTCTTCGGCCAACTCGAGATGGTCTCCGACGTCGATGTGTATGCGATCACCGCCCCCGCCAACGGCGGATCGCTCCAGATATCCATCGGGTCGATTGATGAATCCAGCGTGCCCGATCTCCTTATTCTCGAAGGCGATGGGACCGCCGTTGATGTCGATGTCATCGCCAGCGCTCAGGGCATGGTGACGGTCCAGGTGCCCACGCGATCCGTCGAGGTCGACTACTTCGTCACCGTCCGGCAATCGGCCCTGACCGGCCCGTCCGACGAGTTCGACTATGCCTTAACAGTACTCTACACCGAAGAAACTGACTCACCGATCACCTTCGCCGACACCGCCCTCGAGGACCCCAACATCGTCCATCAGTACAGCCTCGAAGTCCATCGCGACAGCCTGACCCATCTCATCCTCGATGCCGAATCCCAACTCGGGTCCGACGGCGCCATCCGGATGGAGATCCGCAGCCTCGACGGAGATGACGACGACGATGATGATAGCGATGACGGCCCTGGCGAACTCATCCTCCAGGTCGACGTGACCAGTGGATCGATTCAGAGCGTGACGCCCTATCTGTTGGCCGGCAGCTACACCGTCACGTTCCGGATCTCCCCGGAGACACCCGAACCAGTCGGTCCGATCAGCTATCGGGTCCAAGGACTGGCGCTGGACGATCCGCTCGGAATGGCCCCTCGTGATCCGTCCGATGCCCCCGCACCGGCCGATCCACCCGAAAACCTCCCCTTTTCTTGGGAGCAGCTCCTCGGCTGAGCGGGCCGAACGGTTCGCTCGCCAGTATCGGGTTTTTGCAGATAGCACCTTTATACATTTCAACGTAAATCACAAGCCTGCTTGCAACTAAGCGCATGCAGGCTTGTTTTGGTATAATCACGGGATACGCGATTCCTCGATCTTTTGGCGGATGGTCGTACGATTTCGTCCTTATCCAGTTGAGCGGCGATCCGTTGGGGATCGTCGAGTCGAACACGCAGGATAAGGAATGAATACATGTCCTTAGTAGAGATAGGTCGGACGGAGATTACTGAAGGCAACAACGTGGGCGGGGCGCGCGAACCTCGATGGTTTGCCTGGCTCTTCAGCGCTGGTTTGCTGATCGTTGTGCTCGGCCCGATCGTCGAGAACGGGAAGTCGGACCCAGACGACGACTTCCCTCTGTCGTATTACCCGATGTTTGCGAAAAACCGAAACGGAGAGACCACGGTCACCTCGCTGGTCGGCTGGACCGCCGACGGCCGCTCCCGTCCGCTGTCGTACAAGTTGGTTGGGACCGGCGGGATGAACCAGATCCGCCGTCAGATCCGCCGCACCGTCCGTGAAGGCCGCGCCGAGTCACTCTGCCTCGACGTCGCCGAGCGGATTGCCGAGCGAGACCGCGATAAGGATCGAGACCTGGTCACCTGTCAGGTCATCACCGGCCGCTATCGGCTCGGCGACTTCTTCCACGGGCGCCGTGAACCGATCGAACTCACCATCGAAGCCACAATGGCGATCCCCCGTGAAGCGCAGGCGAACCATCCAAGAGAAGACGCTCCCCAGAAGGAGGATGCGAGATCATGACCGTCCTGCGCAAGCTTGAAGACGCGTGGTTCATGCCGGCTCCGGGATCGAGGCTCGCCCTGCTCCGGATCCTCGTCGGGTGTTTCGCCCTCTATTATGTGGGTAATCGCTACTCGATGTACCTGGGGATCGCGGGGACGGACCCGCAGCTCTACGATCCAGTCGGGTTGGCCCGGCTATTCGGGGATGCTCCGTGGCCGATCGTCGCCTTCCAAGGATTGCTGATCGCCACCTTGGCAACCAACGTCGCCTTCGTCCTGGGCTGCGGCCATCGGGTGACTGGGCCGTTGTTCGCGACCCTGCTGATGGCGACGCTCTGCTATCGCAATTCGTGGTCGATGATCTACCACACCGACAACCTGCTAGTCTTCCACACCGTGATCTTGGGCGTCTCGCGATCGGCCGACGTACTCTCGATCGACGCGGCCTGGCGGGCCCGGAGGGGGCTCGGATCGCAAGCGATCGCCGATCTGAATCGTGCTTCGATCCCCGATCCGTCCCGACCCAACTGGCGGTACGGCTGGCCGATCCGTTTGATCTGTGCGACGACGGTCGCGGTCTACTTCCTCTCGGGGATCGCCAAGGTGTGCGGTCCACTGGGCTGGGCCTGGGCCGGCGGCTCGTCGATGCGGGACCAGATCGCCGTGGACGGTGTCCGTAAAGAGCTGCTAGGTGCCAACGCCTCGCCGATGATCGGCCCGCTCTACGATCAGGTCTGGCTCTTCACGATGCTCGGCGTGGTCACGCTAATCCTAGAGATCGGTGCCCCGTTGTTCTTGATTCATCGAACATCCTCAAAAGTCTGGGCTATCGCGTGCTATGGGATGCATTGGGGTATCTACTTCCTGATGGCGATTACGTTCCGCTACCAACTTTGGGGCGTGGCGTTCGCATCGTTCTTCGCGATCGAACACCTGGCGCAGCGGTTCGGCGTGCTGATCCCCGAGGCTTCAGCCCAAGAGACGACCGCTGAGCCCAAACCGGTTGCTGTCGAACCCTCAATCAGCAACACACCGAGCCGATCTCCGTCGTCGATCGTTGGCGCATCACGTCGTTGAGTTTCTCCTGCTCATTGCGAACAAATCCGCAAAAAGTGATTATGTTTTTCGTTTCTTCTCGATCCAATTTACTCCATTCTCTTCTCAGCAAACATCCCAAGGAACTCGTGATGATCGAGCAAGTGATCGGCCAGATGGGCCAGACGGTCGAATCGAGCATGGACGACCCGTCCGGGCCATCGAGGCGCGGGGTGTTGACTGGTCCCGGAGTCAAGTGGAGCTGGGCCTGTCGGGCGTTGGATCTCGAGTCGCCCTTCAGCCTTATGGCACCCGACGGCCCACCTCGCGTCGGTGAGGTCGCGTTGGTCCGGATCGACGCGGTCGGCCATCACCAGCGGGTGACGACTTCGAGGCACGGCAAGCTCCGGCTTTATGCCGGGGACTATCTCATCGGCCTCTTCGGCAACAGATACGCGACGGACGGATATGAAGGTGAGGTCCAGACATCGTCGGACCTGCACATGCTCACCGATGCCGGGATGATCGGGACGGTCCTCTCCCGCTCGCAGTCGGTCAAGACGCCGACCCGACTCTCGCTGGTCGGCTATCTGGAGTCGGACAGTCAACCCGGCTCGCGGATTAACCTGAAAGGGTTGCTCGGCCCGTCCGAGGACGCCGAGATCCAGGGACCAAGCAACGTCCTCTTGGTCGTCGGCACCCGGATGAACAGCGGAAAGACGACCAGCGCGGCGCGATTGATCAAGGCGTTGATGCGTCGAGGAGTCCGGGTGGCCGCCTGCAAGTTGACTGGGAGCGTCTGCCAGAACGACCTGGGTGAGCTTCGGGCCACCGGCGCGGTCGCCGTCCGCGACTTCAGCGACTACGGCTACCCTTCGACCTACAAGGTCTCCGCGGAAGAGCTCCGTGGCCTCGCTTCGGCCATATTGGCCGATGTCGATGTGGCCCGCCCCGATGTCATCGTCATGGAGATTGCCGATGGGCTCCTCCAGCGCGAAACCCAGATGCTGATCCATGACGAGCAACTCCGCCGACGCGTCGACGGTGTCCTGTTGACGGCCACCTGCGCCGCCTCGGGCCTCTTCGGCATCGAGCATCTCGAAGGGACCGGCCATCGGGTCGTAGCCGTCTCGGGCTTGATTACCAACTCGCCCCTGGCCGTCCGCGAGTTCCACGCGCGGAGCGAGGTCCCAGTCGCCTCGTCGTCGGAGGACGGCGAGGGTCTGGCCCGCGTGGTCGCCGCGCACTTCGAGGTCGCGTCATGACCCTGTCATCAACGACACCGCTGGGTCTAGCCCTGGAGTATCTCCGTCGACACGCGCCCTTGTTCGTCGTTGCGGTCGTCACCCGCTGCAGCTTCGAACTGATGCCGATGCAGATCCCAATCATCACCGGCGCGATCGTGGATGGGCTCTCGGGGCGGGGGCTCACCCTCTACGGACAGCACTGGGGAGCGGTCGGACCCGAATCGATCCTTCAAGTCGCGGTCATCGCCCTGGTCGCGGTCGCTGTGCTCTACGGCCTCAGCGCCTTCGCCTACACCGTCACCGGGGCCTTGCTGGGCAAGGGGTTCGTGACCTCGCTCCGACGGATCGTCTTCGCTCACGCGATCGGCTGGTCTCTCGATCTCCACCGCCGTTCCGGTTCGGGGGGCATGCTCGACCGGCTGCTCCGCGACACCGGGCGCGGACGGTCGTTCCTGGAAAAGCTCTTCATCCGGAGCATCACCAACGCGGTCCGGATCGGCTACCCGTTGGCGATGATGCTGGCGATCGACCCGGTCCTGACCTTGATCGCCCTGTCGGTGATTCCGCCGCACTGGGCGGCCACCTGGGTCCTTCAGCGCCGACTCCGACGGGTCAATCAGGAGAACCTCGATCGCCACGCCGAGCTGACGACCGTGGTTAAGGAGAACCTCGACGGCGTTGAGACGCTACAAGGCGTCGATGCCGAGGGGCCGGCGATCGCCCGGATGACCGGCGCCGCCGAGCGGGTCGAGCAGCACGATCTGATCGCCAACCGGCTCGTCGCCGGGATCCGCTCGAGCGTCTGGATCATGACCGGCCTCGGCTTCGCCCTGGTCTGGTGGTTGGGCGGCCTCCGTGTCCTCGACGATCGGATGACGCCCGGCACTTTGATCGTCTTCGCCGGGTTAACGCGCTTCGCCTATCTACCCTTTCGGAAATTCACTAACCTGATCAAGACCTATCGCCGGAGCGTCGCCAGCCTGGAGCGGATCGGTCGGTTCCTGGCAACGCCGTCGACGATCGCGGCGAACCCGGACGCCGAGCCGCTCCGGATCGAGCACGGACGGATCCGGCTAGAGAACGTCCGCGTGCTCGGCCTCGAGGACGCGACGATCCTCTCGGTCGACGCGTTGGAGATCCCTCCCGGACAGATCACAGCGATGGTCGGGCCGAGCGGATCGGGAAAAAGCACCCTGCTCGGACTGATCGCACGGTTGACCGATCCCGATCAGGGCCACGTCCTGATCGATGGCCAATCCTTGGACCGCGTCGCATTGCGATCGGTCCGCTCGCAGGTCGCGCGGGTCCCGCAGTGGGTGGTCCTCTTCGAGGGGACGGTCCGCGAGAACCTCACACTCGGCCGACCCGAGATCGACGATGACCAGATCCGAAGCGCCTGCCAGACCGCCTGTGCCACGGCTCTGCTCGAATCGGCCGGGCCGGGACTCGACGGTATCCTCGGCGCGGACGGCCTGACGCTTTCCGGCGGTCAGGCGCAGCGGCTCGCTATCGCCCGCGCGCTGCTGACCGGACCACGGATCCTCCTGATGGACGAGCCGACCTCCGCCCTCGATCCGGAGACCGAGGCCGAGTTCCTCGACCGGCTCCGGCGCGACCTGGACGGGACGACCATCGTAATCGCCGCGCACCGTGAGGCGACCGTTGCCGCCGCCGACCACGTCGTCGTGCTCCAAGACGGTCGTGTCCTCGACCACGGTCCCACCATTGAGGTCCGCCAACGCGGATGGGCCGATCGCAACGGAGAAACCTTGGTCGACCAGCAGGGAGGGCGGAACGATTCCCGAGCCACCGTGGGACTGTGACGCCAGGGTCTCGACGGGGCCTGCGCCGGCCTCGTCCCTGGAAATCGCGGGGCGACGTCGCCTCGCGATCGGCCGATCCGCGCGGGAGAAGCCCATTCTGGTCGAGCGCGCGACGGTCGGACGATCGACCTGTCGCGTGCTCGTCATCGCCGGCCAGCACGGCGACGAACCCTTGACCACCCGCGCTGTCGAACGGCTCGCCGACCTCCGAGACGGGCCGATCTCGCTGCCCGACGGGATCGATCTGTCGGTCATCCCCGACGCCAATCCCGACGCCCACACGCTGGGACAACGGAGGAACGCCGACGGGATCGACCTCAACCGCGACCACCAGCATCTGTCCAGCCCCGAGGTCCTCGCCATCCACGAATACGTTCGCGCGTGGAGGCCACACCTGATCTTCGATGTTCATACTTACCCAGCTCGTAGGAAACACTTGGTCCGTCAGGGGCTCGCCTATCGTCACGACGTGTTCTTGGACTATCCGAACCACCCCGCGATCGATCCGGGGATTCCTCAATTACTCGCCGACTCGCTGTTGCCGGCTGTCATCGGCCATCTCCGAGGGCACGGGTTTCTTTGCGATCGCTACACGCTGGTCCGTCGATCCGGACGGATCCGCCACAGCACACCCGACCTGGTCGACGCCCGCAACGGCCTCGCGCTCCGCTTCGGGGTACCAACGCTACTGATCGAAGGCCGACAACCGAGCCGTCGCGATCGGATCGGCGTTGAGACCCGAACCGTCAGCGCGATCCGGCACGCCATCGGTCACGCCCTGCGGTGGGCGGTCGCGCATCGCGACGAACTCGCCGCCATCGTTGACGAGCCCCGACAAACCAAGGAGGTGGCCCTCGGCTGCCACTATGTGTTCGACGATCCGCCGCCGTTGCCCTTCGCCGACTCCCGGACCGGGGAGGCTATTGAGGCGGTGTTGTCCGGCCCTTATCTGAGCACACTTCGACCGAACCGCGTTGTGCCGATCCCCCGAGCCTATGCGATCGCACCAGGGCTCGATGCGCTGGTGGAACTGCTCGGGCGTCACGGGATCACGGGGTCGATCGAGCATCGACGTCGGGTCCACGCAACGCGATACCGGATCGCTGAGGTCCGCCGGACCCGCCATCCTCGTCGATCGATCCGCCCGATCGGAATCACCGCCGAGACCGGCCACCACGACCTCCGAGGCCACCGGATCGTCCCCGTCACTCGCGAAACCGCCCGCTTCCTCGCCGCCCTGCTCGAACCCCGATCCAAGTTCGGCGCCGTGCGTGACCTGGCCTTGGGCCTCCTTGACTCGAAGCATTCCTATTATTCGATATCAAATATCGACCGATAGATTGCTGGATTCCTGTGATGCCGACGTGCTCGCACAGTGGTTACGAACGCCAACTCATGTATTGGTCAATTCGTTTGAGGTGGGCAATGTTTGATTAGCCCACCAGCAAGCACCCCAGTCGATTGTGGTCGTTCATGGGGTGCCCGGGTTAGGCTTCGAGCACCGCACGCCACTTTCGCGGGACACCTCGGTACGCCGCCAGGTAGGTCGACTCCAAAGGAACGTTGACGTACATCGCGGGTGTCAAGAACAACGGCATGGCGATCAGCTCATGTCCCACCGACGTCGGCTCGATATACCCCACCTTACGCGGACCAGCGTTGTACGCCACCAGAGTCAGCGGCTCGTCCGGAGGCAACTCGAACCGCTCGTCAACGATCTGGTTCCAGATGACCGGATGAATCCCCTGGGGATCGCGGGGACCGGGTGGGAACAAGTCGACGATGAGCAGGTGGTAGCCGCGATACAACGCCTCGACCGCCTTCTCGGTAAACGATCGGATGGCGTGCCAAGCCGACTTGTTGCCCGGCGAAACGATCTCCAGCAAGGCCACGATCCGGTCGCCGCTGGCGTGGCGGATCACGACCGTCCGCCGTTTCAGGACGTAGTCGTCCATCTCCGCTTCAGCCGTCGTCACACGCGTTCGAGGCGGGCTCTCGGCGACCGCGACGCCTCCAAGGGCATCCTCGACCTCGGCGTAGTCGGTGCTGGGCCGATCGTCACTTGGACCATCCGGCTCTTGCAGGGTCAGCACGTCGGGGCCCAGCGGGCCGGCAATCTGCTCGGCCTGGGCGTAGTAGTCGGGCGGTAGCAGGCCATCGTTGAGTGCATTCCGAAGCTCTGTAGTCCAGGCGATATGGAAATCGTGCCAGGTTCCGGCGGTGACGCGGGTCCAGTCGTGAATCAGCATGACGACTCCTCCTGATGCAATCGTACCACGGACGGCTCTGCGGCGGCCTGGCGTTCGCCGCGATGGGCCGCTTTCAGAAGTTGTCTGACGTAGAGATTGGCGTGTCGACTTGTCACCAGATCGACGAGACTGACCGCGACCCCCTTTCGGAGCAGGGCAGCGCATTTGCCGATGAAGGCGTTGCGCTTCTCGGCCCGATCCTTGTTCGCGGGACGGACGATTTCGATGGCCGCGACCAGTTTCCGGCCGCGTTGGGCGTCATAGACCCAGACTTCATACTCGTCATCGTCGGGTAATTCGGTCTCGACCTGGACGTTCGGCGTCGGCGGTGCCCACATCGTCGCGACGCCGCCGTTCCCGTCAGAAAGTCCCTCAACCGGGACGTTCTCCTTTTCGTCAGTTGCGATATCAATCTCAACGCGAGACCCAGCATGGACTCTCGGCCCCGCCACGTAGCCGGACGGCAATTGTTTTCGGAGTTGCTGGACGATCACGGCTGGCCATTGGCCATGCAGTTCTTCCCAAGAAACGACCCGATCCAGCGGAGGATGGAAGTGATCGCGTAAGGGCATGGTTCGACCTCCTTCCAGGATTATACCGCGACTCGTTTCGCGGCGGCCTGCTCGAGACCCGATCCGTGTTCGGCGCCGTGCGCGACCCGCCCTTGAGCTTCTTTGACCCAACGAACCTTGAACGCGCCGTTCCATTAATCATTTAGAAAATATCTCACTTTTCTAATTGAACAACCTAGCGGGTGGCTGGGGACTGCGACGCAACGCGGAGCAGACCCCGGGGCAAGTGTCATGAGGATGTCTACCCGAATTTCACCCCAAAAGGCCAACTCATCCGAGACGTCCCCGGGGTCTGCTCGCCACGCTCGCAGTCCCCAGCCACCCGGTGACGGACGACCAATACGAAAGCAACGAAACCGACATCATCCCACGAGCCAAACTTGAGGTCGACTTCAGACCGATCAGGGCAGGGGCTCCCGCCAATCTGATGGGATCGGGTCGGGCCTCAAGGGCGGCTCGGGCTCGTCCACGTCCTCGGCATACCATCGGGCGCTTGACCAGGGCCAGTCGACCTCACGCTCGATCAGGCCCCGTCGGACCGGATTCCGGTGAACGTAGGTGATCATCCTCCAAAGGGTCCGAGGCTCAATGATGTGGCGATCGTAGCCGCCGCCAGACTGCCAGAACATTCTCTCGACGCGCCCGTTGCGGACCCGACTGATCTTCTCAAGCCATGATGGTGCGTGCTCGTGAAGATGAGCGATCGCGCGTTGACCGACCGGTTGTTTGATCGACCGGAGGATCGCCGAGACCGAGCAGGTCGGTGGGCTCGGACCAAGGATCAGATGGACATGCTCGGGCATGATGACATAGGCCCAGACGGCGAACCGATGGACCGTTCGCGCCCGTTCGATCGCCTCAATCAGCCATCGGCGCGTGCGTTCGGCTTCGAGGAACCGATAGCCGCGATAGCAGGAGAATGTCAGTTCATGAGCGTGCGTGGGCTCGTTGTCGGTTCGACGACGTGAAACGCGATCTCGATAATGCACGACGCAAACCCACCTCAAAAATTGGCATTGGTATTTTATTTTTCAATAAAATGAAATTGAAAAGGATATCAAGTAAGGGCAGCACGGCATCAACCCTTTGAGTCGGCTGAGCGAGAAGAAGGGCCCGTATCCCATGCTGTTTGCGGTCGGCAAACGTCGAGGGTGGCTGGGGACTGGACCGCTTGGGGGCCAGACCCCGGGGCGGATCGGGGTGAGTCGGCCGACCGTTCTGCCGGAGGGTAGGACGACTCGTGACAGCAATCCCGGGGTCTGCTCGCAACGCTCGCAGTCCCCAGCCACCCGTCGTTCGGCGCCGTGCGCGACCCAGCCTTGGGGCCTCCTTGATTCAGCATGGTTTCGTCAATTTATAATCGCCATGAACTTCTTACTGGACTGTAGTGTTGCCGAGGCGTTCGCACAACGGCTACTAACGTCGGCCCACATGTCGGTCAATTCGCCTGAAGAGCACGAAGGCACCTCAGGGCTGGCGTGAAGCCGGTTCGACCACCCCGTCGATCTGACGCTGGTGGTTGAGCTGCGACGGGTCGAAACCCGAGGTTGTTGTTCCGGTTCTCGGGCGTGTTGTTGTTCCGATACGCCGCGCGGCAGTTCTGGGGGTCGTTGTTCCAGCTACCGCCCCGGATCACCCGGTTCGAGGCCTGGGCCTCACGCCGCGAAACCCGTTATCACGTTTCTCCGCCATCGCCAAGTCGAGAGTCCCGGGGTTCGTGCGAAGGCGAACATCGCGGTCGCTCGGGTTTGCAGATTGGCCTCTGTGATCTGCTCCTCCGACGCGAGGCGCTCTAGGAGTCGGAAGCGGCGTTGGAACCGCACACGACTCCGGCGACTCAGCGTTGCATGGGTTTTGTAGATCCGACACCCCAAATAATCCAGCCCCAATGCGGACCGGTTCGGCGATGGCTCGTGTTTCAGTTCGAGCCGGCGTGTTGTCGCCAGATCCTCGCGGATCGACTCGCGGAGTCGGTTGAGGACGACTCGGTCCTCCGACCAGACCACGAAGTCATCCATGTACCGAACATATCCGAGAACGCCCGGTTCGCGGACCATCCGATGGTCAAACTCGGCAAGGTAGTGGTTGGCGAAGTGTTGCGAGGTCAAGCTACCGATCGGTAATCCGAAGCCGGGCCTGACACGATAGCCCCCGATGATCTTCGCGAAGAGCCCGAGCAGCCGAGGCTCTTTGAACCGACGACGCAACGCCTCGAGCAGGATCGGATGAGAGATGCTGTCGAAGTACTTGCGGATGTCGCAAACCAGGTGATATGTCGCTCGACTCGCGAAGCATTGGGCTCGTCGGAGCGCAGCGATACGTCCCTTGCCGCGCCGACACGCATAGGTGTCGTGGATCAAGGTTCGTTCCAAGACTGGTTCGCAGACGTTCATGATCGCGTGGTGCAGAACGCGGTCACGGAAGCATGGAGCGGTGATCAACCGCTCTTTGGGGTCGTGGATCGTGAACTGATGGTAGTCGCCGACCTGGACGTCGCCGTCACGAAGCTCGTCGGCCAGCCGTTCCAGGTTCCTGTCCAGATTCTGGGCGAAGGTCCGCGCCGCCGTCCTGACTCTCCGGCCCCGCGTCGCCTTCCAGAAGGCCAGGCGCAGGTTCTCCCGCTCTGCGATCCGACCGTAGAGTCCCCCCGCCCTCTTGACCATCGGCGCGATCCCCATCTCCGGCCCACGTTTGCAGAAGCTCCAGGAGTTCCTCACCGTAGCTCTCGATCCGCCCCTCACCGATCCCATCGACAGCCCTCAAGCCCGCCTTGGTCGCGACCCGCTCGCGAACTAGATTAGCCATTTGTTCATTGGTGAGGATGTTGTAGACCGGAATCCCCTCGCGCCCGGCGATCGCCTTGCGCAAGTCGCGGAGCTGCGAATACCGATCGAACTGCTCGGGCGTGAGTTGCTCGCGGTAGTCGATCGCGTTGCGTCGGGTCCGATCCGACCTCTTCGAGACGGGATCGGCTCCCTCGAGGTAATCCACGCAGAACGACCAGTACGAGTTGGGACCATCGTCGACCCAACGGCGGTCGACACCGAGGACCCGATGTCCGTTGACAAACTGGTTCAACTCCCGGGTCGCCTCACCCTGGTCCCGCGATGGGATAATGAAGAACCGAAATGGCATCCGAACCATCCCCTTCCCACAAACGCGAACCCCGTTCGACGCGTGGGAGGTTACCAATTATACCGACCGCGCATACGATTATTTTGTACACTAAAATGTCGAATTTCGAGGCGAAAATCCGCCTGAGAACTCCGGTCCCCCGGGGCGGCGGCTCCGCTTCGCCGCACCAGGGACCTCCG
>CAZSSM010000040.1:0-56270 GCA_964609385.1 uncultured Planctomycetia bacterium
ACCCATAACCCATCACAGTTTAGGTAGTGCTATTCGCCGTGCTGGGGTGGCTGGGGACTGCGACGCAACGCGGAGCAGACCCCGGTTCCGATGGGCTCAGGCTGTCCAACCCAAGGTCATCCCAGGAGGCAAACTCCACGGGGATGTCCCCGGGGTCTGCTCCGCAGTCCCCAGCCACCCAATGACACCGAACGACTCGAACATGGTCCTGCTCACGCCGGGCGCCGAGCTCAAGTGGCTGGGGACGATGCGCGAAGTCGTCCTCAAGGATCCGGACGGGAACCGGATCCGGATCGGCAGTCCGATCGAAACGTCTTGATCGATGTCGGATTCTCGAACTTCACGGCTGATGGGTCTTTAGGAACCACTGATGTCCTGCGGGTCGGCCTTCTCAGCCTGGCGGTTGCTCGAACCGAGCCCGGAGAAGTAATAGATCGGGATCCCAACGAGGATCCCGATCAGGGCATAGGTCGATGGCTCTGGCTCGCGCAGGAAGGCGGCGGAGGTCAGCAGTCCGGTCAGGATTAGGAAGACCGCAGGGGTCAGCGGATAGCCTGGCGTTCGGAACGGGCGTGTCAGATCGGGCCGACGGATCCGGAGCACATAGATGCTGCTGATGGTGAGCATAGTGAAGAGGGCCAGGCCGACGCCGGAAAAGATTAGGATTTGATTGAACCGTCCGGACCAGAGCAGGATCAAGGACCATGTGACCTGCATCGCGGTGGCCACCGCGGGGGTCTGGGACTTCGGTCGCAACCGCGCGGCGATGGCCGGGAACTGGCCGCGTCGGGCCATCGCGTAGGCGACGCGTGGACCGGTCAGGACGAACGCGCTGAGCGAGGCCAGCATCGAGAGGCCGATGGCCACGGAGAGGACTCCCGAGACTCGCGGACCGAGCAACCGACGCGCGGCGATCTCGGCGATCGGCGCGACCGCGTCGACCCGGGGGCCTTCGGCGTCCTCGGGGGTCGCCTCGTCGACGATCGCCTCGATGTCCGAGGCCGACAGGGCCAGCATGTACATGAGGTTCAGCGCCAAGTAGAGCAGCGTGACGAACCCCGTGCCAAGCAGGATCGCCCGAGGCAGCGACCGTTGCGGATCGCGGACCTCGCCGGCGACATAGCCGACTCCGTTCCAGCCGGTGTAGGCGTAGCTGATAAAGACCAGGGAGAGGCCCATGTTGAGGGCCAAGTCGCCGTCGAGTGGCTGGAGATCGTCCAGGTGATCCCAGCCCGAGCCGCCCGATGCGGCGATTCCGATTGTCGCCAGGAGGCCAAGGATCGCCACCTTGAGGATCGTGAAAGCCGATTGGGCGAGGATCGTCCGATTCGCCCCGGCACTGTGGATGATCGCGAAGGCCACGATCGCCGCTGAGGCGACCAGGTTCGTGACCAGATCTCCCTCCTGATAGCCCAGGGGTCGGAGCAGATAAAAGGCCGCCGCCGAGCCGGCCACGGCGATCGGCCCGCCGAAGCCGATCAGGAACGAGACCCAACCCGAGAGGAACGCCGGGAGCGGTCCATAGGCCTCACGGAGATAGACGTAATCGCCGCCGGAGCGTGGGAACATTGTGGCCAGCTCGGCCAGCACCAGCGCTCCGCAGAGCGCCAGCAGGCCACCGAGCACCCAGAGACCCAAGACCCAGGCGTTGCTCCCGACCGCGTAGATCGAGAAGCCCGAGGTGGTCAGCACGCCCGTCCCGACCATGCTGGCCACGACCACGAACGTGGCCGTCCAGGGACCGTAGCCGATCGGCAATGCCTGGCCAACGACGTCGGCGCCGTCGACGGTTGCGGACGCCTCGGTCGACAGATCTGATGGCGATGGGTCCGGATTCGGAGGACGATCCGTGGATGTCATCGGCTCGTTGAGACTCTCGGAAGACGAGGCGGGGGTAGGTGGACGATTCGGGCGGAGGTTCAGTCGCGTTCGATCTTGCGGAACCGCTGGAAGAAGTTCTCGATCAGCTTCGGCGCGTCCTCGGTCGGGATCGTCTCGAAGCCGGCCTGCTCGATCTCGGCGGTGAAGGTCGCGCGATCGGCCCGGACGTGGTTCATGATAAAATCCGAACTGATCCCCTCGCGACGGTCGAACTCGACCAGGACGAGCGTGCCGCCGGGTCGCAGGGCGCGATGGATCGAGGCCATGCTCTGCTCAGGATTCTCGAAGTGGTGATAGGTGTCGCAGATGAAGACGAGATCGACCGACGCAGGTTCCAGCTTGGTCGAGCTCTGGTCGCAGAGGACGGTCCGGATGTTGGTCAGGTCTTCGTCCTGGGCGCGTTGGTCGATCGATTCGAGGAACGCCGGCGCGATGTCAACGGCGTAGGTGGTCCCCTTTTCCCCGATGCGTTGGGCGAACATCACGGTGAAGAATCCGGTGCCGGCACCGACGTCGGCCACGTCGAGGCCGGGTCGGACCGCGCTGGCTTCGACGAGTTGTTCTCGGAGCAGATAGACCTCGCGCGACTCGCTCTCGAACCGGTCGCGATACCGGTCGACGTCGGGGTTTTCGAAGGCGCGGTTGAGTTGTGAGGGGGGCTGAGAGGAGGTCGCGGGATCCTGGGACCTCCTGGCCATGGAACGGGCGTTCGACGTCGGGTCGAGTAGGATGACCAGGCCGAGGATCAATCCAAACGGGACGATGCGGGCACTGTGGACGAGCAGCATGGCGGAGCTCTCCAGAGGTGTACATGGTGCGAGGAGATCGTCTCGTGATTCCCCGGCACGATATCGCGGGTCAGGTCCGACTGCCAGTGCCTCGCCGGGGCCTAGTCCGATTCATCGCGTCGCGGCCGTCGTCGATCGCGGCGCTCCCAACCATAAGAGCCCGCAGAGCAACGTCTCCGGCGACGCCACGCGGCTCAGGCGCAGGGCCTTGGCCCTGTGCTGAGCCATCTAGCGTTCGGAACGCTCCGAGCCCCCGACACGGTGCGCGCGTCGGCCTTTAATCCCTCCGGGACCTTTCGCGTCTCCGAGTCCGGTGATTCCCCTCCCGATCGATCCTGGGGAGTCGTCCGGGGTGGTGTAAAATGGCGACTTGTGGCCGCAGTGCTGCTATAAAATGGCGATTCATGGTTATGGTTATCAGGACTCAACACAGGGTCTATAGACGCGGGCTTTTTCTTTTGACTTGAACGACCAGGGCGACGTAGGATCAAATAACGTCGACCCAGGTGAGGATGTTCTCTTGAATACCCTGGGTGGGCTTGTCCACGACGGGCCCCGGCAACGATCCTGGAAACGCATCCCACCACCCTCCTGAGAATCATCGGTCCGTGACTCCCCGCGGGGACCGGGTCGCGGTCAGACCTCACCAGCTTTTCTGGACGGGCGACCCAAGGCGCCGTCGTTGGTGCTCTATCTCCGGGATGAATCGCCCCGTTCGGACTTGTGGACACCGGCCGGCCATCTGGGCCCGGTTTGTCGCTCCCAACGATCTACTCCCATTCAGCTAGGAGATCGCGCCATGATGCGCAAAATCCGTCGTGCTACTGAACGCAACGCTTGCGGTACCAGCCGGCATCGATGCGGCTACGTCCCGGCGGCCGACGCTCTCGAGCACCGACGCGTCCTCTCGACCGTCATGATGATCGAAGGGACCGATGGCGATGACATGATCACGTTCGCCACCGATGCTAACGGCACGTCTACCGTGACCGTCAACGGGAACGTCATCGACGTCTCAGGTGCCAATGCCATCGAGGTCAATGCCCTCGATGGCGACGATACGGTCGACTTCTCCGCATCCACTGTCCCGGTGACGATCGCTGGTGGGGCCGGCGACGATACCCTGACCGGTGGTTCCGACGCCGACACGATTGCGGGCGACGCCGGCAATGATCTGATCCGTGGCTTGGCCGGCGACGACTTCCTGTTGGGCGGCAGAGGCGAGGACAACCTGGCGGGCTCGACCGGCGACGATACGCTCTTCGGCGGCGGAGATGACGACGAGATCGCGGGCGACGCGGGCAACGACTCGGTCAACGGCGACCGGGGCAACGACACGGTGCTGGGTAACAACGGCGAGGACATCGTCAATGGCGGGGACGGCGACGATCTGCTCTTCGGCGGCGGCGACAACGACGTGCTCGATGGTGGCGATGGCGCTGACTCGATCCAGGGTGACAAGGGCGACGACACGGTCTCGGGTGGCGGGGACAAGGACTTCATTCTTGGCGGCACCGGCAATGACGTGCTCGGCGGCGGCGGGAATGCCGATATGATCGACGGTGGCGATGGGGATGATACGATCCAAGGTCGCAACGGCCGCGACACGCTCACCGGTGGGGATGGCGACGATCTGATCGAGGGAGGCAACGGCGATGATGTGATCGACGGCAATGATGGCGACGACATACTCGCGGGAAATAGGGGTGACGACACGATCGATGGTGGCGACGGCAATGACATGCTCTCCGGCGGGGACGGCGATGATCTGCTCGTCGGTAACGCTGGCAATGACTCGCTCGTCGGCAACGCTGGCAACGACTTCTTGCTGGGCAACAACGGCGAGGACAACCTGGCGGGCTCGACCGGCGACGATACGCTCTTCGGCGGCGGAGATGACGACGAGATCGCGGGCGACGCGGGCAACGACTCGGTCAACGGCGACCGGGGCAACGACACGGTGCTGGGTAACAACGGCGAGGACATCGTCAATGGCGGGGACGGCGACGATCTGCTCTTCGGCGGCGGCGACAACGACGTGCTCGATGGTGGCGCTGGCGACGACACGATCCAGGGTGACAAGGGCGACGACACGCTCGTTGGCGGAGCCGGCAGCGACACCCTCCTCGGCAAAATCGGGATGGATCTCTTCCTGTTCGACGACGACGATGACGAATCCGATTTCAACCTTGCCGAAGGGGACAGCCTCGACCCCGAAAGCAGCCCAGCTCCTTGACTTGATCCGAGGAGACCGGACCCAAATCTTCCAGAGCGGCCCATAGGGCCGAATCTCCTTGTCGCAACGTCCGCGGGGCCAGGGCACGCCTGGCCCGCGGAATATGACGATCTCCCGCTCGGGTGAGAGGTTTCACCTTCCGGACTTGCCGTCCGGCCACCGCATAGGCGGCCCGATAAGCCAAAAATGCTCGATGCCAGAGTGCCAGATCGTGCCGGTCCTTGAGCGTGGTTCGCGACTCAGAATCGGGCGAATGGATGCTCTCAAGACTCGATGAAGAGTCGTGCGTCGACCGTGGCTGCCAGTCGATCACCTGAGATCCGTGCCATAGGCTCTGCCATCCCTTTGGCGGTTGTCGAGGACCGCCTCGCGTGGGGATGCGGAGCACTTTATGTCAGCCCGGCAGTTCGACCTGGTTTTGTTATGCCAAGGGACGCTAGAATCAGGCGTCATTCCTCCACAGCCATTCCGCTCCGAACGGCTCGGAACCCGTCCTCCAGAGAGATCTTCTCGATCTCGATGACCACCTCGAGTGATTCCGGTTCTCTTCCAAATTCATGGAATCGTTCGATCGGTAAAACCAGGGCGTGATCTCACCGCGTTCGATACTCGGCCCGCTCTCTTACTCGTTTCGGGGGTGGTCGTCGACTCCGATTTCGGTGCGTCTCGACCCCCTTGAAGCTCGGTGGGGTGACCTTTCAGGTCGGCATCTCTGGTTTCTTTTCGTCTCATACGAGAAAGGTTACGTCATGAATCATCCTCGGATCCATCGTGGGGCCGTGCCTCGAGTGGAATCGATCGAGTCGCGCGTCCTGCTGGCCGCGTCGCTGACAGCAATCTTCGAGGACGGTCTGCTGCTGATCTTGGGGACACCCGGGGCCGACACCATCGAGATGGCCCTAGGCACCGACGACCAGCTTGCGGTGATCGGTATTGAAATTGATGTGATTAATGGCGGAACTACGGACCCAGTGACCACCATTGATGTGTCGGGTCTGGAGCGGATCATCGTTCGAGCCAACGGCGACGACGATATGATCGACCTGAACAGCAACCCCGAGACGAGCCTGACGGTCCCGTCGCGGATCCTCGCCGGCGGCGGCGCGGACACGATCCTCGGTGGTGACGGCGCGGACACGATTTTCGGCGATTTCGGTGCGGATGTGATTGATGGAAATGGTGGCGATGACTTGATCCAAGGAGACGTCGCCGGCGACCTGTTGCGCGGTGGCGTTGGTGCCGATACGACCCTTGGCGGCGTGGGCTTGGACGAGATCTACGGCGAAGGTGGCGATGACAACCTGAACGGCAACCGGGGCTTCGACACCGTCGATGGTGGTGATGGTGCGGACTCGCTGCTCGGCGAGAACGGCGACGACAGCCTGCTCGGCGGAGACGGCGAGGACACGCTCAACGGCGGCGGCCGAAACGACTTCGTGGCCGGTGGCGGCGGCGACGATGAGATCGGCGGTCGAATCGGCGACGATGTTTTGGATGGCAACGACGGCAACGACACGCTCTTTGGCGGGATCGGCAGCGACCTGGTCCGCGGTGGAGCCGGGGACGATTCGATCCGCAGCGGTGACGGCGCCGACTTCATCTTCGGCAACGACGGCGACGACTTCGCCCTTAGCGGACCGGGCAACGATGTCCTGGACGGTGGCCTGGGCAACGATCGACTCGAGGGTGGTCCTGATCGTGATTCGATCTTCGGCGGGATCGGTGACGACTTCGTGGCTGGTAGCGGGGGCGATGACACCGTCGACGGCGGTCAGGGCAACGACGTCGTCCGTGGCAACGAGGGGTTTGACCTCCTGATCGTTGAGGGGTCGGATCAGGCCGAGCAGATTCTGATCGACGGCGAGGTCGGCGATGACGTCAACGCGGGCGAGTTCGTCACACTTCGGCGGACCGACCGGACCAATTCGACCATCGTGATGGAGAGCGACGCGCTGTTTTATCGCGACCTCGATGGGGTTATCGACGAGGTCCGGATCGCGGCGTTGGGGGGAGATGACCTGATCGCCATCGCCTCGACACTGGCCTTCGGTGGCCTGATCGACGGCGGTGACGGGTTCGACGACGCCCGCGACGTCCTCGACGAACTCTGGGAGCGCGTCAACGTCGAGCTGCCTTGATCTCCAGGCCCGTCCCGATTTCGCCGCGAGTCAGGGCGGGCAGTTCGGATCGATGATCGATGACCGTCGGCCGATCCCAGGGCGGACGGTTCGAGGGCCACACCAGGTTTCGAACCGAGGACGATCCCGAAGTCGACGGCTCGATCGTCGTCGAGGTTGCGGGGATTGAACTCGATCGGCAAGCCGGCAGCCCATTGAGAATGGATCGCCGGTTGCCGTATGTTCGACCGGAAGAACGGAGTGGCGACGGCGTTGGATCGCCGTATTCCGGCTCGATTGGATCGGCCGGGAGTGGCGACGCCGAGGTTGGGAAGGGTTGGAGCCCATGGCGGTGCATGGCGCGGGGGGACTGGTCGTCTATGTGACCAGCCACGGGTTCGGGCATCTGAACCGGACCGTGGCCGTGCTCAACCGCCTCCCAACGCGGATTCCGGTGACGATTCGCTGTCACGAGGACCTCTTTCCGCGTTGGCGCGAACGTTTGCAGCGGCCGGCGACGTTGGAGCCGGGGGTCTGGGACAGCGGGGCAGTCAATCCATCCGGTGACAGCAATGCCACCGACGGGCCGGAAACGCTCCGACGCGCCGAGGAGATGATGGCCGCGATGAGCGAGCGGGTCGACGCGGAGGCCGATCGGCTCCGGGCCGAGCCGGTCACCGCGGTGCTCTGCGATGCGCCCCCGCTGCCTTTAGTGGCGGCGCATCGGGCCGGGGTACCGGGCTTCCTCCTGGCCAACTTCACCTGGTCGGAGATCTATCGGGTGCATGCGCTTCGGGCCGGTCCCGAGGCGATGGACCTGGTCGGCCGGATCCGCCGCGCGTATCGCCATGCCACCGTGGTCTTCCGCGCTGAGCCGGCCTTGCGGCTCGACGAGCTGCAACCGCAGATGGCCGTCGGGCTGGTCGTCTCGCCGGGCCACGACCGTCGACGCGAGTTGATTCAGAGCCTGAACTTGCCTGAGGACGTCAAGCTGGTCTACTCCTACCTGGGCCGCTATGGCCAGGACGGGCCTTGGCAGCGCCTGGAGCGGCTGGGCGATCGGGGGATCCACTTCGTTTCCTTCGCCGCACCTGGGGGACGCGAGTCGGCCCCGGCCAACTGGCACGTCATCGAGGCGGCTCGATGGACCGGGGCGGACTTGGCTGCCTCGACCGATGTGGTCCTGGCCAAGGCTGGGTATGGGACGGTCTGCGAGGCGATGGCGCATCGGCGCCCTTTGATCTATCCGCCCCGACACGGCTTCGCCGAACACCATGCTCTGGACCGGAGTCTCCGCGCCTGGGGGGGTGGCGTCCCCTTACGTGGCCGTGATTTCCGCGCCCTCCGCGTCGAACGAGCCCTGGACGAAGCCTTTCAGCTTCGACCCGGTCCGCCACCCTACCCGGCCGATGGCGCTTCGAGGATTGCCGAACGGTTGGCTCAAAGTTGCGACCCTTGAGCACGATTCGGATCGAATCGACCGGTCGCGGTAGCACGATTCGGCGATCTCGTTAGGATAGGGCCGCGATCTCCGAGATCGCCCCGATCGCTGAGTCCGGTCGTCGCGGTCCGTTGCCGAAGCGCAGCGTGGTCTGGCACGAGGGCGTCCCCTTTGAAGTTCCTGATTCATCCGGCCGTCGAAGCATCACGATTGCAGGCCCTGCGTGGGGTGATCCCCCCAGGCCTCGAGGTCGTATTGGCCAACGTGATCGATGAAGAAGAGGCTTTGGGGGAGATCGCTGAGGCCGACGTTGTGCTGGGCAAACTGACCCCGGCGATGCTCCAACGCGCTCAGCACTTGCAATGGGTCCAGGCCTTCACCGCCAGCCTCGAACACTACATCTTTCCGGAATTGGTGGAGCACCCGTGTGTGCTCACCAATATGCGGGGACTGTTCGACGACGTGATCGCCGATCAGGTGATGGGCTACGTACTCTGCTTCGCGCGGAACCTCCACGTTTATTTGCGGCAACAGATCGAGCACCGCTACGAGCCTCGAGGGAGCGAGCGGGAGCGGGTCGATTTCGCCTCCGGACCGGGTCGGGTCAACGCGATTGACCGGGCCACGATCGACCTGAGACGGTCGCGGATGGGGATCTTCGGGTTCGGTCGGGCCGGTCAGGAGATCGCCCGACGCGCTGTCAGCTTTGGGATGACCGTCATCGGGGTTGACCGCCGCCCCGAGCGCAAAACGGTGCCTGAAGGGGTCGATGCGGTTTGGGGCCTAGAACTGCTCCCCCAGTTGATTCGGAACAGCGAGTTTCTGGTCATCTCCGCGCCCCACACGCCCGAGACCGAAGGGCTTTTCGATTCGGAGATGATCGGTCGGATGAAACCCGGCTCGTATCTGATCAACATCGGTCGCGGCGCAATCGTCAAACTCGATGCGGTCGTCGACGCGCTCCGCTCGGGACACCTGGCCGGAGCGGCCCTCGATGTCTACGAGATCGAGCCTTTACCCACCGAACATCCGCTCTGGGACGAACCCAACGCGATCCTGACGCCGCATACGGCCGGCTACTCGACTCGGATCGCCGAGCGACACCTCTCGACCCTGCTGGAGAACGTCAGCAACTTCTGCCATGGACGGCCGCTGATGAACGTCGTCAACAAACACTTGTGGTTCTAGCCTGATTCTTTGGACCCGCCGCCTGGTCGTTCGACGAGCCCACGTTCCGGGCCGCGTCGTCGGACACCGCTGGTGCGTTCGGTCGACAACGGATTGTCCCGAGGTATCACCGTGAATGTCCCGAGACGCCCGACCGCTGGCCCGCGCGGACCTCAATGTGACCGGATTGGCCGACAACGCGACCCGAGTCGAGGGTCCCTCCGACGGGTGTTCCGGTGGGCCGGATCGCGGTCGACCTGGACCGTCCTGGTCCTGAACGCCGCACTGAGTTGGGCATCGCCCCCCATTCTCGGGCAAGAAGCACCACGCCCCCTCCCCGCCGACCGGTCCGCAACGGTCGCCTTCAACGATGTGGCCTATGCGCACGTCGGAAACCAGACCTTAATGACCGACATGGTCTTGCCCGGTCCCGGATTCGGTCCCGGTCCGTTCCCGGCCGTCTTGGTCATCCACGGCGGTGCTTGGAAGGGAGGGGACAAGGCCGACAATCGCCCGATCCTAGAGCAGTTGGCGCGTCGAGGATTCGTCGCCGTCTCGCCGCAATATCGGTTTTGTCCCGAGAACCGGTTCCCGGCCCAGATCCACGATCTCAAGGCGGTCGTCCGCTGGCTTAAAGACCATGCGGCGACCTACCGGGTCGATCCGGATCGGCTCGGCGCAGTCGGCTTCTCGTCGGGTGGTCATCTGGCAATGCTGCTCGGCTTGACCGATCCGGACGATGGCCTGGAACTGCCCGGACTCCCGGGCGATGGGCCGGACACGAGGATCCGCGCGGTGGTCAACTACTTCGGTCCGATCGACCTGACCGCCTCGGACCTCTCGCCGGTCAGCGAGGCATTGGTCCGGGACCTCCTCGGTGGCTCCATCGCGGAGAAGGGCGAGCTGGCGCGATTGGCCTCGCCCTTGCACTTCGTCACCGACGACGATCCCCCGATCCTGACCTTCCAAGGAACCCGAGACCCGCTGGTTCCCTATACCCAGGCGATCGCCTTGACCGAGGCGATGACCCAACAAGGGGTCGCCGGTCGCGTCGAGCTGATGATCGGTGGAGGGCACGGTGACCGCTGGGAACCGGCCGGCGGCGTTGAGCGGACGCTCGATCAGACGATCCTGTTCCTCGAGCAGCATCTCAAAGCGCCGAGCGGATCCCCCGAGGTCCGCTGACCGTTTGAGCCTCAAGGGCGATCGGTCGGCTCCGGACCGATTCTCAAGGTCGAATCGTGGCGTTGGGGATTTCCCCTATCCGCTCTCTCTTCTCTCTTCAGGAGGGTCGCCGAGGTCCCCGCGATCCGCCGGCCCGATGAAAGACGCTCGGCGCGTCGTCGGTAGGTCCTTCGCCGGTGCAGAGATGGCGGTTGTGCAGCAGTCGTTGCAATCCGGCAGGGTTAGCCAACAGCGTGAGGGCTGGGACCGTTGAAGCGTTTGCGGCGGGTGGGGTCGGCCAGGCGTACCGTTCAGGTTTCGGTTCGAGCTGATCCAACCGGGCGAGCCGTTCGGCCAAGTCGGGATGAGGACCGGGATCGGTCTCGGACGAACCGACCTGTCTGCCCGATCCGGTGAGGTCGGTGCTTGGCCGATCCATCTGGGCCAGCAGTTCGTCGCGCAGTGGTCCGGGGAGTCGTCTCCAGAACTCGTGGAAGTAGGCATAGAGGTTACGGCGTCCCGCCTGTTCGGGGTTGTAATGGCGTGCGACCTCATCGAAGAGGTTCTGCGCGACGGCGACGCGCCGGAGGGCCTCGGCCAAGGTCTTGGGATCGGTCCGGTCGGCCGCCTCGGCGTCGGCGTGAAACTCCTGGGCCCGCGCGATCGGGGCGGCCAATCGACGGGCGACGGCCCGACCCAAGTGGGCCCAAGGCCGGAGCGGACTCGATGACGGCCGTCGACGCTGGTCCTCCATCACTTCGCGGTCCAAAGCGTTGGCGAACCGAATCAGGCTGGCGAGCCGGCCGGCATCACCCCCAGCCAGGTGGGCCAACTCGTGAGCGACGATGGCGCGAAGGTGGTGGCGATCCAAGACCATCAGCAGCGGGATCCCAAGCACCAGCGCCCGCTGATCAGCTCGACCTCCCCAAGCGACCAGGCAGCAGGTTGGCAGGCCGTGAATCCGGATCTGGCCAGGCTTGTGCAGCCCCCAAGGTTTGCAGAGTTGTTCGATATCGGCGAAGAGCCCCGGCGCGTCGCCGCGCGCGAGGATCAGGCCGAGTTCAGCGTCGGGGTTGCGCGGGCGAGGCGATCCTCCCCACGAACCCCCCAGCAGGCGGACGATCTCCGGCCAGGATCGGGCCTCGCCGTCGAGGCGTTGCCGCCAGATCAGCACCGCACCGCCCAGCAGAATCATCGGGATCGCCAGGATCAAGATGCCCAGCCGATAGATCATCCGCCAAGCCGCCAGGCCCATCCGTTGACGACGGAGTCGACCACGGAGGTTGACCTCGGCCGATTCATCGACCGGCCCTGATTCGGCTGAGGCGCCGTTCCGCTTTGGTATTGGGGAACTGGCCGGCCTCGGAACCTCTGAGCCCTGCAATCGCACGCCGAATTGGCTCCTCGGCCACTCGAACTCGGCGCGGGGCAGAACCCAAGCTCAGGATTTCCTGAGGTCTGGGGGACTTCGCGTGAACCCCGCTCCTTGACGTGTTCGGACAATTGTCCTAGTATGAAGAGACTTCCTCCCAAGGTCAAGCCGTCCTCGCTCACACATGCATGGCAAGATTCGGGTGAGCCTCGTGACGACAGCTCCGATGGGTTGGGAGTTGCGGATTTGGACCGGATCGGGGCGTAGATCACATGACTGCACTGTGGTTGTGTCCGGATCGCGGGTGCGGAATCACGATGGCCTCGATTCGTAACGGCCATAGGATTTCCCGTTCCGTCCACGCACTTTGTCCCTGCCTGGTTGATTGACCTACCGAAGGGCCGCTCCCCATGGCCAAACGACCTCCCACCATCCCGGACAGCGAATTGGATGTCTTGAAGGTGCTTTGGGCCGGCGGCGACGGCACCGTCCGCCAGATCCTCGAGCGCCTCAAAGAGGCCGGTCGTCAGTGGTCGTATGCGACTGTGGCGACGCTCCTGGATCGGTTAGAATCGAAGGGGTTGGTCCGCAGCGATCGCAGCGAACTGGCCTTCCTCTACCGTCCCGTGATCACCGCTCAGGAAGTCCGTCAGCGCCGGGTCCAGAGCCTCATCGACAAGCTCTATGAAGGTGAGCCCGGGTTGCTGGTGCTCCACCTGCTTCGCAGCCATCCGCTTCGCAAGGATCAGGCCGAGCAGGTCCGTTCGCTCCTGGCCGATCTGGATCAAGAACTCCGGGAGGAAGCCGCGGCCGAGCCCGAGTGAATCGGATCGATCGGTCGAAGTCTTCCGCGATCGGCGGCCTGGCCCCATCCGTCGTCGAACTGCGGAGGACTGAGCTATGACGCGCGACCCCGAAGAGACTCGGACCGATTCCGATCCGCAGCCGGACCGCCCGTCCGACCAGACCTATCCGCTGGTCTCTGTCGGGGAAGAGAACCCCAAGGCCAATCCGAGCGATGATGCCCCCATCGTTCCGGAGATCATCGCCCCACCCACCGCCGAGCCGGCACCCGCGACGACGCCCCCGGTCTCAAAGACTCTGGATATCACGCCTGCCTTGCCGGTCGACCCGTCGTCGGATCCTCCGGTCGCGATCGGTCCGATTTCCTGGCGATGGAGTGAGGCCCTGACCTATCCGATCCGAGGCATCGAACCTGTGATCATCCTCCTGACATTGCCGCCGATGGTGAGCATCACCTCAGTGCTCATCTTCGGTTTATTCCCGTATCTGGAAACGGGTATGATTCATGAGCGTCTCGGCAGTTTGTGGGTGGGCGGGATCTGCCTGTTCCTCCTGGTGGCGATGATGAGCTACCTGTATCGCTATGCCGAGCTGATCGTGCAAACGGTTCAAGACGAAGAACACGAACCGCCCCGTCGACCGATCTTTTTCAGCGGCGCCATGGTCGGGGCGATCCTGCGGACGGTGGCCACGAGCGTGATGCTGTTCGGGCCGGTCATCGGTCTAGCCTACTACTATGGTCCACGAGACCTTTTCCTACAGGTCGATCTGGTCGCCTTGACGATCCTGTTCTTGCAATTCTGTCCATTGGCTGCGCTGCTACCGGCGGCCCTGTCGGCCACGTCTCAGGATGAGCATCCACTGGCGGCCCACCCGCTTCGCCTGGTGGCCATCCACCGCCAGTGGCGTCGCGAAGCATTGCCGTTGGTCGGCCTGGTCCTGGCCGTCGGACCGCCCCTAGCCCTCGCGGCGGTGGGCCTGATTTGGCTCTATTCCCGAGCCATCTGGATTGCGATCGGCCTGCAAGTCGTCTATTGGCTCGTCGTCTGTATCCTGGTCTTCATCGTCGCGCACCAGGTCGGCGTGCTGACCGAATATGGGATTCGCCGGACCCGGGCCGAAGAGGAGGCCGAGGCCGAACAGTCCGAAACCGAGTCGGACGAAACACCCCCCAATCCGGGAACACTCTGGATCGGACCCGCCTCGATGACCAATCATCCGACGCGGTAATGATCCATTCGTTAGATCGAAGTAGTTCCAATCGGGTAAACGAATGCCACCCTTCTGATGATGTTGAAGATCAGCCTGAAACCAATGCGGTCACTCAACTGGGCGGGACCGGCTTATCGGCGGAGATCACATCGGGGCCTTGGCCGGCCCGGCGCTCGTAGTACCCGTCACCGGCCTTGACATATTTGGTGAATCCGAGTTGGTCCAGCTTTTTGTCGTCGCTGACCTGGGCCGTCATTCGGGCGTCGGAGTTGGGTCCGAGGATCCGCGCCGGCAGGATCACGCGACGGACCGGCCGACCGGACTCGGGATGATGTTCCAGGAGAGGGTCGGTCATCCGCTGATCGACCTCGAACCGCTCCCCACGACTTCCGTCCGGCTCGATCACTTCATAAACATACGTCGGCATCCTGGGACCCTCTTGGCGACCTCGCGGATTGAGTTCGGCCTCCATTCTCGGAGGCCCGCATAAAGGAATTGTACACGCGAGCCCGCGACGCGGAGCGATGTGTCACCGGCGTCCCGTGGTATCTCCCGGTGACCGACGATCTCAGGCCGGGCTGAACGGTTCGGCCGGGGTGGGGTAGAGGGTCGGCTCGACGCCCTGTTGGGCGGTCTGCAAGCGGTGTTCGACCTGGGCGACCGCCTCAGCGCTATCGAGCAATTCCAAGCTCTGCTCGACGACGAACCGGCCACGTGGGGCGAGGGTCACCACACGGCCTTGACGCTTCTCGAAGGGCAGGGGATTGGGATAATTGGTCCCCGGTTCGAGGCCTGTGACGTAGCCCTCGTTTGGACCGCCGGTTTGCTTCCAGAGTGTGAAGCAGGGCAGTTGGTCGACCTGGAAGCCGAGCACGACCGCCTTGTCACCGCTGGGGTTTCGCAGCATGGCCAGGGTCTGCTGGGGCGCCTCGACGACCTGCGGCTGGAAGAAGTAGACCTGCTCGGTGAAGCCCGGTTCGGGCGGACCATAGGTGGCGAAGGTGTCCAGGCCCTCCTGGGCGCGGGCGTCTCGGGGAACGATCGTTTGGCTGGGTAGGATCATCTGGGCTCCATCGCCGAGGTAGGGCGGTCCGAAGTTCCAGTGATAGAGGACTTGGATCTCGCCAGGCGTGTCGCCCAGGTTGACGAACTCGTCGCGGAGCAGGACCCGGTTCGAGCCCAGGCTCATCTGGAGCCGGGTGATCATCCGGATCTGAGGGGCGAACAGGCGCGCTTCGTCGACCTGCCCTTCGACGATCAGGCTCAAGGGCGGACCGGGATCGACCTCGACGGCCACGGCGTGGGCCGGTCGGTTGGAGATCCGGCCATGGAGCGGGACGATCGTCCCGGGTAGCGGCGAGTCGGTGATGAACGGAGCGCCGTTGGACTCCAGACCGCAGCGGGCCAACAACTCGTCGAATCCGTCGAGCCAGCCCAGACCACCTTGGGAATTCAAATCGATATGCGAAGGATGGATCGGGCCGTCTCGGACCGGCGAGGACCATCCCAAGGCGTCGCCTCGATACTGCCCGCGCCAGAGGTTCATCCCGCGCGTTGGGACGACCGACAGGCTCAGGACACCGTTGTTGAGCGTGACCAGGTCGACCCCGTCGCGACGACCGCCTCGGAGCCGACGTTTGGTGATCGACCACGGGACCGTCGAGGGCAGGCCCAGATCGCCGGCGCCCAACGAGAACGTCTCCAGCCAGATGTCCCGCGCCACATCGGTCAACACATAACGGCTCATGCCTCGATCTCCCGGCCCGACCACTCCTGTGGCCGCGCGTTGATGTCCGACTTTCGGGGGACTGAACCGCCCGGGCGCTCCGTGACTTTCGTGACTCGCGACGCCCGGCTCCTACGGTTGACGGATTCCCCACAGCCCATCCTATAGCCATGCATTCGCCGACTCTACGGATGGCCGATCACCTTCGTTCGGATCGAGCCGGTCGGCTTGAGTGAAGGGCATTGTTGAGATACGGTGAAGGCCACGAGCCTCACGTGATCCCGATGCACGGTCATCCCTTCAATGCCGGAGCACCCCCCATGAGTTCCCTCCGTCCCATGCATCCCGAGCCCTCGACGTCCGATTCCTGCAACTTCCAAGCCAACACGCCGACCGGCCATCGCCGCGACTTCCTCAAAGCGACCGCCGGCCTGCTGGCCTTCCCGACGATCGTCCCTTCGCGGGTCTTCGGCGAGGACGCGCCCAGCAACCGCGTCGTCGTCGGCTGCATCGGCCTGGGCAACCAGGGCACACCGGTCATGCAACGGTTTCTCCGGACGCCCGGCGTCCAGGTCGTCGCGGTCTGTGACGTCAACCGGGGCAGCGGTGGCTATAAGAGCGACAGCCAGTTCCTAGGGCGGGAGCCGGCCCGTCGGATCGTCGAGGCCCACTATGCCGAGCAGTCTCGGAGCGGTCGGCTCGTCGCAGCGGGTTGCACATCGACAGGCGACTTTCGCGAACTGCTCGGCCGCGACGACATCGATGCGGTCACCGTGGTCACCCCTGATCATTGGCACGCCGCGATCACCATCGCGGCCTGTCGAGCCGGCAAAGACGTCTACTGTGAGAAGCCCCTCTCTTTGACCGTCGACGATGGCCGCGCGATGGTTCGGGCCGTCCGCGAACACCAACGCGTCCTCCAGACCGGCAGCCAAGAGCGGTCCAACGCCCGCGCTGAGGCGATCTGTCGGATGGTCCGAGAGGGCAAGTTGGGCGAACTCCGACGCGTCGTCACCAATGTCGGTACCAACAACAAGGTCGGGCCGGGACCCGGTTGGTCTCCCAAGCCCGTGCCCGAAGGGTTCGACTATGACTTCTGGCTCGGCCCAGCGCCTGAGGAGCCCTATCACCCGGATCGCTGCCTCTATCGGTTCCGATTCCTCTATGACTATTCCGGCGGTCAAATCACCAACTTCGGCGCCCACTCCAACGACCTGGCCCAATGGGGGCTCGACGCCGACCGGACCGGGCCGATCGCCATCGAATCGCTGGAGGCCGAGTTCCCCGAGCCCGGCAGCCTCTTCGACACCGCGCTTCGGACCCGATTTCGTTGCCGCTACGCCAACGGCGTCGAACTGCTCTGTCAGACCGCCTCGCCGGCCGTCCAGGTCCGCTTCGAGTGCGAGGACGGTTGGATCGAGACCGGCTACGGCGGGACCCGTGCCAGCCGCGAGGAGTGGTTGACGGATCTGCCCGAGCCCGACCGCAACGGCCGCTCGCCAGCGGAAAACCACGTGCTCAACTTTGTCGAATGCGTCCGGACCCGACGCGACCCCGTCGCTCCGGTCGAAGTCGGCCATCGGAGCGCCACGCTCTGCCACCTTGGCGTGATCGCCTCGAGGCTCGGCCCGTCTGGTGAACTCGCCTGGGACCCCCAGGCCGAACGCTTCCTTAACAGCGAGCCGGCCAACGCCTACCTCGAACGACCGATGCGCTCCCCTTGGACACTCGCCTGAGTGGCAAAGGGAGGCCGATCATCCTTGAGGTCCGGACGGTTTTCGCGTTCGGACCCCCAAACGATTTGTTGAGGGCGGCTGTTTATACGCGATTGAAATAATCGATTCGCGTATGTTTCAATCCGGGGATTATTCCGAGCGATCGATGAACGGGAAGAGGGCGAGTAACTGTTCGCGTGTGGGCTGGGCGCCGTACTCGCAGACCTGGAAGGCCTCGGCGTAGCGGATGGCCCGGCCTCGGGTCTCGCCGTAGAGTTCGATGAGCTTGTCGCGGTACTGGTCGGCAATCGAAGCGAAGCGGCTGGAGAAGCGCTGGCGGACTTGCTGCTTGCGCTTCTCGACGGCGCCCGGATCGCTGGGGTCGGGGACCAGCTCCGGACCACCCAAGGCACCCCCTTCGTAGAACTGCGATTCCATGACCCCGAGCGCATCGAGCTTGGCCTCGACGACCGCGTCGATCGCCACGACCACGTCGGGGTCGAATGGACTCGGCTCCTGGAACCGATCGTAGTAGTAGAGGTAGACCGGGTTCTTGCCCAGCGGCGGGGTATCGGGGCAGAAGAACGGGACGGCGACCATGTAGGCCGAGTCCTGGACCAAGATCCCGGTGTAGCGGTGGTCGGGGTGATAGTCGTTGGGCCGGTGAGTCATCACGATATCGGCGTTCCAGTTCCGGATCAGACGCGTGAGGATCCGTCGATTCTCGAGGGTCGGCAGCAGCTCCCCGTCGTGGATGTCGAGCACCGTTGTGGTGGTCCCGAGGATCTCGGCGGCCTCTTGGACCTCGGCGTATCTCCGCTTGGCCAGCGGTCCGCCGGCCATTTGCCAATGACCGATATCGCCGTTGGTGATGCTGACGAACTGGACCTCCGCCCCGATCCGGTTCCAGAGGATCGCCGAGCCGCCGGCCTGGATCTCACAGTCGTCGGGATGGGCCCCGAACGCGATGACCCGTAGGGCTTCGCCGTCGGTTTGCTTGACGCGGACCGTACGCGGCTCCGCCCCAGGGTCCGGAACGGCCGAGTTCACTGACCCGGTCGCGATCGGGCTCGGTTCGTCGAGTGTTAACCCAGATGGATCGCCCGACCCATGCGGACCGATTGCACCCAGAATCAAGCTTAGCGCGACCCCCGTGATGAGGCCTGCTCCGTACAACCAGGTCCGAGAAAGATGCATGGCATCGGCTCCTTCGTTGTGGTGGGCGTCTTCCGTTGAGAGGGTGTCGACGCGCTTGGTGAGTCGAAACGGACAGTGAGAACGCATCCAGACCATCGAGCCGTCGGAACGCCTGACCGAACTAACGCCGACGATATCGCAACCGCGTCGACCTCGCAATCGCCACGATCGCCCTCCACAACGAGAGATCGGGACCCTAGAGACCATCACACCAAGTCGAATCGCGCAGAGACATAACCCTGCACTTGTGGGCTGACGGGAAGGGTTCGACGCGAATTCGAGAGAGTTGTCGGGATTTTTTAAGTCTCGCTACGGTCAAAGGTTCGGGCGAATCGGCAGGGGAAAATCGCGCCGAAACCTAAAAAGCCGAGATGGCTCGATCGTTGACCAAGCGACGAGGCATGGGGCTCTCCCAGGGACCGGGTCTGGTGGAGAAGTGGACCGCGCGGGATCGGGCCACCTATCGCCGTGGGTCGACCCATGTCCTCAAGACCTCGTCTGCGCATCGGCCCACTGCACTCACGCAGAAGGCCACGACGCCCGACCACTTTTCGAGGAGAACGTCCCTTGAGTACGACTACGACTGGAAATTCGGACGATTCGCACTGCAACGAACCGACCAGGTCCCAGTACGAGCGACTCCAACAGTTGATCCTGAACGATCCGGACCACAGTGAGATTCTCCCGGCCGAACATGATCTGTTACGCAATCTATCGATCGATCGCAACCGGGACCTCCGGATCAGCCTAGCGTTCTTCGAAGGACTGGTCGCGCGTGTAATCCGTCGAAACTATCGAGGTTGTTTCCTCCCCGTGGGACAGGGCGATTTGGCCGAGGAGACTCATTACAAGGTCGCCCGGCGCGTCGATCAATTGTCTCCTGAGCAGCAACAACGCATCGTGGTCTATAGTCAAAGAGCATGTCGTAACAATCTGTGTGACGCACTTCATTCAAAAAAATTCCATGATCCTATGGATCCTCATGGGATCATTGAAGGCGAAGCAGCCGAGCCTGGTTCGGGACGACGAGGACGCGTCCAGGCTAGCCATCGCCTTGTTTTACGGAGCCAAGAGCAACGCCAAGCGATCGGGAGCACGACACACGAATTGACTCCCAAGCAATGGCTGTTCTGGGATCGTTTTAACACGAAGACTCGGGATCATCTCGATCGTCTGCCATTTCCGCTGAACCCTCGCTCGCGGGTCAACAATTATAACGCCATTTTCCTGTATTGGCATCGATATAAAGTCGTCCACTTCCTGCTCAATCAGCTCCGCTTTCCGGAGAAGATCTACGGCGTGCCGATCGCCGAAGCCTTAGTCCAGATTCCGCCCTGGACTGATGAGGAACTCCGCTGGACCTTTGGGCGGCCGGACAACCGCGACCTGCCCACACTCGATCAACTCTGGGAAAGGCTAGTCGACGTCCTGCAACAGAGCGATCGCGGGGCGACCTCGCGTCAAATCTTGACGTCAGCGTTCGAACCGTTCGACGGCCTCATTAAGGGGCGATTTGCTAAGAAGATCCCTGGATTGGTCTGCCAGGCTCGTAATCTTGCTAAGGACCATCTCGACGACGAGGCATGGCGACTCTGCTTCGCTCCCTGGTTCGATCAGGGGAAGCGCTATGCAATTCGAGACAAGTCAAATCCTTAATTGCGTAACCGGTGAGAATTGGCAGATCCCTTTCCTCCTGGCCTAAGCGCCGATTCCTCAACGGCGTCCAAGAAAACCACTTTTCTGAATCACAGGGCCTGAGGAGGCATCGATGATCAACGAATGCTCAAGCCGTGAGGCCGACACGTTCCCGCATTGGAGCAGAGTAATCAGCATGTTTTTGGAGGCGACCAGGAAACGATTTCAGTTGCCGCTGTCGAGACCAAGTGGGCTCCTCTCACAAGACCTCAATCCGGAACGCATTATCGAAAGGGCCATGGCACAGTTTTCTGAACTCATTGAGAAATTGGGACGTCAAGGGCTCCTGCATGATCCTTTGGTGTTCCTCGAATGGAATCCTGGGAAAACCCATCGTGACGTGGCCATCGAGAGGGGACCGAGGATCACAGACGACGACCTCGTCGACCTGATCGCGAGGACGGCTTGGTTGCTCAGGATCGCGCCGAGTCTGCGAGAGCGGTTCGATCCCGATGACCAAGTCCAACGAGCGCTCGATACAATTCACCACGAAGTACTTCGAAAAGGGCGAAATGTCCGAATACCTCTCGACGCCGACGCTTGGTTGGAACGCTTTACGAAACTCGAACAGACACATGATGTAATCGACCCAGGCTCGGATCTCGAAGCGGATGACGTTCGCGAGGCCGTCAACCTGTTCGAGCAACTCGACACCGCCGAGTTGGTCCACGCTGCGCTCCGGAGGATGAACCGGGCGACGGAATCGGAAGCTCACCAGATCGCACGCTGCCTCCGACAGCTCCGAGACGATCCGGTCACCCTGGCACCGGCTTCCGAGCGCGTCCAGGAGTACGGGATGATTCTGCCGTTGGAGGTCGAGGAGATCGATCCGATCCTCGCTTCGACAGCGCGAAAGATCCCGGCTCTCCTCGATGCCTTCGCCGAGGTCGAGGCCATGGCGAGGGGGCCGGTCCAGTCACCCTGGGGAGCTCATCCGCTCGAGATGATCCCGCTCGGAGATGATCTTGAAGACGGGGAAGATCTTGTAGACCCTAGTTTAGTAAAAGGTGAACACGTTCCTGGAAAACCAGCGGAAGTTATCTCGATTCCGAGGTCCTCGACATCTTATCTCCTGGGGGCAGCGGCGGCCATCGTCGGGGCACGTACAGAGTTCTTCTGGCGGGATCCCTCGGGTCGCTTCGAGGCCTGCCTCGAACTGCCTGCGAACATCGCCGGACCCCAGGCGGAGATCGAGGCCGAATTGTCCTTCTACGATCTCGAGGACCACGATCCGATCCCGAAACTCGTCGGGACTCCGGTGATCCTCAACGGGATCCAACCGGGGTCGATCGATCGAGAGGGCATCCTTAATGTCCGAGGGATCGCCCGCGAGATCCGACCCGAGTCGGGATCGATGACTCTTCAGGTCGGAATGGAACGGGTCCTCTGGAATCTCATCGATGATCGTTCTTGAGGAGCATCGCCGTGACTTTTCATTCGAGTCCTGACTCCGTGATGGCAACTATTCAAAGAAAGGGGATCGATGATCAGTGGATCGACGCACATCTCGTCAGTCCGTCCGACTGCCTCAGTAGGACGCGTGCGAAGCACATTGTGCGGACATTGGGAGGATTGTCACCGTTCTGGCTGACTCGTCAGGTCCTCGTACACTCCGGCCGTCTTCCTGCTTCGTCTCACGATCGGCGCGGTCGGTTGAGTGTCGCGAGCGGTTCGGCTCGGATCTTGCTTACTCGGACGGAATCCGCCCCAGCGATCGGTGCGCAGAGGGATGAGGAAGGCCCTTCGTCTGACGAAGAGGGGCCGGAAGTGCTCGCCCATGCGTTTCTGCTTCCGGTCCGCTGGCGTTCTGAGGGCGACCCAACGACGAGCCGCGTCCCGATCGCGCTCGGAGAGCTGGCTCAACGGATCGTCGACCAACTGCGACGGGCGGGAGAACTCGACGCGACCACGCGGTGGTGGCTTGACTTGGACGACAGCCTGGGCGGCGGGGAGTTCGGCCCGATGCCCGACCTGAGTCGGGTGACCCGGCTGAGTTACGAGTCGGCGTGGGCAACCTTGGCGGCGACCTTGATTGTCAACGCTGGTCAGGGCCGAACCCTTCCTCAAGTCTGGGCGACCGGCTGCTGGGATCCCGAAATGGGCGTTACTCTGGTCGATGACGCGTCGTTGGCCCGCAAGTGCGCTTTGGCCCACGCCTGGGGCGCCGAGTCGTTGTACGTCCCCTTTAACCAGATTCCGGCCGCGCGCCGAGTCGCACCGGACGGCCTGGAACTCAGGGAGCTGAGGACCGGCACCAAAAAGATCCGCGAGGCCCTCGCCTCCTATCTCTTTGATTTGGAGGATCCGCCGCGCTGGGATGCGGAGGATCCCATTCAACAAGAGCGGTGCGTCACGTATTACTTGAAAAGCGGTCGCGTTCCGGGCATCATGAAGTACTATCAAGAGCAACTGATGATGCCGATCATCGAGCGTTGTCGTACCGGCCTCCAGCAAGTCGCAAAGGACCTCGGACCGCGCGGTCTGATCACGGTCCTCAGCTTCAACGTCGAGCTGATCATCATTATCGTTTCGACGATCCGAGCTACCTCGTGCCTCGTGATCCACAACGGTCGGACCGCCGCCTTCACCCAGTTCGTCGAGGAGCATGGGTGGCGGTTTGAAAAACTCGGCTGCACGCTGATTCCGGGCGATTGTGGTCGGGACGGTAAGCTTCAGGAGCTGACCCCCGTTTTTCAGCGCATGATCAGGACGTTCCAGGAAGACCATGATCTCCATGACGAACAGGTCTATGTAGACCTGACGCCGGGCTTCAAGGTGATGAGCCTCGCACTCAATATCGCTGCGCCCGGGTCGGTGAACCGGCTGTACCTCAGTCACCGTTGGGACGAGACCTATCGGACCAACCGCCCGCTGACCGAACAAGTCGAGATCTGGAGTCCCTCAGAGCCGAGCCCACCCGAAACCGACCGATGACCCGATCGGGATCATCGACCTGGGACGCCCACCGCCTCGGGCACTGATCGGGGTGAGGTCTGGGTCGTCTGGTCAATGGACTGATCAGACGGATCGGATGGTTGATTGAAAATCTTTGAGCGAGGCATGCGAACCGTTTGCAGATTTCACCGTGAATCAGGATTGTCTTCGCTTGTTGAGTAGACGGGCACGATTTAGAATAAGGAAACAACGGACGTATTTGGAATCGAATCAGCGTCGACGTTGCACTCGGCGACCGTTCTAGAAATAAGCCCGATCCTCGATGAGTTGGGTTGACACCCCCTGGAGTTTTCTCTTGCCCAAACCTGATGAGATCCCGGACTGTCCCGAAGAACTCGTTGCCGCCAACGAGCCCGGCGCGGGCGCGGCGTTGTCTGAGTTCGATTCGAGGTCGCTCGGCCTCGAGTCGCGCGAGCTGACCATCGAGGTGGTGACCCATATGTATGGCGGCGGCGTTGAGATCGGTCGCCACGATCCGAGCCACCCGATCCGTGCGCAGGGGATCCGCGGCCAACTCCGCGCGTGGTGGCGGCTCGCCTGCGGCCACCGCTATGCCTCGACCGAACAACGCTGGCGCCGCGAGGAAGAGATCTTCGGTAGCACCACGTTTCCCAGCCCGCTGACCATCCATGTCGTGCAGCAACCTGACCTCAAGGGACGACGGCTCGATCCCGAACAGATCAAGCGGGCCGATGAGATTCAGTATGCCCTTTTCCCTGCGGTGAGTCCAACACGGATGGGATTGGAATATAAGGAGGATCGCGATGTCCTTCAAGCGGGCCTCGTGTTCAAACTTCGATTGACCTGGCTGTCGGCCGAGCGGATCGCGCGTCGGCGCATCCGACAGCGCGAGATCGCCGAAGACACATCGATCCCGACGGAGGTTACCCCGATCTGTGGGGAGATCGACGAAGCACTGACCGCCTGGCTCGCCTTCGGCGGCTACGGGGCGCGGACCCGTCGCGGTTGCGGCGCGATCCGTTCGGTCGATCCGCCTCCATTATCGAGATTACCCGTGCTTCCCGGGGTCCGCTGCTTTGTCCCCAATGATTATCGGGCGGAGGATCCAGTCGAGATCAACGCTTGGCTGGATGCCGTTGACCTCTACCGCGCATTCCGCGAATGGCGTCCAGATCGTCGGGGCAGCGGGCCCGGCCGAAGCCGATGGCCTGAGGCCGACTCGCTCCGCAAAATCACCCGTCAAAGCACAACCGACCACATCAAACCGGTGGTTCCCTCAAACACGATCCCTGCATTCCCGAGGTCGGCCCTCGGCATGCCGATCGTCTTTCATTTCAAGGACAGAGGCGACCCGGGTCAGATCCAAGTTTATCCAAAACTTCATGGCGAATCGGAGAAACGGGAGCGGATGGCGTCGCCGGTAATCACACGGCCGCTCTACCATGATGGCCGATGGGTACCGGGCCTCGTCTTCCTAAAGAGCGACCCGACCGGCTATCGGATCCACCTCGAGGGCCAGGTCACACGAACACTCGACGGGGCCCCGGTCGTCGACGAGCGTCTGGCGCCGCTTGAGCCGATGCACGGCCGTGCCTCGGCCATCGAGGCGTTCGTCGCCTTCGCCCAGTCCCGCGGCTACGAGGAGGTCGACCCATCGTGAACACGTACCTGATCGCGATCTCTGTCGGTCCGGTTCAGTCGTTTATCGCCGCAGCGCGTCGGACCCGCGACCTCTGGTTCGGCTCTTATCTCCTCTCGGAGATCTGCCGAGTCGCCTCAATAAAGCTCACAAAGGACTCAGGATGCAATCTGATTTATCCTCATGCGTCAATAATAGAAAAAAACAACAAGCAATACAAGTCGAACTGTCCTAACAGCATCCTCGCAGAGTATTGCGGCGAGGATCCTGGGGAGCTTGTAGCCAACGCGTACGAAGCAGTACAAGAAAAGTGGGACTGTATCACCGGGAATGTTTTCTCTAAATACAAAATGTTTATTGTTAAAGAAATTTGGGATAATCAGAAAAGCGATGCTTTGGAATTTTACGCAGCTTGGTCCCCGTTCGACCCGGTCAGTAATGCCTCCAATCCCAAGAGCTATCGGGTAACGCGTGGGTTAGTGATGCGACTGCTGGCGGGTCGGAAGCGATGCCGCGACTTCCTTCCTGCTGCAGGACGAGCCGGTGTTCCAAAGTCTTCACTGGACGGACTTCGAGAGAGCGTGCTGAAGAAGCTTGATGAGCTGGATGAGACCGCACTGGATCGAAGTGAATTACAGTGTCCGCTTCGAATCCGCCCTGGGGAGCAGCTTGATGTGATCGGCCTGGTCAAGCGGACCGCCGAAGGGCATCGCCACTACCCATCGGTCTCCCGAGTCGCGGCCGATCCCTGGCTTCGAGGCGCTGAACAACTTCGACCTGATCGCTTCGAAACGTTCTTTCAAGCCTGCCAAGAGCTCGCTGAAGCTAAGCCCTCACCTCTGCACAAATTAGATGTTTGTAAAAAATCGCCTACAGGCCAGCCTTCCTACAGTCAGTTCCCATTTGAAGGTGTCGTGGTCTATCAAGCAAGGCATCACGAACTATTGGAAGAAAATGACCACGGAATTCCGTCGGAACACCGATCAGCAATTAAGGATAAGGTCAACCGAGTGGGGGCTGAGCTTGGAAAACTCATTCGCGACGGGGAACTCGAGGAGCCCAACCCGTACCTGGCGGTGTTGTCCGCCGACGGGGACCGTATGGGCAAGGCGCTCTCGAAGCTCGAGAATCCCGAGGATCACCGGTGCTTCTCTCAAGACCTCTCAAAGTTTGCCGAAGAGGCGCGGAGGATCGTCAAGTGTAACCGTGGGGTCCTAATCTACTCGGGAGGCGACGACATCCTGGCCTTTGTGCCCGTCGATTATTGCCTGAAGTGTGCGAGAGAGTTGTACGAGATGTTCGTCTCTCTCCTTGAGCGTCGGGCGGAACGGCTGGAGGAGCGGTTGACCCTCTCGGTCGGGGTGGCGATCGGGCACTTCCTCGAGAACATGGAGGACCTTCTCAATTATGGTCGGGCCGCCGAGAAGCACGCCAAACGCCCAAGGGGCGATACCGTTGGTGGCAAGCAAGAGGAACGCGACGGCTTGGCGATCCATCTGCACAAGCGGGGCGGGAGTCCCGTCGAGGTCCGGGACCAATGGAGCTCGCAGCGGGGTCCAGACGATCGCGAACCCCTCGATCGTCGGATCGCAACGCTGGCCGAGCAACTCGCTCGGGGGGCTATCCCGAACCGGATCGCCACGGACCTTCATCAGATCTCTCTGGTGTATGACCATTGGCAAGGCGACTCGGTCAAAGAGGCGATCCGCGCGGATGCTTTACGGGTGATCGCCGCCAAGCGTCCCTCAGGTGAACAGAGCGAGATGGGTGAGATCCGCCGGCTGGTGGAGGCACGGGTCGAGGATGCGAACTCGCTGCGGGCCTTCGCCGATGAGATTCTCATCGCCCGCCAGTTCGCCACGGTCAATCGACAGGTCGGCCCTGCGGCCCATCGCGAGGACGCCGACTGTGTCGCGAATCTGGAGAAATCGTCATGACGACGACCATGATTCAAATCACGGCTCGCGATCCGATCGTCGCTCGCGACGGGCGTCCCTTCGGCGCCAACCAGGGCAATCGGATGCGAAGCCTCCTTTGGCCCTTGCCCTCGGTCGTCGCCGGCTCGCTGCGAACCCTGCTCGGCAAGGTCGAGAACAAACCGTTTTCGAACGACGTCGCCGAAGAACTCAAGCAGATCGCTGTCGCCGGTGCGCTTCCGGCCACCGTGGAGGATGGGCCGGATCATCGAGCCACCCTCTACCTCCCCGCCCCCCACGACTGCGTGATGCGCAAGGATTCAAATCCGGAAGTCCTCCGGGTCGAACCACAGCCGATGCCCGAGGGCGGTGGTTGCTATTGGCCCGTGGGGACGGGGGCGCTCCTCCCTGTTATGCTGGACTTGGATCTATATCCAGACGACTCCAAGTCTGAGCCCGGCCCCGACTGGTGGCCGTTCGATCGGTATGTTAATTGGCTTATAGGTGAGATAGACGAAATGCGTTTCGATCACCGGTTTCTCGAGGCACCCGTACCCGAGTTGCGAACCCACGTTCAACTCGATCCCGAGACGGGGGCCGCTGAGGAGCGCCGACTGTTCACCACCTCGGCCATTCCGCTTTGGTGGCTTCCGCGCTTTGGCAGGCGTCGAAAGCGGGATCGTCCCCTCAACGAGGTCTGCGCCGAGGTCCGGCTGACGACTCGGGTCGAGGCCGAGGGCTGGTCAGGCGCGGTGGCCGCCCGACTCGATCACCCGCATCCGCTTGGCGGTGAGCGCCGGTTGGTCCATTGGAAGGCGGTGCCCGACTCAATCTGGGACTGTCCCCCCCAGATCTCGAACCATCTCAAAGAAGCGAAGGGCGTGCGGATGGTGCTCGCCACGCCAGCGATCTTCTCGGGCGGTTGGCGACCGGATTGGCTGGACTCGGAGACCCTGACCGGATCCCCGCCCGGATTTCCGAAAGGCTCGGAAGTTCAGCTCCGACTGGTCGGGCTGACCATCGAGCGTTGGCAGGCCGTCTCGGGATGGTCGTTGGCCGACGGCGGCCCCAAGGCGATCCGCCGGATGGTCCCGGCCGGGGGCGTTTACTTCTTCCGACCCGTCGAAGGAAGCAACCCGTCGGACTTGGCGAAGCTCTGGCTGCGATCGGTCAGCGACGATCCGCAAGACCGCCGCGACGGGTTCGGACTAGCGACCTGGGGTATCTGGGACACACGAGATATCGAAAATCAGTGAGGACTTGAGGATGGAACGATCCCTGGCTCGAACCTATTGGTTGCAGACGCTCTCGCCGACCCACGTGGGAACCGGTCGAGGGCTCGGCTACATCGATCTGCCGATCCACCGCGATCCGGTCACGCACTGGCCGATCATCCCCGGCTCCGCCTTCAAGGGGGTCTGGAGCGATTACTACCGGGCCACCGAGGATAACCGGAAAAGCAATCGGTCGCTGGGTCTGGCGTTCGGCCGGGCCTCCGACAACGAGCCGAACCAGTCGAATGCGGGGGCCTTGGTGCCGACCGATGCCCGGCTGGTCTGCTTGCCGATCCGGAGCTTCCAGGGGACCTTCGCCTGGTGCACCTCGTCGATGTTGCTCCGGATGCTCGATCGCGACCTCCAACTCGTCGGCGAGATGGGCCTCAAAGGTCGGCTCCCGAAGGCTCCAGCGATCGAGTCGCCCAACGATGGGTCGGCCCAAATCGGAGTGACATCCTCGTCAGCGCTCAAGGATCAGGAGCAGCATGTCTATTTGGAAGACCTCGACTTCATGGTCCAGGGCGACGCCAACATCGACAGGTGCGCGAAGACCCTGGCGGGTTGGATCTTCCCGGACGACGAAGGTTGGCAGCAGACCTTTGTGGAGCGGTTCGCCGTCGTGCCCGACACGATCTTCGACTTCCTTGCCGAGACCGGCACTGAGGTGACGACCCGCGTCCGGATCGACGACGACCTCAAAACCGTCGCCCGTGGCCAACTCTGGAGCGAAGAGGCCCTGCCGGCCCAGACGATCCTCGCCGGCCTGATCGCATGCGATCGGGTCTATTCCAAGAACTCGGGGAAGAATGGTCAAGAGCCTGGCGAGTCGATCACTGAATCATCCCTGGTCGAGTCATATGCAACAGCGCCCTTGAACCTCCAGATCGGCGGTAAGGCGACCGTCGGCCGAGGCCGGGTGCGATGCACCTTCAATCCGATCGCTCCGGCGAATCCCGAACAGGGCCGGTCGTCCCAGAACGGAGCCTCCTGACCATGCAGACCCGGTCGCAGAAGATGGCTCAGCAAGCCTATGAGCAAGTTCATCGTCGGGAAGTCGTCGACGGTTACACCAGCTTCGCCAAAGACTTTCCCACGCTCGTGCATACCTGTGGATTGGCTCAGGCGATCGCATTCGCCGAGGCCAAGACGGACGACCACCGGCGCTATCTGGATGACCTCGCCAAGGTCCTGAGTCGGGTGGGATACGGCCGCAAGGGACTGTATGCAAGGGCGACGTTCGCCGAAAATTCGCGGGAATTCCCGGTCCTCAACTACGTCCGACTGAGCCGCGATGCGCTCGCCGCGGCAGTCTGGTTGAAGCGCTACGTCGAGGCGCACAAGGTCGACCAGGCTTCCTCCGACACGGAGTCAACCAAATCGCAGGAGTCATGACATGAGAAAAGCAATCGTCAATCTGGTCGATCGGAGAGGGCAAGGCCAACATTCCGGGCTCCTGCTCCATCGTTACCTCAACGAGGCCGCGCCGAATAATCCGCGAGCACGCGAAGCCTTGCTCGCCGCGGCGCGGGTGGTGAACACCGATGCTGGCTTGCGCGCCCTCTATGCGTCCGCATTCCAAGGCCGTGAGGCGTCGTTTCCCGAGACGGATCTCCATCTCCAACGCGACCTCAAGACCGATGGGCGGATGATCGTAGGTTTGGGGTCCGACAACGTCCTCGAGACCGGGATCACGCTCCAACACACATATGGCGTGCCAATCATTCCTGGATCCGCTCTGAAAGGTCTCGCGTCGCACTATTGCGATCATGTCTGGGGACGTCGCGATCGAGATGACACGAACGGGTCGACCGCAACCCACCTCCGCTTTCGGCGCCCTGAGGAACGGGACATCAAGCCCGACGACTCGTCGTCGGACACGTCGGAGGACCGTCCGCCCAACTATCACCGACTTTTGTTCGGGACGACCGAGGACGCGGGAGTGATCGTCTTCCATGACGCCTGGATCACGCCCGAGTCGCTCACGCCCGAGTCGGCCTTCGGCTACGGCGCACTTCGTCGTGACGTCATGACCCCCCACCACCCCCAGTGGAACCTCGGTTGGGATCGCCCGCCCACCGACTTCGATAACCCGGTTCCGGTCTCGTTCCTCTCAGTCGCGGGGACGTTCCGGATCCGGATCTCCTGGAACGTCCCCGACAACGTCCAACTCGCCGAGGCGCACCTTAAGAAGGCCCGCGATTGGACCCGGTTGGCGATCCGGCTCCTCGAAGAAGCGCTGGTGCATTGGGGTGTCGGTGGCAAAACGAGCAGCGGATACGGTCGGCTCGTCGATCCAGTGCTGATCCCTAAACCGGCCCCAGACATCCGCAAGGAAGTCGCCCCAGTACCCGGCAGGGCCCCCGAGAAGCGAGAGTATGGCTTGGCGACGAAGGTGACCATCCTTGGGCCGAACATCAAGGCCAACAGGAAGCAGAGCGGCTTCAAGGTCAAGGAGGAGGGCTATCCCGAGGGCAAGCTGACGCTCGGCAACCCTCCAGTGGGCATCAACACAGATAAGGGAACGGTTGTCGACGTCCAAGTCAAGGACGACGACCCAAAGAACCTCCAGTACATGTGGCCCAGCGCGAATACCTCGACCGGAAAGACCAAGAAGAAGCCGCCTCGTAAGCCGAGACGGTGATCATCTCATCACGTTACAAGGAACGATCTCATGCACCGAATGTTCGTTAGCACCGTTGGTATCTCCCTCTTAACTAATTCCGATTGGCGACGCGGGAGTCCTCTGCCATCTCCTCAGGAGATAGATGACCGGCTCGAGTCTTTGCCATGGTCGGAATCATGTGCCGAATTGAATACCTTGGGGAAAATTCAGTTATGCGAAAACGATCGTGTTCGCCTTCTTTGTTCATCAACTGACGTTGGACAGTATTGCGGTGAGCGACTGAAGGAGTTCTTATCAAAGCGTTGTCGTAAAGTGGAAATGCGTGAAGTAAATTATTTAGGATATGACAACACTCACTTTATGCAATATGGATTGAAGAAGCTCGTTGATCTAGCAATCGAAGCCCATCAGGAAGCCATCTCGTCGCAACTCGAACCGATCTATTGTGCTACGGGCGGATTCAAAGCTGAGACGGCGGTTTTATTTCTAATCGGCGCTCTGTTGAACGTCGAAGCGTATTATGTTCATGAGTATTTCAAGGAAATTGTCAAGTTGCCCAAGCTTCCGCTCCGCTGGGATCACGAGAGTGTAATTGCTAACCGAGAATTTTATGAATACTTTAACGATGATGCTCGGCCGGCCAACGAGGCTGAGAGCTGGCTTCGAAAGTACTCAGATCTTCGCCATCTCGTCATTGAGGAAGGCGGTCTAGTTACGCTCAACTCGGCCGGCGAACTGATCTATAAGGCTGCTCAAGAGAAGGAACTCATCGAACAACACCCTCCTACTCTTGCGCAAACTGATCGTCATCCTGAACAAAAAATTATACTCGATAAGGCTGAGCATCATCGACCACGGATTTGGCGTCAGGTGGTCGAAAAGCTGGCCAACCAACCCTTCGTGAGCTTGATCCGTTATGATCGGATGGTCAAGGGTGGCGATCCAATCCAGATCCTCGATTCTGATGATGGTGCGATCGGCGTACGGATTGAAGGAGACGATTTGGTGCTGCCGCTCCGCGTCGAGACTACCGCCAAAGGCCCCGAGCAATCCCAACGCGCCCTGCAACTCGTCCATGATCTTCGATTACTTGACTGAACACAACGAGCCCGAGACAGTCCTCCAAATAGCTGGTGTCTGACCCGATGCGTTTTGATGATCCCTGCAGGCTTGTCCGAAGTCGTCAAGGGCGATACTGTGATCGTCGGTCGAGTCAATCGGCCACCCACCCCGCTTCGAGGGGAATCTGTCTGTGTGGGCCAAGCTTGGGGCTTCCTCCGGCAACGGCCAATGTGGTGACCTCGTTCCGAGAGGATTGAAACGTTCGCTGCCAGTTCTCACTGGTGACGCATTAGGCTGTCCGGCCTACACCGCCGTTCAGCCTGATGCGGCCTTTTGCGAGCCCGAGTCAGATTCTGGATCTCGTCTCCCCGAGAAATCGCCAGACCAATCGAGCCCATTTGTCGAGATCCCTCCCCGCATGAATGGTTGCGGTCGGGAGGAAATCGAATTCCCGATTGGCTTTTTTTCTTCGGTCGAAGTCATTCGATGCCAATGACTTGCGATCGACAATGCCATGAATTGAATGGCAAAAGCGTACAAACGGTGCTTGCGCTGCGTTCTTCTCTTGGGACGCGATCAGGATCGCGGACCGTCGTAGGGCATCCGGATTTTCCTCACAAGATTGCGTTGGGTCGCTCGAATTCCCCCTGGATCGCAATGATCCATGTGCCTCATCCACCCAATAGTCCTACATCACAAACGAACAGGAGATCATTTACGACTCGACAGGAGCATCTGTCGAACGCTCGACGACTTTGTGATGCCCCGATACGTAACCGGTCGTTCCTTTGACGAAATTGAGAATCGCCAACGAAGCCCCACCAAACTCCTTCGAGCGAGGAACCCTTGGTTTCACTCAAGTTCGAAGCAACGCTCTGTGAGATTGCCCAGATTGGCATCTCTCACGTGCAGGACCTCCCCCGCCCCGAGCAGGTTCAGAAGGGTTGGACGCGCCTAGTCGGGATCGCCTCGGGGGCGGTTCACGGGAGACAAGCCTTCGGTCTCGATGCTGCGGAGATCGCCAGCCAGGCCGTCGAGAAGATCACCCGGAAGCAGAGTTCCGATCCCCAGCCATTCTCGGAGTCGTACGTTCGGACGACATGTGATCGCCTGATCATTGACCACTTTCGAAGAACCGATCGAGAGCGGGCGATCATGACGCATCTCGATCCGAACGAGTTAGTTGATCACGAATCGCCTACCGACAGCGCCAATGATCCGGACCGTCTCGATCCTAAGATTCGGGCGCGCCGAACGGTCTCGGAGATTCGCGATGGCCTGCAACAGGAACTGGCTTGGGTTGCGTCGCGGATCTCGCCGCGACGGTTCCCGGAGTTCGTTGCCTTCTACAGCCTGCGTTGGATGTCAGTGGTCGTCCGAGGCGAGTGCGCAGGTTTGCATGTCGATGTCTTCAACGACCTTCTCCCGGACGGGTCGGCCGATCGCGCGACGCTTCAGATCCAATGGGGCCAGCATCACGTCTTGGTTCGAGATCTCAGGGCCGGCGTGGAACCGATCCTGCAACGGGCCATTCTCGAAGACGCTCCGCGGATCTCGGTGAGCGTCCTGGTTCACCAGCACTTGGAAGGCTCGGGGATCGCGTGCAGTCTGCGGTCGGTTATCGGCCGGGAGTTCCGCGTCAAGGACAAGGTCCGCCGGCTTTATCAAATGCAAGGTCGCGGTCCGGTCTGGGACACCTACTTCGCTTGGCTCTTCGACGATCAGTCCCGCGGGCTACCTGTCGATTTAAGTCGACGTTTTTGATGTTTGGCGAGGTTCGATGCAATTTGATGCCCCTGACGGTCACAGCCTGGACTGTTCAGGGGCAACGTTCTTGCGGTTCGGATGGCCCTCGTCGGCCCTAAAGTGGAAGAAGGACCGATCATCTTGGCGATTCGATCGTTAACGCGCGGGCATGATTGCTTTATTGAAAACCATCGACTAATTTCGGACAATAACGATTCGACGTCAATCTGACATATGCGAGATCAGTTCTCATTCGGCCATCTGTCGCGATCATTCTTGCCCGATCCTCGTGTCAGGAGACATGCTTTGCCCGAGCCTCAACGCCCTCAACGCGACGCGACGGATCGTACGGATCGTCAGGAGGGCGATCGTCCGGTCTCGGCACTCGACACCTTCCACGAATCGCTGCCGGAGTGTCCGGTTGACCACCAAGGCGAATCAGACGCGGGACGCTCGGAACGTCCTGAGCGGGGAGACAACCCCCCTCCAACGACGCGTCCGGTTCGGGGACCGGTCCAGAGACGGACTCGATCGATTGCCCAGACCTCTTCGGATCGCACTTCAGATGATCGTCGATCGCCCATGGACCAGTCGGAGTCGACCGGCGATCATCGTGATCAAGACGATGAGATCGCGACGAACGAACTCGTTGGGATCCTCGGCCTGTTGGTCGTCCGGGCCTGGCGGATCGAGCTGCTCCCGCTCGACCCCGAGCGGCTCACGCTGGCCAAGGTCCGCGGGGTCTGGGGATCGTTCCTGAAGCACCTCGACCCGATCGCCTATGACCGGATCTTCGAAGGCCGCGACTCCGACCAACCGGCCGGCAATCGCCCCGGTGGGATCGGCGAAGTGCCTCGCTATCTGTTCCGGCCGGCGCCGAGTCGAGATGATCGCACCGTCGCCCTCGACTTCCTGCTCTTTGGCTCGCCCCATGCCAAGGATGACGGTTCGGTCTGGGAGGCCTGGGACGAGATGGATCGCGATGTCCGAGACCGAGGCTTCTTCGCCGTGGTCCGGATTGTCCCACTCGCCTGGGACGGATCGGCGCTCGAGGCCCACCGGATCCAACCGGGTTTCCCGTTGGCCCCGCTGCCGTGGCCGACTCGTGAAGGTCCGACGACCCTCCGGTTCCGTACCCCGGTCCATCTCAAGGAGCCGGTCCACAGTCGACCCTCGCACGGCTCGAAATCGGCGGCCTCGAAACGGATGCTCGATCAGCCCGCGCTGACGGACTTGGTGATCGCGGCGATCCGCCGGCTCTGTGGCCTGATCGGGACCGAGACCGAACCGCTTTGGGAACGTCGTCGATGGTGGCTCGAACGGGCACGATCGATTCCCACCGAGCCCTGGTTCGGGCGATACGTCACCTGCGAGCGGCACAGTGAACGCCAGCGGGCGATCGTTGAGCTTCGAGGTACCCTGGGGGCTCTGACGCTCCGCGAACACCCCGGGCCGCTCGCACCACTCCTGGCAGCCATCCCCTGGATCCATCTCGGACACGCCTCAGTCTTCGGTTTCGGGCACCTGGAGATTCAGCCCGGATCACATGCGACAACCCCTCAATGGTTCGCGACCGATTTGAAGCCTGAAGCCCAGTTCTTCTATCGCCCGCTCCCGAACGACTCGTCAGGACGGTACGATTCCCAGTTCGGTTGACCGAAGGTCGGCCATTCTTGAGGGGATGGCGAACGCAACGAATTCGGCACCGTCTGAAAACTTTGCGCAAGATTCGGTCCCTGACACGTTATGAGGGAAGAGGGCTTCGATGCCCCTTCACAGAGCGTTCGTAAACAGGGAGCCGAGCGGTGAGTGAGTGGTCGAGGGTGACATGGAGGGCCCTTCGATCCGTGCCTTGATCCCGACCGAAGCGGTACCAAGGAGGTCGTTGCAGCATCGATTGGTGGTTCCGTTTTATTTTTTATTAATAAACACGTTTTGTGTATGCGGAAATTGACTGGATCGCTGGCACGGATGACTGGGTTTCTCAATGAGTGGAACAGACCAAAAGGAAACCTTTCTTCGAGAGGAGCTGGCTTCGGTTTTGTTTTCGGCATTTTTTGGAAAGTTGTGAAAACTTGCAGGGTCTGTTTCGTTGACTCTTGTAGTTGGCAAAGACACGGGCCCTTTCGGTTCCGAAGCCTTTGCCGCTCCTCCCTCGAGTGCATTGCTGTGACTCGAGATCGCTCATAGCTGGGAGTTCCGATGAGTTCGGGCTCTTCGCCATGTCATTTGGCCGGACACTCGACACCTTGGACACGAATCGAGTAAAGGTATTACGATGCAGAGTACCAACCTGTCTCCAATCGATTCTTGGGACCCTTTACCGTGCATCACTCGTGTGCTGATGCTGTCCGATCGAAGTTTCGTTATCGGTTGTCTCGATGGTTCTGTGATCCATAGAACTCCGAAAGGCGATAGTCGGGTGTTAGTCGTGCATGAGGATCAGGTTTGCGCGTTGGTCGCGTTGGGATCAGGTTGGATCGTCAGCGCCGGTTGGGATGGCGCGGTCAACCTCATGGACTTCGGGGGAGGCGAGCCTCGGACGATTGCTGCACACGGAGGCTTGGTGACCGGAGTGGCGATGCGGGGCTCGCATCAGGTCGTCTCGGTCGGTGACGATGGTCAGGCGGCCCTCTGCGACATCCGGACCGACCAACGGCAGATCGTCCGAGTTCCCGAGGCCCAGTTCAATAGCGTCGATGCTTGGCCTGACGGGTTGATCCTGATCGGTTCGTTCGACGGTACGGTCTACCTCTGGAATCCGGATCGTGGAGAGCTTTCAACCTCATCGCAGGCTCCGATTCGGTCTTCCGAGCACCCCCCAATCCTGTGATCGAACCTGATCTCGGTCTTGGACAAGATAAGCCCGGCCGCGCCGATCTTGGGCGCGGCGGTCCATCATCGGACTTTCGGTTATATCACGTCAGCCTTGACAACATTCGAACGCTCATGTTCGACCAGGATGAACCGGATCGCCTGAGCCATCATCCCGAATAAGTAGGTGCGATTTCGGGCTCCGACCCGGTTCAAGGCGCCCTGGCGTTCCAGACGCAACATTGCCTCGTGCACCCGGGCCGTCGGTTCCCGGGTGTGGTCGGGCCGCTCGCGACGCATGAGACTATTAGCTAGTTCACGCAAACGTACATGAGCGGCCACCAGCAGGCGCTCGGTCGCCGAGATGTCGCCGGCTTCGATCTCCTGGAGCAGTCGCGTGATCTCACCGGGTCGTGGATCCACATCGGACATGGACGTCTGATCCCAATTCTCGACCCTGAAACGACGTTCGCGCGAACGCATTTGCATATCGGCCATAATTTACAACATCTTACACCAGGCCGTCATTTGGATTCGCCTAGGAGCATGGATTCAGAACGGTCCGCGCGCTGGGTTTGATGAGCCCGCGACGGTTGCGCTTTGTTGTTCCCGTTGGAGGGATGGGCGCTAGTGATCACGAACGGACAGGTCGCCGACGTCGACTGCCAACGGGGCCTCGCACGTTCGTGAGGGCTCTCGACCTTTTGAGGCCGGACCTCTCAGTAGTCCGAAGGATTTGAATCGGCCGATTATCGATCCGAACAGGTCTGTCTACCCTGTCTGAACGCCGGCGTGACACTCGGTGAGTCCCAAGGCAAAACCGAGCGCACTCGATGATGAGACAGCCCCGCCAACGAAACGATGGGGTGGGTGGACTCTGCTCAACGAGTCACCCAATGATAAGGGCGATGCTCGTTTGGCCGTTACCCGTTGCTCTGCAATGGGTTCTGGCAAACACACTCGGTAGGACTCGAACCTACAACCCCTGGTTCCGAAGACCAGTGCTCTATCCAATTGAGCTACGAGTGCTACTGTCGAATCTTCGAGTTATCTACGCTAACTCCCGAGCACGGATCGGACAAGGCCAATCATCGTGCTGGAGCATCCAGATGCGTCTGAAGGTTTGGCGAGGATCGAGGGACGTGGGAAGATAATCCCCTTCTTTTGAGTGATCATGGATGTATTAACTTGAATTCGTTGAAAGATACTGCTCGTGTCGGAATCCATGAGCCCATCTTCAGTCGATCCGTCGGCTTGGGCCGAGAGTTCCATGATCTCCTGGAGTGTGTAACGCGGCGTGATGTGTTGGGGGCAGTTCCAGTCGAACGCCTCGATTTGCAGGAGGACCAAGCGTTCGGCGTGGGGGTCGTTGTCATTGGCCAATCGAGAGTGCAGTTCGGGATGGTCGGCCGGATCGAGGACACGGGCATGGGCCATGACCTTAAGTCGTCGGCGATTGGGGTAATCGACGAGGATCATGGCGACCCGATCGTCGTGATCGAGATGGCCAACGCTGATGTTCTGGCGATTGCCTCGGTAGTCGGCGAAACCGATCGTCCGAGCGTCGAGCACGTGGAGGAACCCCTTCGGTCCGCCGCGATGCTGGGCGTATGGCCAACCATCCTCGCCGACGGTCGCCATGTAGAAGCTATCGCGTTCGGCGATGAACTGGGCTTCGCGGTCCGACAGTTCGCGGTCTGGCCATTCACTGGCTTGCATCCGTGCGGCGGCTTTGCGTCCGCCATCGCGTTCTTGGGCTGCGATGACATGAGGCGTGAAGGTCAGTTCGTGGTAGCGACGGGTCATCGTTCGTCGACTCCATGGAACGTTTCGATTGGAATGGGATGGATAGCAACCTTGCAAGAAACCACCGTCGTCCACACGACGGTGGTTGCGGTTAGCGCGACGATCGCCGGGGTCGATCAGCGACGATCGTCGACATGCTCGGCGAGGAAGTCACGGATCTCGCGGGCGATCCGGTCGCCGTCCTCTTCGAGGGCGAAATGGCCGGTCTCGAGGATGTGGAACTCGATCGTCTTGAGGTCACGCTTGTAGGGGTGAGCCCCTTCGGCAGGGAAGATGACGTCGTTCTTGCCCCAGACGACCAGGGTGGGCGGCTGGTGCTCGCGGAAGTAGGCCTGCCACTTCTGGTAGCGCCCGGGGTTGGTCCCGTAGTCGTAGAAGAGGGCCAATTGGATCTCCTGGTTACCCGGTCGGTCGAGGAGGGGCTGATCGACGCGCCAGTTGTCGGGGCTGATCTGTTCGGGGTTGCGGGTCCCATTGGTGTACTGCCAACGAGTCGCCTCCAGGGTCAGCAGGTTGCGGAGCGGCGCCTCGGTCTCGGGGTTGCGGTCCTCCCAGTAGGCGCGGATCGGGTCCCAGAATTCGCGGAGCCCCTCCTCGTAAGCGTTGCCGTTCTGGACGATCAGTGACTCGACGCGCTCGGGATGTCGGACGGCCAAGCGGAATCCGACTGGAGCGCCGTAATCCATCACATAAAGGCTATAGGTGTTCAAGTTGAGCTGTTCGGTAAGCGTCTCGACGATGTCGGCCAAGTGATCGAAGGTGTAGTCGAACTGGTCGATTGGAGGTGCTCCGCTGTTGCCGAACCCGGGGTAGTCGGGGGCGATCACGTGATAGCGGTCGGCCAAGGCCGGGATCAGGTTCCGGAACATGTGTGAGGAGGTCGGAAATCCGTGGAGCAGCAGAACCACTGGGGCGTCCTGAGGACCAGCCTCGCGGTAAAAGATCTCGACGTCGTCGATCGTGGTGGTTCGATACGTGATCGACGCCACGAACGGTCGTTCGGTCGGGTTCGGCGTCGCGTTGTTCTGGGCTGAGGCCGGCAGCGATGATGTCGTGACGACCGCGACCACGATGATCAGGGTCGACAGGAGGTTGAAGAGACGGGGAATCGTCAGGTTACGGGACATGGACGAAACTCCTCAATAAAAACGAACGTTCGGTCAAATGTGGTCTAAGAAAAAAACCGGTGGTTACCGGCACGTCGTGGAAAAGCGGGGTTCCGAGCCGTTCCTGTTACGGGTGGACACGGCCGGAGGCGATCGAGATCGGAACGACTCAGGGCTGCGTAGCCTCCACCAGCGAGGCCGGCAGCGCATCGAGAGCACGGAGAAACGGTGCGCTCTGATCGAGGGCGCGGGCCAGGACCAACGACCCTTGGATCCGAATCAGGGCGTCTTCGGCCCAGATCTGAGCCGAGGTCGGGTCGAGCCCGGCGTCGCGGGCCACTTGACTGAAGGCATCGAGCCAGGTGGCAGCCGCCTGACGGATCGCGCTTTGGAGTGGACCCGAGGCGTCCCCACCGAACGAGAAGGCGTCGACCAAACAGGGCTCTCGTCCCTCATCGTAAAAGGAACGGATCTCGAGAACGGCCCGTTGCAGACGTTCCCGAGACGAGCCAGATCCGGTCAACGGACCGATGATCCGCTCCGCGATCCGAGCGCCAGCGCGTTCGAGGACGGCTTGGGCCATCTCGTCCTTGCCGCCAGGAAATCGCGTGTAGAGGCTGGCCCGTCGCAATCCAGTGGCCTCGGATAAACGGCTCAGGCTCGCCCCCTCGTAACCGTGCACGCGGAAGACGTGCATCAGGCGATCGAGCAGTCGATCGTCATCCACCTTCGTCCTGGCCATGGTCGCTCACCCTTTCGGTCCGCGGTTCGTTCGCCTGTGACATCATAACGAACGTTCGTTCGCTGGCAAGGGTTAGAGTGTTTTTTCTCGAGGATGGGCACTTGAGGTCGTTACGATCCCCGGACGATGACGTTGTAGTCAGCCATCGAAGTTAGCCTTGCAAGTGTTACAGAGAAGTTTTGAATTTGAAAACCGAACCCAATCGCTCGAGCTTATAAAGTCTTTGTCGACTTGAAAATATATGCGTCACAAATAAAAATACTTGAAAACTTATTGGATTTGATGGCTATAGCATTAGATGTCGAGATGACCGATCGCGATGAAACTGGAAATCGGTTGGACCTTCCCGCTGATGCAGTACAGCAGAAAGGTCCATCCGATGCGGTGAGGGAAGTCAGTCTCATCAAGTTCGGTTCGAGGATCACTTGGCAGTGATGGCGAAGTTAGCGGTGTTGGTGCCGCCCTGTGGGACGTCTAACTCGAAGGTTTGGACCCCGAGGCGCGCCGCCGCCAAGTCGCCGTCCTCAGCCGTGTCGATCTCGAACTCGAAGGTATCGTAGTCGGGGGCTTCGCCCTCGATGATCGGATCGTACTCGGAGTTGGCGGAAGCGAGGCTGGAGTCGACGCGTTTGGCGGGCTTAATCATGACCTTATGCTTTCCGACGACGGCTCCCGGTTGGCCTTTGGGCGTCGACAGCTCGTAGTCCCCATTGCTGTCGGTTGTCCCACCTGAGGTGACCTGCGGCATCCCTTCATCGAGCGGCGAGAAGATGATCGCTGCATTGACCAAGGGCTTATCGTTGACGGTGACCCGACCGGAGACGGGACTCAACTCCGGGCCGCCGTCGCAACCTCCAAGGATGACGAGAACACCTCCCAAGGCCAAGAGGCGTGATAGTTGCGGGATCATGATGCGTTTCGTTCCTGATTGCTGAAAGAATCTCAAGGAAACCCAATCGGCAAGAGAAATGGAAGCGAAGATCGAGGTTGGACTCGTGGATCGTTATGTCTAGCTCGTCAACGGTCGCAGGACGGTTCCCGCCGAGGCCGAAGCGAGCCATGTAAGAGGAAAATCGCTGGGGGATCGCTCGATCTCGACCCCCCTCGATCCTCGAACGAGGGAAAGGGATCGGGGCTCTGATTGATCAGAACTCGCCCGAGATGATCTCTTCGCCGGCGATCGAGGACAAGGCCATCCAGACGCCTCGGAGGTTGATCGAATCGCTGAGGAATCGGGTCGATCCGTCGGCCAGGAGCACGTTCAGGCCGCCGGGATGAAGGCTGCCGAAGGCGCGCTTGCAGGTGTTGCTGTCCGGAGCTCCACCGGCCTGCATCCCGATAATACACTGATTGTAGCTAGGCAGCATGAACCCGACTTCCCAAGGCGTCGCCGAGGATTGATTATACGAAGTATAGGTGTAGGACCAGAAGGTCCGCCGGCGATTCCTCGTCTTCGTGTGATATTCCGAGATCATCGCGGTGTTTGAGGTGCCATCGATGATGTCGGAGATCCGCTCGACGTTGAGGTCTTCGGCCGGATGGATCTGGCGGCCGTTGAAATCGACCGTGTTATCGATGTAAGGGGCCTTGGTGCCCACGACATGGAGCACCCCGCGCCAGCCCTCGGGCAGTTCGCCCAGCTTGACACGAATACCGACGCCAGCATCGTCCCACATCCAAGATCCACTGAAGCCTTCAGTGGCTCCGCTGATGGCACGATAGGAGCCCGGAGCATATCGGAGGTCCTGGGCGGCGCCGGGGCCGCTCTCGGGTTCCTCGAGTCGGCTGAGGTTGATGTCGGTCGGACAGGTCATGACGTCCAGGAAGGCCATGCGGACCGTGGCGTTCTCCACGACCGGCGTGTTGGGCTGGGGGGCCCAGGGGAAGTGCTCGTCGTTGCCAAGCTCATAATTGTAAGCGTTGTTGAGCGCGGTGCCCTCGATGAATGGGAGGACGGCCAGGGCCCAGGTCGTCAGGTTGGTCGAGCTGCAGCAGCGTCCGGTGGTCAGGCCGCCGGGCGGGAACGAGGTATATGCGCTTTCGTAGTTGTGAAGGGCCAGACCGAGTTGCTTGAGGTTGTTCTGGCACTGGGCGCGGCGGGCCGCCTCACGCGCCGACTGAACGGCCGGCAGCAGCAGCGAGATCAGGACCGCGATGATGGCGATGACCACCAACAGCTCGATCAGCGTGAAACCGCGATGTCGCTTGACCATGACTGTTCTCCTCAAGGGCGGAAAACCCCGCCCATGACACGGAGGGAAGAGGCGAAGGGGGAGGTCGATTCCAAGGGGGTGGAGCGCGCACCCTCAGCGACCTGGTGGCGCCGAGACCTACCGTAGTGACGACGCCCAAGGGACTGTGCAACCATGAACTTCGAAAGGAAAGATTGTGAGAAACCTGAGTAGCTCCGTGGGTCATTACCTCCACTCAGACTGCTCCTGTCAAGCAAAAATCGCCAAATTGTGTCAGATGTCTGGGACTTAGTAGACCAGACAGATCCTCGAGTGACCGTTGAAGTTGCGTGATCTCATTCCTCGACGACGTCAGTGAGAAGGACTTTTGGCGATCCGCCTTCTCTGGAAATGTCCTCAGATGTACAGCACTTGCGGTCAGGGTCGAGGGTCGGCCCGCTGACGCATCTCTTGACGTCGCATGGGCATGGCGTCGATTTGCCCGTAGATCCGAGCTGGATCGACCGGCTGGTCGAAGCGTGACTTGGCGGTCGTATCCTTTCCGACAAGCACGACGCGGAAAGCGTTCTCAGGCACTCCGAATCGGCGCTGAAGGGCTTGGACTTCGTCGGCCGAAATCGGACGCGATTCGGCCAAATCGTCGAAGCGGGGCCGATCGCTCGCGTCGTTCGACTCCGCGTTAGTCTGGTCGATGGCAAGGAAGTCGCCGGCGCGGCTGGTTTGATCATCCCGTACGACCACGATCCGCATGTCACGATCGACCAGTTCGGCACGCTGACCGCGCAAGCGTTCCATCTGGTGTCGATAGGCTGCGTCCTCACGCGTGGGAGCGAAGATCAATAGCGGTCGCCGCTTCCAGGCGTCCTCGGCGAGCCGATAGGGTTTGGGCGAACTGGTTGTCGGAATTAGGCACATCAAGGGTTCTTCAGTCCTTGGGATCAGAATGAACACCAAAGCGACAAGCACCAATGTCATCAGGAGCGTCTCCGATTGTGAGGGGATGCACTCGGCTTGTGACGCAGCCGGTCTATCCATCGTAGTCGAGGAACTCGAACGGGCCGCTCGCAACCGCCATGCCATGTGCCCATTGTGCGTCAACGCCGGTTCCTTGTGAGAATCGATCCCCTCGAGGGATAGGGATCGACTGGAGAGACCTTTTGGGCGAGACCGGACGTCAGGACTGGGGTTTCATAGCGACAGACCCTGTCCATTCGTGACTCATCCACCCTCGTTGTGCATCGTCGTTGCACCGATCCTTCGGATTAGGACTCCGCTTTGTCGAAATCACGTATCCTGCTTTTAATGAACTGCATCATTGGAACGTTCTTAGCCGCCCGACTTGATGCCGATGAGGCGCGGCCAAATATCGTGGTGATCTTGGCCGACGACCTCGGCTATGCGGATGTGGGCGTCTACGGGTGCGTGGACATCCCGACACCCCACCTCGATGCGATCGCCGAGGCTGGGGTCCGGTTCACCGACGGGTACGCGACCCATCCGGTCTGCTCGCCGTCGAGGGCCGGCCTGCTCAGCGGCATGTACCAGCACCGATTCGGCTTCGAGCACAACTCGGGCCCCGAGGCCTACGCCTCGACGGAGTTCGGAATCCCGCGCGACGTGCCGACCTTGGCCGAGCGGCTCCAGTCGGCAGGATATGCCACCGGGATGGTCGGCAAATGGCATGTCGGGTTCCGCGAGGGGCTTCGACCCCATGAGCGAGGATTTGATACCTATTATGGATTTCTTAGCGGCGCGCACTCCTACTTCCCGGGCCGACGTCAGAGCGACAGCCCGATTCAGCGCAATGGGACGCCCATCGGGAACGAGCCGGAATACCTGACCGACGCCTTCGCGCGCGAGTCGGTCGCCTTCGTCGAGCGGCAACGCGACGGGGATAAACCGTTCTTTCTTTACCTCGCCTTCAACGCCGTGCATTCGCCGTTGCAGGCGACCGACGCAACGATGGCGCGATTTGATGAGATCAATGACCGGAGACGGAAGATCTACGCGGGCATGCTCACGTCGATGGACGAGGCGGTCGGTCGCGTCATGGCCGCGGTCCGCGAATCTGGGGAGGAGTCAAACACGCTGGTGGTCTTCTACAGCGACAACGGAGGTCCGACCCCGCAGACGACTTCGCGCAACGACCCGTTGCGAGGTGTTAAGGGACAGGTCTTCGAGGGGGGGATTCGGGTCCCGTTCCTCATGCAATGGCCGGACACGATCCCCGCCGGCATCACCTATGAGCAACCGGTGATGGGCTTCGACGTCCATGCCACCGCCTTGGCCGCTGCCGGCATCGAGCCGACCGACGGCCCACAACTCGACGGCGTCGACCTGATCCCCTACTTGACCGGGGAACGCGAAGGTCGCCCGCACGATCGGCTCTTCTGGCGGTCTGGCACACAGCATGCGGTCCGGCTCGGTGATTGGAAGATGGTCGTTCCGTCGAGGTCCGCCCCGTTGCTTTTCAACCTGCGCGACGACGTCGGCGAGCAACGCGATCGCTCCGCCGACCGTTCCGAGAAGCTCGACGAACTCCTCGAGGCCTTCGACACCTGGGCCAGCCAGATGGTTGCCCCGCGATGGATCCGTCAGGACCGCCGCAACGCCTTTCCTGGCGGCGAATTGCGGGCCGTTGGCGAACGTCGACCACAAGGCGCTGGTCGCAACCCGAGGCTCCGAACCGCTGCCCAACTCCGCCAGCGTTTCGCCCAACTGGACGCCGATGGGGATGGCAAACTCGGTCGGGATGAGCTTCGACGCTTCCCCAATGTCCTTCGCGCCGACGCTGATGGCGACGGGTTCGTCACCTTTGACGAGATTCGTGCCCGATTCGAGCGACGACCCCGCAACGAGTCGCCTGAAGCACCCGATCCGGATGCTTCGTCCTCGAATGGCTAGGACTGACTGAAAATCAGGGATTCTCGACGTAATAGTCGAGACCGATGTCAAGCGCGGGCGCCGAGTGGGTCAGGGCCCCGACACTGATCCGGTCGATGCCGGTGGCGGCGATGGCCGGGAGGGTTTCGAGGGTGATCCCCCCCGAGGCTTCCAACCGAATGTGGGGGGCGAACCGGTCGCGGCGCTCGACGGCGGCGGCCAGATCCTCCAATGGGAAGTTGTCCAAGAGGATGATATCGGGGCTTTCGTCGAGGGCTTCGTCGAACTGCGAAAGCGTGTCGACCTCGACCTCGACGACGATCTCGGAGCCGACATGGGCCCGGGCGCGTCGGATCGCCTCGGCGACCGGCTCGTCGGAGCCTTGCTGGATCCAGGCCAGGTGGTTGTCCTTGATCAGGACCGCATCATAGAGCCCGATCCGGTGGTTGACCCCGCCGCCACAACGCACGGCGTACTTCTCCAAAGCGCGCCAGCCCGGTGTGGTCTTCCTCGTGTCGAGGATCTCTCCGGGCGACCCGTCGGTGGCCTCGACGAATTGTCGGGTCAACGTGGCGATCCCGCTGAGATGCTGGAGGAAATTCAAGGCCGTCCGCTCTAGGAGGAGTAGGGCCCGCATCCGACCCCGGAGCCGGGCCACCTCCTGGCCGGCCGACACCGAAGCGCCATCAGGAACCGAGGCCGCGTGGCCTTCGATCAAGTCGCATTGGTGCGCCAGCAGTGAGAGGACCGGTAGGCCGGCGATGACTCCGGGTACCCGACTGACGAACCGGGCCTGACCGAGGGCGTCCTCGGGGATCAGGGCGTCGCCGGTCAGGTCACCGACCTCGGCCAAGTCCTCCTCCAGGGCGTGCTCGATGAGGGCCTCGGCGCAGAGCCGCTCGGCCTTACCGAACCGGGGACGTGTCGCGGGGTCGGACCCGTGCTGCATCGGCCAACCTCGGGGATCGAGTCGAGGGAACAGGAACGGACGAAACCAATGGCGCCCCTAGAGGTCATCGAGAACGACGATTCGAGCGCCGAGGCGATCACTTAAGGAGCGATCGAAGCGGGATGTCAACGGTCGTCGCGGATGGCCTGAAGCGCTTCGACGGCTGCCTCGATCGTCAGGTCGATGTCGGCGTCGGTATGCGACGAGGAGAGGAACAGGGCCTCGAATTGGCTGCAGGGCAGGTAGACCCCACGAGCCAGCATCTCCCAGAAGAACCGGGCGTAGAGCGCGGTGTCGCTCTGACGCGCGTCATCATAGTTGCGGACCGGCCCGTCGTGGAAGAAGAGGGTCATCATGCTGCCGACTCGCTGCACGACGTGCGGAATTCCGGCATCGTGGGCGGCGCGATCGAGCCCTTCGTGGAGCCGCTCGCCGAGGCGTTCCAGGCGTTCGTAGGGTGGATCATCGCGGAGGCTCTGGAGCGTGGCCAGGCCAGCGGCCATGGCCAGCGGGTTGCCCGAGAGCGTACCGGCCTGATAGACCGGTCCGGCCGGCGAGACGTAATCCATGATCCGTGCCGAACCGCCGTAAGCTGCGGCCGGAGCACCCCCACCGATGATCTTACCCAGGGCGGTCATGTCGGGCGTAACGCCCAAGCGCTCTTGGGCCCCGCCAAAGGCGACGCGGAAACCGGTCATGACCTCGTCGAAGAAGAGGACCGCCTCGTTGGCCTCGGTGATCTCGCGGAGCCGCTCGAGGTAGCCCGGCTCGGGCGGGACCAGGCCCATGTTACCGGCGATCGGCTCGAGCAGGACCGCCGCGATCTGTCCAGGGTGCTCGTCGAAGGCGCGTTGGACGGCCTCAGAGTCGTTAAACGGGCAGAGGATCGTATCGGCAACGGTACCCGGTGTGACACCGGGGCTGTCGGGCGTGCCGAGGGTGGTTGCCGCCGAGCCGGCTTGGACCAGCAGGGCGTCGACATGCCCATGGTAATGTCCCAACATCTTGACGACCTTGGGACGACCGGTCACGCCTCGAGCGACACGGACGGCCGACATGGCCGCCTCAGTGCCCGAGCTGACGAACCGGACCTTCTCGATGGAGGGGACGGCCTCGATGACGACGCGGGCGATTTCGGTCTCGCGACGGGTCGGGGCGCCGAAGCTCCAGGCCTGGTCCAGGGCCGACTGAACGGCGGCTTTGACCGTGGGAGGGATGTGCCCCAAGATCATCGGTCCCCAGGATCCGATGTAATCGATGTAGCGGTGCTGGTCGATATCGAAGAGGTAGGCGCCCTCGGCGCGCTCGAAGTAGATCGGCGTGCCTCCGACCGCTCCGAAGGCGCGGGCCGGGCTGTTGACGCCGCCGGGGATCACCGCGCTCGCCTCGTCGAAGGCCGCTTGACTGTTCGGAATGGTGTAGTCGGGTCGGGATCGGGCGGGCGTCGTGGCGAGAGGCGTGGACACGTCGGGGTTCCTTCGAACGGGGACTTCCCCGAGGACGCAACGCGCTCCGCATCACGCGGCATCAAAGGGGCGATCCAGGATGACGATCTCGATGATTCCATCAGGGTATGCGATCCGAACCGGCGTTCCACACCCCGATCGATCGAAGCGGACCGGCGATTCGTCGGGGCCCAGACTCAAGGGCGCCGGGCAACGCCGACTTGGCGGCCACTTGGTAGTGCTTGGGATGATCGTGGGACTGTCGATGACTGATGGATCTTCAGTGAGTGCGGCCGCGCCGGTTCGGCCTCAGGAAGGGCGTACCCCTCAGATCAATGCTGAGTCGGCCCGCCTCATGATCGAGATCGAGCGGGTCGACCGGGCTTACTGGGCGATGCGTCGCGGGTCCGCGATCAAGGCTTGGGAGCTGGACCGCTTCCGCGCTGCCTATGAAGGACTTTGGCAGTCCTCGAGGGCCGAGCCGGAGCGTCGGCTGCTCCGGCGGAGCCTGGGCCAAGTCGCCTCGGATGATCGGCTCCGAGCGACCTACTTGGCTTTCCAGGAGGCCCTGGCGCGGAGTCGTCAGCGGGACGTCGAGATTGCCGAGGCGACCCGCGCGGTCCAATCGCGGCTCGCCTTGAATTTACCCTTCTCCACAGCGGCCCGGGGCATCTACCAACGCTCCGATCGGCTTCATCAAGGGCGAGCCGTCGACGTCCTTGTTGGATCCGACGGCCGCCCCTCGGCCTATCTGCTGGTCCCGATCGGCATGGAGACCCAACGCTTCGTTAGTCGCCGGGTCCTGATCGATGGCGAGGGCGGTTTCGATGCCGAACTCCGCGCCCGCCTGATCCGTGTCGTCGAGATCCGGCTCGCCGAGGGGTGAGGGTGAGTCGATCGGTCCGCTCGATCGGGCTCAGACGGCGACCGCCTCGGGCCGGACGAAGGCGAGCCAATCGGGATGATCGCCGGCATGGTCGAAGTCGTGGTGGGCGAGGATTGTCCGGCCCTCGATTAGGAAGGCGCCCGGCATCTGCCAGGGGTCGCCGATCGGTCGGCCGACCCCGTGCCCCTTGAAGGTCGCTTCGAACCCACGCTTCCAGACGTTCGGGCCGAACATCTGCTTGAGGCCGCCTCGACGGAGCCCGAAGCCCTGATAGAGCACCTTCTCCGGATCGGCGATCGCTCGGAGCCCGTCACCGTACTTGGCGAAGAAGGCGTCCCCTTCGGCCGGTGTGCCCATGTGGACGAACAGCAGTTCGGGGAAGTCGGCGTGACCGACGCGGAACTGGGCCAGGTCACGAACCATCTCGCGGCAGAAGACGCAGCCGAAGTGACGGAGGAAGACGAACAAGGTCCGCTCGGTCTCGGAGAACTGATCGGCCAACGTGCCTGGCTTCAGGTTCGTTCCGGACACCGTCGTCGCCAGCATCTCGTCGCTCACGCGATCGGTCGAGATCGTCATCAAATGGGGCTCCTTCGGGCTTCGAGATCACTGCGGAATGCCGCCTGGATCTCCTCGAAATGGATAAACTCTGCAAGCTAGCCTACGCGCCGATGGGACGACCGTTCAGGCGTCCTTGAGCAGGAGAGGGGGCCTCAGGGACATGCGACGATCGGTCTGGGACATGGGGATCGGGTTGGACGAGAGTTTCCACGCTCTTCGGCAACCCGTTCGGTCGGATTTTTTCAGCAAAGGTCGGGCCGGACAGGAATTGGGACGAGTCTCGACACTGCGTAGAATGCGAGGGAGACACATCTTCGAAGGTTCTGCCCCTCGTCGCTCATCGAGGATGTCTCGAACCCTTCGTTGCCGCTAAGGGGCTTGATCCATGACAGCAACCCTAATCGCACCGAACACGCGGCCCCAATCCACCAATGGCCGTGCCCCCTCAACCCTGGCCGATCCGAACGCGCGTCACGAGATCGAGCGCCGGACCCGACAGATCGGTCGCCAAATGCTCCAAGGGCTCGACCGCGGCCCGACCGTCTGGAAACGCTCCTGGTGGGACGATCAGTTCATGGCCTGGACCATGAACGACCCCGCCTTGAAGACCCAGCTCTTCCGGTTCATCGATGTCCTGCCGACGCTCCGGACCGGTCGCGAGATCAGGCGCCACCTCGACGAGTATCTGGCCGAGGTCCCCGGCCCCTTGCCGTTCTGGATCGCCGGGCCGTTGGCGATGATTCCGCGGATCGGCTTGGGAGACCAGTTCCTCGGCTGGGCGGCCCAGACGGCGGCCGGCTCGATGGCCCGCCGGTTCATCGCCGGCAACACGCCCCAGGAGGCGATCCGGCAGATCCTCCGGCTCCGCGGCAAGCGAATGGCCTTCACCGCCGACCTGCTCGGCGAGGCGGTTGTCACCGAGGCCGAGGCCGACGCCTACCTGGAGACGAGCCTCGAATTGCTTCGCGAACTGCCACCGATGCTCGAGGCCCGGCCCGAGGATCCGCTCATCGATCGCGACCACGAACGGCCGATCCCCCGGATGAACCTATCGGTCAAGCTGACCAGTTTAACCTCGCGCTATAACCCGCACGACCCGACTGCGACCGCCGACCGCGTCCTGCCCCGACTCCGCGCGATCCTCCGCGCCGCCCGCAACAACGGTTGCTTCATCAACTTCGACATGGAGCAGTACGCCTACAAGGACCTGACCTACACGCTCTTCGAGTCGGTCTTGAGCGAGCCGGAGTTCCGGGATTGGCCGGACGTCGGGGTCGTCGTCCAGGCCTATCAGCACGAGGCGGTCGAGGACGTCCACCGGCTGGTCGACTTCGTGGCCCGTCGTGGGACCTCGATCGCGGTCCGGCTTGTCAAAGGGGCCTACTGGGACTCCGAGACCTTGCTGGCGCGTCAGCACGGCTGGCCGATCCCGGTCTACCAATCCAAGTGGGAGTCCGACGCCTGCTTCGAGCGCTGTGTGGATCTGCTCGTCGACCATGCGACGATGCTCCGGCCGGTCATCGGCAGCCACAACGTGCGGAGCCTCGCCTACGCCCTGGCTGTCGCCGAGCAATCCGCCCTGCCCCTGCGCCTGATCGAGACCCAGGCCCTCTTCGGGATGGGCGAGGCGATCGCCGAGACCCTGGTCGGGCTTGGCCAGCGGGTCCGGATCTACACCCCGTACGGACAAATGTTGCCCGGAATGGCCTATCTGGTCCGTCGACTTTTGGAAAACACGTCGAACGAGTCGTTCTTGAAGATCAGCATGTCGGGTCGCGACGACCTCGACGACCTGCTCCGAGACCCGCGCGAGGCCGCTCCCATGAACCGCAGCACACCCCGTATCAACGGACCGATCACCAACGTCGATGCGAACGGGACCAGCCTGGAAACCCTGCCCGCGTTCGACAACGAGCCGCTCAGCGATTTCGCTCAAGCCGAGTTTCGCGAGACGATGGAACGCGCATTGGCCGAGGTCGACACGCGGTTGGGTGGGAACTATTCCGCCTGGATCGATGGCCGCGACGTGAACGCGGACCGGACCCTCGACTCGGTCGACCCGAGCCGGACCGAGGTGGTCGTCGGCCGCGTGCCGTTGGTCGATCTGACGACCGCCCAGGAGGCCGTCGCCTCGGCGCATCGGGCCTTCGACGGTTGGCGGGCCACGTCGGTGGCCGACCGAGTTGCGGTGCTCCTCCGGACGGCCGAGCGGATGCGGGCGCGTCGGTTCGAGCTAGCCGCCTGGATCATCCGCGAATCCGGTAAGCCGTGGGTCGAGGCGGACGGCGACGTCGCCGAGGCGATCGACTTCTGCGAGTACTATGCGCGTCAGATGCTCCAGATCGACCAGCCGGTTCACCGCAATGTCGCCGGCCAGACCAACCGCTTGATCCGGATCCCGCGCGGGGTGGCCTTGGTCATCTCCCCGTGGAACTTCCCGCTGGCGATCCCCTGCGGGATGGTCGCCGGCGCGTTGGTGACCGGCAACACGGTCGTCTTCAAGCCCGCCGAGCAGTCGCCGGTGATCGCGCGGATGATGGTCGACCTGTTTATCGAGGCCGGTCTGCCTCCGAGCGCTTTGCAGTATGTGCCCGGCATCGGCGAGGAGATCGGGCCGGCCTTGGTGGACGATCCGCGCATCGCCATGATCGCCTTCACTGGATCAAGGGCGGTCGGCCTCGAGATCAACCGACGCGCCGCCGAGACCCGTGACGGTCAACATCAGGTCAAGCGGGTCATCGCCGAGATGGGCGGTAAGAACGCGGTCATTGTCGATGACGACGCCGACCTCGACGAGGCGATCGGTGGCGTGCTCGCCAGCGCGTTCGGCTACGCCGGCCAGAAGTGCTCGGCCTGTTCGCGGGTCATCGTGCTCGACGCGATCTACGACGCGTTTTGCGAGCGGCTGGCCGAGGCCGTGCCCAGCGTGACGATCGGCCCGGCCGACCGCCCCGACACGGTCATCGGGCCGGTCATCGACGCCGAGTCGGTCGCGCGGGTCGAGCGTTACCGGCAGATCGCCCGCGAGGAGGGACGCGTGCTCGCCGAGCCCGAGTTGCCTTCGACGCTGGAGGCGGGCCATTACGTCGCGCCGTTGGTCGTCGCCGATGTCGATCCCGACGCGCGGATCGCCCAGGAGGAGGTCTTTGGGCCGATCCTGGCGGTGATTCGCGCTCGCGACCTCGACGACGCGTTGCGGATCGCCAACGGGACCGAATACGCCCTGACCGGCGGTCTCTACTCGCGGAGCCCCAGCCACATCGAGCGTGTGCAGCGCGAATACCTCGTCGGCAACCTGTACATCAACCGCAACATCACCGGGGCGTTGGTCGAGCGTCAACCGTTCGGCGGCTTCGGCCTCTCCGGGATCGGCACCAAGGCCGGCGGCCCCGACTACCTCCATGAGTTCACCCTGCCCCGCGCCATCTGCGAGAACACCATGCGCCGTGGCTTCTCGCCCGACCTCCAGGACGAACTCGTGACGACCTGATCGGCGATCGAATTGAAGAGCGGACCACACAATCGAACGGATCAAGGTTGTGTGGTCGCTTCGCTGGGATCGGTTTGGGATGGCGGAGTCGGCCGAGGATCTCCTTCCGTTAGTGGGCTCTTCGGCTCGCCCTCCACCTTTGAGGTGGGCGGGCTGGCCGGTTCCGTGATGGCCACTGGCGCAGGATTGCCGACAAATCGATCCCAAAGCTGACAAGCGTCATTAACGATTCCGAGACCGAGGATCAGCGTCACGACGAGGGCGACCCAATACAGTTTCCGTTCCGATTTCACCTCCTCGATGTTGACCAGGACCCCATAAGTCTCGGCCACTTGGCGACCGACTTCGGCCGTGTCGCGGAAGTAGTTGAGATCCGAACCGATCTGGAGATGACGGCGCTGGACCAGCCCGGCCAACGAGAGCGGATGTGGCTCTAGGGCCGTGTCGATCTCGCGGAGATATCCCTGAAGCGTTTGCTGCGCCAGCTTGAGGCTATGTTGGACCCGCTCAATCCGGCATAGCACGCGGGAATAGTTCATCAGGGCGCGTGACAAGGTCTCCATGCCGTGATGGAGATCCCAAAGCTTGCTGCTGTTGGGTGGTGGCAACGCCGACTGGACCTGATTCTCCCAGCGCTTGGCCTCGGGCTCCAGTTGCTCGTAGCGGGGCCAGAGGTCTTGAGTCGCTTTGAGGTAAGCGGTCAAGGCCAGCATGCCCTCGGCAAACAGGAATTGGTCCCGTTGACGCTTCGCTTCGGGCTCGGTCGTTGTGTAGAGATCGAACCGGGGTAGGCCCTCGACCTCGTCAACCACATAGGCAAACAATCCCCACGGCGCGGCGTAGTATCGCCCGGGACCGTAACGCGTACGTCCCAGCGACTCCCAGTACTCATGCTGCCCGAAGAGTTCCGGATCGGTATCGTCCAGGGGATGTTCCAACTCGCCGGTCCAGACCCAACATTGACCGAGCAGATAGGGCCGGCTTGTTTCATCGGCAGAGCGGTCGGTGATTGGAGTCGGGAGACGGGTCAACTGCTGATACGCCTCGTTGATCCAGTCCACGGCCGGCTTGGGGCCGTCCTGCTCGATGCCTCGAACAATCACGTATTCTTCGTGGAACCACAAGCCGTAAAAGTGGTGATTCCATTCGCCTTCATCCCAATGATCCCAAAGCTTGCCCTGACGCCAGGTGGTCTCCTCGCGCGTCGGCAAGTCGTTACCGTCGGGCAGCCAACCGTCCGTTCGTAGCAGCGCTTTCAGTCGGACCCGGCGGTGCTCCGAATGCTCCACGGGCTCATCGTCGAACCAGTGGAGGTGCAGGAGAACGCGATACAGGGTCTGGTCGCAGATCATCGCTGTGGTCGATGTAGAAGTGGCCATTGCGGACTCAATTCTGATCGCTTAGGAGTTGGTCTTTGGTGACCTTGGAATCATTCTCTTCTTCGATGCGATCCAATCTGATTGAGATCTGGTCGAGGATTTCCTGGTTTCGACGATAGATGTGATTGAGTCTCCCGGTCGGATCGTCTGGCACCTGCGCATTTTTCGCGTCGGGTCGGCGGTCCGCGACGCTGACCTTAAAGAGTCGAGACAGCGTACGTAGAGCGTGCTCGTGCTCGGTAGGTTTGAGAGATTCCAGGCACTTGTCTAATGCTTGAAAAATCGAGATGACGTCAGATTGCGGGGCTGTCATGAATCGGTTCCTCTCAAGGATGGACAGTCGCGGGGAGGCCGCGTCCTCGAAGGGGATCGGCGGAGCCATAAACGCCGAACGCAGCCCAGTAGTAGGGATGCTCGAACGGCCGACGACTGCGATGGGTCAATGCGCGGTAGGCGAGGGCGTGCTGATTGGACAGTTCGGGAGGTTCCAGTTTCCGAGCTTCTCGACCGCTGAGGTTGCGGAGCCAATCTTGGGCAGCCTTGAGCGCAGTGTCGATGGCCTCACCTTGAAGCAAATGCTCATACATCTTGCTCATCAGCAGCGCGGTCGGGGGGTCCAACACCGCCCACAACGACCCAACGACGGACTTCGCTCCGGCCAGAATAAACGCTGCGGGCAATCCGAGGTACTCTTCCCCTCGACTCCCCGGTCGGAAGCCGTTGGCCGATTCGCACGCGGAGAGCACCACCAGGCGCATCCGCGAGAGCCGCAACTCGCTGAGGATCCGCTGAATGGTCAACTGGGTCTGGTTTGCCAATGCGATCGCCGAGTCCAGCGGTTTGATTGGGTTCCATGCAGCGTGGCAACTGAGGTGGCCGACAGCGCGGTGGGCGATTTCTCGGAGAACATCCTCATCGGTCGCGTTGGAGCCGACGAGGTTGAGAAAGGCTTGGTCGTCGCTCACCTCCAGAATCGCAGCCCGAATCCGCTCCACCTCCATTTGACTGAACGGGAGGTCGCCCTGAGGATCGGCGACGCCCAGACCAGGGACCCAATCGGGGCAGGACCGCTCCTGGCAGCGCTGAAGGATCCAGGCCGAGGGCGCGTAGGTAATGTTCACATCGTCTTGGACATAGCGTCGGTCACCGTCGTGTTCCTTGAAAGCGGCGTGGAGCGGGACCAGTGAGAGGTATCCGCCTGCGATCAGGACGATGCGGTCAATCTCGTCTTCCAAGAGGGCTTGATGTACGGGTCCCATGATCGATTCGTAGAGTTGCTTCAATGTCTGATCCATTTGGGCCATCCAGGTCTCCGCGTCGATCACTCGCTTTCGATACCGATCGTAGCTTCCAAGCCATCCACTGATCTGACCGTCGTCATCGTGACGTTCGATCATCCAGCCGGCGAGTCGTTCTTGCGTCAAATCGGGGAGATCGATGCAGCGGATTTCGTTGGGTCCCCGGACGATCAGGGCGACCCCGCGCTCCTCACCGGTCCAGATGTAGACCAGGGCGCGGTCGAGTTTCGCGGCGAGTTTGCCGATCGCTTGTGCCGATGGGGGACGGGCTCCCGCGAAGAAGTCGGGATCCTGCTCGATCAATTGGCCCTCAACGTCCCGAACTTGCCGACCGAGGGCATCGAATTCTTGGGCCAGTGTGATTCTCGTCGCAGGTGACACATTGTCACCCGACATCCTCGTGTGGACTTGCTGCGCTTCGCGCTGGAGCCTCCGGTAGCGATCGGTCAACTCGGGAGCCTTCGTCTGTGGCAGCAGCTCCTCGGTAAACAGCAGTTCGGAAAGGGTGCGCGACCGTCCCGCCTCGATGGCTTCGAGCGCCCCGCAATAATCACCCAGCCGCAACCGGACCTCGACCAATCCGGTGACGAGCCCGAATTGGCGTTCCCAGACCGCTTGGCGGGCTTCAGGAAGCAGGCTGAACTGCCGCAATTTCTCGAGGACGTCAAGACCGCGTTCGAAGACAGCTCGAGCTTCCACCTGTTCATCGTGCTCAAGCCAATTCCGCCCCAGCAACCTCCAGGCTTTAGCGGATTCAGCCAAAGATCCGATCTTCTCCAATTGTTGGGCCGCTTCCCTCCAGCCCCGTCGTGCCAGGCTGAGGTTAGTTTGCGGCTCCCGTCCCAGCTCGGCGAGTGCTTGGCGGGCGTTGGCCTCGTTCATCCGGCATCGTGCCGCGTCGGGGCTTTCGGGTTCGAAGAAGGTGTTGGCCTGGGCGTAGAGCTCGCAGGCGTTCTCCAGATTGCTCAGTGGCTCCCGTCCCAGCTCGGCGAGTGCTTGGCGGGCGTTGGCCTCGTTCATCCGGC
>CAZSSM010000040.1:56370-65884 GCA_964609385.1 uncultured Planctomycetia bacterium
ATCGTGCCGCGTCGGGGCTTTCGGGTTCGAAGAAGGTGGCGGCCTGGGCGTAGAGCCTGAATGCGCGGACGAGGTTCCAAATCGGTTTCTGACGATACTCCGCTTCCAAGAGATTCCCACAGAGTAGCCAGGCACGATATTGTAATTCGGGAACATGTCCGAGCTGACGGTGTATGAGATCGAGGAGTTGCGCCTTCGCCTCCAACACGGTGTGGGAACCAAGCGTGCGTAATGCGGCGGGGAATTCCGGAAGCAGCAGGATTGGGTACTGGTTGAACAGTTGATCGATTTGTTCGATTTGTTCGAGCGGCGCGTCGATCCAAGCCTGAGCCGCTCGGCGACCATTGCAGACGCCCAGCCAGTAATCGGGAGGAATCTGGTCCAAGTCGACCAACGTGGTCGGGTCGAACGGGGTCGGATCTGAGTTGGTCATGACGTGCACCATCGGTTGATCATGGAGCATGGGGCCAGTTGACCAGCTCGGTCAACAGCCGTCACATGCTCGAACATCGTGATCCATAATAGCCAGGTGGGCGTCCCAAGATCGAATCCCGCGACCATTTCGGAACGCTTTGCAAAGCGATTCGATGAGCCTACCCCGATCTCAAGCGAAATCGACGCCGATCGGTGAATAATGCAGTGATATCGGTTTCGACGAAGAATCCCAAAGCGCAGACCGATCGTTGCATCGTCTGAACAGGTTCGGGAAGAGAGCGGCGTCGCCCACCTTGCCACAATCGATGAGCACGGACGTTGCTCGCGTTTATGGAACCTCGGTTGGTTTGTCGCTCGTCACCGACTCGATCCAGGACTCGTGGCTCGTCATCAGTTGCTCGACGATCTCGGGGTGCTGGTCGGCGAGGTTGGTCGATTCGGTCGGGTCGGTGTCGATGTTGGAGAGGAACGGGACGGCCGGCTCGGGGAGCGCGTCGGGGTCGGTCGGGTCGAGGGGATTGCCCTGGAGCTTCCAGGGGCCTCGACGGACCGCCCAGCGGGCGCGGGGGCCTTGACCGGTCTGCCAATGCAGGTCGCGGTCGGCGTGCGGTGAGGGGACCTCGGCCGACTCGAGGGCCGGAACGAGGCTGAGGCCGTCGAAGTCGAGGGCCTCGGTCGTCTCGATCTGGCAGAGATCCAAGAGCGTCGGGAACCAGTCGCAGCCATGCCCCACTTGAGCGCGCTCCACGCCCTCGTCGAGGTGGCCGGGCCAGGAGATGATCGACGGGACCCGGATGCCCCCCTCGAACATGCTGAACTTGGCCCCGCGCAGGCCGCCCGAAGAGCCCCCGCCGTTGTGGGCGCGGACCTCGACCGAATGGCCGTGGTCGGACTGATACACCACGATCGTGTCGTCGCGGAGCCCCAGTTGGTCCAGCACCCCCAGCAAGCGTCCGATCCGCTCATCGAGCGTCGAGACGAACGCCGCATACAGGTTGCGCGGATAGGGCAGGTCGCGGTAATGCTCCAACCATCGGAGGTCCCCCTGATACGGATAGTGAGGGACGTTGATGGCGAAATAGATGAAGAAGGGTTGATCCTTGTGGTCGTGGATGAAGGCCGAGGCCTCCTCGACCATCAGATCAGGGAAGAACCGGCCGGTCCGATCGATCTCGACCCCATTGCGCCAGAGGTCGTGACGGTTCGGCCCATTCCAATAGAAGAAATGCGAATAATTGTCGATGCAGCCGCCCATATGGCCGAACCGGACATCGAAGCCCTGGCCACCCGGCATTGTCTCGGGAGTATAACCGAGGTGCCACTTGCCGATCTGAGCAGTCGCGTAGCCGGCATCGGCGAACGCCTCGGCCATCGTGACCTGCTCGGTCGGCATCCCTGGGCGTCCGGAGGTCGAGGAAACGTTGCCCGGCACGCCAGCGCGGACCGGATAGCGACCCGTCAACAGGCCCGCCCTCGAAGGCGAGCAGACCGGCGCGGCGGCGTAGAACTGCGTGAACCGAATCCCCCGACCGGCCAAGCCATCGACGTGCGGGGTCTCTAGGTCGGTCGACCCGTAGCAGCCCAGGTCGGCCGACCCCTGATCGTCGGTCAAAATCACCACGACGTTCGGACGTCTCGGCGATCCCTCAGAACCCTCCTGGCGGGTAGCCCCCGAGGGCTCGGCAAAGGCGATCGTGGGGAAGAGACCAGTCCAGGTCAGCGCGAGCAGGCCGATCGTCGTGATGCGCATGGCGGGTTCACCGTCAACGGGGTGTCGCGACCCGCGCAGCGCATCGGAATGCAGCTCGGCGCGGGCTCAGCCGGCCCGTCGTCGCGTGGAGACCGCGTCGGGCCCGGCGAATCGCGAGGGCAGGGGACGCTCCAAAGCGAGATAGTCACGGTATCGGATCTCGAACGATTCGTGGCAGAGATTTCCCGAGACCAGAATCGTCGACGTTTGACCCAGACTTAGGTCGATCAGGCTCTGGATCCCGTAAAGCTGGCCGAACGGGGGCCGAGCCCCGAGTTGGCAATCGCCGAACAAGCGCTCCAGGTGATGCTCCTCGATCAGGCGGACCGGCCGGCCGTCCAGGATCGCCGAGAGCCGATCCACCTGAATCCGATGCGAGGCCGGCAGGACCGCCAACCACGGTCGGCGCCCGTCCCAGATCGCGGTGACCTTGGCCACGCTCATGCCGGGTCGTCCCAACGATCGGGCGCGCCGGGAGGCGGAACCGGTCGGCTCGTGGAGGTGTCTCCGATACCAGACGCCTCGATCGCGAAGGAAGTCGGCGATCATCATGATAATCTCCCCTGCGTTGGTCGACCTCTCTCAGGTGTTAATCTCGACGCTCTAGGAAATATAGGGTCTTTACGAAGGATTGTTGAATGAACTGAGGGGACGTCCCGAGGTTTGGGGCGGTTGTGCGGGCCATCGACGCGTCCGGGGCTCAGCGATCGTGGGAATCGAGGGCCTGGTCCCGACAGGTTTTGGCGTCTAGAGTGGATGGAGGACCTGGCGGTCGGGATGATCGCTGCCGACTCGAGTGTGGGTGCTCGGGTCGGCGGAGGAAAGTCCGGACTCCGAAGGGCTCAGTGGTGGGTAACGCCCACCGCCCGCGATGGCGGGTAGGGAAAGTGCCACAGAAAAGAAACCGCCGGATCGCGCCTGGTTTTCGGACCGGTCGCGGCTTCGGTAAGGGTGAAACGGTGAGGTAAGAGCTCACCAGCAGGTCGGGTGACCGACCTGGCTCGGTAAACCCCACTGGGAGCAAGACCAAATAGGAGGGCATCGCCCGGAGTCTTCATGGCTCGGGGCAACGGGTCGGCCCGGCTCGTCACGACCCTCGGGTAGGTCGCTTGAAGCTGCGGGCAACCGTGGCTCCAGAGAAATGATCATCCGGGACTCGATCCGTCGTGTCCCGACAGAATCCGGCTTACACGGCCGCCAAGTCCCTTCGCCTCCAACGCGTGTCGTTTCCGTTTTGATTTCCGCGCCGCGACCGCCTCAAGGTCGATGTCGCGGCGATCAACCCTGCTATGGACGGTCCAACGATGGTACGACCGGCTCAGAGTCTTGCGAAGCGAGCAATCTCTGATAGTATGGATGCATAAGGTCTCGAATCCCTGGGGAGTTTCTTCGATGTCCATGCCCGTCCCGATGGCCGTCACCACCGCGCCAACGTCTCGAAACCCGATGCGGTATCGTGGACTGATTGTGGACAGTTGGGCCGAGCCGTCGATCGCCTCACACCGTCGCGAGGCCAACTGCGTCACGTTACAGGTCCGCTTTACCCACGATCCCAAGCAGATTACGCTGCTGCATGTACCGCCGAGCCTGATCCCCGACGAGGACTGGTACCGCGATTTCCGCGAGAACCTCTGCCACGGGCTCTCAATCTCCATCGACGCAGTCCCAACCCGCGAGCCGTGGACCTATCGCGCTGTCACCTTCGAACTGGAACTCTGAGACGGTCGAACACGTGCCATGCCCGTTCGTCGGCTCAGTCGATCAAGCCTCAAAACCGGCTGTGGTCGAGAGCCCTACTTCCTTCGGGTTCTCGATCATCGTACCTCGGTTACGTCCCCGAGTGTTTTCAGTCAAGCGATTCAATTGCACCGGTTAGCGTATTCAGATAATCGAATATCGTATGATAACTAACCGAGGCATTGGCGGATGCGTGTCGCGAGAACGGATCGTCGCGACCAATTCGGTGTGTCGGACCACGTTTGCGAGCCGGTCGGCTCTAGGGAGTGGGTTCGGATCCCGTTGCGGAACTGATCCTCAGCTTGATATCGAATCGTCTGTCGATATGATTCGGTAGCTTCCGGTCGAGGAGGCGTCCGATCCCCCCCATTCCCGATCGTCTGATCCGCGACACGAAAGGAGCAGCGATGTCCGGTGGTCGACGTCTGGCCTTGGCGATCCCGCCGACGAGCCCCGACCCTGCTCCCGCCAGCCTGGCCCTAATGTCCGCCTTGGCCCGCCGACGCGTTCGCGTGCAACACTATCGATGCCGCGCCGACTTCGTGGGGACCGGTTGTATTACCCAAATTACCGGTCAACCGGGCCGTCACCTCGATGCATGGTTGATGAGCCCGCCGACCTATCGTGAGATCCTCAACCGAGGTGCTCAGGGTGCCGACTGGGTGCTTGTTGAAGGGACCCTGGCATGGGACCCGGTCTCGATCGACGACGAGGCGAACCTCGCCGTCGGGGATGGTCCCGGACCGCTCCGTGTGATCGCTGAGTCGCTCGATTTGCCTGTCCTGGGGGTCGTGCCGGCCGAGGAGATTCGTCTCGGTGTGGCGCAGATCTCCTCGGAGGTCGATGCTGTCCTGATCGACGGCGTCCGTTCCCCGCAGGAGTTTGAAACGCTTAGCCAACGCGTCCTTGACGACCATGCGCGACGGGTCGTTGGGGCGATCGAGCCGCTGGAAATGGTCCGTGAAGAGATCCGACGTCTCGATCGCGACGATTTCTTGGGCGAGACCCACATCGACGCGTTGACCCGTAGCTTCCTGAAGTATGCCGACTGGGACGGCCTGGAACGGTTGGCGAACTGTTCGCGACTTTGGCACCTGAACCGATTCGACGAGCATGGCCGCTCCGAGCATCGGCCCGCCCCCGAGATCGGTCTGGTCGACCGCCCGAGCAAGTTCCGAGTCGCCTACGCCCAGGACGAGGCGTTCGGTCGCTATTTCCCCGACACCCTCGAGATGCTCGAATCGTGGGGCGCCGAGTTGGTGGAGTTCTCTCCGCTCCGCGACGCGTTTTTGCCAAGCGAGGTCGACTTGGTCATGATCGGTTGCGGACCGATCCACGACCATCTGGATCGGCTGACCTCCAACCATAGTTTGATCGCGTCTCTATGCAATTATGTGTGCATGGGCCATGCGCTTTACAGCGAGGGAGGTGGTACCGCCTACCTGGGTCGCTCGATCCAGGTCGACTCGGAGATTCGTCCCGGGGCCAACATTTTGCCGATCGAGGCGCGGTTCCGCCCGCAACGACCGATCCGACGGCCGGTCACCCGTTCCCTGCTCCGGACCAGTTGGTTGGGCGGTCTCGGGACGGAAGTCCGGGGCTACGCCTCCGGTCTCTGGGAGACCGGTCCGGTTTCGGGAGTTGCCCTGGCCCATTGCCCGCACAAGTCGGGGGTGTTGACCGAGGCCGGCGACCTGATCTATCACCAAAACGCCGTCGGAAGCTTGATTCATCTCTACCTGCCGGCGTTGCCCCAGTTGGCGCGTGGCTTCCTCGGCCAGGCGCGAAAAACCTCCTGTCCGAACCCGTCGGTCGGCCGAGACTTTGCCCCGACCGGATGGATCTTTGACCCACTTAAGCTCAACGCGGTCGATTTCCGTCGACGCTGAGCTGATTGCATGGAATGGGATCACCGTCGATCCCCTTCTTGGTCTGAATCCGAACGCTGTCTCCGGGTCGGGCGAATTTCTCCGCGCGGAGCGTATCGCCTTCAAAGCTTCACCGCCGTCCGCGAGACGTAGAGATCATGTGTCACTCAACTGCGATCATCGGCTTTGAGGACGGTCACCCGGAACCAATCCTCCTCGCTGGTGAAAACCGACTTGAGCATCGGCTGGGCGTCGAGCATGTGGAAGGTGTAATCGGGCCCTTCGACGACCGCCGGCAAGGAGATGTGACAGCTCTCCGGGAGCAGTGCTTTGACGTTACCGCCGAGCATGTTGGCCACCTCGCCGATCGCGTCGAAAATGTCTCCTTTTGATACTTGATCAGGTTCGATGTCGAACATCGATGCCGCCACTCGTCTGCCCAGGATCATGTCGCAGTCCAAGAGCACAGCGCCTTGCCAGGCACCCGTGATCTGGACGCTACCAGTCAATGGGTCGTTGGCGGTAGGCGTTGCGTCGGGGGTCGGTTCGACCGGAAAACCGAGCATCGTCGACCAAATCGATTCAACAAGACGATACATCTCGACATCGCAGACAAGCATGATTCACCTCACAAAGATTGTGGGACCGATGGGCGGGTGGAGCTGGTCACGCAAGTAAGGGATTGAGGCGTCGTGGTGACTTGCCGGCGATCGGCCGTGGATTGCGAGGACTCCTTGGGCTGGAAGAACCCACGCAACTCGGGCTGCACCGGAACGAAGTCATTGCTGAAGAAGATCGGAGTTTCAGTGGCGCCCAACACCAGCATCCCGTCACGGGCAAGTGCATTGCGTGCGCGCTGGAGGACGGCCTGCTTCGATGGCACAGAGAAGTAGATCAAGACGTTTCGCAATAGGATCAGATCAAACTTAGGATCCCAAGACCAATCGGTGGCCAGGTTGAGGCGCTGGAACTTGACCATCCGGCGGATCGATTCGCTGAGGATCCAATTGAGTCCCTCACGACGAAAGTATTTGACCAGCAGCGCTGCGGGGATCCCGCGGTTGGCCTCGAACTGGGAGTAGCGGCCCGATTCGGCCCGCTCCAACGACTCGTGCGAGAGATCGCTGGCGATGATCGTCAGGTCCCAGTCGGCCAGTTCTGGGAAGTGCTGTTGGATCAGCATCGCGAGGCTGTAGACCTCCTGGCCAGTCGAGGACGCGGCCGACCAAATCCGCAACCGTTTGGACTGAGCCCGGCGTTGGATCAGCTCGGGGAGCACCCGCTCGCGGAGGTGGACGAACGGCTGCTGGTCTCGGAAGAAGTAGGTCTCCGGCGTCGTGATCGCCTCGGCGACGCGGTCGAGCATCTTGGAGGCCGGGTCCTGCTCATCGCGGGGCTGGCGGAGCGACTGCACGATCTCCGAGGCGCTCGACATGCCGAGGTGGCGGGCCAGCTTCTCCAGCCGGATCTCGGCGAAGTAGCGGTTCTCATCGTCCACTTCGATCAAGCATCGATGAGCGATGAGAGTGCGGAACTTGTAGAACTCATCCGGAGTCAAAGGCATGATCGTAGTGTCTCCCTGTCCATCCGGGCGCTTGATGCGATGCGGTTGAGCTGATCGGCGATCTCGGGGACGCTCAGCACCGCATCGGCCAGACCGGCCTCGGCGACGATCCCAGGCATCCCCCAGACCACGCTGGAGTCGGCGTCCTGGACCAGAATTCGGCCGCCGGCCTCGGCCACCGCGCGGCAACCGTCCAAGCCATCACAGCCCATCCCGGTCAGGACGACCGCGACGACGCCGGGGCCGAAGGCCCGAGCCGCCTGCTGGAACAGGATGTCGACGGCCGGTCGGCAAGAATGAACCTCTGGTCCGTTGAAGAGGCAGACCCGAGCAATGGTGTTGTCCAAAGTCAACCCCATATGAACATTCCCGGGGGCGACCAGCGCCGCTCCGGAATCGATCGGATCCCCTTCGGCCGCCTCACGGACGCTCAAGCTGGCATGGCGATCGAGCCGCTCGGCCAACATGGGGGTGAACTGAGGGGGCATATGCTGGACGATCAGAATCGGCAGTGGGAAGTGGGGGATCAATCTGGAAAGCAAGTCGGTCAGGGCGTTGGGACCGCCGGTGGAGGCACCGATGACCAAGAGCCTCGGGACCGCAGTGGCTGCCGAGACTCGTCGCGAGCGCGGCGGCATCATGGACGTCGGACGTGGTGGAGCAGGTCGGGTCGGGATCTCAACGCGGTGGCAAAGAGCGCGGATCCGTGTGGCCAACGACTCGCCGATCTCTTCGACGATCGAGCTGATGGAGGGGCCTGCGTCGTTGAGTCGATCGGAAGTGGTCGGCTTGGCGATGTAATCGGTGGCACCCAGTTCCAGCGCATCGAGCGTGGCTCGCGCGCCATGCCGGGTCAACGAACTGAAGACGAGGACCGGAGTGTCCGGGTCTTTCGCTCGAATAGCTCGGAGCGTCTGGAGCCCGTCCATGACCGGCATCTCCAGGTCCAGGGTGATCAGATCGGGGCGGATCCGATCGAGCTTGGCCAGTGCGAGGTGGCCGTCCGAAGCCGTCGCTGCGACCTCGATATCGGGTTCCCGCTTGAGCGCCCGCCCGATCAGAGAGCGGACCACCAGCGAGTCGTCGACGACCAGAACGCGGATCGGTTGCACGTTCGCTTCTCCATTGAGGTCACCGCCCCGTCGACCGAGGCCGGATCTGCCCTGGGCGTTACGATTAGCCGACCGCCAGACCCAGGCTGGAGAGCTTCTGGACCAGGACGTCCTTGGTGAACGGTTTCATGAGGTACTCGTTGGCCCCCGCCTCGAGCGCCTCGGCCATCCGGCTGATCTCGTTCTCGGTGGTGACCATCAGGATCTGCATCTCCTGGCAATCGGGCCTCTGTCGAGCGGCGTGAATGAACTCGAGCCCGTTGAGTTCCGGCATGTTCCAGTCGACCAGGGCGACATCGGGGGGACCTTCCTGCGTGATCAGCTCCAAGGCCTCGCGACCGTTGGACGCTTCGAGGGTCTCGAATCCGCAAGATTTGATGGTAATTCGGATCTGAGCCCGCATAGCACGGGAATCATCAATGACCAGCGCTTTCATGAGAGTCTCCTCAGCTTGAAAATGAGAGGCATGGCCCGAACCCGCAGGACGAGTGTCCTCGAGGGGATGACCGTTCACGTCGTCGTTCAATTCTTCGAGAGATTACGAGCGAGCATCTTCGAGTTCGCTGTTCGGTTTGTTCGAACCGCATTGGGTCCTCAGCTCGCTGGCGTAGCGAGTCCGGAACTGGTCGAACAGCGTCTTCATCTCGTCCGAGAGATTGCCCAGCAGGATGGCCGACTCGCGGGTCTTGCCAGCGCCGTCGGAGTTGCGCTGGGTTGCCTCGGCCACCGAGGTGATGTTGCGGGCGATCTCGGAACTGTCCTTGGCCGCTTCGGCGATGTTAGTGCCGATCTCGTTGGTGGTTGCTTTCTGTTCCTCAACCGAGCTGGCGATGACGCCCTGGATCGCGTTGATCCGGTTGATAATGTCGCTGATCCGACCGATCGCCTCGACCGCGCCTCGGGTGTCGCTCTGGATCCCCTCGATCTTTTGGCTGATGTCCTCGGTGGCGCGGGCGGTCTCTTTAGCCAGTTCTTTGACCTCATTGGCGACGACAGCGAACCCCTTACCGGCCTCGCCGGCGCGGGCCGCCTCGATGGTCGCATTGAG
>CAZSSM010000041.1:0-35954 GCA_964609385.1 uncultured Planctomycetia bacterium
GGAACAACCGAGTATTGAAGCTTCGGGTTCGTCGTCGACGCCAACGATGTACCGGCCGGCCTTGGCGGCGTCGACGAGGCTTTCTCCTGGCTGACGAGGGCTCGGGCCAACTCGACGTTGAGCTGATGGCCAGACCGATGCGCGATCACATGCCCGTCGATGTCGGCCCCGACCAACGCCAAGTCGCCGACGAGATCAAGCAGCTTGTGGCGGGCCGGCTCGTCATCGAACCGGAGGCTATTGCCGATCGGCCCGCGGGGGCCGAAGATCAGGAGGTCTTTCTCGGTTGTCCGCGCGCCGATCCCGGCCTGACGCAATGCGTCGGCCTCGGCCTCCAGGACGAACGTTCGGCTCGATGCCAGATCGCGGAAAAATGTCTCGGGCGTGACCGTGACGAACTGGCTCTGGCGGCCAATTGGGTTCTCCGCGCCGTAGTTGAGCTGGTATCCGAGGGTCAAGCCTCCGTCGCCGCCCGGGTAGGCGTTGATCAAATGGTTCCCTTGGCCGACGTTGATGGGATGATCGATGACGAGGACCTGTCGCTGTCGGTCTTGTTCGACGATCCCCGCGTCGTTGAGGGCCTCAACGAAGGCGAGGCTGGAACCGTCACAGCCGGGCGTCTCAGGCTGATCGATGTCGATCAAGCAGTTGTCGATGTGTAGGCCCGCGAGCGCGGCGAGCACGTGCTCGACCATCTCTACGACGACCTCGCCGCACTGGATGGTCGTCCGTCGCTGGCGCGGTACAACGTGATCGACCCGCGCGGGGAGCCGAGGCCGACCTGGCCGATCGACCCGACGGAACACCAGGCCATGCCCGGGCTCGGCGGGCTGGAACCGGAGGCGGACATCCAGGCCGCGTAGGAAGCTGATCCCGGTCACCTCGACTGTGCGAACGATCGTGCGTTCCAGGCGGCCGGGAGAGGCGCAACCCGATTCGAGTCGCGGCGAACCCCCTGCGGACGTACCGGCCATCGATTGCTCCGGGCGGGCATCAGCCCAAAGTAGAGGAAGACGGACCCGCGATCATCCCCGACGTGGCGTCGTCGTAATCCCGACGATTCGCTGCGTCGCATCGACATTTCAGAAGAAAAGCAGACGTCGCTCAGGTGGAAAGGGCCGTCGAGCGGCGAGACCGGCCGGAAGGAGCGGGCTTCGCGGGACGGGGATCTGGATCGCGAGAGGGACAAACGAGGACAAATGCGACCCGCTTGCGGCGGGTCGCGATTGCTTAGGAGGATTTCGGTGCCATCCATCCGAAGGTCGAGTGTCGACCCGCGTCCGTGGTCCAGGACAGGATCGACCCTCGACGGGCTCTTGTCGCTGGCGAGCGGTTACTCGCCTGGGTTGGCCTGGCGCGGGCTGGTCGTCTGGCGTTGTTGCTGCGACTGCTGCTTCGCGCTGGCGTACCAGCGATTGAGGTAGTCGATCAGCGGATCGGTCAGATCTATTGAGTGGTCGCTATAAACGACTGGCTGAGTCATGACTGAGAGAATTGATCGCGGATCGGTTAAATCGTCCATCGTATCGGGTTCAATTTGGTTGATCACGTAATGTAATTTATTAGCCTTGGCAACATTTCCGGTCGCGACTTGAATTTCTTTATAGATTGATTTCATATACTGGATGTTGCTAAAAGTGAGTTCCGACTGTGCCTTCTTCTGAGCTGCTTCGGCACGGACCCGCAGGTCGATCAGTTCGTCTGAGACACGCTTGTAGTCAGGGCTATCCGGGTTGAATTGGGCCAGTTCCTCAGTCAAGGCCTTGATCCTTGCGCCCTGAGCGGCCAGTTGAGTCTCCTTGCTCTTGAAAACGGACTCGAGTTCCTTGGCGACCGCCTTGGACTTCTCGTAGCTGTCCAGCACGCGTTGAATATCGACGACCCCGATCCGGACCCCGTGTTCCTGGGTCGGCGAGGGGCCGGTCTCTTGGATCCAGCCGGTCGAGATGACGGCGAGGGTCAGGCTCAGACCAATGATCCCCAGTCCGACGGCACCAGCGCGATACGACCTTGGGCCCATCCTCGATCCTCCTTGACTCTCTGATATGGCAGCGAGCCGGTGGGCTCGCGGAAACCGGGTCACCCAACAATGGTTCGATCGCTTTGCCCAAGGCATGCTCCGACGCAGTTGGAGTCCATCAGGAGATCTCCGGAGCCGGATGTGGGACAAGGACGAACGGTCGAACGGGAACCCGCATGGCGGACCGGATTCTGTGGAGATTCATGCGTCCGGTCAAGCTCAACCGATAACAGAGAAGATAGGAAGGCCCTGGGCAGATGACCCGGGTGGCAGTCAAAGTAGATAAACGTTGGTATGCATTCATAACACGATAAGATCCATAGCGCGGCCATCATCCCTATCCTTCAGGAACCTGGGCGGTGATCGTGGGAACCGATCAGGGGTCGATTCAAGATCCCACGAGAAAGGCACGAGCCAAGGCTGCGTCGGGATTATTTTCAGCAAATCCCGAGGACGAGGAAGACGGCCGCGTCATCCGAGCGTGATCATGTGCAGGGTTGGTGGCTTAACCCTTGTAGTGCAGCTCGAAGTCGTGGAACAAAACCTTCTTGGGCATCGAACCGTCGGCATCGAGGATGTCCACCAACAATTCGCCGAACCGCTCGCCACGGACCGAGTAGAAATTGTGCTTACCCTGGCGACGAGCCTCGATGAGGTTCGAGACGCGCAGAAGAGCTAAGTGGTGGCTAACGGCCGGCTGAGATTGTTCGAGCTTTGTGCATAGATCAGTGACGTGCAGTTCTTTGCTCTGAGCCAGATAGAGCAAGATGCGCAGACGCGTCTCATCCGACATCAGCTTGAAGACCTGTGCGAGTTGGCGAACCGTGTCTTCGGAGATCGCCGGCATCTCGGTCAAGGTGTCGTTTTCAACCGTGGCGGTCGCCGTGGAAGATCGCTTTAATGTGCTCTTACGTGCCACGAGGAAGTCTCCCGATCAAGGATCGCCAAAGAAGACGACGATCCGAAACAATCCCCAAAAGCGGCGAAATCAGGCATAACAGGATAAAAACCACACCAGGTTAAGCCTGATTTGCATGCCCAAGCATGCATGCCTTAGACTCTGGGTACTTAACAATACTACGTCCTGCACCTATCTATGTCAAGCGACTTGATTCTAAATTTCAAGGTTGTTGAGACGGCAACGCAGGTTTTGGAGTTGGGCTAAATCTTGATCGTGATACTCAAGATCGCCGGCATGCTTGAGACTTTGGCGGATGCGACGGTTGTGTCGAGTTCTAAGTTTTTTGTGACCTAAGCAATTTCCTTCGCTCAAGAACTTAATAATTCAGCATGAATGAGGGCATTCCGGATCTGTTCGACGCCGGATTCCTGCAGTGGGACCAGGGGCAGGCGGAGCGAGCCATCGCCGCGGCCCAAGAGTCGAAGTGCCGTCTTGATGGCCTCAGGGTTTGTCCCGATGCTCAGAAGGGCGCCGAACAACGGAGCGAGCCGACGATGGAGCCGCTGTGCTTCGGCGATATGGCCATTTTGAAAGGCATGGATCATCGCTTGGATAGGTTTCGAAGCGACGTTCCCAGCCACGCTGACGACGCCGTGACCCCCGAGAGCCAGGACCGGCAGCGTCAATCCGTCGTCGCCGGAGACGACCGTCAGGTCCGTTTCGGCTAGGAGGGCATCGACCTGAGTGAGTGAACCGGAGGCCTCTTTGATGGCGACGATGTGCGGATGCTTGGCCAACCGTGCGGCGGTGGCGACCTCGAGGTTGCGACCGGTACGTCCCGGGATGTTATAGAGCATCATCGGAATGGGGGCGTTTTCGGCGATTTGAAGAAAATGAGCATATAAACCTTCTTGAGTAGGCTTGTTGTAATAGGGAGCGACTTGGAGCGTGCCATCGGCGCCGACTTCGGCGGCAAACTTGGTGAGGCTGACCGCCTCGGCGGTGGCGTTCGAACCGGTTCCGGCCAGCACCTCGAGCCGGCCGGCGGCCCGCTCAACGACCGCCGCGATGACCCGGCGATGTTCCTCATGGTCCAGCGTGGGACTCTCGCCGGTCGTGCCGACCGGAGCCAACCGAGGGGTCCCTTGCTCGACGTGCCAATCGACCAGGTCAGCCAGCGCTTCGTAATCGATCGAACCGGCACGCATAGGGGTTGCCAGAGCGACGGTGAGACCAGAGAAAGGTGGATTAGGGGATGTCGACATAATCGCTTCTCGTAGATCTAAACGGCTCGGATCGCTTCTGGCTGGAAACGTCCGGATGACGGATCGAGGGGTCTCTCAGAGATCGGGTCGAAGCTCATGCCTCACCATGGGATCTGTGCGAGATTGCCATCTTATTCTGGAATAATAACATTCTTTTTGCCTAGTGTGCCAAGGGTTTTTTACCGATCGTTGGCCGGTTTCCGCTGTACCGTAAACGTCTTGCCAAGCCGAAGCTAGAGCGGTCCATACTTCTCCGCATGGCTGTTCCAAACACTCTTCGGAGTCTGGTTTCCTCAGGGGGAAGTGATCTGTTGTACGAATCTAATTCATTCCGTGCCTTCATGCTTGCTCGGGTTGTCATGTCTCGGTCGAGGAACGACCCGAAGCGTGGCTTTCTCCAGGAGAAACGTCTTGAGGCCATGGACGGCGAAGGCGACACGGACCTTGCGTTTGGGCCCGACCCCTTGGATCTCTTGGATCGTCCCGAGGCCGTATTGAGGATGAAGCACTGCGGACCCTCGCCGGAATTGGTCTGGGTCGGAGGTCTCTGGGGAGGAGCGAAGGTCGCCGTTTTGAGCACGTGCCAGGTCGGCGGCGCTGTGAAGTTGGAAACCGACGGTTCGGTCGTTGGTTCGGGACGGTTGGGCGGGGTCATTGGAGTCGGACCCAGGTCCGCCCTGCCAGGCGGGTCGTCGGGATCGGATCTCCAGCCCGCTGCGATCGGAAAAGTGGACGGCGTCTTCGGGGAGTTCCTGGAGGAACGGCGAGGGGAGGGCGACCTGCCGCTGACCACGGACCTCGCGTTGACGGGCTGCGCTCAAGTACAGCTCGCGACGGGCCCGAGTGATTCCGACGAACAGGAGCCGACGCTCCTCTTCTAGGGCTGCGGGCCGATCGGCCGATCGGACATGGGGAAGGATCCCCTGTTCGAGCCCGATCAAGAAAACAACGGGGAACTCGAGGCCTTTGGCGCTATGAAGCGTCATCAGAGCAACACTTCCTTCACACTCGTCCCAACGGTCGACGGCCGAAACGAGTCGGCTCTGTTCGAGGAAGCCGAGCAGTCCGCCGTCACGGGATTCGGAGCGATCGTAGGCGTGAGCGGCGTTGACGAGTTCGTCCAGGTTGGCGAGTCGGTCGTCGCCGTCGGGGCCGGCTTTGCGGAGCATCTCCGGGTACTCGCTGGCCTGGAGCAGGGCCATCAGGCTGGGGGCAACCGGTTCTTCGCGACGCGCGGCCAACTCATCGACGAGCTGGCGGAATTGATGGAGCCCGCGGACGGCGGCCGGCTTGAGTCCGGGGATCTGTTCCGGAACCCGGACGGTCTCCCAGAGCGACCGCGAGCTCGCCTCGGCGTGGGCCTCAATCCGTTTCAGAGCGACCGGCCCAAGCCCACGCGGCGGCACGTTGAGCACGCGTCTGAGGGCCAGATCGTCGCTGGGGTTCAGCGCCAGGCTTACGAAGGCCAGGACGTCCTTGATCTCCTGCCGTTCGTAGAAGGAGACGCCGCCGACGATCTCATAGGGGATTCCTTCGGCTTGGAGGGCGATCTCGAGCCGCCGGGTGAGGGCGGTGATCCGATAAAAGACGGCGATCTCACAAGGTTGATAGGCGCCTTCGCGGGTCAAGTGGCCGATCTGGCCGGCCACGCCGCGCGCCTCCTGGGACTCGTCGGCGTAGAGGGTCACCCGGACCGGATCGCCGTCGGGCAGGGTCGCGCGGAGCGTCTTGTCCTTACGGCGGCGGTTGTGACGGATCAAACAATCGGCGACTTGGAGGATGTTGCCACTGCTCCGGAAATTATGTTCCAGCGGGATCGTCCGGCAATTGGGATAATCGTTCTCGAATTCGAGAATATTGGACAAATTCGCACCACGCCATGCATAGATGGATTGGTCGGGGTCGCCGGTCACACAAAGGTTGGCGGTGTCTGTGGAGAGGGCGCGGACGATGGCGTACTGGGCCAGGTTGGTGTCTTGGTATTCGTCGACCAGGATATACTGGTATTGTCGGTCGAGCCGGGCGCGGATTTCGGGTTGGGAACGGAGCAGGGCGACGGTCCGGGCGAGTAGGTCGTCGAAGTCAACGGCGTTATGCAGGTCCATGAGTTCTTGATAGTTCAGAAAGATCCGACCGACTGCTGAGGCGTCGTGATCCTCATGATCGAAGTGGCGGGCATAAGCGTCCGGGGCGATCAGGTCGTTCTTGGCCCGTCCGATGGCCGATTCGACACGCTCGGGGCTCAAGCCGGCCTCATCCAGGCCCGTTTGTTGCATGGCCCGCTTGATGATGGCGAGCCGATCGGCGCGATCATAAATCGTAAAGCCGGGTGCAAGGCCGATACTGAATCCATATTTGCGGAGTAGCCGAACACAAAACCCGTGAAATGTCCCGATCCAGACGCCTGAGTCGGGAGCCAGCGCGTCGATGCGTTCACGCATCTCTTGGGACGCCTTGTTCGTGAATGTGACGGCCAGGATCCGGGAACCGAGCACACCGGCCTGACCGAGCAGATGGGCGACGCGTCGCGTGATGACCCGCGTCTTGCCGGAGCCGGCACCGGCCAAGATCAGAAGGGGGCCGTCGATGTGGGTGACAGCCTCATATTGCGCTTTGGTCAAGTTCTCGAGCCATTCCATAGGAGGTTACCTTCGGGGATCGGCGTGCTCGATGTCAATAGATCACACGCGTGGAGTTGAACGGTCACCGGCTCGCGACGGGTTGTCAACGCGTCCATAGATCCGACGCGGGTTCATGCAAAGTTCTTCGGTGGCTCCACGATTCCGGGTTCTTTAGCAAATGTCATAGGTCGTTTACTGGAGGCTAAGCTTGGTCCGTCGATGGGTCGGCGAAGCGATCCTCTTCGGTGTCCTGTTTCCTTCGCCGGAGGCGATTCAGGAATCGGCGGATCGTCATGGATCGGGTGGCTTGGGCGTTCTGAATTGAGCGTTCGACGATTGGGTGGAGTGGATCGTGCATGGCCATGGTGGAGCGACGTGATGACCGAGATCCTTGGGATGGGCGCCCATATCGCGGAGTGTCCGCGGATTGGGCGGATGATCGAGCGACATGGGGAGTTGTTTCTACGGAAGGTTTTTCATGAGGAAGAGATCCGTCATTGTCAGTCGCGGGTCCGGAGCCTGGAGCATCTCACGGCCTGGTGGTCGGCCAAGGAGGCGATCCTGATGGCGCTCGGGGCCTCGACACGTCGGCGGTCGACTTGGACAGATCTTCGGCTGAGCTGGGCTCGTGGCCAGATCGAGGTGGAATTGCTCGGTGGTCTGCGTGACTGGGCGGATCGTCAAGGGGTCCGACAGGTCCGAGTCTCGGCGGCGCATTGTCGAACCTATGCGACGGCTCAAGCGATTAGCCTGGGGTGACTCGGTCGGGATGAATCGGTTCGGAGACACCTGGTTTCCGAGACGTCAGCGGTCCCGACGGGCTCTCGCCAAGCCAACCGATTCGGGAATCAACTGGGATTTGTCTGGGTCGTGGGGGCGGCTAAGATACCCTATCCCTAGCACCCGGTCGTGGATGAGGCGTCGGCGACTCGTCGCGAGCGCCCAGGCCGGATCCGCAACGTCGACGCATTCCCGAGATCCTCTTCTATGGCTGTTGCATTCATCCGTCGGAACCGGCGGGTTTTTATCGCGGCACTCATCTTGCTGGCGATGTTCGCCTTCGTGATCAGCGACTCGCTGAACCTCTTCATCAATCAATCTCAGCGCGCAGTATCGCGGCTCAACGATCCGGTCCCCTCCCCCTCGGGCGAGCCGATCTCGGCCTTCGGCGACCCGATCACGTTGTCCGAGATCCAGGAGATGGCCGGTCAACGGCAGCTCGCCAACCAGTTCATGAGCCGGGTCCTCCAGCCGGTCCAATTCGAGGCACAGAGTCGCGTCCAACGCGCCAACGACCAGGCCTGGACCGACATCGAGCGAGAGACCGGGATCCAGTTCGATCGCAACCGGCTCAATCGGATGGGCCCTCAATTCGATGTTCAATATTACTTCAGTCAGATGGCGAATGTTGAGAAACAGCAAGCCCGCTTTGACGAGCTCCTCAACGCTTTCAACTATTACGATCTCGTATCTCGTTTTCAGACCGCGTTTTTCGGTGAGGATCCTCAGCTTCCCTTCGGCGAGTTGGATTCGCGCTCGATGCTGGAAGCGATTGTGCTGGAGCGCAAGGCCGAGCAACTGGGGATGGAGGCGACGATCAAATTGGGCCAGACCTGGGTTGTCGAGGTGACCGGCGGGATCGCTGATGCGAATGTCATCAGCCAAGCGTACGAGCCGTTCCGCACCCGGATTTCGTCCGATCAACTGTTCCTGTTCATCGCAAACCAGGTCCGGATCCAGCAGGTCCGTTCGCTGATTGGCGGCGATGTTGTGACCCCACTGGACGTCGTGGATCCCTACCGCGACTTAGCCGATCGGATCGGCCTCTCGTTTGTTGAGGTGCCCGTGGACGAGTTCCTCACCTCCGAGTCCGACCCGATTCCCGATCCGACCGATGCGCAGGTCGAAGCCTTCTTTGCGGGCGAGACCGCCGGCGATCCGCCAGTCCCGTACCGGGAGCAGATCCCCGACCCAGAGCGCCCCAGTCCGGGATTCCGGGTGCCGCGGTTGGCTAGGGCTCTCTACGTCGCCCTCGATGCTCCGGCGATCAAGGCTGAGGAGACGACCAAGCGGGTCACGGGGGAGGCGATCGTCGAGCGATATCGTTCCCGCGCCGACCGCTTTCTGCCGATCGATCTGTTCGCCGGGGACCCCGAAGCCGAGCTGACCCCGTTGATCGTGCCCGGCCCCGACCGTGAGCGGATCGCCGACGAGTTGAAGGGGGAGTATGCGGATCGGATCGAGGATGAGGTCGCCCTCCGGATCGAGCAGGAGTTGCTCGACGTCCGCGACGTCCTCAACGATTTCTTGCGGGCGCGAGACGACGCCTTCGACTCGTACATGGATGAGTTGGCTGAGACCGACGAGGCGGAGTACGACCGGGTCTACGACCAGCTCGATGAGGCCCCGCTGCCATTGGCTACGTATCGCGGCTACGGCCTCGACCGCGCTTTGGGATTGGATCCCGAACGATCGGCCACCCCGCAGATCGAGGCTTGGCTGAGCGAACAGCTCAGTGGAGCCGTCGAAGGTTCCGAGTTCCTCCTGTTTAGCCGGACCGCGCGGGTCGATGAGCCTTCGGCCGAGCAACTGGTCCAAGAGATCCCGCCGCCGATCATTGAGCCAACCGGCCTGGACGCCGAACGGTTGGACCGTGCGATCTTCCGAAGCCGGGTCGGCAGCTCATGGGAGGGTAACCAGAACGCATCCATGCCGACGGTTCTGTTCGAGCCGGAGACCTTATACGAGCCCCAGGACTTGGTCGATGCGCGTGGGGTACGCTACGTGATGGTTAAGGTGCTCGATTCAGAGCCGTCGACCCCCTCGTCGATGGCGATGGAGCTCGATGGGATGATTGTGGCCGGCTGGGATTTGCAGGGGGCAGAAACCCTGCGCGACGTGGTCGCGGCGGCTTGGAAGCGGGACCAGGCGCGTCAACGCGCCCGGGAGCAGGCCGAGGCGATCGCCGAGCGCGCCCGCGACCTGGCCACGACCTTGAAGGACGTGCAAGACTCGTCAGCCAGCTCGGTCCTGGTCGTCCCGGCCAACGAGTTCGACCGCGTGGTCCGTCGGAGTCTGCCGGTGTCCCGACTCCGGGAGCTCGACCCGTTCTCGGACCCGCCCCGGCAGCCCAACACGATTGCCGAGATGCCGATGGCCGGCCCACGGCTCTTCGAGGCCTACTTTGCTCGCGAGCCCGGCATCGCGGTGGCTCCCAACCAGCCCGAGACGGTCTACTACGTCTTGGAGCGGCCCGAACCCGAGCCGTTCGGGTTGGCTCGGATGTTCGGCCCCAACGAGGCTTCGTCTCCGATGAGCGCGGCTCCTCCCAATGTCTCGTCGGTCCTCCAGAACTTGCAAACGCTCCGCCGAAGCGAAGCCCGCGAGTCTTGGCTCGAGGAACTCTTGCGCGAGGCCGGCGTTCCCGAATTGCCCGAGGACTGGAACCCGCGCGAGATCATGGACCGCGAACCCGAAGACTTGGCCTCGATTTGATCCCGGCCCGATCCCGATCTTTCGATCCGGGGCCGACCATGCGCGAGGCGCTGAGGGGATCGATCGTCGACTCGGCCGATGGCTCGGGCCGGCACAGGTGATTTGGCTCGAACCTCGGCGCGTGATAGCCTCAGAATTGAGGCGGGGCGGATTGGGATCGCCCCGCATCGTTGCCGTCCGGGCCATTAGGTTTGGGAATCGTTTGAGTCCCATCCTTCGAGGGTGGCCCTGGAGGCGAGGAGGATCGGCGATGCGGGTCGCGCTGGTGGGTTGGAACGTGAACGCGAGTTGGCCCGAGGCGCTAGCTGGCTTAGGCGTGGAGGTCGTCGTCTACGAGGCGACGACCGACGACCAGGGTGCTGGTAGTCCTTTGGAGGTGGCCTCAGCAGGCTGGACACGGGTCCGCTGTCCGTACCGGGCCGAGGGCTCGGTCGAGGCCCGGACGCTCTCGTTCCAAGCATCGGTGATCGATCGCGATGGGTTGCTGGCCAATGCTTCAGGAGCAGGCTTCGATGTGATCGCCTCGTTGGATCCGCCCTCACGGGTGGCCGCCGGTGGCCTCGCGGTGCGTTACCCTGGCGCGTTGGTGGCCGGCCGGATCGTCACCTCGGACGCGGCCGATGACCATGAGGCACCGACGGCCTCGACCTCCGGCTACGCCTGGCAGGCGCGAGTCGACCTCTGGTTCTGCGACCATCCACGTCTTTGGCCCTTCGGTGCCCGGTTGATCGCCCCCTCACGCGATTTGAAGCCCGGAGCAACGGTCCGGATGATCGCCGGAGGGATCGATGCGGATCCGAGGGAGTCGTCGAACGGGAATGGTCTCGACGTCGCGTCTTCGCATGATCGCGAGCCAAGGGCTCGCTCCGAATCTGACGGCCTCCGCGTGGCTTGTTGGCTTCCATCTCAGGCCGGTCTCGATCCGCTGTCCTTGGGACACGCCTTGGCCGCGTTGAATCGGCTCCGGCCGGGGTTGGTGGCGGTCCCAATGGTCGGCGGACTGGCCGCGACCCGCCTGGAAGGTTTCTTGCGGAGACAAGGGGTCGCGTTCGAACTGGTGTCGACCGGGGACGCCGCTTGGAACTCAGCTCTGGCCGGGGCTGATGTCGTGGTCGGGCCATCGTCGCATCCGACGACTGAGGCGATGCGTGATGAGGCGGCGCGTTGGGGACGGCCGATCGTCTTGATCCGCGAACGTGCCGAAACCAGCGTGATCCAACGCGCGATCGACCGTACGCTCTCCGCCCCAGAGGCCTCGAGGCGTCGCGTAGAGATCTCGCGGCGGATCGCGCGGCATCGCCGATCACCCGAGTCGATGGCCGCCGATTGGGTCCGGATCGTTCAAGCCGTCCAAGACGAGCGGATTCGGCACGTTGGCGCGTCGCTGACACCTCCTGAGCCGAATCAGGTGATGCTGCCCCGGTTCTCCGAGCCGGCCCGATTTTCCGGGACCCGGCTTTGGCTGACCCCGATCGGGTCTCGCGAGCTGTACGCCGCCTGGTCCTTGCGCCGCGAGGATGTTGAGGCGGCTGTCGGATGGTTGGGACGTGACGCCATCCACGCCCGGCCGATTCTCCGGCTCTGGGACATCACGGCCATCCAATTCGACGGCACCAATGCCCACGAGCATCGGGACGTCCCGCTCGGCGAGATCGCCCTCAGCGCGACGCTAGGTCAGCGGACGATCCGCCTGGATCTCGATGGCCGTTCCCTCGTGGCCAGCCTCGGCCTGGCAGGCCCAAGTGGTGGATTCGTCACCTTGGCTCATGTGCCGCCGATCCACCTGCCGGCCGATCAGCCGACCACGTCGCGGCCGACCCGCTGGCTCCGACCAATCCGAGCGGGGCGTCTGGTCGAGGCAGCGACCTCCTCGTGACATGAACCGAGTTGTTAGATCGGCCGTCAGACCGACGGTCGATCATGGATCCAGCACAGCGATCTCTCATGAAGTTCGTTAAGAATCGGTGAGTCTCTCCCGTCCACTCAATCTCCCCCTCTTCGCTATTCGACCGGTCTGGGCGTCTCGCCGAAGTACCGGGAGTCGAGGTTCGAGCCATGGTTAGCCATGACGTCGGTTTGGTGATCGCTTGGCATCATCCGCTGGCCGGCCCGGAGTCGTCGCGGTTTGAGTCATCGCGTCGGCTCTGGCTATCTACGGCGCGTTCGACCTACTGGCCAGTCCTGCACGCCTTGTACGAGGCGGCTGAGGCCGGTCATGCCGGTGGGCTCTGCCTGGCGATCAGCCCGAGTTGGCTGGCCTGGTCAGCCCTGGGGCCAGCCCTGGACCGATCCGAGTCGGACTTGCCGACCAATGGCTCGAACGGTTCGGCCGCCAGCGAATGGACCGATCCACCCTGGCGGGGATTCGCTGAGTCGACCTGTGACGGCGACCTCCGCGTGGGTGTCGGCCTGCTCCGCAATCGGGGCGTCGAGCTGTTGGCGACGGCCGCCAGCGAGGCCTTTCTGCCGGTGGTAGCCGACCATCGGCTGGTGGCTCGGCTCCAGATCGGGGCCGGTGTCCGGGACCATGAGGCGGCCTGGGGGCGGGCGCCGTCGGGTTTCTGGTTGCCGCACGGGGCTTATCGTCCGGGTTTGGAGGAAGTACTGGCCGACTTCGGATTGAGCTACTTCACCGTCGAGCCCCGCGCCTTCGTGCGCGGGACGGTCCAGCCGCCTGACGGGTTGCTTAGTCCCTTGATCACGCCGGCTGGTCCGGCCGCTTTCGCGATGGACGAGGCGATGCCTGCCTTCGTGGCCGATCCGACGGACCGCTACGCCTCGGCCCCTCGGTATCAGGAGGCATCGACGGCTGGTCGGGTGTCTGTCGAACACGCCTCGCATTTCGTGTCCCGTTGGCGCGATCGGTTCCGCGAGGCCGGCGAACGCGGTGGGTCAACTCCACGGATGAGCCTGGTCGGGCTCTCGGTTCATGACCTGGCGGGCGCTTGGCGATCCGGCCCGCGTTGGCTGGTCGAGGTCCTCAGTCGCCTGGCCGACTCCGCAGGGCACGGCCTTCACCTGACCGATCCAGGGACACACTTGAGCCGACTCGGCAAAGGGGCGCTGGGCCGTCCAGGCACGACGACCGGCGGCCCGCTCTCGGTCCGGCCGGCCGACTCGGATTGGCTCTCACATGTCCGTCTCGGCCAGGAACGGGTCCTAGAGGCTTTGGAAGACCGGCCGCGCGACGATCGCCTCGGCGCGGCGATGACGCGTTGCCTTTTGGCGGCGCAGGCCTTGGACTGGGACCAGCCGCGCGGTGCGGCACCGCCGCCCCAGACCCGACTGGCTGAGGCCCGCGGCTGGATCGACCTGCTGACCCGACTCCACGCTGCCCGGGCCGCTGGGGCGGTCCCTGAAAGTTGGCTGGAGCCGCTCGAACTCGGACTCCCGCATCTACCCGAACTGGAGACCGATCTCGATGTCCTGCTCGGCGCACCTTGAGTGCGATTGTGAGGTCGTCATCCCCTCTCCTGAGCTTCGCACGACCGACGCCCCAAGGTCCTCGATCATCGAGATCCTCATGGCCTTCTGAAGTCCGTTTAATGTTGCGAAATGTACCACAAGTGATCGGTGATTCGTTCGCTAAACCAAACGTTCGAAGGCGGTTCCGACGAACTCCCCAACACCCTCGGAGAACGGGTCGGATGTTTTTCTGATCGAGTGGCCGTTCGTCAAACTTCTCCAACGTTTCGAGAGCTAAACTTGCGTTTGTTATCGAAAACAATACCGTAAACAGAGCAATACAAAATAATAATGATCGCTTCGACAGTCTATGTTGGCTGCATGGCAGAGGCGACAGTGGCCCGATCCGAGTTTTTCTCGGGCCGGTCGTTTTCCGCTCGGCTTGGCTTGTCCATCGCTCAAGTGCCGCAAGATACCGAATAGGTGACCTGAAACGTGCTGCGAATGCTCGAGCCGAAATGTTTCGGCGCGAGCTCGGTTCATTCTTGGTCACGACAGAGTTCGAGGAAGGAACCGATGGCCTCGAGGAGTGGTGGGCCGCCGGCGAAATAGGCTTCGTTGTGACCGATCGGCGGCAGCTTGTGGAACCGCTTGGGTTCCCAGGCGGCCTGGTAGAGTTCCTCGCCCATCTCGAACGGGACGACCTCGTCGATCGGGCTGTGGATGACCAGGACGGGCATGTCGACCTCGGCCACCTTGTCGAGGCTGGCCATCTTGGTCCGGACCAGCATCCGTGGTGCGAAGGGGAACAACTGGCCGGCCATGTCCGGGATCGACGTGAAGGTCGATTGGAGGATCAGGCCGCCGGCCTGCTTGCGCGTGGCCAGCTCGCTCGCCACGCCGCCGCCGAGCGACTCACCGTACAGAATGATCTGGTCCGGTCGGTATCCGAACCGTTCGGTCAGGACGTTCCAGGCCGCCTCGGCGTCGCGATAGAGTCCCGCTTCGTTCGGCGACCCAGCGCTCTTGCCGTAGCCCCGGTAATCGATCAGGAAGACGCTCAGCGGCAACTGGGCCAGTTGGACCAGGATCTCATAGCGGTGGGTGATGTTGCCTGCATTGCCGTGGAAGAAGAGCAGGACTTGATCGCCGGGCACCTCGGCGGGTTCCCAGACGCCCTCGCTGGCCCGCATCGGCCTCGACAGCCAGCCGTGTAGCGCGACGCCGTCCTCGGCCTCGAAGTGGGCCGACTCGACCTGCGGGGCGAGGCGGCCTTCGGGAGCCGCTTCGAAGGTCGGATCCGCCTCGAGTGCGCGGTCCTCGGGCGACCAGTCGCCGGCCGGGTACGGGTCTGGGAAAAAGATCATCCGTTCTTCGAGCACGACGAGCGTTCCCAGTAGGAGCACATAGGCGAACACCAAGACCCGGACCACACGGATCACCGGATGTCGACTGGTCGCCAGCTTACCGATCCGCGAGGCGATCCCCAACGCTCCGACCTCTCCTGAACGAACTCCGAGACCCGCCTCGATTCGTGAACGGCCCGTTACCAAGGCTTGATCACAATACCCGCGCGGTGAGGCGGGTTGCCACCGTCCGGTTGCATCGACGCTGTCGCGGTCGGGGGGCGGAGTTCGCTATCTTGTGGGGACTGGATTGGGCCGGGCAGGGGGGTGAGTGGGATCCGCGAAGGAGAGGCCGGTGAGCGGGACACGGATCGCGAGCGTGTCAGGGGTTCGGGGGATCGTCGGTGACGGGCTCGATCCAGAAATCGTCTGTCGATTCGTGGCCGCCTACGCCTCGAGCTGCGACGATGGCCCGATCGTGGTCGGCCACGATGGTCGGGTCTCGGCGCCGGTCTTCGAGCCGATCCTCTGCGCCGCGCTGCAAGCGGCTGGTCGCGGCGTCCTCCGCGCTGGCCCGGTCGCCACGCCGACGCTCGGCCGCCTGGTCGTCGATAAAGGTGCAGCCGGCGGCATCCAGTTGTCCGCCTCGCACAACCCGCCCTCGTACAACGGGCTCAAGTTCTTTCAGCGTCGGGGGATGGTCCTCGATGCCTCGCAGGGCCGTGCGGTCCTGGATCGCGTCGAGTCGGGGTCCATTGACTGGGCCGATTGGAGGTCTCTGGGCGGCCTGATCCCGATCGACGATCCCGACGCCGGCCACCTGGAGCGGATCTTGAGTCTCGTCGATGTCGAGGCGATTGCCCGTCGTCGGTTCCGGGTCGCCTTGAACGCAGCGCATGGGTCGGGCGGCCGGCTGGGGCATCGACTGCTGAGCCGGTTGGGATGTCAGGTCGACCTCGACGGCGGCGTGCCCGATGGCCGTTACGAACACCCGCCCGAGCCGACTGAAGAGAACCTCCGTGCGTGGTCGGAACGAGTCGGTCGGATGGGTGCTGACGTCGGGTTCGCGCAGGATCCCGACGCCGACCGCTTGGCGATCGTCGACCAGAACGGCCGCTACATCGGCGAAGAGAAGACGTTGGCCCTGGCTGCCTGGCGGGTCTGGGACGAGCGGCCTGGCCCCTTGGCGATCAACCTGTCGACCTCCTGGCTGACCGAACGTATGGCCGCCCAACGACCGGGTTGCTCGGTGGTCCGGAGTCCGGTCGGCGAGATCCACGTCGTCGGAGCGATCCAAGAGGCCCAGGCGGTCCTGGGCGGCGAGGGTAACGGCGGTGTCATCGATCCCCGTGTCGGGTTCGTTCGCGACAGCTTCGTCGGGATGGCCCTGGTGCTCGACCTGTTGGCGAGGACGGGTGAACCGCTCGGACAACTCGTCGATCGTCTGCCCGAGGCGGTGATGGTCAAACGCAAGGCACCCCTGGTCGGTGGTCGCGAGCGGCTCGCGGCGGTCCTTGAGCGTGTGGCCGGCTCCGCCCCCGAGGCCCGGGTCGATCGCCGGGACGGCGTCCGGCTCGACTGGCCCGATCAGATCGGTTGGGTCCACCTTCGCGGCAGCAATACCGAGCCGATCGTCCGGATCATCGCCGAGTCGACCACCGCGGACCGCGCCGGGGCATTGGCCGATCGCGTCGCCACGCTGCTTGAGGAGGGGAACGGAGCCGGGGGCCTCGGCCGATGAGCGCTGACTCTGGCTGGCCTACTTTCTCAATTCCGCCCCGCGTCGCCTTCCTCGACGTCGACGGCACCCTGCTGCCGGCCACGACCAGCTTCCTGATGGCCCAGCGGCTCCGGAGGCTCGGCCTGCTCAGTCGCGGTTTCCTGCTCCGCTCGGTCTACCACGGGCTCCAGCATCGCTTCGGCCGACTCCAGTATCGGCGATTGGTCGGCTACGCGATCGAGCAACTGGGTTCCATCCCGCTGGTCGAGCTGGAGCGCCAGGCCTACGAGACGTTCAAGGAGGACGTCAAGCCGCGGCTCTATCGCGGGGTCGTCGACCACCTCGATGGGCTCCGCGCCTCCGGCACAGACCTGGTGCTGGTCTCGGCCTCGCCGGGGTTCGTCATCAAACCGCTGGCGCTTTATCTTCAGTGTGTCGACGTCCTCAGCACGCCCGTTCGGGTCGAGGGCGAGCGGATCGTCGGGATCGGCGACGGCCCGGCCTGCTACGGCGACGGCAAGCGCGAACTCGCCCTGGAATGGGCGGCCCGGCACGGCATCGACATGGATCAGGCCGTCGCCTACGCCGACAACTGGTCGGATCGGACCTTGCTCCAAACCTCCGGGCATGCCGTGGTCGTCCGACCCCGAGGCGCCCTGAAGCGGCTCGCTCTCGAGGAAGGCTGGGATATCGTCGAGCCCGATCCGACCCCGGTCCGCGTTGAGGTCTGAGCCGGCGTCCCCAGCGGTCCGTTTCGGTGATTCCGGCAACCTTTGAGACTCTTCGGGGACGTTGAGCGGGTCGGATCCGGCGATTTTCGCCGGACTCCCTTGAAGAAATCGATCGAGCCGTGTTGTCCTGTCCTGTACCTTAAGAAGGGCCATCTTCGCCGCGCCAGACCATCGGCTTTCGATCTGCCGGGACGTGGAGCGTCTCGGACGGCTTTGAGGAGCCTGGCGCCGTGCCGATTCCTCTAGATTGATGGATCATTTATGAGCAAGCCAACCCCCCCTCCGGAGCCGAGTGTGGTGGCGGTCGGCGTCGAGGAACCGACGCCCGAGCCGGCCGTCCGGGTTCGCGCTGGGTCGAGTTCGGGCCAGCGGGCGCGTCAAGCCGCCACGGCCCTGGTCGTCAGCCTCGCCGCGTTGACCGCCCACGCCCAGGAGCTGGAGGTCGTCCGCGACATCCAGCGCTACTGTGTGGTCTGCTGGAAGAACGCGCACCTGGATCCCGGCCTCTGGGACGACTGCACCCAGGAGGTCTGCTGCCGATTGCTCGGCAAGGTCCGGGCCGGTGAACTCGAACTCGAGTCGGTCCTGGAAGACGACACGCCGGAGCGTCGCGAGCTGGTCCGCGCCATCGACATGGTCCGCAAGCGAGTCCAACGGGCGCGTCGGCATCAGTCGCTCGATGGCGAGGTCGGTCCCGACCCGGTCGACCTCGACGACCGCGACCGGACCTCGCTGGAACTGGGCGAGATCCTCGTGGCCGCCCGTCGCGAGGTGCTCACCCCGCGCCAGGACCAGATCATCGAACGCTGGACGCACGGCTGGACCGTCCCCGAGATCGCCGCCGAACTCGATCTGCCCTGCCCGCGCGTCAGCGACGAGAAGTACAAGGCCCTCCGCAAGCTCCAGAACCACTTGGCCAACCGCCGCGACGAACTCGACGTCTGAGTCACCTGCGCGATCCGGGTTGGTTGGACGACGAGATACCTCGAGGGGTCGAACCAAGGACGTCGGCCCCGTGTCCTAGCTCCGAGTCGGCCGAGCCTCCAATTCTCGGGCGGGAGCGACATCGATGAACGATCCCGCCCCTTCCCTAGAGAGCTCAGCGTCGAGACGAATGGATCCGCCGACCTGTATGGGGGCGTTTCCTTCGCCGTTAGCGTCGTGCCTTTATCGTTCTGTCCCAGGCGGGATCGATCTTCCTGGACGTCGCGGTTTTCGCCACCTCTGCTCCGACGACTCATCGAGTTGGTGGCCTAAGATAGAGGATTTCCATACTTCATGGCTGGCGGATCCACCCATTGTCGTTCGTCTCGATTGCTGAAGATCATCGTCGGGTTTTCCGCAATCGATCCAATATGATGGGGCATGTCGCGAAGACATCGATGGTCTCGCAGCCGCCGATCATCTCCCTCCATGAGCCTGAATCTTCGATCCGATGCGAAAATCTCTCATCATTCTCCGCGCCGTGGGCAAGGGCGTCTTGAACGCCGTGACCGCGGGAATTGCCGGGACGGCGCTCGAGATCGCCGACGACGTCTGGGACGAGCTGAAGAAGAAGCAGCGCGAGAAGGAGCACGCCGAGGAACTGGCGGCGATTGCCAAAGCGACGGCTGAGGAGATGGCCCACGAGATCCGTGCGGTCGTCCGAGAAGTGGCCGGCGATCGGCCTTCTGATCAACAAGCCCAGGTGGAAGGCTATCTTCGAGGGGTCCAAGCGCAGGTCCGCCATGCCTTTCGGCGCCCCGCCGACCCCACCGGCCGGACCATGCCGGGTCAGACCCGGATCGCGGCGTCGTCCGACCTGGCGCGGTTCCTCCCGCCTCGGTTGCCGCGATTCCAGCACGGCGACCCGACCCCGCCCGGTGTTGACTACGAGCTGCTCGAGTTGGTCGGCATCGGTGGCTTCGGCGAAGTTTGGAAGGCCCGGCATGCCTTCAACGGGGATGTCGTCGCTCTGAAGTTTTGCACCGATCCCGAGACAGCGGCCTCGCTTCGGACCGAGGCCCGGATCCTCGCGCGGGTCGAGAGCGAGGGCCGACATGCCGGGATCGTCCAGCTCAAGCACACCTATCTGACGGCGGAGCCCCCGTGTCTGGCCTACGAACTGGTCGAGGGGGGCGACTTGACGTCGTTCGTGGCCTCGTCGGCCCGTCGATTAAGTCCCGATCAGGTGGCCAAGATCGTTCGGCGGATCGCGTCGACGGTGGGCCATTGCCACCGGCTCGACCCTCCGATCGTGCATCGCGACCTGAAGCCGGCCAACATCCTTGTGGAGGGGACCGGTTCGAAGGTGAATTTCAAGGTCGCCGACTTCGGGATCGGAGCGGTGGCAGCGAGACAGGAGGTGACCCGGTACACGCGGCGCAACGGGAGCCGGTCCCATTCGCTGACTCAGGCCTCCAGTGGTTCGTACACGCCGCTCTATGCGTCGCCGCAACAGATGCGCGGCGAACCGGCCGAACCTCAGGATGATGTCTATTCGTTGGGCGTGATCTGGTATCAGTTGCTGATCGGGGACTTCACCGCCGATGCCCCTCGTGGTCGGGCCTGGGAGCGCACGCTGCGGTCTCGAGACGTTCCCCAAAAACACATCGATCGGATCGCTGATTGCATCGAGTCGATTCCTACGGATCGGCCGGCCGATGGAGTTGGGTTGGCTGAGTCGATCGATTCCTCGAGATCGTCGGTGCGTCCTCGACCAGAGCCTCCCCCTAATCGGCCCCACCATGACGGTTCACGCGGGTCCGATGAGAAGACTCCTGAGCCGATCGCAGCGCCGAACCCCCCCTTGGATCCTCAACCGAACCTCGGTCCAACTAAGGTGAGTGACCAATCGAGACCCGTGCCAAACCTGTTGTCGGTCGATGTGGCAGAGAAAGTCGAGTTTACCGGGACACGAGCAGGCCAGGCCTGGTCAGAAAACAGCTTGAAGATGGCGTTTCGCTGGTGCCCGGCCGGAGCGTTTCTGATGGGCAGCCCAAAAGACGAACCGGATCGCGACGACGACGAACTCCAGCATCGAGTCCGGCTGACGAAAGGCTTTTGGTTGGGTCAATACGAGGTGACCCAGGCCGAATACAAGTCGGTGATGGGGACCAACCCGAGCTCTTTTTCCTGGTCGGGCGATCGCCGTTGGCGGGTGGCCTTCCAGGGCACGTCGCGATTCCCTGTGGAGAGGGTCTCATGGGAGGACGCTACAGCGTTCTGCCGGAAGCTGACGCACCGGGACCGTCGTGCCGGCAATTTGCCTGTGGGTTGGGAATACCGTCTCCCGACGGAAGCTCAATGGGAATACGCCTGCCGTGCGGGGACGACTACAGCGACTGCCTTCGGTTCAAGCTTAAGCAGCCGCCAAGCGAACTTCGACGGGGATCGCCCCTACAATGGCGCGTCGATGGGTCCTTTTTTGCAACGTCCGACACGCGTGGGGAGCTACGGACCGAACGATTGGGGTCTCCATGACCTTCATGGGAACGTCTACGAGTGGTGTCGGGATTGGTACGGTTCGGGTTATTACGCTGATTCCCCGGGCTCTGATCCTCAAGGGCCTTCCACGGCTTCGAGCCGCGTGTTTCGTGGCGGGTGCTGGTGCACCGGCGGCTGGAGCTGCCGGGCGGCCCTCCGCCGCGGGAACGCGCCGTCGGTCCGGAGCAGCGGCCTGGGCTTTCGTGTTGTCGCAGTCCTGTCGGGCGGGTGAAGCGAGATCCAGAACACGTAAGGGATCAAGTTCCGGTCTTTGGAGCGAAGTTCGGGAGCGCAGGCTGACGCATGGGTGTGCGTCAGCCACCCGTGCGTCGTGCCGTAGCGTGAGGCGGAGCGGATTTCGCGACCCATTTCTTTGGGTTTGATTGTATCGGTTGTGTGGGTTATTGGGGTCGACGTGGCCGGTCTTGAGTTCGCGCGGCGCTCTTTAGGGATTCCCCATAAGGATCGCAATGTGCCGTGAAGGGTTGGCGATTCCGACCTACCGAGATCATCCCCAGGGTTTGATCCTCCGGCCGATCTTGGGGTTGGCCAACGCGATCGTCGATCGATCAATTTGAGGTGACGAGCCATCATGAATTGATCAGGCGATGTCTTCTGATGAGGTTGTCTGTGCCCGTCGTTCCTCATCGAGGTTGGGCAGGGATCGACTTCGAAGGGATGCGTCGCCGTCACGAGATCGATGGGCATTCAACCGGATCGGTTGTCGGATCGCGATCCCGATTGGGCGGAGCGAGATCCTAGCCTTGGCCCCGACTGCTCGGATAGGCTCTCAACCTCGCCGGATTGTCGCTCGCCGGGAGGCTTCACCGGACCTCTTCCCATCCCCTTGGACATCACGACCCACCATGCAGATCACCAACGGGCGCGTCGGATTGGGACTCTTCGCGGTCTATTGCTCGCTCTATGCCGGCTTCGTGCTGGTCAACGCGTTCGCCCCGGCCACGATGGAATGGACGCCGCTGGCCGGGGTGAACCTGGCCATTCTGTCGGGCTTCGGCCTGATCCTCGCGGCGTTCGCCCTGGCCTTGCTCTACGGAGCGCTCTGCCGCGATACGCCGGCCGGCGACCAGGATGGGGAGGTTCGCCCGTGATCTACGAACGGTCCCCCCTGGCGATCGTCGTCTTCGCCCTCTTCATCGCCGTCACGCTGGGCCTGAGCTTCTTGCTGGGCGGTCGGGCGAAGTCCTCCCAGGGGTTCTTCGCAGCGCACGGGCAGATCCCCTGGTTCGTCAACGGCGTCGCGTTCGCTGGCGATTACCTCTCGGCCGCGTCGATCCTGGGCATCTGCGGGATGATCGCCTTCTATGGCTACGACGGGTTCCTCTATTCGATCGGCTTCCTGGCCGGTTGGATCGTGGCGCTGTTCGTGGTCGCCGAACCCTTGAAGCGGCTCGGCCAGTACACCTTCGCCGACGCGCTGGACGCGAAGTTCGACTCGCGAGGGATCAAGCTGGCCGCCGGCGTGAGCACATTGGCGGTGAGCGTCTTCTATCTGATCCCCCAGATGGTTGGTGCCGGCGTGCTGGTCCAACCACTGCTGGCGCTGCCGCACGCGGCGGGCGTGGTCATCGTCGGGACGGTCGTGATCGTCATCGTCGTCACCGCCGGGATGGTCTCGACGACCTACGTCCAGTTCCTCAAAGGCACGCTGCTGGTCATTTTCACGGCCGTCCTGACCGCGCTGATCTTGATCCGTGGCTTCTCGACCAACCCTGGGGACGTCGAGGGCCCGGAATACCGGACCGTCGGCCCACTGGAACCGGCGGAGGTCGAGGGCGCGTTCCTCGAGATGGAGGACGTGGCCTCCCTGGACCGGCCGTGGCCGGACAAGCCGTTCGTGCGTAGCGTCGACGATCAAGGGATCGTCACGTACTGGCAACGGGTGGAGCAGGACGACGGGCTCCTCGTCTTCCGCGAGTGCCAGTCGGTGACCGAGACCGCCTCGGGGGAACGGCTCGTCAACGGGCTCCCGAGAGGCACGTCGGCCGGCCAGACGCAGCTCCGACCCGTCGGCAGGATCCGCGAACTGCCCGACGGCGAAACCGAGACCGGTCCCCTCGGCCCCCTCGCGTTCTTCCGCACGCTCCAGGGGAGTACGGTCGTGCTCTGGAGTCGCGAAGGGAGTCGGAATCTTCGGAGCGACGACGGCGCGGTGACGACCATCTACTATCCCAAACCGACGTCGGGCGATCAGATCTTGCGCCCGGGCGAGCATCCCCGGTTCCGCGGGATCCGGAGCGAGCGGCTCTTCGATAAGCTCAACTTCCTTTCGTTAATGCTGGCCCTCTTCTGCGGGACGGCATCGCTGCCGCATATTCTGATTCGTTACTACACGGTCAAGGACGAGCTAAGCGCCCGCCGGAGCACGATCGTGGGGATCGGCAGCATCGGCTTCTTCTACGTGCTGACGCTGTACGTCGGGCTGGGGGCGATGACCAGTGGTTCGCTCGACGTGACCGACAGCAACATGGCCGCGCCGTTGCTGGCCAAGAGCTTCGGTGATTGGCTGTTCGCGATCATCTCGGCGATTGCGTTCACGACGGTCCTCGGGACCGTCAGCGGCCTGATCCTTGCCTCCAGCGGCGCCGTCGCACATGACCTAGCGGTCGGTCTGTTCAACTGGGAGCTGTCCGACCGCGCCAAGGTCCGCGTGGCGAAGGTTACCTCGCTGGCCATCGGCGCGATCGCGATCGTCCTGGGGATCCTCTTCCGAGGACTCAACGTCAGCTACCTGGTCGGTTGGGCTTTCAGCGTCGCGGCCTCGGCCAACCTGCCGTCCCTGGTGATGCTCCTGTTCTGGAAGGGGGTGACGCGACAGGGGATCATCGCCGCGGTGGTCGTCGGGATGGTCAGCTCGCTGGCCTGGATCCTCCTCAGCGCCGACACCTTCACGAACGTCTACGGCTTGCCGGCCGAGTCGGCCCTGGTCCCCTTCAGCCAGCCCGGGATCGTCACCATCCCTTTGGGATTCGTTACCTTGATCGTCGTCTCCCTCTTGACCAAAACCAGTAACAGGGATGTTTAGATCGATTAAAGCCGTCCGCACGGCGTTCGCCCTCGATGGCCGACCGATGGGATTCCGGGGACTGGGCCGAGGGGCTCGGCCCCCTCGCGGTCGTTCGAGGGGACTCGGCGACTCCGATCGAAAAACCGAGTGCCAGCCCCTTGTGTGTCCGAAGGCGCGATTCTAATTCGGTTCCTTGACCAAATGAAAATACATCGCACACGGCAAGCCTCCGGCTAATGCGTCGGTCAAATTATGTTTTAAACAATTGATTGTTCAGTATGTATTTATGTTAAATTAATAAAATTTAGGTGTATGCGTCTGCGGCCGGGGCCTTCGGTCTTCTCGTGGACCGCCAGTCTCATCTCGGTTCTCGCTGCTCTGACCGCGATGGCGAAACCGATACCGTCGGAAGACAATCCTAGATGGCACCGCCCACCTGAGATCGCTTCGGATGGTGCCGAGTTCAGCAATCGTATGGCCGTCTCATCGCCCTCATCGCCGTCGCGAGTGATCAGGCGCAGCCGAATCCGGATCGGTCCGAGCCCGGACCTCCTGGACCAAGGTGGTGGCGTTCTCGTGGAGCCACGCCCCGGGCACCACCGCCAGGATCAAGTGACTTTCGGCGTCCGACGTCGCGAAGTCCCACCAATCCCCTTCGTTGCGTCGGTGGGATTTTCCGGATCGCAGTGATCTTGCTTCTCGCTGACCAAGGACCACGGTTCGTCGAGCGAGACCTTACGGGTCGAGGGGGAAAGGCGACCCACTCGTCGTGGGTCGCCTGGGCGTGCTCTCCGGCCATCTTTCCCCGACGGATAACGGTATCGCGGTGGATTCGCGTGAGCTGCTCGGTCTGGCGGATCCCGCAGCCCTCGGCCAGGTGGTGGAGGATTGAGGCGATCGTCTTGTCGGGTCCGCTCGCTGCGGAACAGAGCCGGTTCCTCACGTTCCAGAATCCCTCGTCGGTATGTCGGATTGACTCACGGATGCAAGTGCATCCATCGACCAAGGGAATGCAGAGAGAAATATTCTTATGGCGGTAACTCGTCGCCAGGTAACAACTTGCGCTGTGGTTGTCGGAAGGATCCGGGTTTTTTTGCGTTCCGATGATCCTCTACGCGGCTGGATTTCGCACTGGGGGTAACCGGATATCCACGACACGGTCGGATCTCAGATCGCCCTCGCCATTGCTCCCCTGATCGCCGGCAACTCGAACGATTGCCAACGCGATCGAAGTCCAGATCCACGGTCTTCCTGACTCACACGCGTCACGAACTCGATCTGCCCATCGAGCCATTCGCCCGGTGGCCCATCCTCCCTGCTTCCGAGAGTCACCCTATGTTGAACTGGTTTGCTCCCCGTCGCGGTGCCTCGTCGTCGGTCCAGGACGCCCGGGCTCTCCTCCGTCGTCGCAAGCTCGATCGGTCGCATGTCGCTTCTCTGGAGGCTTTAGAGGAGCGCTGCCTGCTGGCCGTTTCGACCACCCCGTCGCTCAATACCGACAACATCGCCGCGCCCCAGGTCGACTTCGAACTCCAGGGTGAACTCGTTTCCGGGGAATTGCGCTACGATGACGTCTACCTCCGAACCAACGCAGGTGTCCTGGAATGGGGCACCGACGGCTCCACCTGGAGCAGCGACTTCGACTCGGGGACCAGTGGAGACCAAGAAGTCACGCTCGGGTCAGTCGACTCGGTGGAAATAGAGGTCAATCTCAGGATCTTGGACAACGGTCAGGCCGACGAACAAGGGGCTTTGCTCTACAACAACCTCTTCAATGAACAGATCACCACAGTCTTCTTGGATGACATCGATACTGAAGGGGCAAACCTGAGCGTGACCGGGTTCGCCATCGAGGTGGCGACCGACTCGACGGTTTCGACCCGCGATCTGGGCGGCGTGGCAAACCCGGACTTTCTGAACGATCCGTCGGCCGGCCCCTCGGGTGACCTGACGTTCGATGCGCCTTCGATCAAGGTTGAAGGCGAGCTTCTGACGCAGTCCGACAACGCCAACTTCGATGGCGGCGACGTCACGATCACCGCCATCGGCTCGCTGGACGACATCACCAGCGGACTCGTTCAGATCCCGGTGATCCCGTTGCCCGACGTGACGATCACGCGTGCCAAGGTCGAGCTGACCGACGCCACGATCAAGGCTGACGACGTGACGATCACCGTCGAGTCGGACTCCTCCGACCTCTACGACGACGACGGTCCGAACGGGAGCTGGGGCGAGGCGATCCAGGAGTTCATCGGCTCATTCTCCCTGCTGGCCGGAGCCGCTGTCTCTGAGGCGACCTCGGAACTGGTGATCAGCGGGGGCTCGATCGAGGGTGACGACGTCACACTGTCGTCGACGGCCTTCACCGACGCCGAGGCGTTCGTGCTTTCGATCTTTGTGGCGGTCGCCTATGGCCAGTCGGTCCCCACCGCAACGATCGACGTCAAGGACGGCGCCCAGATCGATGCCACCGGCGATCTCGACGTGACCGCCTTGGGCGAGAGCGAGATGAGCATCGTCGCCACCCAGAACATCATCGGCACCAGCACGATCGTCGAGAAGATCAACGTCATCCTCGCGGGGGCCTATTCCAACACCACGGTCAAGGCGAACTTCGGGTCCGACACGATCGTCGAGGTCGACGGGACGATGAGCGTCGACGTCGATGCGACGAAGGACCACAACGTCTCGACGACCGCGGCAGCCTACGGCGATGGGACCCTAGGGACCGCCCTGACGGTGGCGGTTCACGAGTCGCTGCTGGAGGCCAAGCTCGACGGGACCATCGACGTCGGCGTCGACCTGATCGTAGACGCGAAGTTGGAGACGACCAAGAACGACTACGCGGCGGTCTCGACGGTCGGGAGTGGCCAACTCGCCTCGAACCTGTCCAGCACCGGACTCGGCCAAGCCGTTCAAGGCCTCAACAGCACCTTCAACCGGATCTTCCGAACCCAAAACATCGGTCGTGGTGGCGGAGCCCAATCCCGTCAGGAGTTCGGCCTCTCCGCAGCGGTGACGGTTGGCCTGGCCTTCAACACAATGGAGGTCCGCATCGGTCCAGGGGCCGAGGTCAACGCCGTAGAGGATGTTTCGCTCTCCGGCGAGGTCATCGAGGTGCCCGAGACCAGCTCGATCAGCTTCCTCAACAGCTCGGCCGCCGCGGACAGCAGCGGCCTTGACGCGGATGCCCTCTTCCAGCTCGCCGAATCAGGGAACTACGTGCAGAGTCAGCGCGAGACGGGCGTTTCGGCTGCTTTGGTCGGCGGTTTCTTCGAGACCGACGTCGACGTCTATATCGGCGCGGGGGCCCAGGTCACCGCCGGCGGAGACGTCGACGTCCAGGCGCGGACCTCGATCCCTTATGAGATCCAGTATTTCGTCGGCGAGGAAATCGAACTCTCCACCTTCAGCGATAAGTTTAACTACAACTTAGGAATTCAGAACGGGTTCTTCAGCTCCTGGGCTGAGGCGATCGCTAGCGCTCAGGAGCAGGCCTTCGGCGGCAGCCTCAACATCACCCTGACCGACACCCACACGCACGCCTACATCGCCGAGGGGGCGGTCGTCCAGGCTGGCGAGGAGGTCATCCTCCACGCCGAGAACGAGATCGACATGATCCACTTCGTCGGCTCGCCCCTGATCCTGTTCAACGCCACCGGCGGGACAGGCGTGGGCGGGTCGGTCATGGTCACCGGCTACACCAACGATACCCAGGCGAAGATCTTCGACGGCGCGGAGGTCACGTCCGGTAGCTTGTTGGCCTACGCCAACAACACGGGGCAGAACATCTCGATCGGCGTCCAAGGTGGGCTCGCCGACGGCTACGGGTTCAACGGCGCCCTGACGGCCCGGTTCGTCGACAACCGGACCGTCGCCCAGATCGCCAACGGGGCTTCGATCAACGTCGGCAGCGGCAACGTCCGCGTTCCGGTCAACTACGACGAGCTCACTCAGAACGGAAACACGCTGATCACGACCGTCTCGCAGTTCAATCCTGCCGAGCCGATCGACGAAGACGACGCCACTCAACTCCGCGTTGATCCCGACACCGACACGATCGTGTTGCCTTACGCCCATGGGTTCGTCGACGGTCAACCGGTCCTCTATCGTGACGGTGGCACCGGCGTGCCGATCGGTGGCTTGTCCAACAATGACCCTTACTACGCGATCGTCGTCGACGACGTCACGATCAGACTGGCCGAAGACCCCACCAAGGCGGCGGCCGACGAGGCGATCCCCCTTTCCACACCCGACGGCCTCGGCGGTTTCCATTCGATCTATCCCGGCATCGATCCCAGCATCGACGGAGCCATCGACTACGGCACCGAGGAGATCTTTACGGGATATGATCACAATCTCGAGACCGGACTCCCTGTCGAGGTGATCAATGACGGGAGCACGACCGTCTCGGGGATCACCGACGGCACCACCTATTTCGTGGTCGTGACCGGTCCCCAATCGTTCAAGCTCGTCAGCAATCAGGCCGACGTGCTGAAGGTGGACACGGGGGAAGATCTCTCCAGCCTGGTCCGGCTCTCGCCCGGGACCGACGACGACAAGCCGCTGTTCCTTCTCCCGGTCGAGTACACCAATCTGCCCGTTGAGGAACCCATCGGCCTACTCGACAGCAACAACGACGGCCGGGTCCGCAGCGATGACGTTTACGTGACCGGCTACGAGTTCGACCCGATCGATGGTTCACTCATTGCCTACGTGACCGACCTCAGCCTGCTGCTCATCGCCGAGGACGGCTCGGATCTCTACAGCGGCACCGGTGCGGTCATCAAGTCGATCAACAACGGCGCCGGCGTCTCCTTCTCGGTCGATGTCATCGACCGGACGACTGAAGCGCTCATCGGCTCCTTCGAATACGGAATCGATGCCGAGCCAGGCTTCGGTATCGACTCCGAAGACCGTGTCCTCCTGAACTACAACCACGGGTTCGACACCACCACAAACAATCGAGTCGTTTACACCTCCGGCGACGACTTCTCCGTCGGAGGTCTCAACGGCCGCGAAGTCTATTACATCACCTCGGCGACGGACCGGACGTTCACCCTGGGCCGGTCGGTCGCCGAGGGGAGCGCGACGTTCGGGCCATCGGCGGTCACGACGACCGACGGCGCGATGACGATCGACCTGGGCTACGACCACGGGTTCCAGGACGGCGACGCGGTCGTCTACCGCAACGGGGGTAACGACGACCTCGGCGGACTTGTCGATGGTGAGACTTATTATGTCGAAGTCGTCGGCCCGCAGGCGATCGCGCTGACTCCTTCGGTCGACGATGCGTTGCGGACCGACGCGATTCGGTTCCGTCCATACGAAGCCGTGATCGAGGACGCCAACGACGATAGCGTCATCTATCTAGGCTATGAGCATGGCCTGGCCGACAATCAACCCTTGCTCTATCGCAACGGGGGCGGCACGGACATCGGCGGCTTGACCGATGGCGAGACCTATTACGTCAACCTCGTCGACTCATTCTCGTTCAAGCTCTCGGCAACGCCGAGCGGCAATGACCTCTTACTGACGCTGGACTCGACCCTGGGCAGCGTCCACTCCTTGCATCCTGGGTTCGACCCGAACGACTCCGGAGTGGTCACCGTCAACGGGCCCACCGGCGAGACCGACAACGTCCTCGACCTCGGCTATGATCACGGGTTCATTACCGGCGACGCGGTCCGGTACTCACAGGGAACCGATACGGTCACGCTCGGCGGTTTGAGTGATGGAACCCGATATTACGCGATCGTGCTGGACGACACGCGGCTGGCCTTGACCGCCTCAGAAGAGGAAGCCGAGGCCGGTCGTCTCCGGTTCTTCGACGCCAAGGTGCTTTTCGACAACGGTAACGCTAACGGATCCGACACGTTTGACACGATCGACCTCAACACCGAGCACGGCTATGCCGACGGCGACCAACTCCTCTACCTCCAGAACGGCGGTGAAGACATCGGCCTGGTCGATGGGGAGACCTACACCATCCGCCTGCTCGACGCCGACACGACCGCCCTGGAGACGCCGACGACCAAGCTCCAGCTTCTGGACAGCAACGGTCAGCTCGTCGAGCTGACGGCCTCGGAGGCGAACCGTAGCCATGACTTCCACAAGCTGCTGAACATCTCGGTGCGTGTGAGCCTCGATGGTTCGACCACCTCGAACGCGGTTCACTACCTCCAGCCGGACACCCGGATCGACCTCGATCCCTCCGCCGGCGACGCGAACGGCCACTCGCTCCGGCTGACCCTGGACCCGAGCGCCACGACCAAGGACACGCACGGCTTCGGCATTCCGTTCGCGGCCGACTCGGCGTTGTCCGATGCCGACGGCGACGGCCAGGACGACACGATCGACCTCGGCTACACCCACAACTTCGTCACCGGCCAGGAAATCTACTACACCTCGGGACAAGGCGGCCCGATCGGCGGCCTCAACGAGGCCCAGACCTACTATGTGATTCGTATCGACGCGACCTCGATCCAGTTGGCCGAAACAGCCGACGGGGCTTTGGCGTCCGAGCCCGAGGTCATCGACCTCGACGGCTCGACGGCGACTGGCTCGACCCATGCGATCGTCGGCCGCTTGGCCCCGGTCCCCGTCGTTGACGGCCCGCTCGACACCGTCGACTTCGGCCGCGTTCACGGCCTCGTCTCAGGCCAGGCCCTGATCTATGACGCCGGCGGCGGGTCGCCGATCGGTGGTCTCAACGATGGCCAGACCGTCTACGCGATCCGAGTCGATGCGACGACGATCCAACTCTCGGCCTCGCAGACGACGCTCAGCCCGATCAACCTCGACCCAACAGTCGCCACCGGCGGCGACCACACCTTCACCGAGGCCGGCAGCAGCCCGTCGTCCGACCCGGTCGCCGGTGGCGACGTGCTCGTAGCCGCCTCCAACGTCGGCGAAATCGTCTCGATCTCGGTGGCGATGGCCGTCGCGACCCCCACCGAGTCCGGCTCGGCCGGGACCGGTTCAAGCTGGGCATCCTCGACCGGCGACCTGCCCGAGACCGGCTATGGTGGCTGGAATGTCTCGGGCGACATCTCGATCAACGTCGTTTCCGACGAAACCAAAGCCACAGTCACCGGGGTCACGTTCGTCGGAACCGGCGATTTCGACGTGTTGGCCAGCAACGATGCGTCGATCTACATGGGCTCCGGCGCGATCACCGCAGCGACGGTTGACGGTGGCGACTCGAAGGGCCTGGCCGGTTCATTGGCGGTCAACGCCATCGACGCCCAGACCGAGGCGGCCATCCGCGACTCGGAGATCGATGTCGAGGGCGCTGTCGGTGTCGAGGCAGTCTCCTCCGGCGAGATCATCGGTGTGGCCGCCGGTGGCTCCGGGGTCGCCGGCACCTTGTCGGTGGCCGGCTCGCTGGTGCTCAATGTGGTCGCCTTGGATACCGAAGCGGAGATCACCGACTCGGTGATCGAAGCCGGGACATCGGTCGATGTGACGGCCGACAACACCGCATTCATCGCCGCGGCGGCCGGCGGCATCGCCGTGACCACTCGGACGCAGGAGCCGGAGTCGTCGGGAACGGCCTTCGGCTTAGGGATCGCCATCAACGTCATCAGCACGGCGCTACGGACCGGCCAGACCCGTGCGGTCATCGAGGATTCCTCGGTCGATGCCGGGGGGTCGATCGACATCGACGCGACGACGACGGCGACGATCTGGGCGGCGGCGATCGGCTTCGCGCTCGAATCCTCGGGTGCCTCGAGCAACTCCACGGCGATCGGCTTCAGCCTCGGTCTGAACGTCATCAGCGGCGACACCGAGGCGGGCATCCGCCGTCGTAAGGGCGGCGTCGGCCAGGTCGCCGGCGGTGGCGTCTTCATCGACGCCGAGGACGACTCGACCATCCGCGCCCTCTCCGGTGGTGTGGCCGTGGCCAGTTCCAACTCTTCCGTCACCGAGACCGGCGTCGGCCTCTCGATCGCCATCAACACGATCGTGACGACCACCGACGCCTTCATCAATACGACCGACGTTTCCGGCACGCAGGTCCGGCTCGATGCGGTGGCCGACGGGAAGATCGACGCGCTCGGTGTCGGCGGCGCCAGTGCCGGCGACTTCGCCGTCGGCGGTCAGCTCACCTTCAACGTGATCGACCAGATCGTCACGGCTCAGATCGATAACGCGACCGTCGACGCGCGAGCGGCTGGGGGCAACATCCGCGTCGAGGCCGAGGACACGTCAACGATCCGTTCGCTCTCCGGCGGTGGCGCCCTCGGCAGCAGCGCGGACTCGAGCGGCCTGGGCGCCGCGATCGCCTTCAACATCATCCTCGGCTCCACCGAGGCGTCGATCGCCGACTCGACGATCACGACCACCGCCGGCAACGTCGTCGTCAAAGCGACCGACACTGGGACGATCACCACGATCGGCGTCGGCGTGGCCGGGACGGCCCAGACCGCCCTGGCCGGGTCGGTCTCGGTCGCGGTGATCGCCAACGACATCGACGCCTTCATCACGCAATCGCAGGTCGACGCCGCCCGGAACGTGGCGGTCCTGGCCGATCAGAACGCGACGATCAACTCTTACGGCGGTGCGCTGGCGATCAGCACCCGGGGGACCGGCATCGGCGGCGCCCTCACGATCAACGTCCTGACCAACACGACGCAGGCCTACATCGAAGATTCGACGGTCCTCGCCAAGGCGAACGGCACAGCCAGCCTCTCGGTGCCCCAGTGGGACGAGGACGGCAACGAGTCGACCGAGGCGGAACGGGGCCTGATGGTCATCGCCTCCTCGACCGAGGCGATCGAACTGTTCAGCGGCAGTATTGCGGCTGCCCAGCAGACCGGCATTGGGGTCAATATTGCTCCGAATGTGATCACTTCCACAACCCACGCCTATGTCGACAACTCGGATATCAATTCGGCGACCGACCAGGGCGAGGACGTGATCGTCCGGGCCCACCAGGCGACCGAGCTGTTCTCGATCGTCGGCGCGGGGGTCTTGTCGTTCAGCAGCAATGGGGTCGGAGTCGCCGCCGAGGGCGTCTTCGTCTTCAACGACACCCGCGCCTACATCACCGACACCGACACGTCGACCCGGGCCACGATCTACGCCGCCGGCGACGTCGAGGTCCGCTCGTCGACGACCGAGACGCTGACACCCAACGCGGTCGGTGTGGCACTCAGCTCGCAGTTCGCCGGGGCGGGCTCGGTCGAGTTCATCACGATCAGCAACGGGAACCGAGCTTATATCACCGAGGTCGATGTCTTTGCGGGCGACGACTTAACAGTCCGTGCTGACAACGACATGATCGTCAACACGATTACCGGCGGGCTCTCGGTCACGACCGGTGGAACTGCCGCCGGTGGAAGCTTCCTGGTCATCCTGACCTTCAACACGACCGAAGCCCGGATCGCCGCAACCCACACCGAGGCCTCGGGGCAAACCGTCGTCCAGGCCACCAGCGAGTCCGACTTGGACGGCGACATCGTTTCGATCGCCGGCGGTGCTTCGGGGGCCTACAACGGGGCCCTGCTGGTGATCGACACCAATAACGATACGCGTGCGGTGATCGAGGGAGGTTCGCGCGCCGCCGAAGTCAATCAGGACTCGACGTATACCACGTCGTTCCAAGACGTCTCGGTCTTGGCCAGTGATACCGTCGACGTCTTCACCCAGCAGGGCGCGGCCTCGCCGACCCTCGGATCCGGTGGCGTCGGTGGTACGCTGGGCTTCCTCACGATCCAGAACACCGTCGATGCCCACATCGGGGATGCCTCGATCGTTAGCGCCGGCCGAGATGTCTCCGTCATCGCCGAGTCGACCCGGATTGTGGACATGCGGGGCGGTGGCCTGTCGCTGGCCAACACGTTCGGCTTCAGCGGCACGTTCATGGTCGTCCAGATCGGCACCGGGGCGTCGTCCGATATCACCGACCAGATCGGATCGGACCCGGTCGACGCGATCAACGACGCCTCGGGTGCGGTCCTCACGCTCGACGGCCTGAGCACCACCCTAGGAAAACCCCGGGCCACCGACCCGGTCGAGTCGCAGGACACGACCGTCGAGCTGAGCACCAACAACCGCGCGACCGAAGACGTCGCCGCCTTCATCGACGCCAATGCCACGGTGATCGCAGGTGATGACCTCCGCGTCCAGGCGAGCGAGTCGGTCGACGTCTCGGTGGTCGGCGGCGCGGTCTCTGGATCGATCACTGCGGCGGTCGGCGGCACCGTCTCGTTCGTCACCGTCGAGACGACCACCGAGGCATACGTCAACGATGGCGCGACGATTTCGGTCGGCGACGAGATCGAGATCACGGCCGAAGCCGACGAAGCCGGTGACGTCCTCGCCTTCGCCGGGACCGGGGCCAGCACGTTCGCGCTGGGCGTCCAGTATGCCGGTGCGGAATACATCAGCACGCAGCGGGCCTACCTGGACAACAACGTCCAGGTCGAGGCCGCTGATGAGGTCACGGTCACAGCCAGCAACGAGCGGGACGTCGACGTCGTTTCCGGCGGCGTGGCGGTTTCGCTTGGCGTGGGCATCGGCGTCTCGGCGGGCAAGGCCGAACTCAGCGGGTCGGTCGAGGCGTTCATCGACGACAGTGCGGACTTGGGGACCGTTTCCGACGTCGGTGACGTGACGATCGCCGCCTCGAGCACGATGGACGACGTCACCACCAATGCTCTGGCCGGCGCGGCCGGCGTCGCCTCCGGCGCTGGTGTCGACATGGATATCATCATCGACCCGTCGATCACCGCGCGGACCGGTGAGAACGTCACGATCAACTCCTCCGGCGACGTCACGCTGCGGGCGGGAACCAAGGTCCGGGCCGAGTCGTTCGTCGCCGGCGGGTCGGCGGGCGTCGGCGCTTCGGTCGGTGTGACCCTCTCGGACATCGACGTCAATCCGACCGTCCAGGCCACCCTGGGCGCGACCAACAACATCGACGCGGCCGATACGGTCCGTCTGGAAGCGACCCACGGCATCGCCGACGGCTACACCGAATCGGCCGATGTCCGGGGTGTCGGCGCCAACGGGTCGATTCTGATCGGCATCCAAGGGTCGGTGGTTAAGGCCAACGACAAGACCGAAGCCTACGCGACCGTCGGCGGCGGAAGCCAGATCACGGCCGATGAGGTCGAGATCGTCACCGACGTCGAATCCCGCCAAATTGCTCAAGTCGCCTCGGCTAATGTCGGGGGCGTGGTCGGAGTCGGATCGAGCAACGCGTTCGCCACCACCGACACGCGGAGCGAGGCGTCGCTGGGCGACGGGGTCCGGATCACGGCCGACGAGCTGTTGCTCCGCGCTGAGGGCGACCAGGCGATGTCCACCGGCACGGCCACGGCCGCGGCCGCGCTGGGGGTCACGACCGACGCCCCAACCAGCGGCGTCTACGCGGCGCTCTCCGACGTCGAGGCGAACAGCCGGACCCGAGCCTTCATCGCCGATGATACGACCGGCTCCGGGCTGATCCAGGTCGACGAGCTGATCATCGATGCCGACCAGGTCACTCGGGTCGCCGGCAGCGCCAACAACCAGTCGGCCGGGCTCCTCGCAGGGATGGGCGGGTCGCGGGTCGAGATCGACGTCGACTCGGCGGAGGTCGAGGCGTCGATCGGCGACTCGGTCGTGGTCAACGCTCCGGAAATCGACATCACCTCGAAGAACACGACCAACAGTGAGGGGATCTTCGTCGACAGCTTCAGCGGCAGCCTGATCCTCTCCGTCGGTGGCGCCGAAGTCGACTTCAACGTCTCGCAGACGACCAAGTCGACGATCGCCGACGATGCGCAAATCAACGCCGATCTGATGCTGACCGGCAGCCCGGTCAACGGCGATGAGATCCGGCTGATCGCCCAGAACGAGGCCGACGTCGATGGCAAAGGCGAGGTCTACTCCGCCGGGGCCTTCGGGTTCCCAACCGCCGACGTCTCGGCCCGGTTCCCGACGTTCGTGGCCGAGTCGTCCATTGG
>CAZSSM010000041.1:35964-64099 GCA_964609385.1 uncultured Planctomycetia bacterium
CGAGGGAGCCACGGTCAAGTCGCTCGGCGAGATCACCCTGGGCACCAGCGCCCGGGCCGACGTCGACATGGAGAGCAACGCGACCGCCGGCAGCATCGCCGGTACGCCGGACGCCTCGACGACGGTCAGCGTGCTGACGACCAACAACGCCATCGTGGGTGACAACGCCGTCGTCGAGGCCGAGGGAGACGTCCACTTCCTCGCCGGCCGGACCGGAGTCTTCAAGGACATCGACGACGAGTTCCCCGAGGCCAGCCGGTTCTTCCTTGATAGCGACGCCAACGCCTACGCCGACAACCTCGACGCCGATGCCGACGCCTCGGCGACGACCGAGTCGATCCAGTCCAACACCGTCACGATTGGCAACCGAGCATCGGTCCGGTCCGTCGGCGATGCCTATCTGCTCACCGATCCCGGTTTCAGCGATCTGACTGAATCCTTCTTCGCCGATACGATCTGGGCGGCGCCCGACACCGGCGGCCAGGCGACCGATTCGTCGTCCGGCCGCATCGATCTCGACGGCAATGTCGAAGCCGGGATCTTCAACCAGAAGACCATCCGCATCGGCAGCGACTCGACATGGACCCAGGAACTCGACGGCGTGCAGGTCGCCTCTTCGGCACTCGGATCCGGCAACGTCGACATCGTCACCGGCGATCCGTTCACGACGATCGGAGATGTCGAGACCTTCGACCTGGGCGCCTCCATCGAGGCCCGAATCAACCGCCTGGTCGAGGACAGCCGCGCGGTTCAGGGCACGGCGCTGGAGGACACCTATCTCGACGAGGTCGCCTTCTGGGTCGACTTGGCCAACACCCTGGGCGGCTCAGGCACGGTCACGGCCAGCCGTGACGGCTACACCGTCGGCAACATCGAAGTTACCTCTCGTTCCATCGGCGACGTCCAGGCTCAGGGCGGCAACGTCTTCATCGAGGGCGATGCGCTGTTCGGTTCGGGCTCGCTGACCGCCCGCGGCGACACCCAGATCCGCATTGAGAACCTCAGCGACGTCACCCTGATCCTCAATCAGTTGGAGGTTCCGCCGGGGCGGGAAGGTGAGGTCCGATTCAACGGCTCGCTGATCACCGACAACGAATCGATCATCAATGATGAAACGCTCATTGGTACCAAGGACTTGACGCTGGTCTCGGGGGCCAACTCGGCCGATCCGCTGATCGAGGTCACCAACGTCGTCAGTGCCGGACAGTCCACGGTGGCCAACCTGATCTTCAACGGCGAGGTCAACAACCGCAACGGCGACGTCTTGCTCGACAGCGGGGCTGGAAGCCTCCAAGTCAACGCGCAGCTGAACGCCGGCAACCTCGAGATCCTCAGCGGCAGCGACTTCGTCCTCAGCAACGACGATGCCGATGGCGACGGCTTCTTCCACGTCGGCAGCGACCCCATCGACCTCTATGAGTCGCTCGCCACCTTCAATCAGAACCAGGGAGATAACGATACGCCCCGAGGCAGTAACGGGGCTTTGGCCGGCACTGGTTCCACAATCGCCGCCGGCAACGTCTTGATCAACGCCCAGCACATCAACGTCAACGGCAAGATCCAATCCGGCGTCGTGGAACACACCATCCGAATCAAGGACGGCAATGCCCTGGACGCGGCCATCCGGGCAGCGGAGGGCGGGACCGAGCCGGTGCTCTTGAGCGGTGACTACTTCGAGGTCATCTCGGATACCGCCCAGACCGTCTTCCTCTTCTGGGATCCGGTCAACGACCGCCTGGAGCTGCAAGGCGAGATCCAGGTCCGCGGCGGCAATATGTTGCTGATCGCCTCGGACGTGATCAACACCGGCGGCGGCGAGCTGCAGGTGCTCGACGGCTACGGAACCATCGAGGTCATCAACGAATCCGACTATGCCCTCGTGTTGGGCAACCTGAGCGTTGGGGCCGGCGTCGAGGAGTCCGAGGGGATCGAGGGACGGATCACGATCGTCGAGACCGCCAACCGACTTCGTCCCGGCAACGCCCGAGGCCAGGAAGTCCTCCGGACCGTCTACACCCGGACCCGTGATGCCAACGGCGACCTCGTCCTGACCTCGCTGAACAACGAAACGGTCGATGCCGACGGCAACCCAACCAACCTGGTGACCTACGCCTCGACGACCGACGCGACCTATTCACCGGAGGCCGGCAGTCGCTTCGAGTGGAACACCGTCCAGGTCTCGGGTGAGGACGTCATTTATGAGCTGAACAACCAGGACAACAAGATCTTCAACCGGCAGACCATCCGCGACAGCGACAACGATCCGGTCCGGATCTTCCTCGATGAGTCGGAATTCCGGGTCCGCGGGGCAACCGTCGATGTCGATGCGACCGACACGAACGTCTATTCCTATGATCGCGACATCCGCACAAACATCGATGACTCGTTCCTCTTGATCCAGCCGTTCCGGGTCGTTGAGCTGATCACCAATCGTCTCATCAGCGAAACGTTCGACCACGAGCTGACCGACACCGAACGGACGACCACGACCCACACCCACAGCGTCCGGGCCGACTACGACATCGCGATCACCTTCGTCGGCGATGAGGGCGAGATCGACGTCGACTCGAACGGCTCGGTCTTCCTCGGCGGACAACTCTCGGCGCCCGGCGGGACGGTCGCCATCACGGTCCGCGACCCGAACAGCTCCGACTCGTTCGCGCCGACCATCGAGTCGCTCAGCGTCGATGGGGTCATCGAGGCGGCCGTCATCGAGCTGGTCTCACCTGGAGGGATCGGGGGGACGAGCACGGTCAACACCGAGATGACCGATGTCGATGGCGCGGGCCTGATCGTCACGGCGACCGGCGACGTCGACCTCACCCAGCTCGACGGCGACCTGGTGCTCAATGACCTCAACGTAACCAACGGTGATGTCATGATCCGATCCGAGGCCGGGTCGATCCTGGCCAAGACGGTCGCCAACACCGTCGCCCACATCGAGGCGACCGACGTCTCGCTGACCGCGGCCGGCGCCATCGGTACGGCGGATCAGTCGATCAACCTCGATACGTCGGGCGCAGTCGGCGCCGAGGGCGGACTCGACGTCTACCTCCGCGAGACCGCCGGCGACCTCGACGTCGTCACCATCCAGGGCCTCACGATCACCCTGGATGTGCCCGACGGCAGCGTCCGGGACGCCATCGAGGACGTCGCTCGCCGCGATACCGCAGCGATCGCTGCGCTGACGGCCCAGTTCGAGGAAGACGGCTTGATCGGTGACGGGGCCCTCGCCGCCCAGGCCGAGGTCGTCCAGCTCGCCGAAGACGCCGGCACCGCCGACTACGTCCAGTACTGGTCGCAACGCAACTCCCTGCTCATCCCCTCCGACCCGAGCACCTTCGACTTCGCCTTCACCGTCGAGCAACGGGCCGGCCAGCTCGCCGCCGGCAAGACCGAGTCCCAGATCGACGACCTGGAGCAAGAGGTCAACGATCGCTTCTTCGCCCTCGACGCCATCTACGGCGCCGGTGGCACCTACCAGACGGTCAACGCCGTCGACAACAACGTCTCCTACGACCCCGACACCTTCGACCCCAACTTCATCTACCGCCTCGGTGACACCGAACGGGCCGAACTGATCAGCGGATTCAACTGGGAGATCGACGAACTGCTCTGGGGCCTCAGCGCCTCGATCGTCAAGCCGACCGCCGACACGACCTTGATCGTCGAGCAGCCCAACCTGATCGCCAACGTCATCACCGTCACCGTCAGCGGGACTTTCGGCCAAGACGTCGAGAACACCGAGATGATCTTCGTGCCCGGCGGCGACATCTCACGGATCACCGACGACGCCAACAACACGGTCAAGACCTCGCTCTTGGCCGCCGAGTCCGACGATGTGGCGATCTTCTTCTGGACCGACACCAACGGCAATGGTCAGGTCGATGACGGTGAGGCCATGGCTTGGGAGGACATCGACGACGGCGACCAGTTCGTCGAGCCCGGCGAGTTCAACCTGGTCGAGCTGTCGCGTCGTGAGGACGTCGACGTGGCCGGACTCAGCGGGAACCGACCGATCGTCAACATCAATGCCGGCGAGCGGATCTTCGTCGGGGCTGAGCAGGACATCGGCCTGGGCCAACTCATCGCCGAGGACGCCGACGGGAATCGCGAGGACGTCCGCGTCAAGGTTGACGGGGCGATCATCAACGAACTGGTTGTGGCCGGGACGAACGTCATCGCCGACGACCTGGTTCTCGAGGGCGCCGAGGGTGATATCGGGACCGAGGATGTCCCGATTACGATCGACCTCTCCACAACGGGTGGGTTGACCGTTCGCGGCCTGGACGATGTGTATGTCGAGGATGTCTCCGGGACCCTCAACCTCGTCACAGGCTTCGCCGGCGGCTTCTTCCAGCTCACCTCCATCGACGGCGCGATCCTCGACGCCAATGACCTGCTCCGGAGTAACGGGACCGTCCAGACGGCCGTCAACAACGTGATCGCTGACGAGATCCGCTTCATCGCCGACACCGTAGGCACCCAGGACAATCCGGTCGAGGTCCGGCTCAGCAGTGACGGCTCGTTTGGCGGGTCGATCGAGACCTCACTTTATGTGGCCAGCCTCTCCACAATTCGGGTCGACGAGCTGACTACCGACACCGGCAACCTCTCGGTCATCGCCGAGGACGACCTCCTGCTGGGAACGATCCAAGGCTTTAACGGATCGGTCGACCTCGAGTCGAAAAACGGCTCGATCCTCGACGATTTCCCGAACGGCCGGAACCTCCTGGTCGGCTCGGCCACTTTGTCGATCCGTGGAGGCAGCGAGACGATCGGCTTGCCGACCGAGCGGATCGAAGTCTACGAGGCGACCCAACTCGACGTGATCGGACCGAATTCGGACATTGAGCAGTTCTCCTACTTCACGCTGGCCTCGCTGCCGGTCGGCTACTTCGAACTGGGCGGATCGACCGAGGCCAGCTCCTCCGGCGGCGAAGCCCACGATTTCAACGGCGACCGTTTCCCGGACCTCCTCTCGGGCGCGAATGTCTTGCTGAATGACGGACAAGCCAATTTCCGCTTAGTCCAGACCGGAATCAGCGGGGTCATCTTGACCGTCACTGCGGCCGATCTCGACGACCGCAACAGCGATGACCTGCTCGTCTACAACCCCACCACGGATCGGATCGAGGTCTACCTCAACAACGGTCAGGCTCAGTTCAGCCTGGCCCAGTCGATCGACCCCGGCTTCGACGTTGGCAGCGTCGAGGCGAACATCGGGATGGTCATCGGCAATCTCAACGGCGACTCTGCGCCTGACTTCATGATCGTCGACCCGATCAACCGGCAGTTCCTGGTCTACCACAACACCGGTTCGGCCACCTTCCAGCTCGCTGGAGCCTTCTCGTTCCCCGAAGGCGTGGGGGGAATCCCGCCCATTCGCTTGGCGGACTTCACCGGAGACGGGTTCGACGACCTCATCGTCGGACCGACCGGCCAGTTCGACCGAGTCCGGATCTATCCGAACTTGGGTGATCCCTCCAACTTCGCCGCCTTCAGCGAGACCCGGGCCGCCTTCGTCTTCGACAATGGAACGTCGGGACCCAGCAGCGGCGACTTCATCACGACTCAGTTTAATTTCTGGGGCTACGACGTTGGCGACATCGACGGGGACGGCGACCTCGACCTCTTGGCCTCGGCCTCCGAGAGTAACCGAACCTACATCTTCCTGAACCAAGGGGTGACAACGGTCCAAACCGAGGGCAGGCTCGGTTTCAACATCCCCGACGATCCGCGCGGTGAGACTCGACTCCTCTTCACCACCGATAACGAGAACGTTCAGTTCGAGACGGTCAGCTCACGAGGACAAAACACGACTCAAAGGTCCTACGGCGTGAGGTTAGGTGACTTCGACTTTGACGGCGACAACGACGCCTTCTTGCCCAAGGGCAGCAACGGACAGGTCTGGCTCAACGACGGGACCGGGCAGTTCATCGACACCTTCCAGCGCCTCAGTAGCGGGCGAGTCTTTGTGGCGACGCTCGCCGACTTCAACGACGACCTCGCCATCGACATCCACGTCCCCGCCGGAACCTTCCTCCAGTTCACCAACCCCGAGTTCGTCGACGACCAGACCTTCGAGGTCACCGAGAACCGGCCCCTGGACGACCTGGTCGTCTTCGCCCAAGCGATCCTCAACTCGCCCTCCGACACTGTCACCTTCAACATCGATGCCGCCTACGCCGACAACGGTGACGGAACAACCGAAGTCGAGGTGACCGACCAGTTCCGGATCGACGAGTTCGGCCAGATCCTGGTCAACGTCGACAACCCCTCGGCGCTCTATTACGAGACCTATCGGCGACTCCGGTTCGAGGTCTCGCTGAGCAACTCGCGCGGACTGTCCGACTCCACGACGATCATCGGTACCATCCGGAATCTCGACGGGGTCAACAACTCCGACACCAGCCTCTATGCCGCCTTCGGCGACGACCTCGATTCGATCACTCTGACCGAGGGCCTGCCCGGCGGGACGCTCATCGCCGACCTCTCGCGACTGGCTTCCGACCCCGAACCGCTCGACCGGATCACCGGATACGAGATCAGCGGCGGTAGCCAGGGCTGGGAGGACTTCACGATCGACTCGTCCGGCCAACTGTTCTACTCCGGCGCCAGCCCGCTCGACTTCGACAGCCTGCCCGACGATCAAAAGCAGATCGTCCTCAACATCCGCGCCTTCGACACCGAAGGGCTCTCCCAAGGCCCCGGCACCGTCATCGTCAAGGTCGAGAATGTCGAGGAAGCCCCGTTCTTCACCCGCTCGCTGACGGCGGCCATCGGTGAGCAGCCCGAGGCCGGGGCCCCCATCCCCATCGTCTGCTCCGGGGCCCTCGTCACCGACCTTGGCGCGGTCGATCCGGAAGGACTGGGCATCTCGTATAGCCTCGGCGGCGGGACGACCCTCCTCTTCGTCATCGACCCTGACACCGGCCTGCTCAGTGTTCGGGATCCCGATGCCTTCGACTTCGAGACCAACAGCAGCCTCACTGCCCAGATCGTCGCGACGGATCCCGGCGGCCTCTCCACCACCTTCGACCTCGTCGTCACGATCCTCGACTACACCCAGGCCCCGATCGTCGCCGACCAAACCTTCGACGTCACCGAAGACATCGACACGACGATCGACCTCGCCGCTGTCGATGCCGACGTGGCCCTCGGCGACGTCCTGACCTACTCCTTGGTCGAGGTCTTCGTCGATCAGGTCGATCCGTTCCCCGACTTCACCGCCTTCCTGGGCAACCAGCCCTTCAGCGTCGACCCGTTGACGGGTGCCTTCTCCTTCGATGGCGATGGCTCGCTCACCGACGATGAAGTCGTGGAAGGCTATGTCGTCACCGTTGGGGTCACCGACCTCGAGGGCCGCACGGCTACGAGCACGCTGACCATCGACCTGCTCGACGGCTCCGACCCCGAGCGGCCCTCGGTGAGCGATCTCTTCCTGAGCGTCCCCGAGAACGTCTTGGCCGGGACCGTCATCGGACAGGTCAACATCGACCCGGACAGCGTCCCGATCGTCAACTTCCGGTTCTCCGAGGGCGGGCGATTCATCGGTGATATGATCAGCATCGATCCCGATGGGGTTGTCCGGGTCAACGATGAATCGCTGTTCGACTTCGAACTGGACGATTTCCATGAAGGGATATTCATCGCTGATGCTGCCAACGGGAGGACCGCGACCTTCTTCGTTTCCCTCAGTCTGATCGACCTCAACGAAGCGCCGATCCTCGACGTCGAGAACTTCACGAGCGTGTTGGTGCCTGAAGACACCGTCGCCGGCACAGTCCTGACGACGCAACCGCCGTTGACGGCGATCGATCCGGAGGTGGCCATGGGAGATCGGCTCAGTTACGCCTTCCTTTACCCCGATGGCACCGTCAGCCAGGTCGGCCCGGAAGGCTTCCTCGAGATCGATCCCGAGACCGGCTTCATCACCCTGATCGACGACTCGAACCTCGACTTCGAGCAGTTCGTCGACCCGAGCTTCACCGACTACGTCCAGGTCCAGATCAGCGATACCGAGGGGCTCGCCGCGATCGGCTCGCCGTTCACATTGACGATCACCAACGTCGACGAAGCGCCCGTCCTGACCGACGGCCAGTCCTTCTCGGTCCGCGAAGACGCCGGCTCCGGAACCATCTTGGGCATTGTCGATGCCGACCAGCGCGAGGTGGCCGACGGAGAGGTCTTCACGCTCATCGATAACCCCGACGACATCTTCGCCATCGACCCCGACACCGGCGAACTCTCGATCGCTGACGGCAGCCCGCTCGACTTCGAGACCACCGCCTCGTACACCCTCCAGGTCCGGCTGGGCAACGTTGATGAGGCGGACGTGCGCCAGGTCACCGTCGACGTGACCGACGTTGATGAGCACGACGTGGCCGTCGTCAAGACCACCACGAGCCGGGGAACGGTCAGCCAGGGTGATTCGGTCACCTATGAGATCGTCGTCAGCAATCCGGGCGAAGAGGACGAGTCGGTTGTCAACGTGGAGGACCTGCTGATCGGTCTGAGCGGAGTGACCCTCGACTTGGTCGGAACGACCGGTGGTGCGTCGACCTCGGCCGTGCCGGGTGCCATCACCGGCGCGTTCCAGGACACCGCAAACATCCCCGTCGGTGGCACCGTCACCTACACGCTCACCGGGATCGTCGCTGCCCCGACCGGTACGACGCCACGGGCCTCGGCCCAACTCCTCGGCGGTCCGGCGACGGTGAGCGTCCCAACTCCGGAGGTCTTCGACGACAACAACGCCAGCAGCCCCGCCCCGATCCTGGTCCGGGCTTCGGCGATCGACCCGACCTACGAGCTCGTTGTGGACGACTCGGTGGCGCTGTCCGATGCGAGGGCCTTGGCTCTAGGCGACCTCAACGGTGATGGTGATCTCGACGCGATCGCCTTCACGGCTCCGAGCGGTGGTGTGAACGTCACCACGTTCATCAATACGAATGGGACCTTTGCCGCCTCGACACAGCCGATCGTCGGGCTCTCGGCCTTCGACCCGTCGGACGTCGCCCTGGGCGACCTCGACGGTGACGGTGACCTCGACGCCGTCGTCGCGATGGCACCCACGCTCGACGCCCCCAACGGCTCGTCCTTCTTCCTGCTCAACGACGGTGCCGGCGGCTTCAGCTTAGGTGGAACGTTTGCCGATGGCCTTGGTCTTGGCGAAGTCGCTCTGGCCGACTTCGACTCGGACGGCGACCTCGACGCCGCATTCACCGGTGTCGACGCCACCGGCGCGGTCTTGTTGGCGACGGCCACCTGGGTCGGTGACGGTTTCGAGGTCGAGTCCTCGACGACCGCTGACCCCGTCGCTGACCAGCACCTCGCCCTGGGCGACCTCAACGCCGACGGGATCGTCGACCTGGTCCGGACCTTCCAACAGGACGACGCCCCGGCTCAAGTCGAGGTCGCCCTCGGCGATGGCTCGGGTGGATTCACGAGCACCCTCCAGGGCCTCGAGATCACGGACGCCGTGATCGGCGACATCGCCCTGGGCGACTTGGACAACGATGGTTCGATCGACATCTATGTCGCCGTCAAGGCGACGACGGATGGATCGCTGGCCTACGACCGGGCCTTCCTCAACGACGGTACGGGGACGTTCTCCTTGGTCGATGCGACCTTCGGCGACTCGGCCGGCGTCGAGGTCGCGCTCGACGACTTGGACGGTGACGGGAGCCTCGATGTCATCCTGGCCACCGAGGGCGGCCTGGATGCCTGGATCAACGACGGCTTCGGAGCCTTTTCGCAAGGCCAGGTGAGCGGGGACGGCCAGGCACTCCTCGGGTTGGTTGCCGGTGATCTGGACAACGACGGCGATACCGACGCCCTGACCTTCGACTCGGCCGGCATCGACGTCGTGGTCCAGATCAGCCCGCCGGCGATCAGCCTCCCCGACGAGGTGCCCACGCTCGCCGAGGACAGCACCTTGGCAATCACCGGTGTCTCGGTTCTCGACCCGCTCGGAGGATCGGTCACAGTGACGGTCAGTGTCGATGATGGCGAGGTCCAACTCGTCGACGGGAGCGTGACCCGGACCGGCTCCTCGGTGACCATCACCGGGCTTGAGGATGACGTGAACGCCGCGTTGGCAACCCTCAACTACACGCCATCCTCCGACGCGTCCGGGACGTTCACCCTGACTCTCAACGCCTCCAACTCCGAGACCAACGCGAACGCGACGCTCGCCATCGAGGTCGAGGCGGTCGATGACGCTCCGGTCGTCTCAGTCCCGTCGGGACAGTCCACCCTGGAGGACACCTCCATCGCGATTGCCGGCGTCGGCATCTCCGACATCGACTCCGATGACTTGATGGTGACGCTCTCGACCGGTGACGGGACGCTCTCGGTCTCCGGTCAGGATGCCGCCTTCGTGACGCTGAGCGGGACGCCCGCCGCGATCAACCTCGAACTCGCCTCGCTCACGTTCACCCCAGCGCTCCACTTCAACGGAACCGCGACGATCGAGGTCGAGGCCGTCGATGGCGAGAACTCGGTCGTCCGGTCGTTCACCGTCGAGGTCACCCCCGTCAACGACGCGCCGACACTCATCGTGTCTAGCCCGCTGACGACAATCGAGAACACCAACTTGCCCATCACCGGTCTGGATGTCGAAGACGTCGACTTCGACATCCAGACCGTCCGGCTCGAGGCGAGCGAGGGTGTGCTCACCCTCGGCACCGAGACGTCCGCGACTCTCGAGCTGTCCGGAGTCGCCTCCGCGCTCGACCTCGACCTGGCCAACCTGATCTTCACGCCTCGGCCCGACTTCGTCGGCGCGGCAACAATCGATCTCACCGTTTCCGACGGAGTCCTGTCCACGACCGGTCAGGTCGTCATTCAGGTCGAAGCGGATCAGTCGAGCGACACCAACCAGGCCCCGCAGTTGCTCGTCACTCAGCTCGTCGACCGGTTGGACGAGGACACCGACACCTCGTCGCGCATCGCGATCGCCGAGGTGACCGTCTTCGACGACCAGGAAGGGACGAACGTGGTCTCGCTGATCGGCCAGGACGCGGACCTGTTTGAACTCGACGGCACGACCCTCTACCTGCTTGGTGGGACAGTCCTCGACACCGAGACCCAGGACTCCCTGGAGGTGACTGTTCAGGTCGACGACGAGGCCGTCGGTTTCGAGCCCGATGATTCCACGACGCTCGGGATCACTGTGGCCAATGTCAACGAGGCCCCCTCGGCGACCGACGCGAGCTTCAACGTGATCGAGGGGGCACCGGCCGGGACAGTCCTCGGGACGGTCACATCCACCGATCCCGACGTTGGGGACATGGTAAATTACGCGATCGATGGCGACGGCACCTTCGCGATCGATCCGAGCACGGGCGTCATCACGGTGGCCAACCCGGATGCCCTCGACTTCGAGAACGGACCCCAGTCCTACGCCCTGACCGTCACGGTGACCGACCTGGGCGAACTGGTGGATCAGGCGAACATCTCCATCAACCTCATCGACGTCAATGAGGCTCCGACCGTCGCCCTGGCCAACGCCATCATCACGCTCGATGAGTCGACCAGCACGCTGAACCCGATCAAGATCGCCGACATTGTCCTTACGGACGACGCCCTCGGGGACGAGACGTTGTCGCTCGATGGGACCGATGCCGACCTCTTCTCGATCATCGGTTTGGAACTGTTCCTCAACGCTGGCGTGTCCCTGGACGCGGACAATGCCCCGCAACTGGACGTCACGGTCCAGGTGGATGACCCGAGTGTCGGCGAATCCCCGGACAGCAGCGTATCGCTTACCGTGACGATCGAGGCCGGAGCGGAGGCCCCGATTCTCGCCGATCAGTCCTTCACCGTCGCCGAGAATAGCGCGGCCGGCACTGTGGTGGGGATGATCGCCGTCCAGGACGGCTTCAACGGGGCGGTTACCTTCCAGGTCACCGGCGGGACCGGTCAGGCGCTCTTCTCGGTCAATTCCACAGACGGGACCATCACCGTTGCGGACGGGGCCACGATCGATCGGGAGGCGGTCGCGAGCTACACGCTGGAGGTCACCGCCGATGATCAGGGATCGCCGCCCCAGACGGCCTCGGCGGTCATGACGTTGCGCATCAGTGACGTCAACGATAATGCTCCGGTTATCACGTCGAGTGATCTCGTCGACGTCTCAGAGGGCCAGTCCGACGTCCTCGAACTCACGGCCACCGACGCGGACGCCACAGCGCAAGACCCCACCTTTGCGATCATCGGGGGTGCGGATGCGGGTCAGTTCGAGATCGTTAACGGCAATCAGCTCCGGTTCCGAGCCACGGCTGACTTCGAGTCCCGCGGTGACTCCGACGGGGATAACACGTATGAGGTCGAGGTGGAGGTGAGCGATGGGGGTGACTCGCCCGACATGCAGTCCATCCGGGTGACTGTGACCAACGTGGATCCCTCGGTCCCGGTTGATATCGACACCTCGGACAACGTGGTGGACGCTGGCGTCGCGAACGGCACTCCGGTGGGGATCACTGCCGAGTCCGCCGACCCCCTGGGCCCGGACGTTACCTGGGCGTTGCGGGACGACGCGGGCGGGCGTTACGCGATCGATCCAAGCACGGGTGTCGTCCGGGTCGCCGACGCCACCCTGCTCGTCCCGTCCTCGACCGACACGATCGTCGTGGAAGCCTCTGACGGCGTGGGTGGGGTCGCGACGGCAACCTTCTCGATCGCGGTTGTAGGCGCTGCGAATGACCTGGACCTGACGCCCGAGCAGCTCGCCGAACTGCTCGACCAGCCCAACGGGCCGGATCAGCTCGCCAACGCCACGTCCATCATCATCGACTTCACCACCGAAACGCTCGACATCACCGCCGAGCTCCAGCAAGCCCTCGCCGACAACGCCAACATCGTCGTGCTCGGCCTCCGAGGCCAGCCTACCGACGGTGAGGACTTCATCGTCGGCACCAGTGGCAACGATACCATCAACGCCCAAGGAGGCGACGATACCGTCTTCGGCGGTCCCGGGGACGACCGGCTGATCGGCGACCAGACCTCCGGCAATGCCGGGGGCGCCGACAAACTCTTCGGTGGCAGCGGAAACGACACCATCGATGGCGGCGACGGCAACGACTCGATCCTGGGCGACCTGGGCGACGACTCGATCAAGGGTCAGAACGGTGCGGATACCATCGACGGCGGCGCGGGCGACGACACGATCTCGGGCGACGGCGACCAGGACTCGATCCTCGGCGGTGACGGCCATGACGTGCTCGGCGGTGGCGGTAATGCCGATGTGATCGAGGGTGGCGAGGGGAACGACACACTCCGGGGCCGCAACGGTCGCGACACGCTTTCCGGCCAGGGCGGAGTCGACGTGATCGAGGGGGGTAACGGCGATGATCTGCTCGACGGCGGTGGGAATGCCGACCTGATCGAAGGGGGCAACGGTGACGACACGCTCCGGGGTCGCACCGGCCGCGACACGCTTTCCGGTGGGGTTGGTTTCGACTTAATCGAGGGAGGCAACGGTGATGATGTGATCGAGGGCGGCGCGGGCAACGACACGCTCGTCGGCGGCGATGGCGATGATCAGCTCTTTGGCGACGGAGGCGTGGACCTGCTGGTCGGCGAAGCGGGCATGGATACGCTCTTCGGCGGTACCGGACGCAATTATCTCTTCGCCAGCGACGATGTGACGTTGGCGATCGCTCTGGACCGGATCGCCAATGGCCTCGGTGACGAGGATGACGATGAGGACGAAGAACTCATCGGCTGAGGGCAACTTGCTCGGTGGCGGGTCTTGTTAGGGACGCGAGTCCGTGGCGGCCCGCCCGATCACGGTGAGCGTGCTCAGGTCCCACGATGACGGCCCCTGTGGTTGATCCCGGGGCCGACGAATGCTCCGGTAAGGTCGGTTCACGATCGTCGAGGCCGTTACAGAGACCGATCGCTACATGCGTCGGACCATCGAGAGGTTCCGGGAAGCCGTCTCCGGACTCACAACCCTAGAGAGAACGCAGAGCACGACCAAATCCACTGCCACGTCAAGAGAAAAAGAATCTCGTTTTGCCGCGAGTCCCATTACTAACATAGTTTGCGACGACAAAGGTAAGTGATCGCATTCGGTAGCGCGCTGCAGTCGGCCCGCGATTACGAGGCCAAAGACGGCTTCTCGGAGTCTTTCATCGGTCGGCCGTGTACAGCGGGTCATCGCAAGGTTGGAGTGACGCATGCGGCGTTGGACCTCACGGGGAGAAACCCTCGCGGCGTCCAGGAGTAGGGCCGTCATTTTACGAAGGCAATGGAGTCGAAGGACCGCCCCCGATCATCCTGCTAGGGGGTCTCGGCCCGCTCTAGATCGAACCTGATCATCTCGCTTCCGCATCGGGGTAGCGGAAAGACGGGTGAACCGGTTTGGGAGTCCTCCAAGATGAGTCGCTATTCTTCGACGAGGTTGTCCATCAGATAGGCGATGGCCTCTTTACGGGCCTTGTTCCCCTCGATATGGACGGGGATCGTGATGGATCGCGCTTCAAGGTTGAACCAGGCCGTCTCAACCGGATGTCACGCAGACGTTACGCGTTGGCCATGACGGTGATCCGGAAGAGCCTGTGCCCGAGCAGCGCGGTAAATCCTCGGGTCTTGCCGCAGGCCAAGAGACTCTCCTCATACTCCGCGACGACCTCCCCGATCGGTCGGGCCATCGCTTGGACAGCTATCGTCTCGGCCGAGTCGATCAGGCCGCCCCGTCGCTAGCGGGACTCTTCCTTCGATCTCTGGGGCTCGCGCCTGTCGGTATATCCGATATATTTCCGGCGTTTGCTAAGTTTCGCATCGCACCAAAAAATTTTGCAATTCTTGCGAAAATTCATGTAATGCGTTTTTTAAATATTAACATTTTTGTATTTATTTGGCGAACTCGTCGATGTAGGCGCGAGACATCGGCAGCCCGCCAGCGTGTGCAGCCCCCGACCTTGAACCCCCTGGAGAACTCGCCTCTGGCGACCAACCGCCGGACCGTGCGAGGATCGACCCCCAAACAGTTGGGCGACTTGCTTGATGGGCAGACAACGCTTCAGATTGTCTGTAAGGTTCACAGGTGTGCTTCCGCGGTTGTTTTGGTGGTCAAGGCGCTGAACTATGTCGAATGTGTCATGTTGTTGGATGGAGGCTGGTTTAGGGGGATCCGCCTCTCGACCGGATCGCGTCTGGGTCTGCATTTTCGAACTCCTAACCCGTGCCAAACATGTCACCAAGTAGGCTCAATGAAGATGCTCGTGTATTGATTGAAGACGTCGCGATGATTCTGTTGCCGTTGGGGTCCGACTTTACGGATCAAGACCAAGGAGACGACGAGGAAATCCTATTGCTCGGCGACGACATCGCTCGGGCAAGGCTTGTGTGTTGCTATGCTCATGCCCTAAGTTCATGGATAGTCTCGAGAAAAGTCAATGATAGGCTCTAAGAGGCCATTAAAGCATGATCCGCGCGAAATACCGGGAATCGCCGAAAATTGACACCTCTCGTCATCGCTCGCCATTTCCGAAGACTCAAGACAGATCGCACAATTATGATCTATATAAATATTGAATCGAATTTTTTTAGCTTGTAATTCTGATCTCGGCATTCGTAAGGAGGCAAAGCGGGTGATTTGGCGCGTGTTTTGCATGATTTCAAGTTCTTTTCTAGTAGAGTGATCGGGTGAGTTGGTGGCTGCAACGATCGTCAATCCCAGCAAACTGGCCGATTGATCGCTTTACACTTCCAAGTGTTGTGTGAAACCTCCGATGACGAGCAATGGCTCATCCATTGCCTATTGGCTTTACTCAACACTCTTTCCAGGACAACTGGCGTGGATGCCGATCAAAAACCTGTTTAGAAAAATCAACATACTGAAAAGCTGATTTCGTTGAGTTCGCCGATTTTCACCTTTGATAACCGTTCGTACCTTGTCTAGGTTGGTTGTGGCGGTCGATTGTTAACGCAATGTTAGCTTCGAAAACCGGCGATTTCTTGCATCATGGTGTGGTTGGGGGTGTGATGTGGAAGCGGATAGTCATGGAACCAGTGGGAGCGTCGTGATACTTGGGGCGGGACCGGCTGGACTCACATCGGCTTATGAATTTGTCCGTCGAGGGGTCCGCCCACTTGTCGTTGAGAAGTCCAAGATGGTTGGAGGGATTGCGCGCACCGAGATCCACGACGGATACCGGTTCGATATCGGAGGCCACCGGTTCTTCACCAAGGTTTCGGAGGTCGAATCGTTCTGGCGGGAAATCCTCGGTCCGGACTTCATCAAAGTCCCGAGACTTTCACGGATCTACTACAACAACCGCTTCTTCAGCTACCCTTTAGAGCCGTTCAACGCCCTCCGGAATGTCGGCCTGATCGAGAGCACCCGGATCATGATGAGTTACTTGAAGTGGCGTCTTCGTCCCGGCCCGGTCGAAGAGAACTTCGAGCAGTGGGTGACGAATCGGTTTGGTCGACGGCTCTACGAGAAGTTCTTCAAAACCTATACCGAGAAGGTCTGGGGGATTCCCTGCACTCAGATCCGCGCTGATTGGGCGGCTCAGCGAATCAAGGGGATCTCGCTGATGTCGGCAGTTCTCAACGCGTTGACGCGATCCAACAACTCGAAGCAGTCGACCTTGATTCGCGAGTTCGATTATCCTCGGCTCGGTCCAGGCATGATGTGGGAGAAGTGTCGCGACGCCGTCGTCGAAGCGGGGGGCGACGTCCGCATGGAAACCGAGGTCGTCGGGCTGGAACGGGACGGGATGCGGGTGACCGCCGCCCTCGTCCGTCAAGGCGACGAGATCGTTCGGCTCACCGGGGACAACTTTCTAAGCACCGCGCCGCTGAACGAACTTATCGAGATGTTCGACCCGTCTCCTCCTCCGCCGGTCCGCAAAGCCGCCGCCGGACTCGCCTACCGAGATTTCCTGATCGTCTGCCTGATCGTCCGGGGTCGGGACAGCTTCCCGGATAACTGGATCTACATTCACACCCCCGGGATGCGGGTCGGCCGGATCCAGAACTTCCGCAACTGGAGCCCCGAAATGGTGCCCGACTCGGAGATGTCGAGCGTCGGGATGGAATATTTCTGCAACGAAGGCGATGATCTCTGGGAAATGGACAACCCAGACTTGATCGCCCTGGCCTCACGCGAGTTGGAGCAATTGGGCCTGGCCTCAGCCGGGAGCGTCCAGGATGGTCACGTCATCCGCCAGCAGAAAGCGTACCCGGTCTACGACGCGGAATATCGGGGACACCTCGACGTGATCCGCGGTTGGCTGACCGGCCTCTCGAATTTCCAGACGATCGGACGCAACGGGATGCATCGGTACAACAACCAAGACCATTCGATGCTGACGGCCATGCTGGCGGTCAAGAATGTGATGGGCGAAGGCTCCTACGACCTCTGGGATGTCAACACGGAACGTTCGTACCACGAAGATTTCACCACTGAGGAAAAGAAGGGTCAGCAGGCTGTCCCAAAGGCGGAGGGGACTTCGTTTCAGTTCCGGTTCGGACAATCCAACGCCGAAGATTCGGATCGCGACGTCACAGTGATCTCACGCGACTAGTCCCATCTGGGTCCTGTCGAGTTCTCTTTCACGCCCACCAGTAAGTCGACGTCTTCTCTCGTGGTTCATGTGGCTCGGAAGCCTCATCTCCGACCCAACCTCGTCTCGACTCGTCCCGGGAGGATCCGGCGGTCCGAGTCTCCGATCAGGATCCCCATGTGGCTATGTCGGACCTCGGACTACCAACATCGATCCATCCCCGGATCTCGGTGGTGATTCCCACCTATTCTCGACCCAAGCAGCTCGCACGCTGTCTCGAGTCGATGGCGGCTTTGGACTATCCCAGCGATCGCTTCGAGGTAGTCGTCGTGGACGACGGGAGCCCGACCTCGCTGGAGGGTATCGTCGCTCTCCACCGCGACGGTTTGGACATCCGCCTGATCCGTCAGGACAACGCCGGCCCCGCCGCCGCTCGGAATCGAGGCGCCTCCGAGGCTGTCGGCACGTTCCTCGCATTCACGGACGACGACTGTGCTCCTGACCCGCAATGGCTCTCCAGGCTGGCCGATCGGTTTGCGCAGGAGCCGGATCAACTACTCGGAGGGCGCACGGTCAACGTCGTTGATGGCAATCCTTATTCGGCGGCGAGTCAGACCCTGATCGATTATTTGTATCACTATTATAACAGGGCCGCCGAGGATTCAGAGGGCGAGGATCGGCGGACGACCGGTACGTTCTTCGCTTCCAACAATATCGCCTGCTCCGCCGAGCCGTTCCGCCGTTTCGGTGGGTTTGACACGTCGTTCCCGCTGGCTGCCGGTGAGGATCGCGAGTTCTGCGACCGTTGGGGGCGCGACGGGCTGGCGATGAGCTATGTGCCCGAGGCGGTCGTCTACCACGCTCACACGATGAATCTTCGAGGTTTCCTGCGACAGCACTTCAACTACGGTCGAGGCGCCTTCCACTTTCATGTTGCGCGGGCCCGCAAGGCGCAGCAGCAGATGCGTGTCGAGCCGCTCCGATTCTACGCAGAGCTGCTTCGCTACCCCTTGACAACCAATCAAGGCCTGGATGCGCTCCGCATAACGGTCTTGATGGGCCTCTCGCAGACGGCCAACGTGGCCGGGTATGTCCGCGAGCGGTTCGGCTCCCGTCGACTGACCACCTGAATCCGGTCCCCGGAATCACGTTCTGCTTCGACTCCCTTTGACGTTCATCCCGACGAGTCTCCCCCGAAGCTGTAATAGGATCCCGAGGATGAAGATCTCTGTAATCGTCCCGGTACTCAACGGCGGCGAAGACCTACGACGCTGCCTTCACGCACTCCAAGCGTCCGACCGAACAGCCGATGAATTGCTGGTCGTCGACGATGGTTCGACCGACGCGACACCGGAGATCGCCGAGGCTGCGGGGGCCATCGTAATTACGGTCCGCCAAGGACCTCGTGGCCCGGCGTTCGCGCGGAACTTAGGTGTTTCACACGCCACCGGAGACATCGTCGCTTTCGTCGATGCTGATGTGGTGGTCAAGCCGGATGCGCTCGGTCGGATCGAAGCCAACTTCGCCGAGGAGCCCGACCTGCATGCCCTTTTCGGCTCCTACGACGACAGCCCGCGTGGCGGCCTGGTCGCGCGCTACAAGAACCTCCTGCACCACTACACGCATCAGTTCGGGCGTCGCGACGCCTGGACGTTCTGGGCAGGGCTCGGCGCGATTCGCCGCGAGGTCTTCCTCGAGGTTAACGGGTTCGATGCGGAATCCTACGCACGGCCCTGCATCGAGGATATCGAACTGGGTGTCCGTCTGAAGGAAGCCGGGTATCGGATCGGTCTCCGTCCTGACGTCCAGGGCACCCATTTGAAGGGCTGGACCTTTGTCGGAATGATTCGGACCGACATCGTCCATCGCGCTGTGCCATGGACAACCCTGCTGCTGAGCAAGGCCCATCTGCCAGCCGACTTAAACCTAAGTTGGTCGAGCCGGATCAGCGCGGGCCTGACCCTGATGGTTTTGCCCTTGCTGGTCGCGTCGCTATGGGCCCCGTCCCTATTCTTGGTGACCATGGCGATCCTCTACACGATCGCGTCACTCAACGCGAACCTGGTGGTGCTCTTCGCCCGTCGAGGAGGAATTCGCTTAGCCCTCGTCGGGTTCGTGCTCCATCTCCTTTATCTCATCTACAGCAGCGTGACCTTTGTCGGGGTCTCACTCTGGGAATCGGTCCGCCATCGGCTCCCCTTCCTCAATCCACGCTACTGACCGGATTTCACAGCGGAGAGGCCGGTTCGTTCCGTTGCGTCCCTAGGCCCGACCGAACGGTTGAGGCCAGTGGCCCAGCGTAGAGAATCAGGAACCCCTTCGCTGAGCCAGTCGGTCCCTTCTAACCCGACCCTTGCGAATCATGATGGACCGTATGAATCACCGTGTCGGGATCGGATTGGCGGGCTGTGGGCGGATTGCGACGCTGCTCCATCTGCCCATCCTCCACAATCACCCGGGCGCACGGTTGGTTGCCGTGGCCGAGCCGGACGATGAACGTCGGGCTGAGGCCTTGGCGGCCGCCCCGGGGACCCGGGGAACGACCGATTACCGGTCGATGTTCGAAGACCCTGAGATCGAAGCCGTTGTGATCACGCTGCCGACCCCGCTCCATGCCGAGGCCGGTACCGCCGCGCTTCAGGCCGGCAAATCGGTCTATCTCGAGAAACCGATAGCGACCTCGCTCATCGAAGCGGCCCCATTGATCCAGGCCAGTCTGGCCGGGAGAGATGGCAAAGTGCCGTTGGCTGCCGTGGGATTTAACTTCCGATTTCACCCGGCTTATCAGTCCTTCAAGGTGTCTCTCGAGCGGGGGCGACTCGGGCAGCCCACCTTGGTCCGCACGCTCTTTTGCTCGGCCTCGCGATCGTTCCCCGATTGGAAGCGCCGACGGGACAGCGGGGGTGGTGTGTTGCTCGACCTCGCCTCACACCATTTCGACCTGATCCGATTCCTCTTCGGTCGACCGGTCACCAGTGTCCGTGCGCATTGCTGGTCGCGACGGATGGAGCAAGATGAGGCGTCGGTCGTGTTGGAACTCGACGACGGCCCAACGGTCCAGTGTTGGTTCGCGGCCGGGACGGTCGAGGATCATCGCTTCGAGATCCAGGGGTCGCGTGGACGATTAGCCTACGATCGGATCGACGGGCCTGAGCCGACCTGGACCGCCACGGATCATCGGTGGGCTCGGCTTCGACGGGTCGGTCGCGGGCTCCGCTGGCTCAGCCCTCTGAGTGTCCTACGGTCGACGGGGGCGGATCTGTCCTTCGCCGGCTCATTGAGTCGTTTCATTGATGCGGTCCGTCGCGGTCAGCCCGATCCCGAGGCCGCCTCAATGGCCGATGGGCTCGAGGCGCTCCGGCTGGTTGAGATGTGCGAAGCCTCCGCCCGGTCTGGTGGAAAACCGATCAGTTGTTCCGCTTCCGACCAGGTGGTGGTCAGTTCCGGACCAAGCGGAGTCGAGGGATGAGGATCCTGTTGGTCCATGACCATGGCGCCGCCAGCGGCGGTGCTGAAACCCAGACCTTGGCCATCCGTGCAGGGCTCCAGGAGCGCGGTCATCAGGCATCGCTCTTTTCCAGTCGTGTCGAACTCGTTCCCGGATTTCCGATCCTGGCCGATCGGACCTGCTTCGGGACGACCTATGGCAAGCTCCAGGTCGTCAGCCAGACCTACAATCCTTCAGCGCGCTCGGGGTTAGCACGGGCCCTGAAAGAGCTTCGCCCGGAGGTCGTCCACCTGAGGATGTTCCTCAGCCAGCTTTCCCCGTCAATCCTGACGCTGCTCCGGCCGATCCCCTGCATCTGGCAGGTCGCTTGGTATAAGGCGATCTGTCCGGTGGGGACGAAAGTGCTGCCCGATGGCCGAGGGTGCCGTGAGTCAGCTGGGCAAGCATGCCTTCGGCATCGCTGTGTCACGTTCCAATCGTGGGTGCTTCATCTAACCCAAATGAGCTTGTTCAGGCGTTGGTGCGGTGCGATCGACCGGACCGTCGCGATCAGCCGATCAGTGAGCGATCGGCTCGAGTCGGCCGGGCTCGGTCCGGCCCGCGTGATCTACAATGGGATCGCTGAGCGGCCTCCCCGTCCCCTGCTCTCGGAGCCGCCGACGATCGCCTTCGCGGCCCGGCTGGTCCCGGTCAAGGGCGGGGCTCAATTACTGGAGGCCTTCGCGCGGGTCATCCGACGTCATCCGACGGCACGACTCCTGGTCGCCGGGTCGGGGCCAGAGTCCCCCGCGCTTCGAGGCCTAGCCGATCGTTTGGGATTGGGCGATCGCGTGGAGTGGCTCGGCCATGTCGACCGCGATGAGATGGAACGCCGCTTCGCCTCGTCCTGGTTGCAGGCCATCCCCGGGCTCTGGGAGGAGCCGTTCGGTAACGTCACGCTCGAGGCGATGATGCGCGGCACAGCGCTGGTGGCCAGTCGACTTGGGGGACCTTCGGAGGTGATCCGCGACGAGGTCACAGGCCTGCTGGTTCCGCCCGGCGATGTCGAGGCGCTAGCTGAGGCGATCGCGCGAATCCTTGACGACCGCGACTTGGCCGAGCGGATGGGGGCTGCTGGACGAGAAGTGGCCCTCGCGGAATTCTCGATGGATCGCTTAGTCGACCGGCTGTTAGATTTGTATCGTGAGGTCATTGATGAATACACCGGAGCCTGATCCGGTCGACCGGGTCGGGATCGATCCACCCGGTCCGGAACTGTCGGTGGTGGTTGTCACGCCGGGGCGGTTCGCCAGTCTCCGACGGACCGTCGGACACCTGCGTTGCCAATCGGGTTGCGAACGAATCGAGCTCGTCTTGGTGGCCCCCGAGAGCACTTCATTGGATGATGCCGACCCCGGCGAGTTGGACGGCTTCGCGTCGATCCAGCGGGTGGCCGTCGGCCCGATCCCCAACGTGGACAAGGCCTCGGCACACGGGATCCGGGCCGCTCAAGCGCCTGTGGTGGCGCTGATCGAGGATCATGCCTATCCGCAGCCTGGTTGGGCCGAGGCGATCCTGGAGGCTCATCGCGGACCTTGGACGGCCGTCGGGTCGCTGATGCTCAATGCCAACCCACGCGGGATGCTCAGTTGGCTCAACCTTCTCATCGCCTATGGGTCTTGGACCGATCCGCCCAAGGCGGCCGGTCCGGTCCCCGCGTTGCCGGGCCACAACATCACCTACAAGCGCGATGCATTAATGGCCTTTGGGGATCAACTGGTCGAGAAGCTGGGCCGCGACGGCGGTCTGCTCGATGACCTGTTGGCCTCTGGCTGTCGATTCTACTTGGAGCCGCGGGCCCGGATCGCCCATGCCAATCCGTCTCGACTCCGCCCGACTGTCCAGCTTCGGATCGATGCCGGCCGACTTTACGGGGCGACCCGCGCCGAGGCCGGTCGTTGGTCCTGGGCTAAGCGGGTCCTCTACATCCTGGGGGGACCGCTGATCCCGGCCGTTCGCTACCGACGCCTGCATGCCGAATTCTTCGGGGGGGGCCGTCGGACCGACTTGACCCCACGGATCTATCCATACCTGGCCCTCGGATTGATCTTTGATGCGATCGGCCAGGTGTTGGGCTATGCGTCGGGACGCGGTCGATCGCTGGACCGCTTGGCCGTCTTCGAGATGGACCGGATCCAACACCTCAATTCCCGAGATCGGCGACTCTTGGGTCCAGATCTGGCGACCAGCCCAGCAACACCCCGCCTTGCCCCGACGGTCGGATCGCGATGAGCGTCCCCTCCGAAGAGATAACGCCCGTTCCCAGGCCCGGTCTGAGCGACCGAGCCGACCCCCCGGGAGAGCGTCGAGCCTCGTCGAGTCTCGTCGAGCCGGATGACCATCGAGACGGGCTCGATGACGATCCGACCGGTGAACTGAGCGCGCTGCCTGCAACATCGGACCTGGGCCGCCGTTCGGTCCGTGCCGGCGCGACGATGCTGATCGCCCAAGGTTTGGCCCTCGTCGTCGGCGTCGGCTCGACGGTCTTGCTGGCCTGGTGGCTCGGACCCGAGCCGTTCGGCCTGGTGGCGATGGCCTTGACGTATGTGGCCTTGATTGGGGTGATCAACGATTTCGGAATCCCCGCCTCCCTCATCAACCGGGCCTCGTTGAGTCAATCCCAGGCCAGCACACTCTTTTGGACCGGGTTTGGGGCGAGCCTGGGAATCGCCCTAGCCTCGCTGATGCTTGCCCCGGTGATCAGCCACTTCTACGGCGAACCGAAGCTGGTAGCGATCCTCGCCCTGATGTCGCTGATCTACCCGGCAGTGGGTGTCAATGTCGTTCATCAAGGTCTGCTCCGACGTCAGATGCGGTTCGCGGCGCAGCAGGCCGTCGAGTTGGGGTCAACCCTGGCCGGCCTGCTCGCGGCCTTGGTCTTGGGTCTGGGCGGAGCGGGCTACTGGGCCTTGGCCGCGCAGTACCCGGTAACGGCATGCTGTCGGACCGTTGCGCTCTGGTCGGTCTGTCGTTGGCGACCGAACCGGCCAGGGCCGTGGTCCGAGGTCCGTTCGTCGTTGACCTTCGGCGGCGAGCTGACGCTGTTCCGTCTGATCAATCATTTGGGCAAGCACCTGGACCGCGTCGTCATCGGCTATTTCAGTGGGCGGACGGCCCTGGGCCTCTATACATTGGCCGATCGCTGGGCGATGTTCCCGGTCCTGCAGATCTATCCGCCGCTGCTCCAGGTCGCCACCTCCGGCCTGAGCAGGGCGCATGAGCATCCGGATCGGTATCGTCGCTACTTTGCCCGGGCTTACGGAGCAGTCCTGACAGTGATCCTTCCATGCATGAGCTATCTGATCGTTGAGAGCTCGACCGTCCTCGGCCTTCTGCTGGGGCCGAGGTGGGACGGTGCGGTTCCGATCTTCCGCCTGCTACTGGTTGGAGCATTCGCCAGTGGGATCGCCCAGTTCACCAAATGGATCTATCTGGTCGAATCGCGGACCCGCCGACAGCTTCACTGGGGCGTGATCTCGGCGATGACCACGGCCGTCGCGGTAGCTGCCGCGTCACCGTTCGGGGCCTTGACGGTGGCGGGCGCCTTCGGCGGGACGACCGCCGCGCTGGCAATTCCCGCGATCTGGTACTGCCTTCGGGGCTCGACGATCCGACCGGACGATGTGGCCGGCGCAGCCTGGCGTCCGGTCGTCTCATCGGTGGCCGCGGGGGGTCTCCTGTTCGTCTGCGGTCCGTCCGAGACGACCTCCGACGTGATCGGGCTCCTGCAACGCGCGTTCATGACGGCCGGGCTGTTCGGTCTGCTCTACGGGACGATTTGGCGGGTCCTCCCGGGGGGACGCACCGCGACGTCCGAGCTGATCGAACTGATCGCCATGCTCCGTCGTCGCTGAGACCTCATCCCCTCGGTCCCGCATCAACTCGACGGGTCGTCAGTGAGAGCCCCATCTCGCCTGCGCTTTGGACTCAGGCGACTCCAGGGGATCCAATAAACGTTCAGGACCATGAACGCGAAGAAGGTAGGGCCCATAAGGATGCGGATCCCCAGTTGAGCCAGAAACATCCCCGGCACGAAGATCAGGCGGGGGATGCGGCCCAGCAGCGCAAGGGGATAGCCGACCTCGACGATCAGCGTGGCCCCGGCCAGTACATAGCAGAGCGCGGGGACCGCTGCGATGTCGAGGCCGAGGTCGGTCAGCGGTGGGACATTGGATGTGTAGTAGTTCTGCTTGATCAGAATCGTCGCGAAGTTCTCCGAAAAGATCCACGAGAGCCCTGAGTTCCTGAGCTTCGCGACGCCCGATGCGAAAAAGACCAGACACATGCCGACCTGAATGGCCTGGATCGGCCAGTGATATTCCGGACTCGGGTCAGTGATCGCTGGACGAACGTCCCCTGCGCGGCGTGCCCGACGCTCGACGAACCAGCGGTCCAGCGAGCAGACATCCCCGCAACGCGACAACGCCAGGAACCCGAAGGCGATGACGATCAGGGCATCGAAGTGGTGTGTCTTGCCGAAATTGTGCGGGAGCCCGAGCAGATAGAAGCCGAAGACGAACGCTGTCCAAGTCGACAGGCGAGTCAGGAGCCCCAAGGCCGATCCGATCAACGCGGCCTTCCAGATGACCTGGATGACTGCCAAGACCTCCGATGGGGCCGGGCGGAGCCCGAGGGTCTCGAAGGCATAAATCGGCATCCAGAAGACCTCGTTGACTTCGCCCCAGGCGGCAAAGTCGCGGGGGACATAGAACGCCGCCATCGCCGCGTAGAAGAACGCGCGGTTGACCCCGAGATCGAAAGCCGGTTGGGGGGTGAACCAGAATCGGCTCCAGGTCGTCCACAACCAGCTCATGGATTTTGATCACCTTCGGGATCCGCGAGGACTTCGACGATCATCGCTCGTTCGTCGGGGGTGCTTCGATTGTCCGCTCGAGGGTCGAGCAACCAGGTCAGTTCGTAGAGACGGATCCCCACAAGTTCAGGACCCTCGTGATCGCCTCGTTGACGGGCCTGTTGATAGCGTTGCAAGCAATCGGCGACCGCCGTTGACAGCTCCGAGTCGTTGTCGAGACGGATCCGTTGCAGGGCCACACCGAGCCGTGAGTTATCGAAGGGGGAGATCAGGTTTTCGTCCTTGAGGATCACCTCGGTGCCGTCAGAGGCTCTGATCCCGAAGAGACGGAGCTGCGACATCGTCTCGTCCAATTCGATTCGACTGTACATCGGGTAGGGGGAGAACGGCCAGTGTTCGCGGCCGGTGACGATGTCGAAGGCCGAGCCGACCAAAAGGAGGACGAGGCCGAGGTTAATCGCCACGAAACGGAGTTGGGCCGACCGGCTCGACCCAATCGGAGTGACTTCTGGGGGCTGCGTTTGAGGATCGCCCGTCGTCATCGCGTTGAAGTTCCCATTGAGTCATCCAGTGATGAGTTGTCTGATGTTCGGGGCTCGTTGTTGAACTTGCGCAGCGTGATTTGGAGAGATTTGACGACCAAGTCGTCGTAGGTCAAGCTACGGCCGGCGAACGCCGTTGGGAATCGATGGACGAGGTCGAGATGGTCCGCGTCGATCCGACGGTCGGCATGCATCAACTCGAACCCGAGTTCGTGCCAGCAGGCCTCGAACTGATCGACCCGCCAACGATTGAGTGGCTGCAACTCGTCGCGGTCGCGACCGAGGTCGTGGATACCAACCTCGGCGATCTTGGCCCGCAGAAATGCCTCGGAGAAGAGGAATTGGGCGTAGGGGATCGGCAGGGTCTTATACGCGTGTAGTCCCCATGCGCTGGCGTAGAGGGGACCGAATCGGAGGTGGATCGATCCACCGGGTCGGCAGAGGCGGGCCGCCTCGTTCAGGGCAGCCCGGGGATCGCCGACGTGTTCGAAGGTGTTGAAGGAGCAGATCAGATCGAAGGATTCGCCTTCGAGGGGGAGCCCGTTGCAGACGTCGCCAAGGATCAGCTTGGTCCCGCTCCCGCTCCGATGGCGCCAGTCCTCCAGGTCAACCAGGGTCACATGATGGCCGAGGCATTCCAACAGGGCGGCGAGCATCCCGTCCCCGCAGCCGATCTCTAGGATTGAAGCCCCGGGCGTATCGAGCCCGAAATACTCGATCAGCCGGACTGCGCGATCGGTAGCCCGGCGGAGCAGGCTCGCGACGTCGTAGGTATAACGGTTGCGGGGTGGATAGATCCGGAATAGCTTCGAGAAGGCTGCTTCAGCGGCCCGAGTGTCCGTCGGCCCGGGATGTTGGAGACACGCCTCGATGGCCCTTCGATGGCCCGGCCAGCCCTTTCGCAGCCGACGCAAGGCTCGTCGACCGAGGTGCAAGCCACGATCGACCAGGCTGGACTCGCCTCCGGACGGTCGTCCCGTCGACCTGGCAGGGGACTGAGCCGGATTTAGTGAGGGCATCGTTCGCATTACACCCCGTCGAAGTAACGGCCGGTTTGGACCGACCCGGATCGCCGTCACAAACCGACCGAGTCGGGATCCCGATACGTGTTTGTGGATTGGATCCGTCTCGGAGTCGGTTGAACCCGGTCTACGGAGGAACACCATTGTGAGCAACGCCGAGGGGTCGTCAGGCCAGTTGAATGTGGAGGAGCCCCGTCTGGCCCTGGCCATGGTCGTCCGCGACGAGCAACGCTTCTTGGGAGCCAATTTAGCCTACCATCATGCCCTGGGCGTCGAGAAGGCGTACGTCTATCTGGATCGTTGCGCTGACGCGTCTCCGGAGATCGCGGCATCCTACCCCTGGGTCGATCCGATTCCCACGACGCGTCGCGACGATGAACCCTACATGTCCGACTTCCAGACCCGATGCCTGGCCGACGCGCTGGAGCGAGCGCGTCGAGAGGGCTATCAGTGGTTGCTACACCTGGATCCCGACGAATTCGCCTGGGGCGAGAATCGTGACGACGATGGGCGGTTCCCTGAGGACCCGATTATCCGGGGCAGTTTGACTCGGATGCTCCGGGACATGGCCCCGTCGACCGAGATGGTCCGGTTGCGGACGCGCGAGGTCGTGCCCGTTCCGATGCCGCCGGGCACTCCGTTCTGGAAGCTCCACGACGTGTTAGATCGCGGCACGATCCGTCGACAAATTTTGGATCCGACCGATGGGCGGGTCCGAACGCTCCGCTACTGGCTGGGCAGCC
>CAZSSM010000042.1:0-63020 GCA_964609385.1 uncultured Planctomycetia bacterium
CGACCTCCTTGGCGGCGGTCATCATCAGGTCGGCCATCTCATCAGCAATAATCACGATCTGCGGCAACCGCGACGGGATTCGTTCCTGTTCGGCCGGGTCAGCCATGTCCAGTTTGGCATAGATCTCCTCAGGGCTCATTTGATTGTACTGCTGGATGTTCCGCGCCCCAACCTTCGAGAGCAGCGAATAGCGCTCGTCCATATGATCGCAGGCCCAGCTCAGGATGCTTTCGGCCTTCTTCATGTCGGTGACGACCGGGTGCATCAGGTGCGGGATCTTCTTGAACTGCGAGAGTTCGACCATCTTGGGGTCGATCAAGATCAGCTTGATCTGGTCGGGTGTCCTCGTCATCAGAATCGAAAGGATCATCGCGTTGAGACAGACCGACTTGCCCGTGCCGGTCCGGCCGGCGATCAGCAGGTGCGGCATCTTCGAGAGGTCGAAGGCCAAGGCGGACCCCCGGACATCCTGACCGAGGAACAATGGGATCTGAAACTTCTTGGTCCGTTCGTCGGCGTGGCCCATGACGTCGCTGAGCCGGACGATCGCCCGCTTGTCGTTGGGCACCTCGATACCGACGGTCGTCTTGCCCGGAATCGGCGCGACGATCCGGACGTTGGGCACGGCCAAGGCGATGGCCAGATCGTGCGAGAGTCCGACAATCTTCGAGACGCGTAGACCGGCCTCCAACTCGATCTCGAACTGGGTGATTACCGGGCCGGTGTCGATCTGGACGACTCGGACCTGATAGCCGTACTCGAAGAGGGTCTTCTCCAGCAGCTCGGCGCGCTCGTGGAGCTTGGCGTCGAACTCGCTGTTGTTGCGCGGCACCGGTGGATCGAGCGTCTCGGTCGGGGGCAGTTCATAGTTGTTCGTGTTGGCTGTCTCGCGAGTCGCCTGGGCGGGGCTCGAAGCCGGTCGCGCCGGCGGCGCCGAAGTCCGCGCCGGCAAGGTTGAGGGCGTTGCGGAACTCGCCCCAGACGGTCCCCCGAGTTGTCCGGCCGGGCTCCGTCTTGGTTCGGCCAGTGCGGGCGCCCGATGATTCGACTCGATGGCTCCGCCGTGCGAGCCTTGAGGATGGATCTGGAGCGTGGCTCGAGGCGCGGGGCCGTCCAGTTCCTCCGGATCATCCCAACCGTGATCCAATCGCGCACGGACGCCCAGCATGCGCAATAGCACGAGCCGAATCGCCTGGATCCCCAGCCAGAGCACGCGGCTGAGCAGGAGTTCGCGACAGAGGATCAGGCCGGTCAGCGTCGAGGTCCCCAGGATCAGGGTGAAACCGCCGGGGCCGAACTGCTCGCGGAGCAGGGACAAGCCGAGGGCTCCCAGGTATCCTCCACCGCCGACGGCCGGACTTGGCAAGGCGGTGGGGGCCAGGAATTGGTTTCCGATCGACGCGGAAAGGCAGAGCAGAGGCAGGCCCAGCCACGACCAACGGGCCCGCATTACACGGCGCCCCAACCATTGGCAGATCCCGCCGACCAGAGCGGTCCAGGCGAGGACCAGGGTCGCCCACCACCCGAAGCAGCTCAGCAGGGCATGGCTGAGATGGGCACCGATCGGGCCCCCCAGATTGTGAGGCGGATCGGCGGGGGGATGGACATCGAGGCTGGGCGGATCGGCCACGTCGAAGCTGGCCAGGCTGAGCAGGAGGAAGGCGATGGCGATGAGCTGAGCGATCGCCAACGCGCGTCGCAGTGCGCCGTGTACCATCGTTGCGTGACCCCCAACGAGCGAGCGAACCGAGACGGTCGAGGACCGTCGAGTTGAGGCGGAGTGGGGGCCGAATGCGCCGGACGGTTCGATACGCACGTCCGGGGAGAGCGATGATCACCGGGACGTCGGACCGCCGAGCGATCTCATCGGTCGACGGTCGGTCGCCTTGGGTCAGTTGGTCGAGGCCCCCGCCTCGGTTGTGATCGGATCAGCCGGGCGGTCGTCTTGACCCGCGATCTCGGACGGTTCCTCGATCACGATCTCGCCGTCGACGGGCAGGTCGGTCAACTCCGTGACGGCGCCCGAGGGCCAGGTCATTGTCAAGCGGGCGATCGAGTTGGCCCGTCCCAAGCCAACAAGCAGCCGATAGTCGTTGGTCACAAACATGCTGCCACCGCCCAAGATCTCGCGGTGGATCACGACCGGATCTTGCTGCGTCGGATCCTCCAGCTCGAAGACCACCTTGGCCCCCAAAGCATAGAGGTTGCTGCGGGTCGGCCGGACGTCGAGCCGGACCCAATGGTTCTTGTGCGGCGTGTTGTTGATCAGGACCGCCGGTTGATCGTCGACGTGCGAGACGACGATGTCATAGTCGCCGTCGTTATCCAAGTCCCCGAAAGCCGCACCCCGTCCGACATGTTCCTCTTCGAAGTAGGGGCCGACGTCGCGGGTCGACAGCTCGAAACGACGTCCGCTGCTGGTCGGTGTGCTTAGGCAGAGCAAAGGCGGCGCCTCGAACTTCTCGCCTTCGATGATCTGGCTCCGGTTGTCGTCGACGTGGCCGTTGGTGACGAAGCAATCGACCCAGCCGTCGCAGTCGAAGTCCAGTAACGCACAACCCCAACCGACCCAGGGCATGGATGGAGCGCTGAGGTTGAAGAAGCGGGTCTGGTCCTGATACATCCAGATGTCGTTGCGGAACGTCTCGATATAGAGCGTGTTGTACTCCTCCTGGAAGTTAGTACAGAACAGGTCGACCAACCCGTCGCCGTTGACATCGGTGGCCCAGGCGCCCATGCCCGACTGCGAGTTCCCGTTATCGTCGAAGGCCGCGCCGGACAGCTCGGTCTCGTCGGCGAAGGTGCCGTCGCCGTTGTTGATGAACAGGAAGTTGGGATCCTGGTCGTTGGCCACGTAGATGTCGGGATAGCCGTCGCGGTTGATGTCGGGCGTCACGACGCCGAAGCCGTGGCCCCCAACATCGAGGCCATCGGCATCGAGCAAGCGAGCCAAGCCGGCCTCCTCACCGCGCTCGATAAGCTCCAGCCGTCCGGTTTCCTGGTAGTTGTTGTGGTAGAAGAGGTGGCGATCGTGCGGAATATGCCGAGGTGAACAGTAGAGTCGGAGATTGCGCTTGCGGTCACCGCAGAACCGCTCATTGTGGACGTCCATGTCCCAGATCCCGTAGACGGCAACGTAGAGGTCGAGGTCACCGTCGAGGTCGTAGTCGAACAAGGCGCCTCCGGAGGACCAGACGTTCTCGAGCCCGCCGACCTCCTCCGAACCGTCGCGGAAGGTGCCATCGCCATTGTTAATGAACAGGCGTTCCTCCCCATAGGTTCCGAGATAGACCTCGGGGTAGCGATCGCCGTTGAGGTCGCCGGCGACTGCGCCGATGGCGAAGCCCGCGAAGATCAGTCCGGACGATTCCGTAACGTCCTCGAACTGGAGCTGGCCGGTTTCCACCAGCATGTTGCGATACAGGCGGCTCAGCGGCGGCTCCTTGGTCCCCAGCGGCAGGTGGCAGTTGGAGAGCAGGTAGAGATCGAGGTCGCCATCGAGATCGTAGTCGAACATCGCTAGGCCCGAGCCGTTGGCCGTCGGGAAGTACTTCTCGGGCGTCATCCCGGAAACCTGGAGGAAGTCGATCCCGGCCGAATCCGCCACGTCCTCGAATCGGAACGGGCTCGGCTCATCCTGCTCGATGGTGATGATTTTGGTCCGATTCATCCCGCGACCGACCCCATCGAGCCCTTCGAATGGGTTCATCGCGTCAAGGTCTGAATCAGTAGCCCCAACGCCCAGGCTGCTGGTATCGGTCGAGTTGGATTCGGTGTCTCCGCCGCCGCATCCACCTTGGAGCAAGGCCAGGCCGAAGACCAAGGGGGCCAGAATGACCGGCCCGAAAAGGGAACGACGAATCAAAGAACCAAGCATAGGAGCAGTCCTCGCGTGGGGTGCCTGGTGTCGGGTCGGGACAAGTCGGACCAAGCAGACCGAGTCATCGGAGTGACCCGCGGACGGATCGGGCAAGTCAGGGAATCCGGGTCGGTCGCATCTCGGATCCAATAGTCCTTCCTACGTCGCCGCCGTCGTCAGGGTTTTCCCTCCTTGGCGAAGCGACGATCGATCAAGACGGACGTTATACGACCCCGGACCGCTCGAGTCGGCAGGGACTGGGACGGGATCGCCAACCATCGACGCTCCCATTTGCTGGGTGGCGTTATCTTTGCTGATAGGACTTCAGTCGGTCAATCACCGCAACCTTGGCGTCCGCGTTCTCGTCGATCACAACAACAGTCACCGAATTCAAGCAACACGCCTGATCGGTCCTGTCCTCGGGCTGGCATCGAAAGGCCCGTCCGTAGTTACCGAATGACCGGAACCGACGTACGGCGTGTTCAGGCACAAATCGTTACTGGTTGGAGTGTTGACCGATCTTCTTGTGCAGGCCAGACGGTTCACTCAAAACACCAAGAGTAGTTACCAACCTATATTTTGTTCAACTTTCCCCAAAACAAAAATATTTCAAACAACTAACTGAACAGGCGATGGACATCGACTGAGCCGAGCGTTAAGTTACGTTGAGTTCGCCCTCAATTCATAGGAAGCCGTTCGTGGACCTCCTTGAATCGGGACGTAGCGCATTGACGTGACGGGTCGGAAAATCAATTGTTCCACGCACGCTTTCCATTGAGCCGACTTTCAAGTGACGAGATCGAGGAGAGACACCATGCGTCATTGCCGTTTGCCGTCCGCTGTGATTCTGATCCTGCACATCCTTTCCCTCTACGCAACGAACCGGGGGTTCGGGCAAGACGGACTCGACCGAATGGTCCTGCCGATCCGAGAACCAGAAGCTCCCACATTCACGGAGCTCGATGCCCGCAATGTCGAAAGCCCACCCCGGTTTGAAGTGACGGCACCAGAAGACGCACCCAACGTCGTCATCGTCTTGATCGACGACATCGGTTTCGGGGGGCCGAGCACGTTTGGGGGACCGATCCAGACTCCGACACTCGACCGACTCGCCCAGTCAGGGCTCCGTTTCAACAACTTCCACACGACAGCGCTTTGCTCGCCGACGCGGATGGCGCTCAAGACCGGAAGAAATCATCACACCTGTAACACCGGTTCCATCATGGAGACGGCGACCGCCTTCCCCGGAAACACCGGGCAACTCCCGAATCGTGTCGCGCCGCTGGCTGAGATCCTCCGTCTTAACGGTTACAGCACAGCCGCCTTCGGAAAGTGGCATGAGACCGCCGCCTGGGAGACGAGCGTCTCCGGACCGTTCGACCGTTGGCCGACTCGACAAGGATTCGACAAGTTCTACGGCTTCATCGGCGGTGAGACCGATCAGTGGTACCCGCTGATCTACGATGGTGTCACGCGGGTTACGCCCCCGAAAATGGAAGAGTACCATTTCACCGTTGACATGACGAATCAAGCGATCGGTTGGGTGAAGGCCCAGCAGTCCATGACGCCTGACAAACCCTTCTTCGTCTACTACGCGACAGGCGCCGTCCACGCTCCGCATCATGTGCCGAAGCGATGGGCGGACAAGTACAAGGGTATGTTCGACAAGGGTTGGGACGCGATCCGCGAGGAGACGATCGCTCGGCAGAAGCGACTCGGTCTCGTCCCTGACAACTCCGAACTCGGCCCTAAGCCGGACGAGATCAAGGACTGGGACGAACTCTCCGAGAACGAGCAGCGCCTCTTCACGCGGCAGGCCGAGGTCTTCGCGGGATTCCTCGAACAGACTGACTACGAGGTCGGGCGGCTCGTCAACGCGATCGAAGAGATCGGGGAACTCGACAAGACGTTGTTCCTCTACATCGCCGGCGACAACGGCACGAGTGCTGAGGGTGGATTCGTCGGCATGTACAACGAGATGACCTACTTCAATGACGTCACGGAGAAGGTCGAGGACCTGCTCCCGTTGATCGACAAGTGGGGTGGCCCCGAGACGTTCCCCCACATGGCCGCCGGGTGGGCAGTCGCCTTCGATTCACCTTTCTCCTGGACGAAGCAGGTCGCCTCAGACTTCGGTGGGACACGGAACGGGCTCGTTGTGCACTGGCCGAACGGTATCGAGACCGAGAGGGGCATCCGATCGCAGTTTACCCACGTTATCGATGTAGCCCCTACAATCTTGGAGGCTGTTGGGTTGCCCGAGCCGTCGAGTGTCAACGGCACCCCCCAAACGCCGATCGAGGGAACCAGCATGCGTTACGCATTCGACAATCCGAATGCACCCGAGCGGCACAAGACACAGTACTTCGAGATCTTCGGCAATCGCGCGATCTATCATGAAGGCTGGCTCGCACGAACCATTCACCGCGCTCCCTGGCAGACGACGAAACAACAACCGCTCCAGGACGATGTGTGGGAGCTCTACAACGTCCAGAACGATTTCAACCTCGTGAACGACCTGGCGATGGAGGATCCGGACAGGTTGATCGCGATGAAGGCGTTGTTCATGGAGGAAGCCGAGAAATACCACGTCTTGCCGATCGACGATCGCGTGATCGAGCGAGTCAACCCTGCCCTCGCGGGACGTCCCGACGTCATGGGTGACCGCACGTCGCTCACGCTCTACGATGGCATGAATGGCATGCTAGAAAATACGTTCATTAATGTGAAAAACAAATCGAAGACGATCACCGCGACCGTTGAAATCCCCGAAGGTGGAGCCGACGGTGTGATCCTAACGCAAGGGGGCCGATTTGGTGGTTGGTCGCTCTACATGAAGGACGGGAAGCCGGCCTATACGTACAATTATCTCGGTCTCTCTCGTGACATCGTTGAGGCAAAAGAGCCCGTCCCCACTGGCAGGGCGACGATCGTTCTCGATTTCGAGTACGATGGGGGCGGTCTTGGCCAGGGAGGTACCGCAACCTTGAGCGTCAACGGCGAGACGGTCGCGGAGGGTCGAATCGCGAGGACCCAGCCTTTGATGTTTTCGGCCGATGAGACGGCTGATGTCGGCCTCGATAATCAGACGCCCGTGGCCGAGGGCATCGGCATCGGTCGCGACGAGACGCGCTTCACAGGCACGATTGAGCAGATCGTGATCGAGGTGGAAGACTGACAAAGCCCGATTCCAATGGGAACCCGGGGGCTCGACCTCCGGGTATCCCTGTAACACCTGACAACCCCAAGGACTTTCGCATCAAATGCGATTGAAATTCAAAAATTATGCTTACATAAAAATAAATACATCAAATTCAACCAAACAATCCTCTATCAATCTTGGCGAGTTGCTCCTTGATTCTCTCGATCGATTCTCGTGTTGTGTATTCTCCGACATTGGCAAGCTCGTCAGCCCGTTCGAATTCAGTGAGGTCGAATGCTGTCACATCGGGGGCGATCACGTAGTCCGCTGGCTGAACCCCGACCGAGTTCATGTTGTAGCTCTGGACGAGGTAGCTTCTCATGAGCGTCTTCAGGAGCGACGCTCGCTTTGGCCCGAGATCGGGGTATTCGGCTCGGATGCCCATAAACTCAGCCTCGATTTTGGCTGTGACGCTGGACGCCAGGACGTAGTTGCATCCTTTCGAAACCAAGACGTCCGCCGGGATGTTGTTGAGGAGGCCCCCGTCGACTAACGCCTCACCCTCACTCACGATTGGAAGAGAAAGCCAAGGGAGGTTGATGCTTTCGATGACGCTCCGTACTGCGTCACCCTTCTCTCTGACGACTGGACCGCCCCGTACGAGATCGGCGGTCACCGTCAACATCGGGATCGGCAGTTGTTCCAGCCGTGTCTTGTTAAGGTATGCCCGCAACATCGGGTCAAATTTTCCGGTTCGGTACTTGCGCAGCAGATAAAAATAAGCACCCGATGGCAGCCGACGATAATACCAAGGGAGTCGAAGGTCCGTGACGTACCTCTGCACGGCATGGTCAGCGTCCATACCGAACGCATAGAGCATCCCGGTCATCGCCCCGGCGCTGGTGCCCGCGATCATATCGACGTGGATCCCATTCTCTTCCAGCACCTTGAGCACGCCAAGGTGGGCCATGCCCCGGGCGGCGCCTCCTCCGAGTGCCAGGCCAATCTGGATCCCGCGGAGATAGTGGACGACCCGCTCAACGCCGTTCTTCAAGAGTCTTCCTTGGTTCGCCGCAGGCTCGGCGAAGGAGATCTTGAAATCACGCGCAACCAGGTTGGAGAGATCGGGCTGGAAGGGGGCGACCCACGTCTGATCGTCGAGCACCCAGACGAGGCAAATCTTGTCACGCCATCCTGCGACGTCGCGTTCGATGGAACGCAGAGTCTTCAGCGCCGCCTCGACATCGCCGGGCCGAAGACACCAAAGGATCGTATCAGCAGACCTCATGAGGCGGATGAGATGTCCGATCTCGAGGCGAGCGTCCAGATCGACAAAGATCCTTCCGCGGTCCGACCACGCGTTCAATAGCTCCTGGCGTTGTTGCTCGCTCAGCAACTGCCCATCCTCAAAAAGCACCCGATAAGAAACCCCCTCGATCGGTTGCCATTCGGGATCATCACCTGCAACGCTTGGGGACTCCCCCATCTGAATCAGTCGTCGAACGAGCAACGGTGTCAAACGCCGACTCGCCCGTGAGTGATGCACAATGCCCACCATGAGCGGCTGAGCCTTCGTGCGGTCAACCAGGACGAACTGCCGGACGAGATTGGCCGCCAACTGATAGAGGTTCAGGTGGAGTTCAGGGTACTTTGCCAACAAACCCATCAACCTGTCGAACTCGAGTTGGACTCCGGTGGAAGGCTCGGTGGCCACGACTTCCGTATTCGCTCGATCGGGATGGACCACAAAGAAGATTCCGAAGACCGATCCTCTCACGAGCGGCCTCTCAAGGACGTGCTTCCCGAACATGTCGAGGACTGTGGCCTGGAGTCGGCCACGGATGACGAACAAAACCGAGCCAATCTGATCCTCGGGACGATAAACGGTATCACCTTCATTGAACTGAACCAATTCACCGGCCTTGGCGAGATCTCTGATTGCGTCCTCACTGAGCCCCTTGGACCACGGCAAGCGTTTGAACTCGAAAAACAGTCGTTCGATTTCGGAATCGCGATCCGTCATAAACAACCTCCCCGATCGATTCTGCCGGCGCCCAAGCTCGAGTACCAACGAATCAGCCGTGTCTCATTGGGTAAACGTCGTCCTGGTGGATTATCAGGAGTCTACCTGTCGTCGAGTCTGCAGATAGAGGATCAACCCGTTCTTTGACAGGGGGTTAGAAGTTGGTCGGCTCGTCATGATCGGTGTGTCCCGTGGGGAAAAACCGCTTCACTGAACCGACGCTCGCCTACGAAGGCCGGGGATGGTTTACTGCTTATCTTTACCCGGGCCGAAGTCAGGAGAGTCGGATCGTGCTTAATGCCCCGGTCGCTCGATCGACTTCCAAACAGACGGTTCAAGCCGCCTCTGGCGATCGCGACGGATCCGACGCCGGACCAATCGTCGGAAGCGTTCGGACCGATGGAGCCGGACCCGGAACAGTCCCAACCGATTCGTGGGACGGGTTTTGCGCGTCGATGATCGAGGTACGTTCCTGACGAACCTACGATTCACGATCCAAGCCCGAGGCACCCGATGGCTCGAACCAAGACGGCGCTCCTCCATCGGATCATCGACAACACGATCCGGCACTTTCTTAGCTCAATCTTCTTCGTCACTCTGTTGATCGTCACTTCGACCGCATACGCTCAGGTCCCACTGCCCAATCCTATCCCTCTCCAGCAGCCAGAAGGATTGGGCCAGACCGACCAGGTCGAACCAATCCCGACACCACCGATCCCAGATTCCTCTCCCGCAACGGATGGGAATGATGGAGTCATCGACGATTCGAACCCTCCAGCAGAGTCGATGCTCGCACCACCCGCGACAACGACCGGTCGCCCCGTCTTGGGGACGCCCCCCAACATCGTCATCCAAACCGATCCGCTCGGACTCGCTCCGTTCTTCGAGAACGATGTGGTTCAAGACGACGTCGTTTTCCGCAACGGGCAGACCACCTACGTCACAGCGCGCGAGAAGACCGGCTACGGTCTGCTACCCTCCGACGGCAGCATCGCGTTCTATAACGCGCAGCTCCTCACAGCCGTCACTCCCATCAATGGTTTCAACGAGCAGGTCGTCTCCGACCCTCGAGGCCGACTGCTCGGGAACGGATACTATTTCACTTCGGTGATGACCAACTATCCCCAATTGACGATCACGGGCGTGCTTACCGACGCCGGCCTCCTGCTCTCGCCGAGCTATCAGCACTGCCTGGTCTACTCGGTCGACGCGATCCCTCTGGAAGGGATTCACCCGTGCGCGTTCCGTAATTCCCTGGCGTTGATCGGTCTCGATGAGGATGCCGTCGAGCAGCAGGTCTTCGAGAACTCCTATGAACGTGTGGCGCAGGGGATCATCGAAGGAGCCCGCGACCAGAGTCTGGAGAAGACATCCGCCTCGCAGGCCGAACAGAACCAGACGCTCCAACAGGTCCTCATCGGTGCAGGTCGTGCCCAGATCGGTGATCTCCTCGTCCGGAACCTTCGACTCCGATCCCGATACGATCGCGCTGACATTGATGGCTTGGTGAGTTGGGGCACGGCCACCGACGTCGAAGGGCCCGACCAACCGCGACCCGATTTCGGATCGATCACACCGGGCACCATCGCAATCGATACCCACTTGCCCAATCTCGTGGACAACCTCGCCCAACCGTTCCTCGATCAATCTGAAATCGCCGACCTCGAGAACATCGCCGTCACCCTTCCATCGGGCGGATCGACTCCGGCGCCGGACGGTGACATCGGCACCGGCGATGAGATCGACAACGAGTCATCCTCGACCAGCGAGCCGGGAACGATCCAAACGTCGCTCCCGCTTGACGAGTACCTCGATCAGCTTGCCGAGGGTCGCAATGTGGTCCGCTTGGGCGTTCCCCAGTCGGCTCCGTCGTTGGTGGTCGACGATCAGGGCCGTCTGGTCCTGACCGTCCGCGACCTGCAAATCGTGGCCCCGGTGCCCGACGCCGCGCGTCAGTTAATCGGTCAGGAAGCCCGGGCGCTCCAGATCCGCTCTGACCAAACGACGATCGTCCTGAGCCTCGCAGTCACGGCCACCCCCGACAAGCCAGGCCAACTCGACGTTCGGGCCAAGGTCAACTCGATCGACTTTGGAGAGACCGGACAGGTCGCCCAGATCCTCGACGCGGAGTCGGATCCGGTCGAACTGAACGTCTTCCAGAGGGCCTTGGTGCTCGCCGGCGCTGTCGCGGCCTTCCAACAGATCCCGCTCGAGCAGGCCATCGATCTACCCTCCGATCTCCCCGTGGAACTCGTCGCCCTCTCCGAGCCCGACCCCTCCGGCTGGATTCGAGCAACGGTCCGAGGCATCCGGAACTGATCGGAAGTAACAGGCTCGTCGTTTCGAGATCCGCGAGCGAAGATCCTCGCGGATCCTCAACTGGGTTCAATCGTGAAGTCCCCCAAGTTCTACACGGGCTTTCGAAGCCTTGTCGGGCGAAGACACTGAATCTCAAAAGGCCTGTGTGTATACAGAAAGCCCCCTTCCCTTGCCTGATGGAATTTCAAAATCTTTTTTTCAACAACGTCGGGGATTGCATCATCATCAACACCGGGTTAATATTCTGTGAAGAAGCTTGGGGGGCCATCATCGTTCCCCCACTCTTCACGATCGATTATCTCGAGCGAGAACTCTCCGGGATCTTTAGCCAGATGCGGATCGGTCTTGACCATCTCCTAAACCCATGTCATATTGATACGATCCTGCATGAATCGGTAATCATACTGAGGCGAGTGGTAATGCCTAGCGTTCACGAAAATGATCGTAACTCTGACCTCATCTATGTCATTGGAAAACTCGATCGCCTCGACAGCTTAGGCCAACAAGGTCGACTGCAACTTCCGACTCACCACACCATCCAGCTTCAGGGCAATTTGAAGCATCTGCTTGAGTCCTGTCATATGCCCACCGATTCAAGGGAGATCAGACACCAGGAAATTCAAGTTGCAGGGAGTGCCCCCCTGAATGATGAAGGGATTCCTGAGGGTCCATTTCTGGTGACTCGTCTCTTTCCGATCGATCTCAGCCCGTTGCGATTCGAACGAATTAAGTCGGATGAATTGAAGCTGATTGCGGACCCCTTGAATTGACCCCATTCCTGGACGAGGATACGAGACAACTCTACGTCGTCCATGACGAGAGCATCGCACTCCACGCCCACGCCTACACTCGAGACGCGCTATGTCTCGAGATCCAGGAGACCCTGGCGTTCGCCTGGATCACGTACGCTCAAGCGGATCGAGGGGAGTCGATGACGCCGTCTGCCCGCCAACTGGGTGATACCCTTCGAACTCGATTTCAAGAAGCTACGGGAACGGTCGATGCCTCGGAAAGCACGGGAGGTCGAACAATCTCTCACTAGAATGGGTTCCAGCAAAACCGAAAAACGCATCACATATTTCTTACCTATACTGACCAACATGGTAGACTAACCAACATTTTCACAAAAATGAGCCATGGGCCTTCAGGCCGCGATATCCCAGATGCCTTGCTCTCCCGCATGGCATGTGACTGCTGTATCAGCAAATCTCTATTTCTCGACCTTGTCGACTGCCCATTATCCCAAAGTGGATACGAAGATGAGTTACGGCGAATCGGTAAAATCTCCTGAACATACGATTTCTTGATTGCGCTATTTCTGATCAGCTTCTGAGGCCACTCTAGTCGTCTGCTCCATGCCCGAGGTGTTCGCGAATAAGCGTTTGTCGCATGCTCCAGGTTCTGAGCGACTCCACTGAAACATCGCCATGCACATGGATTGCGGCGTAATTGGTTCACACTTGGAAGGCGATGCAGGGAGATCCACGGACCTGCAACCCCGACTCCGATGCACTTTGTCCCGATCCATCAGCATGTAACGGCCTCATGACTCTTCGGAGTCGAACAGTCCCCGCTCTGTACGCCGGCAGCCATGTTCGTCGGAATAAAGACGGGGGCACAGTGAAGCTGGCATTTCGGGGGGGCAACATATCGGTCTTGCCTCCCTCCAAGCTCAGCCGACTGGACGTCCTTCGTCGGTCAACCCTCGGGACGATCGACGTCGACGTCGGCCGTCCAGGCCGATCGCGTGGCAGAGGTAGGCGACCACGAAGTGCTTGGTTACGGTAAGGCCCAGAATTCCCCAAAACATACCCATTTGAAACAACCAAATGTTCACGGCGACCGTAGCGACCAAGCCCATAAGGTCGAGGACGCTGATCTGAACGTTCGGTGTTGGTATCGTTGGGGTTTGCATAACGCAATTATGGTCCTCGCGAACCGACCGAACACCCGCGCACAGCGTTTTCTCACCGCATGCGGAGCAGATCGTTCATGGCCAGGATGACTCAAGCGGTGACCCACTCCCCGTCAACCCGAGGTGTGATCAAAGGAGCGGCCCCTAGGAAAATCCGGCCTCGACGGTGGAGTGTCCGGGGAGATCGACGTTATTCCCGGCTGTGGCCGTTCACGACGCGTGCGGGCCTTGGATGAACGACATCGCTTTAGGGGCGGTCTGCGTGGACCTGGAAACGCGTGGGGTGCCTCCTAAAATAGGCTCAGCCTGTGTCAATTTGTCGAGCCCGTAATCTCGGACGCCATGTCGCACATCACCAACGGTCGCGTGAATTCGATCTCGGCCAACTCCTCGAGTCGGCCCAACGGCCATTTCGCCACACCGGGCACGGCTCCGACTCACGCGCATGCTCCCGTCGACCAACCGTTGCCGACACGTCCGGATTGGCTGGACGCGTACGACCCGGCGCTGGTCCGAGAACTCGAGCAACACGTGCTGGTGACACGTTGGGACCGGATCCTCGGGCTGGTCGACCAAGTCTACAACTGGGGTCGCCGCTCGAGCCTTTGGCCGCTCGGCTTCGGCCTGGCCTGCTGCGCCATCGAGATGATCTGTACCGCCTCGAGCCGGTACGACATGGCCCGTTTCGGCGCGGAGGTCTTCCGAGGCTCGCCGCGTCAGGCCGACCTGATGATCGTCTCGGGCACCGTGACGAAGACGATGATGCCACTGATCGCGCGGCTCTACGACCAGATGGCCGAGCCGAAGTATGTCATGGCCATGGGCGCCTGCGCCACCGGTGGCGGACCGTTCAAGGAAGGGTACAACGTCGTCTCCGGAGTCGACAAGTTTTTACCTGTCGATGTCTACGTACCCGGCTGTCCACCCACGCCACAAGCCCTGCTCGATGGCCTCATGACCCTTCAACGGGCCATCGACGGCGAGTCGATCCGCCAGGCCCCTTGGTATCGGAAGGATGTGCAGCGCGACGTGCCTGTGCCCGCCCTCGGTCCCGACTTGATCGATCTTCGAACCCTGGAGGTCACTGCCGAACGCGCGGCCCAGGGGCTTTCCGAACAGCGTGAGACCGAACTCGACAAACCTGGTCTGATCGATGCGCCTCGGTCGACGCTCGATCCAGACGCCGACCCGACAAGCCCGTCGACCGACGCGAAGGTCGAGTCGCCCTCAAAGAAAGCGACCTCTCGCAAGCCGAAGCGGGCTGAGGTTCGGCCCAGTATCCATTGGATCGGCGAGTCGGCCTTGCACGACCTAGCCACCACACTCAACGGGCGATTCGGCCCCGACGCCGTGTCGATCTCCGACAACGCCCTGTTGGTCGCGCCCGAGCATCTCGTCGATGTGGCCGAAGCGCTGAAGCGATCTGAGGTGGATCCGTTCGACTACTTAGTCAGCCTTCAGGCGACCCACTACGCCGACGCGATCGAGGTGACCTACCACTTGGAGAGTCTCGCGCGGCCAGGTTCGCTACTGGTTCTCCGTTGTCGGGCCGACGAGGCCGAGGGGGCCGGTGTGCTCCCGTCGGTCACCCCGATCTGGCCGGGCGCTGAGTTCCAGGAGCGCGAGGTCTTCGACCTTTTCGGCGTCCAGTTCGATGGCCACCCCGACCTCCGTCGAATCCTGATGTGGGATGGCTTCGCCTACCACCCCATGCGTCGCGATTATCTGGAGCCCTACTACGAAGGGCCGACCAAAGCGTTGGCCAGCCGGGTCGACGACGGCCGACACTATCGGGTCGAGGAGCGGAATCCGTTCGGGACCAACCTCAAGGTCCCTCGCGACTTCCAGGGTTGGGACAACCTCCGAGGCGAGGCCGATCCCAAGGATGCCCCGATGGACCACACGCAGGTCGATATCCAGGAACTCGACGCCGACCAGTTCCTGCTCAGCATGGGCCCGCAGCACCCCAGTACCCACGGTGTCTTCCGGATGAACCTCCGGGTCGACGGCGAGACCGTCACCGCGCTCAAGCCGATCCTCGGTTACATGCACCGCAACCACGAGAAGATCGGCGAACGCAACACCTACTTGATGAACTTCCCGTTCACCGATCGCCTCGACTACCTGACCAGCATGGGCAACAACCTCGGTTACGCCCTGGCCGTCGAGCAGTTGCTGGGCGAGGCGTCGCGGCCTCCGGAGCGCGCTGAGTACCTCCGCGTGATCATGGCCGAGCTGACCCGGATCTCGAGCCACCTCTGGTCGATCGGGTTCCTACTCAACGACCTCGGCGCCTTCTTCACGCCGGCCCTCTACGCGATCGAGGAGCGCGAGCTGATCCTCGACCTCTTCGAGTGGGTCGCCGGCAGCCGGATGATGTGCAACTACATGCGGTTCGGCGGTGTCGCCTTCGACTTACCCGCCGGTTGGGCCGAGCGTTGTGGACGCCTGGTCCGCGACCGCCTGCCGCGCAAGATCGATGAACTGGACGACCTGCTCAGCGGCAACGAGATCGTCCGCGACCGCTGCGTAGGCATGGGTGTGCTCGATCGTCCGCAGGCCATCGCCCTGTCGACGGCCGGGCCGGTCCTTCGCGCCTCGGGCGTGGCCTACGACCTCCGACGCGATGCCCCCTACTCGATCTACGAGCGGTTCGACTTCGATGTGGTCACCGCCGAGCACGGGGACATCTACGACCGCTACTGGGTCCGGCTCCAGGAGATCCGCCAGAGCCTCCGGATCCTCGAGCAGGCTCTGGCCGATCTGCCCGAAGGGCCGATCCTGGCCGGCAAGAAGCAGTACAAGATGAACGTCCCGGCCGGCGAAGCCTACAGCCGGATCGAGAACCCCAAGGGCGAGTTGGGCTACTACCTCGTCTCGGACGGTTCGGGCACCCCCTATCGGTACCACGTCCGGAGCCCCAGCTTCATCAATCTTCAGGCCCTAGAACCGATGTGCCTGGGCCAAAAAGTCGCCGATGTCGTGGCCGTCCTGGGGAGCCTCGACATCGTCCTCGGTGAGGTCGATCGCTGAGACGTTTGAGGCGGGTCGGCCAGTCCGTCCGCGATCGTATCGCGGTTGCGAGTGGGCCCACTCGTCGAGAGTTGAGGTCCGCCTACGATCATTTGGGGTTGACAACCGGATCACGACAAGATCTAGCCAACCGATCGGGAGGACGACGAGACTCATGGGCGTGATGACCGGCATCCTTCGAGGTCACTGGATCACCCTCAAACGGTTCGTCCGGACGTTCCTGCACAGCGATCCGCTGCGGGGCGGGCGATCGGACACGATCCACGACGCGGGCTCAGACGACAGCGGAACGCTCCGCGATGGACTCTTTACCGTCCAGTATCCTGAGGAGCGCTTGCCGGTCCGCGAGCGGTTCCGCGTCTTCCCGGTCCTGATCTACGACGAGGATGACGGCCACATCCGCTGCACCTCCTGCGACATCTGCGCGCGGGTCTGTCCGCCGCAGTGCATCTGGATCGAGCAGGCCACCGACGCCCAAGGCAAGGGCATGCCGATCCCCAGCCAGTTCGTCGTCGACATGGACGTCTGCATGAACTGCGGCCTCTGCGCCGAGTACTGCCCCTTCGACGCGATCAAGATGGACCACCTCTACGCCCTGGCCAACACCGAGCGGCACCGGAGCCACCTCTTCACCATGGAGGATCTGCTGGTCTCCAGCGAGTACTATCGAGAGACCCACCCCGAGGCCTGGTCCAGTCCGGACGAGGAGGCCGAACGGGTCAAACAAGCCCAGAAGAAGGTCAAACGGTTCACTGGCCCGGCGACAACAGCCGCCGGGCCGTCGACGAGCCCGACTCCGGGAGGTGGTTCATGACGATCCCGCACGCGACGCCCGAATCGATCACCCTGGCCGAGCCGTTCGGATCGGAGCGGTTCCGCGCCCGGCTGCCGGAGCTGATGACCCTAGCCATCGCGGAGGCCCGCCTAGCCACCGCGCCCTTCGGCGCCGTCCTGGCCGACCTCCGTAATGGCCAGCCCCTGGTCACCGGTCACAACCAGTCGAGCGCCGACCCGACCGCCCACGCCGAGATGGAGGTCCTCCGCGTCCTCAATGAGCGCCATCCCGACAGCGATCGTGGCCAACTGGCCCTCATCTCCACGGCCGAGCCCTGTCCCATGTGCGCTTCGGCGATCTGGTGGGCGCGGCTGGGGGGCCTGGTCTTCGGCACCACTATCGCCGATCTGATCCGCTTCGGCTTCGTGCAGCTCGACCTAGCCGTCGATGCCCTCTGGCAGACCGCCACGCCCGCGCGGGCGATCCCCGTGCTCGGGCCATTCTTGGCCGACCGGACCGACCCGCTCTACCGCGACGGGCCGAGCCGTCGTCCCGAGCGATCGGCTTGATCGGCTTGCTGGCTCTTTAGGCCAGTCGACATAATCAGCCGCGAACCCTATCCAAAATACGTCTGTTCACCGCATCGAACCTGTCCACCTTGTCCTTTTACTGAGGCCCGTCCGCGATGATCCCCTTACCTCCCGAACCGCAGTATCCGGCCGGCACCAAGGTCCTGGTGACCCAACACGTCCGGGTCGGCCATCTCAAATGGGTCACTCGGGTCGTCGGGACCATCGAGGATGAAGGCGTTCGGCCGGTCGGCGGAATGGAGATGGGCGATAAGGCCCTCTACTGCCGACAAGACACGCTCCTGCTCCGTCGCGAGACCGGCGAATTGACCTCTATCGCGCTCGACACCAACACCCAGGTCGAAGTCATCGACGAATCGACCTCGACGGTCTGATCCGTTCGAGCTTCGACGACCCACGCGTCCCCTGCTCCAAAGATCGTCCTTTCCGGAGTCGCCGACAGCGATGCTCGACTACGCGTTCCTGGGCCTCCTGATCCTGGCCGCCTTAGGCTTCGGCGCCGCCCCGTTAATCCTGGTCGCCCTGATCGCGCCCCACAAGCCCTCGACTGAGAAGGGCGCCGCCTACGAATGTGGTGTCCGGACCCGAGGTGAGTCCTGGGTCCGGTTCCGGATCCAATACTACGTGTACGCCTTGATGTTCGTCGTCTTCGATGTCGAGTCCGTCTTCCTGTTCCCCTGGGCGGTCAGCTACGGCGGCCTGGGTCTGTTCGCCCTGATCGAGATGGGCGTTTTCCTGATCATGCTGGCCGTCGGGCTGGGATACGCCTGGGGTTCGGGACACCTTCGTTGGGAGTGATCGCTTTGACGACGAGTCCGGATCGGTCCCCGATCACCGACGCCGTCGACCTCGCCGAGCCGGTCCCTTGGCTCCGTTGGGCCTTGACGCTCGGCATCGTCTACTTCGGAGTCCTGCCGCTACTGGCCGGCTACCTGGTGCTGGCTGAGCGCAAAGTCGCCGCGCGATTCCAAGACCGGATCGGCCCCAACCGGGTCGGCCCCTTGGGGCTCCTGCAGCCGATCGCCGACGCCTTGAAGCTGTTGATCAAGGAACCGGCATCCCCCGAGTCGACCGGTCGGATCCTCTACACGATCGCGCCGGTGATCATGGTCGTCGCGCCGTTCGTGATCCTGGCGCTGATCCCCTTGGCGCCCGGGTTACAGATCGTCGATGCACCGGCGGGATTGCTCCTGGTCTTCGCCGCCGGTGGGATCCCGACGCTCGGCATCTTTTTGGCCGGCTGGGCCAGCCGGAGCAAGTTCGCGCTGCTCGGCGGGATGCGCGGGATGGCCCAACTGGTCTCCTACGAGATCCCGCAAGTCCTGGCCGCCTTGCCGCCGGTCCTCTGGGCCGGCAGCCTCGGCATGGCCTCGATCGTTGAATCCCAGACGCAATCGGGTTGGGGATGGTATCTATTCTCGCCGCCGGGCCTGGTCGGCGCGTTCATCTTCTTCGTGGCCGGCTTGGCTGAAGTCAACCGCGCTCCGTTCGACCTCCCCGAAGCCGAAAGCGAGTTGGTCGCCGGCTACCACACCGAGTACGCCGGGATCCGGTTCGGCCTCTTCTTCCTGGCCGAGTATCTCGGCATGGTCGCCATCGCCGCCCTGGTCACGACGCTTTACCTCGGTGCGGGCACATTGCCCGGCCCACTCGAAGCGCTCCGGATCGGCTGGATCGACACGCAGACGCTCGCCGGTCAACTCGTCGATGCGTCGACCGCCGCCTTGATCTTCGCGACCAAGTGTGGCGCCTTGATCTTCGTGATGTTCTGGATCCGCGCCACTCTGCCCCGGCTCCGAATCGACCGGCTGATGCACTTGGCTTGGAAGCGGTTGGTGCCCCTGTCCCTGGTCAACCTGCTCGCGGCCGCCCTCTGGTTCGAGGTCGTCCTCCGCGAGCCGGCCAACCTGATCTCAACGGCGATTGGTTGGGCCGTTACCGGCTCGATCCTAGGCGTCGGCCTGGTCGCGATCGTCCGAATCGACTGGAGTCGCCCGCAACCGGCTCGCGACCTCCGAGTCCAGACGGTCGTCGAACAGCCGGTCGTTAATCGGAACGGCTCGACCGGAGTCGTCGCGGAAGAAAACGTCTCGGACTCGCCGATCGCGACCGCTCACGCCAACGGAGTGTCCTCCGGACCCGACGCGTTCGAGACGATCGGCCCCGTCAACACAAACGGCACGACCATCGAAACCCTCGACGCGCATCCGACTCGTCGCGTGTTGGTCGAGGCCCATTCGGAGGTTCCTTCGTGATCCTCGTCGTCTTCGCGGCCGTCTCGACGCTTGGCCTCGGCTCAGCCCTCGGCGTGGTCCTGGCTCGCAACCTGGTCCACGCGGCGCTCTGGTTCGTCGCCTTCGCCTTCACGCTGGCCTGCCACTTCGTCCTGCTCGACGCCGGCTTGTTGGCCGCCGTCCAGGTGCTCGTCGGCATCGGCGCGGTGGCCGTCTTGATCCTCTTCGGGATCATGCTCACCCGGTCCGGGCCGAGCGGACCGGGCGAGCAAACCCCACCGCTTCGGACGACCCGCGCGATCCCGCCGCTCGTCGTGATCGTGGCCCTGACCGTCCTGATGGTCGTCGGACTCCTCGATCGGGCCGATTCGTCGGGCGTTGCCACCCGGCCCGACTGGCGTGAGCGGACCGAGCGCCGCGCCATCGCGCCGGAGGCCGTGACCGCTGAGTCCGAGTCCGCTGAGCCGATCCGCCCCGACGACGCCCGTACCCTCGGCGAAGCGTTGATGACCCGCTACGTCCTGGCCTTCGAGTTGATCGGCCTGCTGTTGACGGTCGCCTTCGTCGGGGCTCTGGGCGCGGCGCTGCCCTTGATGCGTCCGACCCCGACCGAGCCGTCCTCGACCGAACCGTCGACGATCGGGGCACCGAGGGTTAACGGAACCGGAAACGGGAGTCACGGAACAGCCGTCGCCTCGACCCTCGAACCGCTCGCGGAGGTCGCACGATGAGCTCCATCCCGCTGCTGGCCGCCGCCGACATCCCGTTGCCCTACTTCTTGGGCTTCGCCGTGGCCGCGTTCGTCATCGGGTTGTTCGGTGTGCTGGTCCGTCGGAGCCCGATCGCCCTCCTGCTCTGCCTGGAGATCATGCTCGGGGCCGGTCTGGTCAACCTCGTCGCCTTCTGGCGCTATCGCCCCCCGGCCGATCCGTCCGAAGCCGCCCTCGGGCCTGTCGCCGGGCTTTTGATCATCGCCATCGCCGCCGCCGAGGTCGCCGTCGGGATCGGCCTGATCCTGCTCTGCTATCGACGCTGGCGTGAAGCCGACCTCGATCAGTATCATGACTTGCACGGTTGATTATCTAGAAAACCCATTGCCCGAACAATCTTTTATATTCCGGTTTGATTCGCATGGGCACCTTCGAGATCCTGTTGAGGAACCCGATCCGCGATGTCCGTCCCGACCGTCGACGCGACCCCGACCGCGATCGCGCCGTTAGCCGACTGGCTCGTCCTGGCGCCTGAGACGCTCCTGGCCGCCCTCGGTTTCGTCCTGCTGATCCTCGAGGTCTCGCTCCTTGGACGCTCCGAAACGCTCCGGCATCGTGTCCTGCAGACGACCGCGATGCTGGGCATGGCCTCCTGCGTTGCCCTCCTGCTGCCCCAGGTCTTCGAATCGCTCGGCGGATCGGGCCCCGAGCCGGGCCGCCCGATCTTCGACGGCACGCTCGTCGACGACCTGCTGACCCGACTAGCCCGGACCGGCTTGGCCCTCCTCGGCTTGGTCGCCCTGGCGCTTGTCCGACGCGACGCGTCCAGCGGCTCGATCGCCATTACCGACGCCTTGATCATCTGGTCGACGGTCGGATTCCAGGTGTTGGTTGCCGCCAACGAGCTGCTGACGCTCTTCGTCGCCCTGGAACTCCAAGCGCTCTGCCTCTACCTGGCCGCCGCCCAACGTCGTGACTGCGCCGCCGCTGAGGCGGGACTCAAGTTCTTCATCTACGGGTCGGTCGCCTCAGCCGTCCTCGTCTTCGGGCTCGGCTGGCTCTACGGGCTCACCGGCTCCACGAGCCTGACGACGATCGCGCAGGTCCTCTCGGCCGGCTCGGAACCCGAGATGGCGACCCCGATCATCGAGGGCGTGTCCCCAAGCGTTCTCGGGATGACCTCGGCGTTCGCCTTGACCCTAATCCTGGTCGGGTTCGCCTTCAAGCTGGCCGTCGCGCCGTTCCATCCGTGGAGCCCCGACACCTATGCCGGCAGCGCGTCGGCGATCGGGGCCTGGTTGTCGACCGGCTCGAAGCTGGCCGGGCTGGTCGCGCTGGGCCGCCTGACGATCGTCGGCCTGCCCAACCTCGCCGGTGCGGTCGGCCCGCTGTTCGTCCCCGGCTGGACCGGCCTCGTGGCGATCCTCGCGGCCGTCTCCATGACCTGGGGCAACCTGGTCGCGCTCCGGCAGCGAAACCTCAAGCGCCTGCTCGCGTACTCGTCGATCGCTCACATCGGCTATCTGTTAATCGGACTGGCCGCGACAACCGGGTCCGACGGGACCCTCTCCACCGAAGCGTTTGCGGCCGTCCTCTTCTACCTGGTCCCCTACGTGTCGGCGACGCTCGTCCTGTTCGCGATCGTCAACGAGCTGGAGGCCTCCGGCCGCGACGACCGCATCGAGGGTCTGTCCGGATTGGCACGAGCCCGACCCGGCCTCGGCTTCGCATTGACCGTCTCTCTAATGGTCCTGATCGGCCTGCCGCCAACCAGCGGGTTTCTGACCAAGCTCGCCCTCTTCCTCGAACCTTGGGAGGTCGGAGGCGCTCTGGCGTGGCTCGTCGCGTTGGCCCTGATCAACAGTGTCATCTCGGGATATTACTACGTTCGGATCCTGCGGACATCCTTTGACGAGCCGAAGACCGATCCGCCTGACGCTCCGGCACTTTCCTGGAGCGGGCGCGCGATCCTGGTCTTGGCCACCGGCCTGATCCTGACCAGCAGTCTCGTCCCAGCCCCGTTCGCCGAGACCGCCGATCGCGCTGCCGAGACGCTCACGCCGTCGCGTTTGGGTCTGGATTCCGGTTCGGACATCCCCGATCACCAGGACGATACCGCAACCGATCTCGAAGAGGTGGGGCGATAAGATGGCGATCCTCAACACCTGGTCGAAGTGTCTCGAAAGCCCTTACCTCATCGTCGACAACTCCGCGCGGACCGAGGTCGGGGCGAAGCTCGCCTTCGCCGAAGACCGGATCGCGACAGTCCTTGATGCTCGCTCACAGGCCGACGGCGACGCGAAGAAGAAAAAGGGGGCCGAGGTCGATCACCTGATGATGGTCTACCAAGCTGTCTTCGCCTGCCTCCGCGCTTTGCTCTACGCGGAAGGCTACCGCGAGCGTGGCCTAGGCTGCTTGCTGATCGCCATCAAGCACCTCTACGTCCGCCCAGGTCGACTCAATGCCCGCTACCTCGAACTGTTTCCGAGGCTCCAAGGGCTCCGAGAACCGCTCCCCGAAGCGTTGACGATCGCCCAGCAACTCCATGTCGATTGCGAGGCTCTACTCGGGCCAATCATCCTGCCCGACAACACCTCGGAGTCAGCGGCCGGGGTTCGCGAGTCGATCCAGTCCGTCCCGCGTTGACGCTTCGAGGCGATTGAGACGGCCGGTCAAGCGATCGATCTCTCGGTACAGCATGGCTTCGCGTGGTTCGCAAACACTCTTTGCTGGGATGCTGGAGCAATGCGTGCGATCTGCCGACGGTGCTGAGAATCTGTTATTTTGGGAGCCTTGGTAATCACAAGGGGACAAAACACGTACTGGGATGACCCTAAATATGAGTATTGACCTCCCCGATGAGCTTGAACGTGCGATCCGTCCTCTGATCCTAAACGGGCGTTACGCTTCGGAGGATGAGTTCGTTGCCGAGGCGGTGCGGGCATTCCTCAAGCAACAAGCGGTCAAGCCCGTCGGTGCCGCGGAGATGGGTTCCATCGGGGGCATGCGCGATGCGGCCGAGGACCTCGACCGCGCTGTGGAGCATGTGATGAAGGTCCGCGAGGAACGTCCGTGGCGGGTTCCTCCCGGTGAATAAGGCCCTGCTCGACAGCGATATCTACTCGGAGGTCCTCAAGGCGATCGACCCGACGGTTGCGCGTCATGCAACGGCTTATCGGCAGGCGCACGGCATCCTGACCATCTCGGTGATCACCGTCATGGAATGCATCCAGGGGCTCCAGAAGGCCGGCGCCTCGAGACGGATCCAGACCTTTCGCACAATGGTGGCCTCGGAAGAGGTCCTGCCCTTCGATCAGGATATCGCGGACCTGGCCGGATGTCTTGCCGGTGACCTGGACCGTGTTGGTCGCCCCATTGGGCGTTGCGACCCCATGATCGCGGCCATCGCCTTGCATTACGACCTGGAATTAGTCACAGGGAACACCTCACATTATCAGCGGATACAGCAGCTCGGCTATTCCCTCACGTTGGCGAACTGGCGGTTCTGATTGGTCGACAGTGGGGGCCAGGCCCAGTGGGAAATAAGCAGCGATTGCGAGGCCGCACTCCGACCGTGACCCTGTCGGTTCGAGATCCAAGGACTCGTCGATGCCGAGCGTGTCGTTGCGGGCACGAAGACTCCCCTCGACAACACCTCGGAGTCAGCGGCCGGGGTTCGCGAGTCGATCCAGTCCGTCCCGCGTTGACGCTTCGAGGCGATTGAGACGGCCGGTCAAGCGATCGATCTCTCGGTACAGCATGGCTTCGCGTGGTTCGCAAGGGATCCGTGTCGCATGGGGCGCGAGCGCTAGGGCATCCGGATCCGACTCCTGGACGATGAGGCGATCCCCGGCCTGGAGCACGACGTTCGTCGCGTCCAATCCGTCGCCTAGGAATGCTTCGAGGTCGATCCGTTTGACCATCGTCGTATCCTCATCGACGGGACGAACGAGTTGAAGCGTCCGACGGTCAACGTCAGATTTGAGCCCGCCGGCCGCCGCGAGCGTCCCCCGCCACGAAACGGGCGAGCAGTTGCCGGTCATCCCACTGGCTCGGGACGCCTCGGCACATCAGGTCGGTCAGCAGTTGCGGTGGCGCGGGCATCGAGAGTCATTTGCGGCTTTCGGGTCGCGAACGGCCCCGATCCCCCAACGTGGGGTTCGCCCTGCCGGGCCGGTCGTCCCATTAGTGTCCGGCATCCCGGGGGCTATCCCAGAAAAACGCAACGATCCTCGGAACGTTCGAATTCCAGCACCCATCGCGAAGATGCCGGTGACTTGCGGTGCCTTCGGTGATCCAGGAAAATTCAGGGCTGGAACCGATGCCCGAATTATCCCTGGCAGGTCTCACGCAATACCGAGGCTCACGAGAGCCGAGTTATTGATCAACGATGAACGCGGTTACGGACATCATAATAAACCGGTTTCGATCAACTCTGGAGATTTGCCGATGTTCTCAAGGAATCTGTTCGCGTCTTGGTCCTTCATCTGTATTTTGGTCGCTGTCAGTTCCATTATGCCAGCATCTGGAGAAACCATCAAGGTTAGCGATCTCAAAGCGTTGGCTGCTGCAGTCAACGATGGCTCTCCGGGCGATATTGTTGAGATTACGGCCGGCACCTACGCATTGATGTCTCCGCTCATGCCGAAGCAGGACATGACGATCCGAGGTGCGGGGATCGGCAAAACGATTCTCATCGGAGCCGGCACTTGGCGTCCAGGTACCGCCGATCTGCCGTCCAAGGAGAATCCGAACGCCTATCTGTTCCGTTTCGATAAAACGACGGGTGTTACCATTTCGAATATGACATTAAAGGGACCGAATCTTCACGGGGCCATTTGGTGTGACGATTCCGATCACCTCGAACTGCACGATCTGCATATCGAATCGTTCTTATGGAGCAGCATTCGCACCTATCGCATGGATGACCTTCGAGTGCACGACTGTCACTTCGTCAATGCCGGAGGGAAACAGAAGTACAATGGTGGTGCCCTTTACATGTTCTGGACGAAGGACTCGGAGTTTTGGAACAACCGAATCGCGAAAACCGCAGATCATACAGCAGGAAACTTCTTCGGAATCAAGGGACGGGGTTCCAAACGTTGTCGCATCCACCACAATACAATCGAGGTAGGCTTCTCAATTGAGTTTCCCTTCGAAAACGCCTCGGAGATGGAAATCGATCACAACGTGCTCGGCGCGACGGTTTCCATCCCAAAGTATCGCGGAGGTGCGGTGATCGAAGAAGGGTACAGCTTTCACATCCATCATAATTGGGTACATAAATCGTACGCGATCGAGTTTTCTCGCAATGGAATTGAGATCGACCATAACCTCTTCGACTTCTCAACCGAGGACGATGGAGGGAACCTGATCACCGATCATGGACGCGTCTTGTCCCCTGGACCCGCTCTCGTCCATGACAATTTGATTCGCAACCCGGGGCGAGGCGTCCTTTGGACAAAGGGTGGCTACAACAACTTCTATTTCTATAACAACCATGTTAAGGCAGGAACCCTCACACGAAGCGAGGGCCTGTTCGGCTTCAATCCGAGAACCGACTTCCACACAATTGTGATTCGCGACAATATTATCGAGTGCACCGAAATCAATCCAAGGCCGCTTATGCGTCACGAGGCCAGTTACGCCGCCGCGATCGTGAACAATCAACTCGTGAATGTTCGCGATGTGAAAGCTTTCGAAAACCCGATGACGGATGCCGTCCGCGGTCTGAAGGAGCCACTTCTCTTCCGATGTGGTGTCGATGGTGAGATCCAAATCGATGGCTGGGATGCGGACCCGACCGAACCGGACGACCAGCCAGTCAACGGCTCGGAGAGATAATCCGACACGAGGTCTTGGGAGGCTGCTGGAGCGGTAGCATCAACTGTTCAACAGCGATATGAAACAATATATTATGGCCCGCGTCTGACGCCGATCGAAGGAAGCCACGGTCGAGCGTCTCCCGAGCAGTTCGAGTAAACTAAGTCGGTGAACAATCCGAACGGCCTCCGGGCCCCTTGACGATCATCGACGAGAACGTGCGGGACCGCCATGAGCACCACGAGCCCTGAGTCGCCTCCGGCCATCGACGCCCTCGCCTCGGCCGACGACACCGCGACCACCGCGATCGACCTGTCGGTCCTGATCCCGATCTTCAACGAGGAGGAAAACATCGCGCCGTTGGCCGAGGAACTCGATACGGTCCTCTCGGGATTGAACCTCCGCTACGAGATCATCTTCGTTGACGACGGCTCGATCGACGGCTCGGCCGAGCGATTGGCCGACGCCCGTCGACGCGACCCCGATCACGTCCGCGTGGCGCGTCTGCGTCGCAACTGCGGTCAGACCGCGGCGCTCTCGGCGGCGCTCGACATGGCACGGGGCCGGATCCTGATCCCGATGGACGGCGACCTCCAGAACGATCCGGCCGACATCCCCCGCCTCCTGGCCAAGCTCGAAGAGGGTTTCGACGTCGTCTCAGGCTGGCGACGCGACCGCAAGGACCCGTTCCTGACCCGCAAGCTGCCCTCGATCATGGCCAACGGACTGGTCGCGCGGATCTCGGGCGTCCCGCTCCACGACTTCGGCTGCACGCTTAAGGCCTACCGCCGTCGCGTCCTCCAAGGCGTTCGGCTCTACGGCGAGATGCACCGGTTCATCCCCGTCTTCGCCCGTTGGCAGGGGGCCAAGGTCGCCGAGTTGGTCGTCAACCACCGAGCACGGACCGCCGGCAAGTCGAAGTACGGCCTCAGTCGCACCTTCAACGTTGTGCTCGACCTCATCCTGATCCGCTTCTTCGACCGCTACGCCCAGCGTCCGATCCACCTCTTCGGTCGGCTCGGCCTGTTCTCGATCTTCCTCAGCAGCTTGATCTTCGTCCTGATGCTTTACCTCAAATACATCTACCCATTCCCGCTACCGGCCGATGTTGATCAGGCCAAGGACTTTGTCGAGACCCCCCTGCCCGTTCTCTCGGCTATGTTCCTGCTCTTCGGTGGCCAGAACATTCTCACCGGTGTCCTGGCCGAGATGGTCATGCGCACGTACTACGAGTCCCAGGACAAGCGGACCTACCTCATCGACGAGGACGACGCATCGTAATGGCGTCGCTCCCTTGATCCTGCAACGCGAACCCGAACGCGTTCGACCATGCAAGCCCCGTACCGCCGACACCATTCGCATCGCTGCTTCTTCAAATTCGGTCAAACTAATCAACATGACATACATAAATTGCCCCACTAACCCGAGGACGCGATCATGACCTCCAATTCAGTGTTTCAACCGTTGGTTCTGTCGATCATTGTCGCTGTCGCCCCGATGATCACCACACCTTCGGTCGCGGACGCCCGCCCGGCATCATTCTTGGAGGCCGAGGCTCCACGTCAGGAAGAAGAGACCGCCGAGACGCGCAACGCTCAAGGGATGACCTTCTTCCAACAAGGACGCTACAACGAGGCGATTCGCGAGTTCGAAGCAGCGATCGCACTCAACCCCAGATTCGTCCCGTCGATCAGCAACCGGGGCGTCGCGAATTTCATGCTGGGAAACCTGCAGGATGCGCTTCCCGACCTCGACCGGGCATTGCAACTCGCCCCCGACTTCCTCCCCGCGCTCAACGTCCGGGGGCTGGTCCTGATCGGGATCGGCGAGTACGAACGGGCGATCCGCGACTACGATCGCCTGCTCCAGATCCAACCGCAGAACCCCGTCGGCTTAAGCAATCGCGGTCAGGCGTACATCAACATCGGGGAGTTCGAGCGGGCGCTCGATGACCTGAACGCCGCCTTGAAGCTCAACCCTGATTTTCCTGAGGCCCTCAACAATCGCGGGATGGCCCATTATCGACAGGGCGCGTTGGACCTCGCGCTCCGTGACTACGAACGCTCGTTGAAACTCCGGCCTCGGTCGATCGAGACGCTCAACAACCGAGGCATGCTCTACCTCAATCGTGGGGACGTCGATCGCGCGTTGGAAGATCTCAACACGGTACTCCAACTCAACCCCAATTATCTCAGCTCCATCAACCTTCGAGGACTCGCCAACCTCTCCAACAAGGATTACGATCGGGCGATTCGAGATTTCACCCGATGTCTGGAGTTGGCCCCCGAGAGCCCCGTCTACCTCAATAATCGGGGCCGTGCCCGCTTCGAACAGGGTGAACTCGAACTCGCCATGGACGACTTCGACGAGGCCCTGCGGATCAACCCCGACTTCTACATCGCCCTCAACAACCGCGGGTATGCCTACTACAAGAGCGGTGATCCAGAGCGCGCCCTCCAAGACTACGAGCGTTGTTTAGAAATCAATCCTGAATATGTAGAAGCGATCAACAATCGAGGGCTCGTCTATCTGGATCGCAGTGAGACCGCTCTGGCGCTCCGCGACTTCGAGGAGGCGCTTCGACTCAACCCGAACTTCCTGATGGCGATCAACAATCGAGGCTTCGCTCGATTCCAGTCAGGCGAGTTTGATACCGCCATCGATGACTACGATCGCTGCCTTCAGGCCAATCCCCAAGACCTATTCGCCCTCAACAATCGCGGACTCACCTACGCTCGGCTCGGCGAATACGACGAAGCCTTGAAAGACCTCGATGAGGCGATACGACTCAATCCGGACTACAGCGAGGCGCTCAACATCCGCGGCTTCGTCCATCTCCACCAAGGTTCGTACGACCAGGCAATCCGCGACTTGGATCGTTCCTTGGAACTGAACCCTCAATATCTCGATGCCTTGATGAATCGGGGCCTCGCCCACTTCCGAAGCGGAGACTACGTCCGCTCGTTCGAGGACCACGACCGCGCCATCGGGTTGGCCCTCGACTACGGCGAAGCCTACGCGCGACGGGCACGGGCTCTCGCCCTGCAAGGTCGATTCGATGAGGCCCTCAAGGATCACGAGCGCTCCCTCCAATTCACGCCCGAGGAGCCGACGGTCCAAGAGGCCTATGCCCGAACGCTGGTCACCGCCCCCGACCCGGCGTATCGCGATGGTCCGCGCGGACTCGAGCTGGCCGAACAAGCCCTGAGCATCTATCGCGAACAAGACCCAGCCCAGCCGCTCGAACGCGACTACCTCGATACCCTCGCGGCAGCCTACGCCGAGGCCGGCCAATTCAACAAAGCTATCGAAACCCAGATCCAAGCAATCGATAAGGCCAGTGAGTCTCGACGCGACGAACTCACCCGACGGCTCGAAACCTACCGCAATCAAGAACCGCTCCGCGAGGGTCCGGACCAGGCAACTCGCCCTTGAACGCTCCCCAAAATGCCGTCCTATGCGTGAGGCATGGTTTCTGGAAGCAATTGCGTTGCTAACCATGGCAACGCATATGAATTTGGAAGTTTTGCGGAGACCTTCCCCAACCAGAGTTGTTTGAGGGATCACCGAGGATCGACGTGGACCGCGACTCGGCTCAACCGCTCTCGGGTCGCGTCAACGGCCAACCCGTTCGTTGATCGAGGCGGATCTCCATCGCATCGACCCAGTCCACGACACCGCGCCAGAGCCGTTCCAAATGGTCGGCGACGACGTCCAGGTCGGACAACGTGCCGGCCTCGACAAGACCGTGAAGTTCGCGATAGCCATCCGGTAACGGATCGAACCGGAGCGACTCCTCGAACATCAGCGATTCCGAGGTAAAACCGTACTTGTTGGCGATCCCCAACATCAACGCCGACTTCGTCAGAAACTCGCACGCCATGATCGCCGAGGGTTGGTGGCTTCCCGTGCGTCGGGCATTGCGGAGCTTACCGATCCGTTCGTACAGCTCGACGACCAACTCTCCGACCAAGTGATCGAATTCCTTTTGAGGCGGTGACATGATCATACGTCGCATCTCGTCGAAGACGGACGGATCGCCATAGAGGCAGATCATGTCCAAATAGGACCGCTTCCAGAGAGGCCAAACCTCTTCGTCCATATCGAGCACGTCACATCGGATGACGTCGGGGGTCTGGATCGCGACTTCCGCTTTGTTCGCCTCGTAGATCCATTCGTAAGTGATGTCGACCTCGGTTCCCTCGATGACGCACGAGAGTTCGATGTCCGAATACGGCCCGTCGGTTTGACGGGCCATCGAGCCGTAGATCCCGATCGATAGGACACGTTCACCGTAAATCGCGACCAGGTCATTGACGATCTGGTCCACGACTTGCTGCCGGTCTGCACGCTTTTGAGGTTGTGGTCCCGAAGAGAGACCCATGAAGAGATGATTCATCTGATCGGCACAAACGGGCATCAGTGGCTGCGGGATCGCGGCCCCGTGATGCCAACGTCAGAAGGACCAAAGAATTAGACCTGGCCAATCCGATCACTTAGCGGACCCGATCAGTTCACGGATGGCTTGTCCGAGGACGCTCTGATGGATGTAGGCGTCGTGCTTGGGGTCGAGTCGACCGTCGGTCTCGAGCCGATCGAGGATGACCTCAGCGCCGAGGCCTCGGACGAACGCCGGCACGAGTTGGTTGCTGTGACCATTGGAGAGCCATCGATATCCGGGCATTTTGCCGGCGCCGTTGTCGGTGACGTCCTGGAAGAAGTCGGTGTCGGCCTCGGGCCCGAAGAGCATATGATCATGGTCGGCGGTGACGATGACCAGCGTGTTCTCCCAGGTCTCGGGCGTGTCGGGGTCGTCGAGGCGCTCGACGACCAGGCGGATCGCGTCCTCGAACTCCTGCATCTCCTCGATCATGCGGCCGGTGGCGTTGGCGTGCATGGCCCAGTCGACCGCCCCACCTTCAACGGCTAGGAAGTAGCCGCCTTCGTTGTCGTCGAGCACGTTGAGCGCGGCGGCGGTCATCTCGGCGAGGGTTGGAACGTTGTCCGTGCGCGGGTCAGCCAGAACCGGATCGGCCTGAGGATTCCCGTCGCTGCTCCGGGAGAACTGGAGTGTGTCGTAGACACATGGAATCATGGCGACGCGGCCCGGCGTCTCGCCGTCGGCCATCGCCTGGACGTCGGCGCGATCTTGGACGAGCGTCCAAGCAGCGATGGGCCCTTCGGCGTCGACCTGGCCGGTCAACTGGTCCCAGAGGTCTTCGGGGAGGTAGCTGAAACGCTCGCCTTCGAGGGTGTACCCATCGGAACCGACGTGGCGGCCGTCGCGATCGAAGTCGGGGTTGCCGCCGCCCCCGAGAACGTCGAGGATCTCCGACTCGAACATCTCGCGGGCCAGTTCGTGGTAGTTGTTACGGCTGATGTTGTGGGCCCCGCCGCCAGATGCGGGCGTGGCGTGGTTGAACGGGACGCTGGAGATCGAGCCGACGGACTTGCCGGACCGCTTGGCGACTTCAGCGTGCGAGAGCAGCGGTTTTCCCGCGCCATCGATATTGATGCCGCCCTTGTAGACGGCCTGACCGGTCATGATCGCGCTCATGGTGCCGGCCGAGTCGGGCGCGGACTCGCGGAGCCAGCGGTAGCCCTCGAAGTAGAACGGGTATTGCTCCGGTTCCTCGCCGTCGAAAAGAGAATCATCGTAGGCCTTCGCTGCGTTGTAGACGATCGCGGGATCCTGTTCGAGCCGACCATCGGCCCCGCCGTTGTTGCGAAGGTTGTACGTGGCCGTGGCAAACTCGGACCAACCCTCGCCACGATAGATCAAGGGCTCGCCCTTCCAATAGCGATAAGCTAAATGTGTATTATAGCCAGCGCCATCGGCTATGAAGAGGATGATGTTCTTGGGCTTAACGCTATCATCAGTCTTGGTTGTCGGCGGCACAGGAATTGGACCCGCCGGGATGACTCGTCCTACACAACCGAACAGCACAACGACCAAGAGCGAGATCGCCGAGGCGACGGCGAGACTCCGGAGCATGCTCATGAGCGGATTCCTGGAAAGTCGGGGGAGCACAGAGAGCGCGACGACGAGCACATGGTCGCCGATACTTCCAAATTCCGTTGTATAGTCGCCGGAAGACCTTCGAGGATCAAGAACACGACTCAGATCTCGCCAGGCATCCCCTGACCGCATGGCTGGCTAGACTGGGCGAACGGTAGACTAATGGTTCGCAAACATAAAAACTTCTCCCAAGAGGTTGGCCATGGATTCTGACCCTCGACCTGACCGCTTCACATGGTTCTGTGCGGGCTTGGTTGCGGTGCCAGCGATCGCCATACTTTTTCTCGGTCTTGCTGGGGCGGCTTGGCTCTTCAATAACCAAGCCCCGCGTGGCGAAAAGGCTGTCTTCGTCGTCATTTCTACTTGTTTTTTTGGTCGCTTCTTTACTGTTGCTCATCGGCGAGTATCGAGCCATTTTCCGACGCAGTCGTCAGGCGTCTAAGGTCGTCGCTTGCTTGATGCTCTACTTCGCCTTGTTGGGCTCCATCGGTTGGCTGACGGGTCTCGCCGATCTGCTCAACTTGACGCGGAAGAATCCCGACTCGATGTCACCTGGCGAGTTCATTGTTTATACGGCACTCATCCTCGGAGCACTTACGACAGGTCTCGGCCATTTGCGGTGGTATCGGCTTCTTGAGTCGGAATTGAACCAGACCCAAAGCTGAGATGCGAGAATAACAACTCATTTTATATATATAATGTTATTATGTATTCTTGGCCTGTTGACCAAAGCAACAGAAAACGGTCGGCCCGGAATCCCGAGGGAATTCGGAGCTGCCCCTCGCGTCAAGATTGCGGTAGCGATAGGCTCATCTTGAGCCGTCCACGCCCGGCGTTGTGAGGTGGGCGGTGTTGTGTGAGTCCGCAAAACGGGTTGAAGGAGCGATCAGCTATGCAGACGTGGAAAATCACGGTCGTGTGCGTCGCCTTGATCGGTGGCGGTTGTTCGTCTGGGACGTCGATGGATGCTGGAAACGATCCGTCTGGGACAGAGTCGGGGCCGCTCCGCGTCGTGATTCGAAAGACGTCGGAGCAGCCTCAGGTCGCATCGAAACCGGCATCCGAGCCCAGTACGCAGGCGACCGAGGGGCTTCCCGGAGTCAGCAGTCTGCCAGGACTCGGTCAACCAGCCAGCGAGGAGCCGTCGAAGTCGCTTCGAGGCCTGCCAGGACTCGGTGAGCCACCAGCCGAGGATCGAGTCGTGTCGCCCGGTTCGTTCGCCGGCGAATGGTTCACCTCATTCGGCGTGATCGACTTCGAGGTTCAAGGGGAGCAATTACGGGGCACGGTCCGCTCCGACGGCGCGTCGCTCGAGGGCTCGGTACAAGGGCGAACCGCGACCTTGACTTACAAAGGGAACAGCCAGGGGAGCGTCAATCTGGAGTTGGACGAGTCCAACCTGAGCTTTGAGGGCTCGATCCTGATCAACAACCGAAGGCGCCCTTGGAATGGATGGCGGCCCGATCCAGACGCAAACAACCGTCCCAAAGGCGACCTCGGCGGGCTCTGGCTGACCTCGCAGGGCTTGATGGAGCTGACCCAGTCGGAGGATCAGGTGGAGGGTGTCTACGCGATCCAGGGGACGTCCAGCATCGACGGGACTATCGACGACCACCGTCTCGACTTCGAGTACCAGGGCTTCCGGGGCGGCTCAGGGTGGTTCACCCTCTCGGACGACGGCGAAACGCTCCACGGCGCCGCTCACGGCGAAGGATCAACCAATTGGTTCGCGTGGAGCGGGCGTCGCGCTCCGGAGTATGTCCGGCATGCCGCGTTGGTGCCCGGCCAGATCGTCGACGGCTCCACCTCGACGATGCTCACCTATCACGTCCGCGCTCCAGATGCCTACGATCCGAACGCCGACCCGCCCCAATCCTGGCCGACCGTGCTGATCCTCCACGGCTCGAACATGAGTGGCAAGGCGTACGTCAACACGATCGCCCAAGCCTTCCCTGAGATCGGACGCGACTACCTCCTCCTGGGCATCAACGGCGAGCGCCCGTCGGCGACCGGCGACGAACCGCGATTCAATTACAGCTACGTCAGCTATGTGGGTAAGAGCACGTTCCGAGGCTTTCCAGGAACTGACCGCGAGAGCCCCGCCTTGGTCTCAGAAGCACTCGCGGAACTGACCTCGGTCTACCCGATCGACCACGTCTTCGTCGGTGGCCATTCGCAAGGTGGGTTCCTGACCTACTCCCTGTTGATGAACTTCCCCGAGCAATTCGTCGGGGCCTTCCCGATCTCTGCCGGCGTGATCTTCCAGTGCGATCCGAACGTCTTTGAGGACGAATCGCTCCAGGCCGCTCAGCGCTCTACACCTTTGGCGATCATCCATTCTCGGAGCGACAATGTCGTCTCCTATGGCATGGGCGAGTCCGCCAACGAACTCTTCGGCGAGGCGGGCTGGCCGGCCTTCCGGTTCTTCAATCCCCAGGGTGGTGGGCACGCCTTCGCCCTCCTGCCGATCGACCAAGCGATCCGTTGGCTTGAAGCGCATCACTCCGACGACCCGGACGCCCTGATCGCCTTCGCCGAACGCGCGTCCGAAGAGGGACAGACCCGTGACGCCGTCGCCGCGATCCGACGCGCTCGGGCGCTCGATCCCAATCCTGATCAGGTCGCCGCCCTCGAACGCCTCGCCGAGCCGATCGACGCCGAAGCGCGTCAACTCGCCGACCGCTTCCTTCCTATGATCCACGATGGACAGTCCGGGCCTTGGGTCGAGGAGTTCCTTCAGGCACGCGATCGGTTCGAGTTCGCCGACGGGTTCGCCGAGGCGATGGCCGCCTTCCAGGTCCTCCGGGATCAGCACGAAGGACCCGCCCGCGAAGCCAACAACGCCGCCCGCCAATCCTTCCAACAAAGCGACCGCAGTGCTGGCTTCACCAAGTATCAGAAAATCGTCGACAAGTACTTTGCCTCACCGCTCTACCGTCAACTCAAACGTCAGCTCGATCAACGCGGCTGAGTGACGAGGTCGATGACCCATCGACCGACTCGGAGCTTACGGTTCGTCAACGATCGCACGATCCAACATTCGGGCCGATCGATCACCACGCTCGGGTCAGAGGTCAGACGCAGGCCGGTGGTTCGATCGGTTCGATCGGTTCACGATATCGAGTCGACGAAGGTCGATGACCATTCCGAGTTGGAAAGCATCGAACCGGTCGAAGAGGGACTCAAGCCCTTCGTGAAGCTTGAGTCCCATTTCTGCCTCGGCGTTTGGAACAAGTCAATGTTAGAACAGGATGCTGATGAGATTCAGCACGAGGGTGCCGAGCATCGCCACAAGGCCGAGGGTTACACCGACCCAGATCCAAGCCGGCACGCGTAATGCCGAGCCGGGCGTCATGTAGGCGCCGCATTCCGGACAACGCTGGGCCTCCTCGTAGATCTCCTGACCACAGGAGGGGCAAGGCAACGTCTCAACCTCGTCGGAGTCGAAGTCCGACTCATCCCAATCGCATTCGTCGTCGAATCGATCCCAACTTTTATCTTCGAACTCTGGGTCACTCATATTCATTAACTCTTCAGATGATGTGAGGTGTAATATCACCGGGAAACGTAGCGTTTTCCCAGCGGATGAACGTCTGCAATACCTGATTCGCGTGTGGGGACTGCTGGCGATCCGCTTCACCAGGACGCTGATGGTCACCGATGGGGTCTCGCGGCACGACCCGGCCTTATCATCGTGGATCTGTCGATTCCCGTCGAGAACGGAGCTCACATCCCGAGGAGGCTTCCAAGATGGCACCTCGGCCCGAAGGTACTCGTGATCGGCGTCCGTCAGGGGCGGACCGTGCTGCGCTGAGTGATGGAGCGTGCGTGGGCTTCGTCCTCAAGAGGACGGTAGCGTCGAACCACTTGCTGGCCATGAATGTCGACCTCGACGACGGTTCATCCACCTCGCCGCCCCGTCAAGGTCCACCCGATCCCGACGCTCGGACCTGGCTGCGAGGTTGGGGATCGGTGATAATCGATCGCGTTCGCGGCCACTCGGATCTGTCTCGCATCGATCGACCCTCACCCAATCGCGACTCTGGAAGGATGATCCACATGCCCGTGTGCCACGGCCTTCGAACCGGACTGTGTCTGGCGTTCCTCCTTGTGGGGACAATCGCCTCGACAGGAGTCATTGCGGCGCCTGGTCAGGGCGATGACGCTCCATCTCCAAATACCTCGGCCGCCTCCGGAGTCTTGGAAGAGCGCCAAGAAGATCGGAAGGCGATCCGATCAGCGATGCGGTCTTTCGAGACGGCCTTCGAGGCGCGGGACGCCAGGGCCCTCGCCGCTCACTGGACCGCCGGGGGCGAGTTGCTGACCGAGTCGGGGGAGCTGGTCCGGGGACGATCCGCTCTCGAAGCGGGTTTCTCGGCTTTCTTCGCCGAGACACCCGATGTCTCGGCCGAGGTCCGGCCTCGGTCACTCCGATTTCTCTCGACCGAGTCGGCCATCGAGGAGGGGATCGTCGCGGTACGTCGGAGCCCGACGGAGCCAGAGACCCAGGCCTCCTACAGCGCCCTCTTCGTGCGGGAGGACGGGGACTGGCTCCTGGCGCAACTGAGCGAATCGCCTGTGGACGCCCTCTCGATCGAAGACCTGGCTTGGCTCGTTGGCGACTGGGAATCCGAGGTCGGCCAGGGGGCCGAGATCCGGACCACTTACACGTGGGCCCCGAACAAGAAGTTCCTCCAGTCCCGCTTCACGATCAAGGAGCAGGACCTCGAGCTCAGCGGCATACAGATCATTGGGGTCGACCCGGCCTCCGGGACGATCCACACTTGGACCTTTGAAGCCGACGGCGGCGTCGGTGAGGCCGACTGGTACGAGGACGGAGACCACTGGGTCCTCGAGGCGGCCGGGACCTTACCCGACGGGAGCACCCTCTACGAGACCAACATCGTGCGACGGATCGACGACGACACGTTCACATGGCAGTCGACCGATCGGATCATCAACGACACCGAGATGCCCGATCTCCCCCCCGTCAAGGTCACCCGAGTCAAGCCCGGAGAGTGAGCCTGGCAGGCTCTCCTCAACCTCCTACTTCCCTCCTCCATTCGCACATCGCAAAGGAGTCGGTTGCTATGCGCCGCAATCTCGTCATGGTCTCGCTATTGATCTTTACATTAGTGATGCCGGACCTTGAAGCCTTCGCCCAACGTGGTCGGGGCAGCGGTAGTCGCGGAGGCAGCGTGTCGCGTGGTGGCGGTGGGTCACAGCGCGGCGGTGGATTCGGAGGCGGTGTCTCACGCGGAGGCGGTGGAAAGTCGCGTAACAGCGGCGGGATGTCGCGTGGCGGCAGTCCACAGCGAGGTGGCAGTAGGATGTCGCGTGGCAGCAGTCCGCAGCGAGGTGGCAGTGGCATGTCGCGTGGCGGTAGCATGCAGCGGGGTGGCAGTGGCGTGTTACGTGGCAGCAACTTGCAGCGAGGTGGCGACGGCGGAGGGTTCGGTGGTGGGCTCTCGTCGCGCAGCGGATCGCAGCGAGGTGGCAGCCCCGGTGGTGGGCTTTCATCTCGAAGCTCCCAGGGCGGGATGCAGCGCGGCGGCTCTATGGGGCCCTATGGGAGAGGTGCAACAGGCGGATCGAGGCCGGGCTTGGGCGCTGGTGGCACAGGGAGGCCCGGCCTGGGAAACAGTGGCGCGGGGGCGACCCGTCCGGGCCTCAGTTCGCGAGGGACCGGCGAGGCCGGCATCCGTCCGGGGACAGGAGAGAGCCGGCCAGGCTTGGGTGCTAGGGAAACCGGCGAACAAGCAAGCCAGTCCGGCGTGCGTCCAGGCGCAGAGGCGACCCGGCCGGGCCTCGGCGCGGGAGAGGTCGGGAGACCCAGAGGCACCGCTGTGGGCCGGACCGACGGAACCTACCACGTCTCTGACAACGCGCTCTACGCCCAACGAAACTCTGTGGTCGCTGGATCCTACTCCTACACCCCCTTCACCCCGACGATGTACGCCGGATATGCAAATGCTTGGCAACCGACCAACACGACGGCCTCCTCGCTTTACATCAACCCGGGGTACGGCGCCCTCGCTTCGATGCTCGGGATGGCGACCCAGCCCGCACCCTACAACTACGGCGGTAACGTCGTCGCTCAGTCCAACGCCGTCTATGTCAATGGCGACCTGGCAGGCACCCCCCAGGATTACGCCGCGGAGGCCTCGCAGATCGCCGCTTCAGGGGACATCGAGCCCGCGCAAAACGACCAGTGGCAGCCGATCGGCGTCTTCGCCATGGTCGTCGACGAGCAGGCACAACCCAACGACTTCTTCCAGCTCGCCGTGAACGCCCAGGGGACGATCCGGGGCAACTACTTCAACGAATCGACGAACGAGGCGACCTCGCTCTCCGGCTCGGTCGACCTGAAGACACAGCGGGCAGCCTGGACCATCGGCGGCGACGAGACGCCCGTTTACGAGGTAGGCATCGCCAACCTCACCGGCAACGAGGCGACGATGCTGGTCCATACCCCCGACGGCTCGCAGCGGCAATTCACCCTGATCCGCTTGCCCGACCCCGGGCAATGAGGACAGGCCAACCAAACAATCGGCGCAGACTTGAACCGGGCGAACCTTCAGTGGATCTGCGGAAACATTTAGACATAACAAGATGTCACGATCCGGATCTTAGCTGAGGAACTCCGGGCGACCCGATCACTCGGGCAGAAAGACACCGAGGGGCAATCCGCGTCAATCTCCCCGACCAGGGACGAGACAGCGCGGGTTCGTCCCAGTTTCGTCTCCCTTCACGTTGAGAGGGCTCTCGTCGTACTAGGTCGAGCCATCTGAGAATCCGCATGAATGCGGGCGGCATCCGAGTGGATTGGCGGGGCATCGCGTCTTTTGTTAAATTTTCCTTCATCAGCGTCTCGGTTGTTCTCACAATCACTCGACGCTCCCGCCTTCTGACTCGGTTGTTTCTTCGAGGTGGTTCCATGGAAGAACGGTGTTGGGGACCGCTCCGGTCTCTCGCGATCGTCGCGATCTCCTTGCTGCTTCCGGTCGTCGTTGTTGGGTCGGTCGGAGCGTCGGAGGCGGTTGGAGATCAGGGGAGCGCGTTGGCCCGGTTCGAGGAGGAGGTCAAGCCGATCCTCGAGTCGCGTTGCCTGAAATGTCACGGTCGAGGGAAGTATCGGGGCGGATTCTCGATCGAGACCCGCGAGGCCTTGTTGGCGGGCGGCGAGTTCGGTCCGGCCGTGGTCGTCGGTCAGAGCGACCTCAGCGACTTGATCGATCGTGTCGAGTCGGACGAGGAGGGCTACCGGATGCCCGACGACGGCGAGCGGCTGAGCGCCTCGGAGGTCGCTGCGCTCCGGCGTTGGGTCGACGATGGCCTCTACTGGCCCGAAGGCTTCAGCTTCGGGTTTCGCCGTGCACCGTTGGCGCCTCGGACCCCCGATGTGCCAGAGGCCACGCCCGGATTAACGTCGGATAACCCGATCGATCGGTTCGTCGCCCACTATTGGGCCGAGCAGGGCTTTGAGATCGCGTGGACACCCGTATCCGACCGGACTTTCGCACGACGGGCCTCGCTCGATCTCGTTGGGCTGCTCCCCGACCTCGAGCAGCTCGAGGTGTTTGAGGGCCAGTCCGATCCCGAGAAGCGGACGCGGTACGTCGAACGGTTGCTCGCCGATCGTCGAGGTTACGCCGACCACTGGTTGACCTTCTGGAACGATCTGCTCCGCAACGCCTACCGGGGGACCGGGTTCATCGACGACGGCCGCGACACGATCACAACGTGGCTCTACCGGGCACTCTATGAGAACGTGCCCTATGACCGATTCGTTCACGAATTGATTCGGCCGGTCCCCGGGTCAAAAGGGTTCACCAAGGGGATCGTCTGGCGTGGGGTGGTCAACGCGAGCCAGGCTCCGCCGGTCCAAGCCGCGCAGAACGTTTCGCAGGTCTTCCTGGGCACGAACCTCAAGTGTGCCAGTTGCCACGACAGCTTCGTGAACCATTGGAAGTTGGACGACGCCTACGGCTTGGCGTCGGTTTTCGCCGAGGCGCCGCTCGAGATCAACCGTTGCGATGTGCCGACGGGTCGGATCTCGGAGGTCCGGTTCATCTATAAAGACTTGGGGGTGATCGAGGCCGATGTTCCTCGCAAACGACGCTTGGAACAGTTGGCCGACCTGATGGTGAGCCCCGAGAACGGACGATTGACGCGGACGATCGTCAACAGGCTCTGGGAGCGTTTGATGGGACGTGGGATCGTCGAGCCACTGGACGACCTCGATCAGGAGCCCTGGTCGGGAGACCTGCTCGACTGGCTGGCCAGCGACCTGGTCGCGCACGGCTACGACCTCAAGCGGACCCTCCGCCTGATCGGCTCATCGCAGGTCTATCAGCAGCCTTCGGTCGGATCGACCAACGAGGATGAGGCGTATCGGTTCCGAGGCCCACACCCAAGACGGATGAACGCGGAGCAGTTCCTCGACGCCTTCGCGACCATCACCGGCGTCTGGCCCGAACCGGAGCCGGCGGCGCGGAAGGTAGACGGTCGCGGTCAAGGCGGACAACTCCAAGTTATTCCGGATGTGATCGGCGAACCCGAGTCCTCTGTTCCGATCCGCGCCTCGTTGCGGTTCAACGACCCATTGGCCTCAGCCCTGGGACGCCCGAACCGCGAGCAGGTCGTCACCCGGCGCGACTCCATTGCCTCGATGATCCAGGCCCTGGAGCTGACCAACGGCGAACAGTTCGGCCAGATGCTCCGCAAAGGAGCGGAACGGTTGCACGCCGAGGCCAACGACGATTCCGACGCGACCATCGACCTGATCTTCGGACGGGCCCTAGGTCGGCGTCCCAACGCCTCCGAGCAGGCCGTCGCCGTCGAACTGGTCGGCGATCCGCCAACCCAACAGGGAATCGAGGATTTACTCTGGACCGTCCTGATGCTCCCCGAGTTCCAGATCATCGACTGAGCAAGATTCCCACAAACGAAATACAGCATTTGTCTTTATCAGGAGCTATCGATGAAGCCTGAACGTTCCCGTCGTGAATTTCTGAAAACGACCGGCGCGGCGACCCTAGCCGGATTGACCTTGACTCCGCGTCCGTTGCGGGCTGCGCCCGATCTAGACAACGAGATTGGCCCGGCGCGAGCCGACGCGGTGATCGTGCTCTGGATGGGCGGCGGCATGGCCCACGCCGAGACGTTCGATCCCAAGCGTTACACGCCCTTCGAGACCGGGATGGCCTCCGAGGCGGTCGAGAGCACTTTCCCAGCGATCCCGACCGCCGTCGACGGCCTGGAGATCACCGCTGGTCTGGAGCAGATCGCTTCAGTCCTGGACCGCGGGACGCTGATCCGGACCCACGTCGCCGCCGATCTGGGCCACATCCTGCACTCGAGGCACCAGTATCACTGGCATACCGGCTACGAGCCGCCGGTCAGCGTGGCCGCCCCACATCTGGGATCCTGGATCGCGCACGCCTTGGGCCCGAGGAACCCGGCGGTCCCCGCGTATATCGACATCGGTCAGCGCTACGAAGGCAATGGCGAGGCCGAGGAACTCAAGGCATTCCAGACCGCCGGCGTTCTAGGCTCGGAGTTCAGCCCGTTCCGCGTGCCCAACCCGACCGATGCCGTCGCCAGCGTCCAGCCACCGTCGGGGATGTCGCGCCGGCGGTTCCGCAACCGGACCCGCGCGTATCGTCGGCTGCTCGAGGCCAGCCCAATCGAACGGCACGGCTCCGAGTCTCAGCGGGAATCACTCCTCCGCGCGCTCGAGAACGCCGACCGACTCCTCAACTCGGAGGCCGCTCAGGCGTTCGACCTGACCGCCGAGCCCGAGGAGAGCTATCGGACCTACGACACCGGACGGTTCGGGCGCGGCTGCCTCTTGGCGCGTCGGCTGGTCGAACAAGGCGCCCGCTATGTCGAGGTGACGACCGAATACATCCCGTTTTTAAATTGGGATACACACGACAACGGACACACACGTCTCGTTGAGATGAAGCAACAGATCGATGCGCCGATCGCGCGATTGGTCCTCGATCTCAAACAGCGCGGGCTGCTCGATCGGACCTTGGTCGTACTGGCCAGCGAGTTCAGCCGCTCGGTACTGGTCGAGGGCAAGGTGGACAATAAGGTCCGCGACCAGGTCACGGTGCCCCCGGTGATCGAGACGACGAAGCATTATGGGCACCACCGCCATTTCACCGGCGCCGGCTCTGTCCTGCTCTTCGGCGGCGGCGTCCGGAAGGGCTACGTCCACGGCCGAACATCGATGGAGAAGCCCTACACGACAATCGAGGATCCGGTGACCATCTCCGACCTGCACGCGACGATCGGTTCGCTGCTCGGGATCTCCCCGCGCTACGGGATCATTACCGAGGAGCGTCCGTTCTACATCACCAAAGACGGACTGGGCCGACCCGTCGACGCATTGCTGGAGACGAAGTCGGCCTGAGATCGCATCAACCTCCTGATATCCTCTCTCGCCTCGCTGCGATCGGCAAACGGGACCGCAGCGAGATCCATCGATCGAGGGTTATCGTCAACCCTCGATGTCGATCAGGGTGAACTCGTCGCGGTCCTCGGGATCTTCGGTGCTGAAGACGTCGAACCCGGACCCGCCGTCGATCGTGCCGCGCAAAACCACACCCGACTCGGCGGTGATCGTGTCGTCACCACCCAGGGCCAGGAGCAGGACCGCATCGAAGGCGTCCTCGCCGACGATCCGATCCACTTCCAAGACCTCAACCGAATCGTCGGCCAGGACGCGACCCCGTCGGAAGACCGTCAGGTCGCCGCCCGGGTTGGTGGCCAGCTCATGGAGCTGACCTTCGGCCTCGCTCCCCGTGGCCTGGAAGACGTCGGCGCCCGCACCTCCATCGAGAGAGTCCGAGCCGTTGCCGCCATCGAGGGTGTCGTCACCAGCTTCGCCAAAGAGTTGGTCGAACCCGGCGTTGCCCAAGAGGAGGTCGTCGGCGTTGCCGCCTTGCAGGGTATCGGCTTCGCCACCGCCACGCAGGGTGTCCGAGCCGTTGCCGCCTCGGAGGGTGTCCGAACCAGTTTGACCCCGAAGGTCGTCCGCCCCGGCGTTGCCGTCGAGACGGTCATCACCGGCTCCACCGTAGCCAACGTCGGCGCCGGCGCCCCCGAAGAGCGAGTCGGAACCCTGGCCGCCGCGGAGCAGGTCGTCGCCGTCATCCCCAAAGACTTGGTCGTCTCCGGTGTTCCCTTCAAGGCGATCTTGACCTGAGCCGCCCGAGAGAACGTCGTCGCCGGAGTGACCGCGGACCTGGTCGTTCCCGAGACCGCCGAGGAAGGTGTCGTCGCCGGGACCGAGGTCAACCACCAGATCGATGGCCCCCAGACCCGATGCGTCCAACACATCGGAACCCGTACCTAAAGCGACCACGATCTGACCGGTGACCTCGAAGCTACCCAACTCCTCGCCGTCGCGCACGACGGTCACCTCGGGCTGGGCCTCAGTTCCGCCGACCAGCTCGATCTGGACGTCTCCGACGGCCAGGCTGGGCACGATCAGGTCCCCTTCGAGGCTCAGTCGGGGGGTCGTGTCGAAATCGGGGTCCAGTTCGACAGCGCCGATGTCGGACCGGGCCAGACCATCGAGGTTGCCGTCGAGCGGGACGAACCGCCCGCGCTGGTCGGTGATCCGCCCGACAATCTGGTCGACCGCATCGATGAGCGGACTACCCGTCAAAGGAAGGTGCGTGGGGCTGAATCCGCCGTTATCGGCCAGTGGTGCCAGGCGCGGGTCGATCGGCAACGCGTCGGTCCCGACCAAGTTGCCGTCGACGCCATTGACCAAGCCCTCGGCCCCCTGGCCGTTGCCGACGAGATTGAACTGTGACCCGGGCTCGAGGGCGCCCAGGATATCGGGGCTGTTCGAGGCCGTGTTGCTGGCGACCACGCTGTTGTCGACCTGGCTCGTACTCTCCTCGGTCAGGAGGAGTCCACCACCGTCGCTGGTCGCAACGTTGCCCACCACGGTGGTATGGCTCGCCGTTACACGACCGGCGTTGAAGATGCCGCCGCCCTCAACAGCCGAGTTACCCGAGACGGTCGAATTCACCATCGCCAGGATCGCGGTTTGGGACGACACATCGTCGAACTCGGAGTTGTAAATCCCGCCGCCGCTGCTCGCAGTGCGATTGCCCGAGACGGTTGAGCCGGTCAACGTCAACGTGGTCTGGTTGAAGATCCCGCCGCCGTTATTGCCGGCGGAGTTGCCCGAGACGATGGTATTGAACAGAGTTGCCGAATCGCCGTCGATCAGGAGACCGCCACCGGACCCTTCGCCATCGCTGTCGGAGTCGGCGACGTTCTCTGTGATCGTGACGTTGGTCAGGGTTAGAGAGCCGTAGCCGTTATCGATCCCGCCGCCGTCGCGGACAGCCTCATTCCCAATGACCGTTGTGTTGACGAGGGCCAAGGTCCCGCGATTGTCGATCCCGCCGCCATCGCGGCCGGACGCGTTATCGCTCACCGTCGAGTCGGACAGGGTCATCGTCCCTAGGAAGTTGAAGAGTCCACCACCGAATCCGCCGAATGTGCTCTCGATGCCGATCCCCACATCGTTGCCTTCGACGGTCAGATTGCTCAGGGTCATCGTTCCCCGGTAATTACTGATTCCGCCACCGAACCCTCCCACAACGTTGCCGGTGACCCGGCTGCCGGTCATCGACATGAGGTCTCGGTTCTGGATTCCGCCGCCCTGGATCTCCGCCGTGTTCCCCTCGACGAGAACATCGTTCAGGACAGCCGTTCCCTCGTTTTCGATCCCGCCACCGCTCTCGACTGCAGTGTTGCCCGCGATCGTCGAGCCGCTCAGGTCGAGCTGAGCACCCTCCGCGTTCGCGATGCCGCCGCCGCTGACGCCAGCGGTGTTGGACTCGACGATCACTCTGGTCAGCGTCAATGACGCTTCGTTGAAGATCCCTCCACCCTTGTTTCCAGCGGTATTGTCGGTGACGGAAGTGCCGGTCAAGCTTACTTGACTACCATCGCTGAAGAACCGTTGAACGAAGATTCCCCCGCCATCACTGGTGGCCGTGTTGTTGTTGAGCGTCGAATCGAGCAATTCGACTTGGCCCTCAAGGGCCGCGATGCCGCCGCCGCTGCGGTCCGCGAAGTTATTGGAGACGATCGTGTCGACCAACGTCAACGGACCGAAGGCATCTCCAGTCATCTCGAGAAATGCGTTTATCCCTCCCCCATCTAGTCCGGCCTCGTTCGCGGTAATCATCGATCCGGTCAGGGTGGTCAAACCGTTCGTGAATATTCCGCCACCGAAGAGGCTCGCGAAGTTGTCCATGATGTTGGCATCGGTCAGTGCCATGGAGCCAAAATTGCTGATTCCGCCACCAACATTGGCGGTGTTCTCGGCAATGGTCACGTCGGTCAGAGTCAAGGTTCCGGATCGGTTGTCGATACCGCCGCCATCGCCGCTGGCGGAATTACCCTCGACGGTCGTGTCGACCAACGTCAACATTCCCTCGTTACGAATGCCGCCCCCGCTGCCAGAAACCGAACCGCCGGTCAGGGTCAAGCCGCGAAGCTCGACGGTGCTCCCAGCACCGACGCTCAAGACGCGATCCAGGCCGTCCGCATCGAGGGTGATCCGCCCATCGCCGTCGAGGCTCAGCGTCCCCGAGGAGTCCTCGATCACCAGGCTGGTCGGGATCCCGAACTGAAGGCTCAGGGTGAAGCTGCCGCTTAGACCCGCATCGAAGGTGATGGTATCGTCGCCGGGGTTGGTCGCGGCGAAGGCGATGGCCTCGCGGAGGCTGGTCTGGTCGTCGAAGGGATCGAAGACGTCTTCCAGGGTGGTCACGAGGGTGCCACCGACTTCGGTGGGTGGTATGTCATCGTTGACGAGCTCGAAGGCGCCGATGTCGAACTGAGCGCCTTGGGGCCTTGCCACGCCACGCTGATCTTCGGAGACGGCAACGAGAAAGTCGCCGGCGTCGATGGCGGGGCTGCCCTCCAAGAGAGCATGGGTTAGGGTTGGGTCGCCGTTATCGGCCAGCGGACCCAGCAGGGGATCGACCGGATTGCCAGCGTTCCCGACAATGTTGCCATTGACGTCGTTCGTGATCCCCGTCGATCCGTTGCGGACGCCGATGAGGTTGTTGCGGCTCTGAGGATTGACGTCTCCTTCGAGGTCACGGCGGTTACCCGGTGTGGTGTTGCCGGCAACAATCGTGTTGGCCAAGGTCAACAAACCGCCGTTGAAGATGCCACCACCACGTTCGGCTGCGTTGTCGGTGATCGTCACATGAGCCATGATCAAGGAGCCGCGATTGAGGAGTCCTCCACCGTTGCCGCTCGCCGAGTTGCCCGAGATCGTGACGTTGAACAATTCGACATCGCCATCCGAGTTGAAGATCGCGCCGCCGTTGCTCGCCGAGTTGCCCGTGACGGCTGAGTTGGTCAACGTCAACAACTCGCGATTGTAGATACCGCCGCCAGTTCGCCTCGACGAATTGTCAGCAACCGCCGAATCAATCAGGGTCATCGTGCCGCGTTCGATATCGATTCCGCCACCGAAATCTGCGACGTTGCCCACGACAGTTGAGCCGATTAGGGTCATCGTGCCCCGGTTCGAGATTCCTCCGCCATCGCCTCTCTGCTGGGTGACATTCCTGGCAATGATCGAATGGGTCAGGGTCATCGTGCCCTGATTGTCGATCCCACCGCCATTAGCATACTCTCCTGTAGTTGTGTTGTCTTGAACTGCCGCATTTACAAGAATCATTTCACCTCTATTGTATATTCCTCCTCCATACCCATTTCGATCGTCTAGCGTCACATTGCCCGTGATGTTGGAGTCGATTAGGGTCATCGTGCCGTCGTTGGCGATCCCGCCGCCTTGCCCGTTTTGCCCTGTTGTATTCTCGGCAACAGTGGCGTTCGTCAGGGTCATCGTACCGTAATTGGCGATCCCGCCTCCGTTTGAAGAGAAGCCCTGGATCGAATTACTCACGACATTCGTGTTGACCAATGCCAGCGAGCCGAAATTGAGGATCCCACCACCGTTGCCAGAACCCTCACCGCCGGTCAGGATTAGGCCGCGAAGCTCGACGGTGCTCTCAGCACCGACGCTCAAGACGCGATCCAGGCCGCCCGCATCGAGGGTGATCCGCTCATCGCCGTCGAGGCTCAGCGTGCCCGAGGAATCCTCGATCACCAGGCTAGTCGGGATCCCGAACTGGAGGTTCAGGATGAAGGTGCCGGTCAAGCCTGCCTCGAAGGTGACGGTGTCATCACCAGGGTTGTTCGCGGCGAAGGCGATGGCCTCGCGGAGGCTGGTCTGGTCGTCGAAGGGGTCGAAGATGTCATGCAAAGTGGTCACGAGGGTGCCACCGACCTCGGTGGGCGGTGTGTCGTCGTTGACGAGTTCGAAGGCGCCGATGTCGAACTGAGCTCCCTGGGGCCGGGCGAACTCGCGTTGGTCGAGCAGATCGTTGAGCGGTGTGCCGGCATCGATGGCGGGACTACCCTCCTGCAAGGCGTGGGTCAGGGTCGGGCCCCCGTTTTCAGCCAATGGCCCCAGCAGCGGGTCGACAGGGCTGGCGGTGGTGCCGAGGATGTTACCGTCGACGCCGTCGGTCAAACCGGTCGAACCGTCGGCGATCCCCAGCAGGTTGTGGCGACTGACCAGATCGATCGCCCCGGCGACGTCCGGTGCGGACGGGCCGGTGTTGCCGGCGACCAAAACATTGGCCATCTGGAGGGCTTGGGCAGCGGGATCGTTGGCAATCCCACCACCCTCGATGCCGGCGGTGTTCTCGGTGATCGTGGTCTTGGCCAGGCTGAGCATTCCGGAGCGGTTGGCCATGCCACCGCCGTTGTTGATCGCATCATTGCCCGAGATCGTGACGTTGGTCAGTTCCAAGCGGCTATCGATGTCATTGAACATCCCGCCACCGTCGTTGCCGGCGACGTTGCCTGCAACGGTGATGTCGGTCAGTCTCAGCGTGGACGTGTAGCTATTGACGATCCCGCCGCCATCGAGGCTGGCCGAGTTTCCGGTGATGGTCGCGTTGGTCAGGATCGCTGTCCCATTGTTGGAGAATCCACCGCCCGACTCGGCCGTGTTGTCGGCGATCGTCAGATCATCCAGGGTGACCATCTTGGAGCGGTTGGAGATCCCGCCGCCTGGTCCGCCGGCGACGTTGCCCACGATCGTGGAACCGACGATGTTCAGCCGGCCGTAGCTGCGGATCCCGCCTCCGGCGTCGCCAGCGATGTTGTCGCTGACGGTTGTGTTGACCAACTCCAACGACCCCCGGACGAAGATGCCGCCACCGTCGTCGTCGGCCGAATTGCCGCGGACGATCGAGTCGGTCAGGCTCACCGTGCTCCCGTTGAGCGCACGGATCCCGCCACCCCGAGCTAAGGAATCATCTTGGGCAACATTGTTCTCGACGATGGTGTTGACCAGTTCCAATCGACCACTCTGGGTGTAAAGCCCACCGCCTCTCTCAGCGGTGTTGCCTGAGACGATCGCATTGGTCAGGCTGACCGTGCCAGAGAAGCTGCTGACCCCCCCACCGCTCGAGGTCGTTGACCCACCGGTGATGGTGAGGTCGTTCAGCGACACGGTAATCCCATCGCCGACCCCAATCACCACACCGACACCCTGGCTATTGATGACGGTCTGCTCGGCTCCCAGACCATTAATCGTCAGGTCATCCTGGATTCCCAGTCCGCCCTCCTCGAGGAGGATGGGCGTTCCGGCCAGGGCGGCATCGAAGTCGATCGTCTCGGCGCCCGGGGTCGCGTTGGCCGCTTCGATCGCCTCGCGGAGGCTGGTCAAGCCGTCATTCGGATCGACGACGTCCAGAGCCGTGGTCACCGTCGTCAGCAGACAACGCGGTTCGAGCGGTTCCGAATGAACGGTCGGTCGTCTCCGGGCCCGGACGGAAGCGGGACGGAGCGGTCGGAGGAGGAATCGGGTAAAGATGTGGCTGCGATGCGAACTCATCGGGAACTCCTGGAAAGGGGGGGCGGCGTTCCGGTGATCTGGGGCGGCATGCCCGAGACACATCGAGTCGTGGGCCTCGGCGACGAGATGGCTGAGAGCGCACCGGTGGCGTCGACGCCCAACGTGGCCTCCTTGGCCGTATGGGCGCACCGCTCGGAGCGTTTCTCAGAACGAAACAACACGGATCCCGATGACGCCCGTGGAAAAGTGGGACCGTGTGAGCCACGGACCGCGGGAGACGGGTTTCGGACGTCGACGGATCAGACACGGAATGAGGTGACGCGATTCGAGCTGTGGACCGCGTCACACTCCGTCACGAAATCTACCAAAACACTCGGGAACCGCAAAGAAAAAAGTGGATGCATCCAGGCAATTATTCTGGGCCGAGCTGGAATGCATCCGTTACCGGTCCGACGAATGTTCGAAGCAGACCGCCTCGTCGTCGATGGCGATCATGAGGGTTCACATTGTCGGGGCCTTCGAATTTGGTCGAAGCCTCAGAACGTCTCGGGGACGACGTAGGGGGAACGGTACTGGCGCTTGAGGAAAGTGTTGGCCAGTGGTGCGTGATCGCCGACGAACCGCTCAGCGGCCGGGTCGTGGTCGAGGACGGGGCTCATCTTGATCTGGGCCGAAGCGATGTCGAGGTCATAGGCGCGGAGGTGGCGGTCCATCTCCTCTAGGAGCAGGGCCCAGGCGTCGAGATCGGGGTTGATCGAACGGGCCGTCTCGCGGGCATTGCCGTTGCCGACCTGATAGGCGACGTTGGCCAGGTTGCACCAACCCGACGAGTGGTGTCCGACTTCGATCCCGCCGTTGAGCTGGCTCGGGTCGCCGGCGCGGACGGCGTCGAGGAAGTTTCGGACGTGGTTGGGGACGCGCTCGCCGCCCTGGAACTCGCGGATCGTCTTGCCGTTGCGGTCGATGGCCTTGGCGCCCCCGCGACGGCCCAGCAGGTAGCCGTCCTCGCAGGCCACGACGTAGCCGGTGCTTGGTCCGGAGGCCGGCCGGCCCGCTTTGGTCGACCAGCCCGGCTTATCCTGATCGGGCCGAGCGGGCAGGTTGCTCAGGGCGATCAGGGTGGGGAAGGTGTCGGTCTCGAAGTAGGCGTAGTGGACGTTCGGCGTGTTGCCCGCATCGTCCCAGCCGATGCGTCCGCCCAGGGCGATAATCCGGCGCGGGGTGCTGACCGAATCGCGATAGGCGACGTTGCGGACATCGTCGAGCACGTGGACGCCCCAGTTGCCCATCTCGCCGCTGCCGGTATTGAAGTCCCAGTGCCAGTCGTAGTGCAGTTTGTCGCGGTAAAGCGGTTCGTCCTGCGCAGGGCCGAGCCAGAGGTCGTAGGTGACCGACTTGGGGATCGACAAAGGCGTCGAGCGTCGGCCGATCGATGCGCGGGGGCCGAGCCGGTTGGCTTGGGCGTAGCGGATCGCGCCCAGTTGCCGTTCCTCGTGGAGGAACTGCTTCAACTCGGCCTGCATCGGGTCGGAGCGATGCTGTGTGCCGATCTGGACCACCTTGCCGAAGTGCGCGGCCGCCTCGACGACCCGTCGGCCCTCCCACTGGCTGTGCGAGAGCGGCTTCTCGACATAGACATGCTTACCCGCTTGCAAGGCCCAGATTGCGGCCAAGCAGTGCCAGTGGTTGCAGGTCGAGACCGCCACGGCGTCAACCTCGGGGTTCTCCAAGAGGTTGCGGAGGTCGTTATATGGCCGGCAGCCATACTTCTGGGATGCCTCGTCGGCGAGTTCGCGGTCCGGATCGGCCACCGCCACGACCTTGGCCGTGCCGTCCTTGGAGAACGCCTCGGCGAGCTGTCCCCCGCGCCAGCCGAACCCGATGATCCCGATCCCCACCGTCTCATTGGCCGACCGCCCCCAAGTCCGAGGCCCGGCCAATGTCAACGCTGTCCCCGCAGCCAGACCACTCTTGAGAAACGAACGACGATCCAAACCCTCATGCGACTGAGCCATCGAATCATCTCTCCCTTCGACCGAAACTCATGATCCACGCATCGTCCGGACATCCTGGCTTCACAGTCCGTCCAGGATAGGCGAATCGCTCTCAAAACTCTAGGGACAACGACGGAACGCTCAGGGCAAGATCGTTAGCGCCTTGAGATTCATACGGATTTCAAATCCCGTTCTCACCACCATCGGCAGCCTCAAGCCAAACTGGCCAGCATCGACCTGGTTGGAACGTTGGGACACGCGATTTCTACCATCCCTGATTATTTCGGTCCTGTCCCGCGGTGATTGCACAAATGGGAACGAGAGTCGCTTCCGGTGAATAGACAGGCAGATTCGAGGAGCGTCGGACTCCATCTCCATCCCCCACTCATCGAACCGGACCGGCGGGCTTCCCACCATCCGGCCCTCGGAATAAAAGACGATCGCTCACGGAAGGCTTCGAAGGCCAATCATGGAGCCGAGTGAGGCCAAACTCTTACTGCTGGAAAACCACAACTTACTACATATCAGCACATTATCAATATAAAAATTAGTACTGTTTTTTTGCAAATACTCAACGGGTCTGGATCAGTCGGAGCGCGGGGATGGTTGGGAAACGCTCCAGGAGTTCGTCGTGGCCGAGCGGCTCGCGGGGCTGGAACGCCCGGGCCGCCAGTCGGGGCGAACCGAGCAGACACTCCTTCTCCAGCAGATAGTATTTGTTGTACTGATCGATCCGATAGTTGACCGGTCCGAGGTCGAACGTCGAGACGATCCGGGTCCAACGGCCATTGAAGCGGTCGGCGGCCTCCGCGAGCCTCCGCGCGACGCGTCGTCGACGCCCCCGACGGCTTGGACGCGACGCCCAGTGGGTCGGCAATTCCAACCCGGCGTGATCCCAGTGGGGCGTCAACGGTGTGGCGAAGACCTCGAGTCCATCCTCGGGACCGGTCGCCACGGCCGCCCACTCGTCCAGCGCGATCCGGACGAAGCGGAGTTCCTCGACCCGGCGCGCGGCGAACCGCTGGTCGATCCGCTCCAGGTAGTAGTCCAGCTCAGCGCCCCGCCTCGCGAACGCCGGGACATCGAAGAGGCCGAGGAGTTGGTTGAGCGCCGGGTCGCCCGAAGCGACTGAAAGGCCCTCCTCCCCATCGCCATCCGGATCGGCCCCTTGTGCGTTGCTCACGATGCTGCCTCGGGTTCGTCGTCGTTGCCTGCTACGATGGCGTCCATGCCTGCTCACCTAAGTGATTGAGCCCCGGCGAGACCTGTCCGGCCCCGATCCGAAACCGGGATGACGTCGGACGTTCGGGACGCAATCGTTACCCATTATGGATTCGGCCTCGGCGATCAGCTAGTGCTCCCTAGACCGCGATCCAGGTCAATCGTCGGTCTCATCCGACTCCTCCGGGCCGGACTCAAGGATCGCCTGCCAGGTCGGCGGGGCGACGGTCGTGATGCTCGGCGAGACCGGCAAGCTCGCCTGATAGTGCCAGGCCATCCGTTTGGCACCGAACTCCTCGATCCGATCCGCCCATGCTTGAACGACATTCTCTAGAGCGGGGACCACACGCTCGGGATCGGGGCCGTCGAGGTCGTCGCGCGGGAGTTCGTCGGCGAGTCGACCGAGGGCACCGTACAGTTCAGTCTCGAATTCATGGATCTGAGGGATCCGGAGTTCCATGACTACCCGAGGTGCGAGGTAAGCCTGTTGAATGGCGATGGCCCAGGTTCGGCCGTCGACCCCGGACGCTGCTCGTGGTTTCGGCAGGCCATTGTTGAGCAACGACGAGCGGACCGGGAGCATCGGGCGATCGTCCTCCAGGAGCAGGCGAGCCTGGAGGTCCTGGCTGGTCAAATAGTTCAACAGGTCGAGTGCCGCCGCTCGGCGCTGGCCGTCGAGCCGCGATGAGAGGCCGATCAACCAGCCGCCCCCGCCAGGAAGATACCCGACGCGGTTGCTCGGCCCGTCTTCGTCCCACTCCTCACGGCTAGGGTCATAGACCCGACGCGCTGCGGGGAGCGGGACGACGTCGATGGTGAAGGGGTCGTCGCGGTTGGCCCATTGGATCGCCATCTCTGCGCGGTCGATCAGCATCGCGGCACGCCCGGTCCGGAACGCGCGCCGGGCCGCCTCGGCGTTTGGCCAAGACGAGGAAGATGAGCCCGAGGCCGGATCGCCCGACCCGTCCGACTCGGCGTTTCCGGTAGGCGCCAAGGCGGCCCAAGTGACCTGGCGGGTCAAAGACTCGACGAACGGCGGGCCGGCCAGTCGAGGTTCGAGCGAGACTCGGGAAAGACCGAGCCCGATCTGGTCGCGGTGCAAGCCGACCGCCGAGGCGCGTCCCCAGAGCACCTGTGCGGCCAGCGGATCAGCCCCGGGACCGTCGCCGACCCGCAACGGCACGGCCAAGGGCCAGGTCGGCTCGCCGAGCCCGAACAGGTCACGTCCGCTCAAGAACTCCACCAAGGCATCGCAGTCGGCCCAGGTCGATGGGGGCTTGAAGGCGATCCCCGACGCCTCGGCTTCGGCCCCGAGCGCCTCGTCCTCGAAGATCTCGCCCCGATAAACCAAGACCAACGCCGAACCGCCCAAGGGCAAAGCTAGCCGCTCGTTCCCGTATCGCACCAAGACGTCACGCACCAACGGAACGACGTCTTCGAGATCCTCTTGCGCGTTGTCGCGAGCGGTCGACACCCCCTCCTCGTCAGTCGGAGCGGTCTCGCTGGACCGCCCCTCGTCGAGGGGAAGACGTCCCAGGTAACCGGCCTCGACGAGGTCTCCGAAGCGATCGGCCGGGAAGACCAGAACATCGACCTGATCCGGATCGAGGTCCTCCAACGGGATCGGCTCGTCGTTGACATTCAGGGTGGCCTCGCGGCTCTCGACCCACTCCCCACGCTGGGCAGCGACCGCAGCGATCAGGGCCGGGTCGTCCAACCCACCCAAGCGTAGTTCCAGACCAGGAAAGGTTTGCGGCCCGCGATCGCGATCGGAAGATTCGTCGCCGAGCCCTCCACAACCACCTAACGCGGCCAGGATCACCACGACCAGGGCGAACCCGATCGCCGACCCGACTCCTCGACCCCGATACGTCATGACATGCTCCCCGGAACTCGATCCGCTCGACCAGAACGACGGCCGCGACGCCCTCGATACGTCGGTCGAGCCCGCTTGGTTGGCGTATCGAGCCGGTCGCCAAACCGATCCGCCGGCGCCCTCGATCGGATCGGTCCAGACGTAAACGACCTTAACCCCGACCTAACGCATCTCGGCGTCGGACCGGGGTTGCTCTCGAGTCCGATCCATTAGGATCGAATGTGGATCTGAAGAAGATGATTGCGAGCGGAGGGGAGAATCAAGCGTAGCGGCCGACGGGCAGGTCGATGCCCAGCCGATACTTCAGCTCATCGAACTGCTCGCGGTACTCGTCGTCAGTCGAGTGCAGATGCTCGGCCTCGGAGATGAAGCGGATCTGATCATCGCGGACCAGTCCGTGGTCGCGGAGGACCTCTTCAAAGGGCTCGAGGTCGTGAGCGTAGACGAAGAGGAGCTTGTGCTCGTCGAACTGGACCTCCATGGGCCCCTCGGCGTTGAGGGCGGCCAGGCCAGTGCAGCCGTCGTTGAGCAGCAGGTCCTCGAAGTCGTAGAGGGTGCTCTTGAGAATGACCGTGTCGATGTTCTCGCGATAGAGGTCGTCATGGGTGCCCGGCTCAGACTCGTGGCTGGACTCCATAACGGCGTTGACCTGATCACCGAGCGGGTCGAGCAGATCGATGAAGACATCGAAGAGGTGTTCGGCCGAGACGCTGGCGGCTAGCACAGGCATGGTCGTGCCGGTCTCGGGGTCGCGATAAAGGTCACGACGATAACCTTCGCGCGGCTCGACCTGGCGGTCGAAGGAGGGCCGGACCGCATCGGTGAGCAGGAAATTGCCGTACCGATTGATCCGCAGATGCTGGTCGAGCTGGTCTTCGGACAGGTCATCGAAGCCGGTGCGAGGCATCCGGGTCGGATTGGTCCGCAAGACGCGGTCTAGGAAGCGCTGTAAGAAACTCATGAAACAGGCCTCTCCTCCGGCGTACAGATGAGCAAACCCAAATGAATGATGCGAGTCCCGTTCGATCCTGGGGACCCGCCGGTCGAGCCGACACGCATCGCGTGGGACACCCCGAGTCGAGGCGAACAGCCAACGACCCACGAACGGGCGTGTCGGATCGCGTTGTCGTCTACTATATACCATGCGAAACGGCGAAATTTGGGCTGACCGCCGAGAAAGCTGAAGGTCCGACACACCGCGCGCCGACAACAGTTGTTTGACCCTCGAAGTCTGCCCGAACCGGCCAGTCGCATGGCCTACACCCGTACACAACGCAAGGGGGGTGCCAGGACCAGAACCGGCGCGGTGAATGGCCGGCCGTCGGCTCGAAACACCGCGAACTTGAGGCGAATTTCGCATTCCGGCTCACACATCGAATTGTCCCCTCGTCGATGGTCCACCACGTCGTAGCGGAGCATTCTGGGAAGTTTTTACAGAATCGCCTCACGTTTCTCCAAGCCTCCGCCGAAGACCCGTGCAGGCCGCGATCCGGTCGCGACGGATGCGCCCCCTCGCTATACTTGAGAGATCCGGAAGACTTGGCCGATCAAGCCGAGTCGACCGCCGCCCGCTCATCGTCGACGATCACGCCTCGATGAGCTGAGACCCGACGCGATCCGACGAGGTGAAAGGCCATGGTCACGACCACAGCGCGGGAACAAGTTGACACATATCTGGAGTCGCACCGCGCGGCCTTCGAGGACCAACTCCACGCCCTGCTCCGCATCCCCAGTGTCAGTGCCCAACCGGACCACAACGCCGACACCCGACGCGCCGCCGAGTTCCTCATCGACGACTTCCGGGGCATGGGCCTGGACGTCGAACTGGTCGAGACCGCCGGCCACCCGATCGTTTATGCCGAGTCGCTCCGGGCGCCCGGCAAGCCAACCCTGCTGGTCTATGGACACTACGACGTCCAGCCGCCCGAGCCGCTGGAACCTTGGGACAGCCCCCCCTTCGAGCCGATCGTCCGCGACGGCAACATCGTCGCCCGAGGCGCCACCGACGACAAAGGGCAGATGCTGACCCACCTCAAGGCCGCCGAGGCTTGGATCCAAGGCGCCGGCAGCCTGCCGATCAATCTCAAGTTCCTCATCGAAGGCGAAGAGGAGGTCGGAAGCCGAAACCTCGAGACGTTCCTCGATCAGAACCGAGCGCGCCTGGCTTGCGACTATGCGGTTATCTCCGACACCAGCCAATATGCTCCTGAGATGCCGGCGATCACCTACGGGCTCCGCGGTCTGGCCTACTTCGAAGTAACCGTGCACGGCCCGCAACAGGACCTGCACTCGGGCCTCTACGGGGGCGCGGTCGGCAACCCAGCCGCCGCCCTGGCCCGGATCCTCGCCGGGCTCCACAACGACCGGGGACGGATCACCCTGCCCGAGTTCTACGATTCGGTCGTTCCGCTCCAGGATTGGGAGCGCGACCAGTTCGCCGCCCTGCCCTTCGATGAGGACGAGTACAAGCGCTATCTGGGCGTCGATGCGTTGGTTGGCGGCGAGTCGGACTACCGCCCCTTAGAGCGCGTCTGGGCCCGGCCGACCTGCGACATCAACGGCCTGACCAGCGGTTATCAAGGACCCGGTCCCAAGACCGTCCTGCCGCGGATGGCCTCGGCCAAGGTCAGCTTCCGACTCGTCCCCGACCAAACCCCCGAGCGGGTCGCCGACCAGTTCCGACGCCACCTCGACCAGCAGATCCCACCCGGCTTCCGCTACGAACTGGTCGAGCATCACGGAGCCCCGGCCACCCTGGTCCGGGTCGACAGCCCCGGTGTCCAGGCCGCCATCCGCGCCATCGAATCCGGGTTCGGCACCAAGCCCGTTTTCGTTCGAGGCGGCGGGTCGATCCCCGTCGTCGGCCAGATCAAAGAGTATCTCGGTGTCGACACCCTCCTGCTCGGCTGGGGCCAGGAGGACGACAACCTCCACGGGCCCAACGAGAAGTTCAGCCTCCGCGACTTCCATCGCGGCATCAAAGCCTCAGCGCATCTGATGGCCGAACTCAACTCCTGAGAGTCATCCTCATCCGAGACGACGGCCGTCGAACCATCGTCCATCACCAGCATTTCCTTCCCTCTCCCGAACCGTCCTCCACTGAATGTGCGGGCGGCGTCCTCGGTCCTTGGAACTCAGAACCGGACCGAGGGCGGCCCCGACCGGAGCCGAGAGCCGCCCATGCTCGACCTCAAGTATCTGCTCGCTCACGTCGACGAGATCAAGACCAACTGCATCAATCGTGCCCTGCCCGAAGACACCCTCGATGAAATCGACCGAATCCTCGAAAGCGAACGGATGCGCAAAGAGCTGCTCCAGGAAGTCGAGGCCATCCGCAAGCAGCAGAACGAGATCGCCCAAGCCACCAAGAAAGCCAAAGACCCCGACGAGCGTCAGCAGTGGATCGAGAAGGGGCGCCAGCTCAAATCAGCCGTCGCTGACAAGGAAGAGGGGCTCCGCGAACTGGAGGAAGGGCTCCGACGCCGATTAGGTCGAATCCCCAACCTGACCCACCCCGACGTCCCCATCGGGAAGACCGACGAGGACAACCGTGTCCTCCGAACTGTCGGCACACCGAAGACCTTCGACTTCCCCGTCCGCGATCACGTTGAGATCGGCAAGGACCTCGACATCATCGATTTCGAGGTCGGCAGCAAGGTCACCGGCAACGGCTTCTACTACCTCAAAAACGATGCCGTCCTGCTCGAACTGGCCCTCCAGCAGTTCGCCCTCCGGACCCTTGTCGACCGGGGATTCACCCCGATCATCACTCCCGACCTGGCCCGCAACCAGATCCTCGAGGGGATCGGCTTCACCCCACGCGGCGACGAGACCCAGATCTATTCGATCGAGGAGACCGACCTCAGCCTGGTCGGGACCGCCGAAATCACGCTGGGCGGCATGTGGTCCGATGAGATCCTTGACGAATCACAGCTCCCGCTCAAATATGTCGGGGTTTCGCACTGCTTCCGGACCGAGGCAGGCGCCGCCGGCCGTGCCAGCCGCGGCCTCTACCGCGTCCATCAGTTCACCAAGGTCGAGATGTTCGCCTTCACCACCCCCGACCAGTCCGAAGCTCAACACGACGAACTCTTGGCGATCGAGGAAGAGATCTTTACCGGCCTGGGCATTCCCTATCAGGTCATCGACATCTGCACCGGCGACCTTGGCGGACCGGCCTATCGCAAGTACGACATCGAGGCCTGGATGCCCGGCCGCGAGAACGGTGGCTGCTACGGCGAAGTCACCAGCACCTCCAACTGCACCGACTACCAAGCCCGACGACTCAATGTCCGCTATCGGCCCGAGGGACAGAAGGGCACCCGCTTCGTTCACACCCTCAACGGCACTGCCGTCGCTTGTAGCCGCGCCATGATCGTCGTCATCGAGAACTACCAGAGGTCCGACGGCTGCATCGATGTCCCAGATGTCCTCAAACCTTATCTTGGTAAGGACGTCCTCGGATAACTCATCGCCCTTGATAAAAACTTCGGCCACAAGAAAAACCGAGACACATTGCACTAATTTAATATGATTGATCGGTGTGTTGTCAGGCTTAGCAAACATTCGGCAGAATCAGCAAGGTCTCCGATACAACCACCGAATCCGTCCCGGTCCGCGTCATCGTGTCCGACGTCGTGCAGCGTCGAGCCGAGTTTGACCACCAGAGCGTCGATGCTGTCCGCGAACCGACGGACGCCCTGAGAGCAAACCTGACAGCATCGTTATCGTTTGCCGCTCGCGTATAATGAACGATGATCCAAACCCGTTCGTACCTGACACGAGCCGGCTTCCCACATCATCTCGTCCTTGGTTCTGACTCAACGCCAGATTGGGGTCGGCTTCACGGAGGTCCACGCGACCCGACCTGGATCACGCCTCCGAGCGTTCCCAGTCCCCTGCGCCCAATAATCCCGCCGTTCGCGTCCAAGTCTCGACATCGTGGTCGGGGTGTTCCTTCCGAATTGGCGCGTCGTCCGAAACTTGATCCTTGATCGAGCACCCGGTGGGCCGGTCGATCCGATTGGGATGGGTCGATGATGCCGTTGGGTTGCCCCGACCCGGTCTGCTCGATATTCCCCGTCGTTTCTCGATATCAATCTCTGTCTCCAAGGAGGTCGCTGGCCATGCTGCGGAACCCGCTTCTAGCGCCCGATCTCCGTGAATACCTGGATGACGGCCTCGACGAGGCGGCCCGCGACTACCTGGAGGAACATCATCCGGCGGTGATCGCCGAGTTGATCGCCGACCTGGACGAGTTGGAGTCGGGGCGTGGTCGGCAGGCCCTCTCGCTGCTGGAGCCTCGACGACGGGGCGATACATTGAGCTATCTCGAGGCGGAGTCCCAGGTTGCCATCGTGACCGCCTACCCGCCCAAAGACGCCGCCGAGCTGCTGCATTTCATGCCGCACGACGACCGGGCCGACCTGGTCGGTCGGCTCGACGAGGAGGTGGCCGAGCCGATCCTCCGCCAGCTCGCCCACGCCGAGCGCGAGGACATCCGCCAACTCTCCAGCTACGAGTCGGGGACTGCCGGCGCGGCGATGACGACCGACTACGCGACGCTCCCGCCGCACCTGACCGTCCGCGAGGCCCTGGATCGGCTCCGTCGCGAATTCCCGGACAAGGAGACGATCAACCTCAGCTATGTGGTCGACCCTAAGCGACGACTCTTGGGCCTGATCTCATTGCCGACCCTGATCCGCGCGCGGCCGACGGCGACGATCGAGGACATCATGCAGCGCGACGTGCTCTTCGCGCGGGTCGACGAGCCGCAGGGCGAGGTGGCCGACCAGATGGCCAAGTACGACCTCTTCGCCATCCCGGTGCTCGATGCCGAGGACATGCTGGTCGGGATCATCACCATCGACGACGCCATGGACATCCGTCAGCGCGAGGAGGCCGAGGACTTCCTCGCCTTCGGCGGCGTCCGGTCCGAACCCGACGACGACGTGCCCAACTACCTGCAGAGCGGGATCTGGGACACGGTCCGGGCACGAGTCGTCCCGCTCCTGGTCCTGTTCGTCTCGGGGACGCTGACCGGGATCGTCCTGGGCGGGTTCAAGTCGATCCAGGACCAGGTCAAGGTCCTGGCCTTCTTCGTACCCTTGCTGATCGGCACCGGCGGCAACGCCGGCAGCCAGACCGTCGGCACGGTCATCCGGGCCCTCGCTCTGAAGCAGATCGCCTTCCGTGACGTCTTCAAGGTCGCTCTCCGTGAGTCGTCCAGCGGGTTGGTCCTGGGCCTGCTCCTCGGACCGGTCGGGTTCGTCTTCGCGTTCGTCTCGACCTACATCAACCTGACGTCGGTCCCGATCGAGGCTGGCCCCGAAGCCCCCCTGTTTCGCTCCCTGGCCGTGGCCGGTGTGCTGGGCGCATCGATCCTCGGCATCTGCGTCTGGTCCAATCTGGTCGGAGCCTTAGTCCCGTTGTTGGCCGATTGGTTGGGCCGCGACCCCGCCTTGATCTCAGCGCCCTTGATCTCGACCCTGGTCGATGTCACCGGATTGGCGCTTTATTACTCGATTGCCTTTGCTCTGGTCACCGCTGGGTTCCTCTAGGACCTGATCAATCTCTGTTGAGATCGTGACCGGAAATGGTCCGGAACCCTCGATGCCCGAATCTCGTCCAAGGGGTCGGGGTGATTCACCGCTCCCCTCACGAACGCTGTCCGATCGATAAGAAGGACATGATCATGATCCGCGACCGTTGCACGGCCCTGGTCATCCCAATGCTGATCGGATTGCTCGCCATCGGTGGCGCAACCGACCGAAAACATTCCGACGACCCCAGGCCGAGGCCGAAGGTGGATCCCGACCAACTCCGCAAAGCGCCCGAGACCTTCGACTTCGAAGGCCGGACGATCACCCTCAAGACCGATCTCTGGCGCAATTTCATGCCTGGCCCCGGTCCCAGAGGCCGGCCGTTGCTGGTCGCCATCACGCTCAAGGCCAAGGACGGTCAACCCTGGCCCGAGGGCTTGGACCTCGATCACGCCACGGTCACCCTGCTCCAAGGCGAGACGGTCTGGACCGGGTCGGCCCGCAAGGAGCCGCGTCCCACGCCCCAGGACACGCTCTTCCTGATGGTCCGTGACGGCCCGGCATGGGAACTCGATACGCGCGTCGATGTGATCCTCCAGCTCCGCGACGCCCGTGACCGAGAACACCGGATCCAGGCCAAACAGCAGCGCATCGAACGAGTCAGTTGATCTCTCCGTCGACCGATCGGACCGCGCGTCCTGTCGACGACCTTCCGGGAAGGACCATCGGGGTATACTCGGGACTTCGAACCGTCCCCCCTTCGATTCTTCCGAAAGGTCCCATCCATGAAGATGACGGAGATGACCGCGCCGGAGATCCGCGCGCTGTCGCGCACCGATGTCCTGGTGATCGCCCCGATCGCCGCCTGCGAGCAACACGGGGAACACCTGCCCGTCTCGACCGACGCGATCCTGGTCGAGGCGGTCGCCGGGGCGGTCGAGGACCCGTTGAACGACCGCATCTTGCTCCTTCCTGTGCTTTGGCTGGGCGCCAGCGAGCACCACTTGCCCTTCGGCGGGACGCTCACGGCCACGGTCAGCACCTACGAGACGATGCTGGTCGAGTTGCTGACACCTTTACTGGACGACGGTTTCCTCCGCTTGATGCTGCTCAACGGCCACGGCGGGAACATCGATCCGCTCCGCCTGGCGTTGCGACGGCTCGATCGCCGCTATCCTCGGGCGATCCTGACCGGCGCGGCCTATTGGGAACTGGCCGGCGACGAGATGGCTGCCTACTGCGTTGGACCGCGCAAGGTGATGGGGCACGCCTGCGAGATCGAGACCTCGATGATGCTGCACCTGCGGCCCGAATTGGTCCGCCGTGACCGGATCGCCGACGATCCCGACACCACACCCGAAGCACTTGGGGGCCTGACCTGGCCGCGTGATTTCGGACGTCGGACCGATCATGGGGTCGTTGGACACCCCGAGTCTGCCGACGCCCAGCGCGGCCTACTAATGTTCCACGCCGCCGTCACCCGAGTCGTTGAGGTTGCTCGAGCCGTGCTCGAACTGCCCTTGGACGCCTCCAAACCCGCGGTATGATCCCCAACGCTCGATCTCGACCGACCCTCGAAGCGGATGGAACCCCGGATACCGACGGATCCATTCGGCCGAACCTTCCTGTCCGGAGGCTCCGACCATGAGCACCGTCGCGCGGTCCGACGTCCTCTATCCTCACCCCGATCCGCTGTATCCGGATTCGGACGGCAAACCGATGGCCGAAAGCACCCTCCAGTATCAATGGATCGTCACCATCAAGGAGGGCCTGGAGCGGCTCTATAGCGATCGCGACGATGTCTTCATCGCCGGGGATCTGCTCTGGTACCCCGTGGAGGGGCATCCCGAGATCAACGCTGCGCCCGACGCCATGGTCGTCTTCGGTCGGCCCAAGGCTCCGCATCGCCGCTCTTACCGGCAATGGCTCGAGGAGGACAAGGCTCCCCAGGACGTCTTCCATGTCCTCACGCACCCCAACACGCCGGCCGACGCCGACGCCAAACGACGAGT
>CAZSSM010000043.1:0-13540 GCA_964609385.1 uncultured Planctomycetia bacterium
TGGGATTGGTCGTGCTCTTCGCGATCGGGTGCGAAGGGCCGACGTCGACGGGTTCGGGATCGGAGGCGATCCGGACTTTTCGAGGCACTTATCCGATCCGGATTGTCTGCACGACCGGCATGGTGGCTGACCTCGCCCGGAACGTCGGTGGGGTCGGCTCGGGGGACGATGAGATCCTGGAGGTCGTCCAATTGATGCGAGACGGCGTCGATCCCCACACATATAAGGCCTCGCCGCGAGACGTCCGAGAGCTAAGCCAAGCCGATCTGATCCTCTACTCGGGCCATCATCTGGAGGGGAAGATGGGCGAGCTGTTCGAGCGGATGGGGCGTCGAGTGCCGACGGTGGCAGTCACCGAGGCGATCGACGAATCGCTCCTCTTGCCGCTCGACGGCAACCTCTACGACCCCCATCTCTGGTTCGATGTCGGGCTCTGGAGCGAAACCGTGAGCGTGGTCCGCGACGCTCTGATCGATTACGATCCCGATCATACCGCGCTTTATCGGACCAACGCTGAGGCATATCTCTATCGGCTTGAGGCTCTCGACGCGGAATGCCGTGAGCGTCTGGCCTCAGTCCCCAAGGATCGACGGATCCTGCTGACCTCGCACGACGCATTCGGGTACTTCGGTCGGGCCTACAACTTCGAGGTCCGCGGGATCCAGGGGATCAGCACCGAGAGCGAAGCCGGCCTGAGACGGATCAACGAGCTGGTTGAGTTCCTTTCCGAATCGGGCCAGCCGGCGGTCTTCGTCGAGACGAGCGTCTCAGAGAAAAACATGCAAGCGTTGCTGGAAGGTTGTGCGGCGCGTGGCCACGAGGTGATTATCGGCGGCACACTCTTCTCCGACGCGATGGGGCCGCTCGGCACGCCCGAGGGGACCTACGAGGGTATGGTCCAGAGCAACGTGAGGACGATCGTCCGAGGGTTGACCCCATGAATAGACGCATCGAATCGGGTCTCGAGCCGAACGCGGGGATGTTTGCCGCCGAGCACGACGGATCGCCGATCCCGACCGAGGTCCCGGACGTCGAGGCCGAGGGTGTCGATGTACCGATCCTGGATGTGCATGATGTGACGGTCGCTTACCATCGACGTCCCGTGCTCTGGAACGTCGACCTGACGCTCCGCAAGCCGCAACTGTTGGGGATCGTCGGTCCTAACGGTGCGGGCAAGAGCACGCTGCTCAAGGCGGTCCTTGGCCTGGTCCCATTGGCCACCGGCGCGGTTCGGATCCTCGGGCAGTCGGGTCGCGGGCGACGACGACTGGTCGGCTACGTCCCACAACGCGAGAGCGTCGACTGGGACTTCCCGGTCCGGGTCCGCGATGTGGTGCTGATGGGGACTTACGGCCGGCTCGGCTGGTTTCGAAGGCCCGGCGCGGGCGATCGGCAGCGTGCACAGGAATGCCTGGAGCGAGTTGGTCTGGTCGAGTTGGCCGACCGTCAGATCGGCCAGCTCTCTGGCGGACAGCAGCAGCGCACCTTCTTGGCACGTGCGCTGGCTCAGGACGCACAGGTCTACTTCATGGATGAGCCGATGGCCGGTGTCGATGCAGTAACTGAGGACGTCATCTTCCGGATCCTCCGCGAACTCCGCGATCAGGGGCGGACTGTCCTGGTCGTCCATCACGACCTACGGACTGTGCCCCGCTACTTCGACGCGGTGGCGCTGCTCAACCTCCGCTTGGTGGCCAGCGGGCCCACCGCCGAGGTGTTCGTCCCCGAGAACCTCCGCAAGACCTACGGCGGTCGGCTCGAATTGCTGGAAGCGGCCGGTCAAGCTGTCGTCGAGCAACCCGATAGCTGAACCACCTGGGATGTATCGATCACCGATCCCGAGGATGTTAAGATGATGTGGGAATATAACACGTGGGTGGTGATGCTCGGCACGAGTTTATTGGGTGCCGGCGCTGGCCTCGTCGGGACCTATGCAGTCCTTCGACAGCGAGCCCTGACCGGCGACGCGCTGGCTCACGCTGCCTTGCCGGGACTCTGCTTGGCATTCCTGATCATTGATGAACGCGACCTACCACGCCTCTTGCTGGGTGCCCTCGTAAGCGGGCTGATCGGCGTCGGTTGCATCAGCCTGCTCCGGCGGATGACTCGGATCAAGGAGGACGCGGCCGTCGGCGCGGTCCTGAGCGTCTTCTTCGGCGCGGGGTTGGTCCTCAGTCGCGTCGTCCAGGACACTTCGACCTCGGCCAGCAAGGCCGGCCTAGACACGTTCATCCTCAATCAGGCCGCCGGTATGGTCCTGGACGACGTCCGGTTGCTGGCTATCATCGGGGCCTTCAGCCTGGTGACGATTCTGCTGTTCGCCAAGGAGTTCCTGGTCGTTATCTTCGATCCGAGCTTCGCCGCCTCGCAAGGTTGGCCGGTCCTCAGACTCGACTTGACACTCATGGGACTGATCGCCGTGATGGTCGTCGGTGGTCTACCGGCCGTCGGTGCGGTCATGGTAGCGGCTTTGCTGATCTTGCCTGCGGCCACGGCGCGGTTCTGGACCAATCGTTTCGATGTATTGCTCGTATTAGCCGCGTTGTTCGGTGCGGCGATTGGACCGATTGGGACGTTCCTGAGCGCGACGATTGACCGACTCCCCACCGGTCCGACGATCGTCTTGGTGGGGACCGGGTTGTTCCTCGCCTCGGTCATCGCGGCGCCCCGACGGGGAGTGATCGCGCTGACGGTCCGACGACTCCAACTCCAAAAGCGGATGCGGCTGCGTTCCTTATTGCGGACTGCCGATATGCTGGCCGATCCGACCGGTCGCGGTTCCCTTTCCGACCTCAAGCGGCCTCGGGATGGATGGTCGTTGGCTCGTTGGCGCGGCGGACTGGCCGAGGCTGAGCGTCGAGGCTGGATCGTCGCGGAATCCTCTGAGGTCTACGCCTTGAGCGACAAGGGCCGGCGTCTCGGAGCCGAGGCGTCCCGGACCTATCGACTCTGGGAGTCGGCCCTGGTGGGCTATCCGGAGCTAGCCACCGTCCTCGGCGGACCCGATGACGAGACCTGGAAGTCGGTCCTCTCCGACGACCAGATCGACAGGCTGGTGAAGCGGATCGACCGGGCTGAGGCCGGAGTGATGGCAGGCTCCACATCCTCGAACCCCTCGACGTTGGCGATCTCGGAAAGCACCACGAGTCCACAGGCGGAAGCTTAACCATGACTTGGCTGACCTGGGAACTGATCGATCCGATCGCCTTGTGGACGATCGTTGTCGGCATCGCCGTCAACGTCCCGTGTGCGTTGCTGGGTTGTTATCTCGTGCTTCGCAAGATGAGTCTCCTGGGCGATGCGATCAGCCACGCGATCCTACCGGGGATCGTCGTCGCGTTCTTGCTGACTGGTTCCCTCGATTCGTGGGCGATCTTTCTCGGGGCGTTGACCGCCGGGATGCTGACGACGTTCCTGGTCCAGACCCTTCGGAGTTACGGACAGGTGCCCGAGGATGCCAGCATGGGCGTGGTCTTCACAGCGCTGTTCGCCCTCGGCGTATTGCTGATCGTCAAACAAGTAGGAAACTCCGACCTCGATCCGGGTTGCGTCCTCTATGGCGAGATCGGCTACACCCCCTTCGATACGGTCGCGACGGGGATTGGCGAGATCCCCAGGGTTCTGAGACCCTTGAGCTTGGCCGGGCTGGCGACGATCGTTTTCATCGGTCTGTTCTGGAAAGAGTTGAAGCTCACCTCATTTGACCCCGGCTTGGCCACAGCGATGGGGTTTTCGGCTGTCGGTCTGCATTACGCATTGATGGGGATGGTTGCCACGGTCACTGTCGCATCGTTCGAGGCGGTTGGTTCGATTTTGGTCATCGCGATGCTGATCGTCCCCGGTGCAACGGCACACCTCTTGACTGATCGTTTGAGTGTGATGCTCGCCTTGGCGTCTCTCTTGGGTATCACCACGGCGGTCCTCGGCTACTATGCGGCGGTTGCGGCTGGGACGACGATCGCTGGGATGATGGCGGTCGTCTCAGGGGTCCAACTCTGCTTAGCGGTCGTCTTCGCGCCCAAACATGGCCTATTAATCCGGTTCTGGAGACGGATCGACCTGGCTACGCGGATCGCAGCCGAGGACATCATGGCGCAGCTCTATCGTCTCGGTGAACGGACCGAAGGAGTGATAGCGGCCGGCGCTGTCCCTACGGCTCGCGCCAGCATCGACTTGGGAGCTGCCCGACGCGCTATTGGCGGTGGGATCCGAGCCCGGATGGCTCTGGGTCGGCTCCGACATCACGGGCTGGTCGAAGACGATCCGTTGTCGTCCGGACGTCGGGTCCGCCTGAGCGATCGTGGACGTCGACGTGCGATGGGTCTGGTCCGCTCGCACCGGCTCTGGGAATCGTACCTGGGCACACACTTCGAATTGCCGCTAGACCACCTACATGAGCCGGCTGAACGGATCGAACACTTCATCGACCCCAGTCTCCGAGAGCGCTTGGCCGCCGAACTGCAACAGCCCCAGGCCGACCCGCACGGTCAACCGATCCCGCCCTCCCCCGCCTTGACCGAAGACCGTCCGTGGCCCAATCGATAACGGATTGATGGGAATCGATTAATTTGGCTTCGAGATCCCACCTCGCTAGACCTCCTCTTCGAGTTCGAGGACGCCGTCCTCGATCATCCACTGGGCTTTGCCCCGGATCCGATCACAGAGGGCGTCGAGCTGTTCGGTCAGTGCCCCATCCGGGATCGCATCGAGGAATCGTGTAGCCGCTGTGGGCCGCTCGAGATGATCGACAAGGATTTGAGCCGCCTTGAGCTGAACCTTCGCGGCTCGGTCGGGAAACCGTTGCGCATACTCACTCATCAGGGGGATCGAGTCGGCCCACGATTCTTGTGTATGGAGGGCCTTGATCAGCCCCATGAGCAGGTCCTCAGGCAGGGTAAAGTCGGGTATTTGCGCGCGGGCCGAGTCAAAGAACGAGAGGGCCTGGATCGGATCGCCTTGCTCGATCAGTGCTTTGCGAATCCTGACGAACTGTCGCTGAGAACGTAGTTCCTGGTCGGAGTCGACGCGGTTTGAACCATCGTCGTTGTCCCAGGATTGTGCCGCCTCAGTTCGTCGGCTGTATCCGCGTCTTTTCTTCGACCTGCGTCGACGCTTGGTCTTGTTGGTGATCTCGTCGACTGTCTTGAGATGAGAGCCCGCCATGACCGAGAAGACGTCCCACCCTTCGCAGTCAACCAAACGTCCCTTGAGCAAGACCATCCCGACAATTAGGCCGAGCACCGCTCCGATCAGGTGGAGCGCTGATGAGGAAGACAGTCCCACGGACAGGAACAAGGCGGCGACTGCGCTGTCGGACACGATGTAAAACAAGGCGAAGCCGTAGACCGGGACGTCCCAAAGGAAGACCCGAAAGAGCCCGAAGAAGAAGAACGTGAGGCAGCTCAACGAGTTCTTCGGTGCCCAGATCATCCCCATTGCCATCAGTCCATAGATGGCTGAGGAAGCGCCGAGCGATCCTCCCTCGAATTTCAAAGCATTGGCCAGAGCCTGCTCGATCGCCGATTCCCCGATGCCAATCCCCACGAACGTTGCCAGGAAGCCCATCAGCCCGATCTTTCCCTCCACAATTAAGCCGAATACCCAGAGGAAGACCAAATTGGTGGCAAGATGGATCGGCCCTTCATGGATCAGGATCGAGGTCATCCATTGGAGCGGCTGGAGCCCCTGTCCATAGTTCAGGGTGTAGGGCGAGCCTATCTCGGGGTCCATCGGTTGGCCCCAGAAGACGAGTGAAGCGATGGTGCAGAAGACCATCATCGCGACCGTGCCGATTGGCCAGTGATAGACCGGGGCGTCGGTCCCGGTCGGAATGATGAAGAGCATTTGATGTGACAGATCCACCGAGGGAGAGAAGGGGGTGATGGGTCGCTTCGACGTTGGGGGCGGTCGGAGCATGGTGTTCGACGTGGCCCGCTCAATTGGTCGGCTAATCACGACCGGTGCACTTGTCGTCGAGCCGCGATCGTGAGTTAAGGTCTATCATGTAAGTAAGTTGGCGGTACGAGAAGGTCGTTTTGTCCGATCGCCGAGTTCCATGAGCCGCGTCCGAGCGTCCGAATCGATGACAGGTCGGGATTGTGCCAGAATACCCTGCTTGCTAAAATGCGTAATTCTGCTGGATCACGATTCTTGCGTGAACACTGTCCCCTTTTCATCCCATCACTGCGATCCACTACTTAATTGGAGCCGACCGGTCGTATGCTCACCAGTTCGGTTCATGACGAGGCCATTCGCAAAGCGGACGTGTTGGTTGAAGCATTAGGCTATATCCGCCAATTCCGCGGCCGTTACACGGTGATTAAGCTGGGCGGGTCCGTAATGGAGGATAACGATGCGCTCCAGGCCTTGCTCTTTGACATCGTCTTCATGCAGACGGTCGGGATGTGTCCGGTAGTCGTTCATGGAGGTGGTAAGGCGATTTCGGCTGAAATGGCAAGGTCGGGCCTACGAACGCATTGGGTCCAAGGCCGTCGCTACACCGATGCGGAGACCTTGAAGATCGTTGCCGAGGTGCTCGTCGGCGGGGTCAATGAGACGATCCGCCGTCATATCATCAAATTCGGCGGACGCGCCGCAGGACTTCATCATCGCACCGTACCCTGCTTGGTCGGGCGTCGGTTGAATCTTCATGACGAACAGGGCGACCCGATCGATTTGGGCTATGTGGGACAGGTCGCAACCGTCGACGTGGACCTGATCGAGGATCATTGCCGGGCTGGCACAGTCCCGGTGATTCCGTCGTTGGCCCAGGACGGCCCCGATCCAGAGGCCGGTCTACTCAATGTCAACGCTGACACCGCCGCTGCGGCGGTTGCCTCGGCCCTCCGCGCCGAGAAACTCGTCTTCCTGACAGACACTCCAGGAATCCTGATCGATCGTGGCGATCCTGACTCACTCCAGAGCGCTTTAGATCCCGAGAGGTGCCAGAGTTTGATCGCCGACGGCACCATCGATGGGGGGATGATCCCGAAAATCGAGGCTGGTCTGGAGAGTCTCCATGCTGGAGTCCGCAAGACCCACATCATCGATGGGCGGCTCCGGCATTCGCTCTTGCTAGAAATCTACACCGATCGCGGAATCGGTACGCAGATCACTCTCGAACCAATGCGGAATCGCTGAACCCGGCCGGTCCTCACGGTGTCTCTCCTGGGTGATCTGGAGTCGACGAATCTCCGTCGGCTCTCGGACGATGATGGTTTCCCAACTGACTTGGACCTGCCCCTGGCTTTAGCAGTGGGCTCTGCACAAACCCCCGGCTCTGCACAGGAAAGGCAACCGCCGTGGCCCATGTCGAGCTGACACGATCGGCTGAGACGATCGCCCAATTTGATCGCTACGTGATCAGTAACTACAACCGGTTTCCAGTCAGCCTGGTCCGCGGCGAAGGCTCCTGGATTTGGGACGCTGAAGACGAACGCTACCTTGATCTGTTCCCGGGTTGGGGTTGCAACTTGTTAGGGCACTGCCCTCTACGCGTCGTCGAAGCGGTCCGCGACCAGGTCGGCCGGCTGATCCATGTGCCCAACACTTGGTACATGGAAACCCAGGGAGCTTTTGCCGAGGCACTCTCGCGTCGGAGCTTCGGCGGCCAAGCTTTCTTCTGCAACAGCGGAGCCGAGGCAATCGAGGCGATGATCAAACTGGCTCGTGCCTACGGCTATCCTCAAGGGCGTCACGGGATCGTGACCGTTCGTGGAGGGTTCCATGGCCGGACCTACGCGGCGCTGACGGCCACGGCCCAGACTCAGTACCATCAGGGCTTCGAGCCTATGGTCCCCGGATTCCGCTACATTCCCCATGGCGATCTGGACGCCGCAGCCGAAGCAATCGACGAGACCGTCGCCGGCGTGATGCTCGAACCGATTCAAGGTGAAGGGGGGATCAACCTGCCGCCGGACGGGTACTTGGATGGTCTGCGTAGAATCTGTGACGAGCGCGGAGCCCTCTTGCTCTTCGACGAGGTCCAGACCAGCATGGGAAGAACAGGCCACTGGTTTGGCTATCAGGGGTACGGGGTGGTTCCGGACGCGTTGACCTCCGCCAAGGCATTGGCCGGCGGTGTGGCTGCCGGCGTCATGTTGGCCCGACCCGAAGTGGCTGCGGCCTTGAAGCCGGGGATGCACGCCAGCACCTTCGGCGGCAATCCTTTGGCCTGTCGAGCCGGGCTGGCCGTCATCGAGACGATCGAGGCCGAGGGCCTGCTCGATCGTGCTGTGCAGATCGGACAGCGGTTCGCCGACCACTTCGAGGCGTTACGTTGCGAAAGCCCCGATCATGTACGCGATGTCCGGATCCGTGGCGTCATGATCGGGCTGGAGGTCAACATGGACGCCGCCAAGGTAGTTCAAGCTTGTTTGAAGCGTCGACTTCTGGTCAATGCGACTGGCCCGGGTCGCCGAGTCGTCCGACTCCTGCCGGCGATGAACCTGACCGACGACCTGATCGACGAGGGTTGCGAACGGCTCCGCGACGCCCTGCTGAGCTTGGAACCGGTCGCTGAGCCATCCTGACCTCCAGATTTTGGGAGCGATGGTAAACGCGAATCGAAGCGTCATCGGCCGTCGGCGGCCGGTGGGTACTCGACCCTCGTCTTGAGAGGGGATCCCCCTTCGATCCGCAGGATTGTTGATCTAGACTGATATCTTTGGGAGAACCTGGGCCGATCGGTCCGAGGCGATCCCGGGGAAGGTCGGACGTTCGAGCCCCGGTCCTTGGGATCGTCGAGGTTCGTGTCCGAGGCGCAGTCCAGGCTTCCGGCCGCCCGCAACACCGGGCCGAACCGAGCGCGGAGCTGGGGCAGGACCACCCGATGGCCCTCCGAGAGCGCGGAGACGCGATGTGATCGTTCGCCATTTGCCGGACCTCTTTGCTCTGACGCACGCCGAGGCCCACGACCTGCTGGGTTTGGCCCGCCGTCTCAAACGCGACGAGGGTCCCGAGGTTCCGCGACCGCTCCAAGGCAGAACCCTAGGCCTTTGGTTCGAGAAGCCCTCGCTCCGGACTCGCGTCAGTTTCGAGGCCGCCATGGCGCAACTGGGCGGACACCCGATCTTCCTGCGCGGCGAGGACGTCCACCTGGGCGTTCGTGAGACCGTTGCCGACTTCGCGCGGGTGATCAGCCAATATGTCGATGCCCTGGCAGTACGGACCTTCTCGCACGACACGGTTTTGGAGTTGGCCCGGCATGCCAGCGTCCCGGTCATCAACGCCCTCTCCGAAGCGGCTCACCCCTGTCAAGCCATGGGCGACCTGCTGACGATCCTCGAAGAGCGTGGTCAGCTTGAGGGACTCCGATTGGTTTTCGTCGGTGACGGAAACAACGTGGCCCGCTCCTTGGCAGTTGCTTCGGCTTTGACCGGCGTCCAATTCGTACTGGCCTGCCCGTCCCACTACAACTTCCCCGAGACATTTCGTAGCCGGTTCGCCCGAGCCTTCCCCGAGACGCCACTGATCGTGGAGAACGATCCGCGACGCGCTCTGGCCGAGGCCGACGCGGTTTACACCGACGTCTGGGCAAGCATGGGTCAGGAGGAGGAAGCCGAGGCGCGTCGACGGAGCTTTGCCGCCTATCAAGTCAATGCTGAACTGCTGGGTCACGCTGCGCCCGGAGCGATCTTCCTCCACTGCCTGCCAGCGCGTCGTGGTGAGGAGGTCACCGACCAGGTGCTTGACGGTCCGCAGAGTCGCATCCTGCCCCAGGCGGCCAACCGGCTCTACTTTCAGAAGGCGTTGTTACACTGGCTGCTGGCTGATCCTTGCACGACGTGGACCGAGGAGTCTGAAGTCGCCGCGCATCTCTCCTCCCACAACGGTTCGGCTAACGGGCATCACGGGTCTCCCGCCTCCTACGATCAATCCAAGTAGATCGGGCCTCAACACAACGACCCATTCTCGATCCGTGTGTCTGCCTTCGCCTGGCGTCGCCGTTCCCTAGTTAGTCGCGCGATCGATCCTACCTCTCCTCTGCCATCGCATACCGTGGCGCCTTGTTCGAGTATCACCTTCAATGACCTCCAACGCCTCCGACGACCATGTCCGCCACGACGGCCGTGCCCTGGACCAACTCCGTGACGTGACGATCGAGCGTGGCTTCATCCGGACTAGCTCCGGCAGCGCGCTGTATCGTGCCGGTCGGACCACCGTACTAGTCACTGCCAATATCGCGCCCAACGTCCCTCCATTCCTGACCGGGCATGGCACCGGTTGGCTGACCGCTGAGTATGCGATGCTGCCCGGCAGCACCGGCCAGCGTAAACGTCGAGGACCCGATGGGCGCGGCACCGAAATCCAGCGGCTCATTGGCCGTTCGCTTCGCGCAGCCGTCGACCTCTCCAAACTCGGCGAACGCACCATCCACATCGATGCAGACGTCCTCGAAGCCGATGGCGGGACCCGAACCGCCGCCATCACCGCCGCTTTCGTTGCTGTCGTCGAGGCGCTCGAGGGACTCGAACCGACCTTGGAGGATCCGCCCGAAGCTGATCCCGCTGCTGTGCTGAAGCAAAGTGTCGCTGCGGTCAGCGTTGGGATCGTCGACGGTCGACCGATGCTCGACCTCGATTACGTTGAGGATTCGCAAGCGGAGGTCGATTTCAATGTCGTCCGACTAGGGAACGGCGGGCTCGTCGAGATCCAAGGAACCGGCGAGGGTGGCACCTTCGACCGCAGCCAACTCGATCGGCTGCTCGACCTCGCCGAACTCGGTATCGATCGGCTCTCCGCGATCCAGAGCCAAGCCCTCGGCGTTGACCGGCCTTGACCACATGGTCTGTCTGAACTGGTCCGATCCGAGCGCGAAGACGAGAGTAACTGATACGCGTGGCCTGATCGCAACTCAACGATCTACCGATGTGTCGAGCCCTTTAAGGTGCTTATTGAACCACTCGATGGCCAAACGCTGGGCCTCGGCACGTTTCTCATTATAAATCCCATAGTGGCGAATCCCTTTGAGAGTCACCAGTTTCTTGACCCCATCGGCTCGCTCGAAGGCCAGGATGGCGTGTTTGCGGTTGTCAAAGAGTTCCTCGTTCTCAGCGATGAGGAACAGCTTGGCGACATCGTCACAGCGGTCGATGTCCTCGATGGGCTTATATCGCATCATCTTCTCGAAGATCGGTGCACCTCGGAGGTTACCGATGACCCGCTGGCCGGGTTCAGGGTAGCCGATCTCTCCTCGTGTTCGGGCCGTCGCCTGGCGGTAGGTAATTGCACGGATGCCTGGCTCAGCGATCGTCCAACGCGCGTCCATCGAGCCGGCCTGGCTGACAAACGCCTTGACGCGTGGGTCACGAGCAGCGGCATAGATGACGTGCCTTCCTGAGAATGTCGAGCCCCAGAGACCGATCTTCTGGCCATCACAACGAGGTTCGGCTTGGGTCCAGTGGATCGCGTTGAGCAGGTCGGTCATCTAGTCGATTGGGTCGACCACCTCGCGAATCTCACTGACCTCAGCGACTAATTTACCATCGCGGATCTCCGGTTTGCCGATCGGAACCAACCGCGCGTCGCTCGCTCCCCAACCGCGGTAGTCGAAGGCAACTACGAGGTACCCGGCCCTCGAGAAGGCGATTGCGTCAGGACGGAGCGCCCGAGCTGTGCCCCCCACCCATGCGACATGACGATCACCGGCAACTTCGCGTTGGACTCATCCCGAGGCGTGTAGATCTCGGCGGCCATCCGCGTCCCTTCGCTGATGATCGTCTCAACGCGATACGCGACGTCCTTGGGTGGCTGCCAGGACGGCTCAGCCGCTTCCTGCGTTGGCAACCAACAGAATGTCCATGTGATCCAGGAGATCGTCGCGAACATGGGCGAACACCCCTCAATTTTGGGATCGACCGGCCTGATCGTTATCAGCAGGTTTCCAGTTCGTCTGGGACCGTTAAAGAGTTGTCACGGCCGTCGCGATTGTGACGGGGTCATCGTAAACAACAGACCACTCCAGAGCCGAATCGGTCTGAATTGCCCTGGACAAGGTGGTCTCATCACAGGACAACTCGGCTTCGCTCGACCTAGCCCTCCTGGTACGACATCGCGGAGCCGGTCGATTCCCCAAAGGAACAGCCGGTATCCCTCTTGGTTTCGGGGTCGAGTCGTCGTCGGTCTTCGACGATCCCAAGAGAAGCAATCCGCGATCGGTGCGCAGTGGTCCTCGGTCATGTACTGACCATAACCAACTAAGTCACTGCGTCGGATCGCGACATCCAGGAGGGTGTTCGCGTGCTGAATAGCTTGAAGAACCTGTTCGGTCCTATCGTTCTCGGGAGCTTCGGCCTGATCGTCTCGACTGCCGATCCGTGCCGAGCTCAGATCCCCCGGCCATCGTCGGTCGCTCCGGAGCCAGCCCCGCTCGAAGAAGTCGCCGCAGCCGTGCCTGAGTTGCCCGAGGGCGTCCACATCCAGCAATTTATGCTGACCCGTGAGGCCGGCCCATGGATGGTCTTAGCCAAGACATTCCGCGGTCCCGAGGCCGAGACGATGGCTATGGCCTTAGTCCTCGAACTGCGTGGCCGCCATGGACTGCCGGCTTGGATCTTCAAGAAGAACATGATGCCGGGTGGAAGCCTGATGCAAGGAGTCGTCCCGACAGCACCCCGGAATCGGTCGACCGCTGTAGACGAATTGGGACGGGTTCGCCGATACGACGAGGCCAGCGTCTTGGTCGGAGGCGTTGCGACCCGAGACCAACAGGAGAGGCTTTGGCGCAAGGTTAAATCGATTAACCCAGAAGTGCTCAAGTCGGCACCCGATCTCTTTCGACGAAAGGGATTGCATAAGGCGTTCCGCTGTCCCAACCCGTTCTGGCCGGCGCAAGACCTCTATCCCAAGGTCAAGGATCCGCTGGTCGTCAAGATGAATGCAGGCCCGAACAATATCCATCAATGTCAGGGGCAATACACATTGGTCGTAGCTGACTTCACTGGCCGCTTTGCCCAAGGCGCCGAGAAGTATGTCAGTAAGTCCAATGACGCGATGTGGGAGAAGATTCCTTTCCTTAAGGCTCAGAGTCGGTTTCTTAATGCGGATTGGCTAGGAAATAGTCCGTTGGCCCGAGCTGGCGACGATGCCGAGGCGTTAGCCAAGCGAATCAATCGCGAAGAGCGGATTGTGAAGTCAGGCCATCGTGCCTATGCGTATCATGACCGAACTTCTAGCAAAGTGCTTGTTGGTTCGTTCATGCGGCCCGACGATCCCCAAATGGCTCCGTTGTTCGAGGAATTGACTCTGTTGGTTGGTCGGATGTGGAAGGACGGCACAGCAACGAAATACACCGTTTTCGCACCAGCCCCGTTACCCGCGCGGATCATCCGCAAGCCCGACGCGACCATTGAGTTCCGTCTGGTACAGAATGTTCCCCAGTTCAAGGTCACACCGAGGATCTCGGCCGGCTCCACCTCGACACGCCGCTGATCCTTCAAGAGTAAACTGCCTTGTGGAGTCGTTGGGCCTACCCCAACCCCCAGTCGCTAGGGGAAGGGGGGGCAGAAATGTAGCCCGTGCTGGCCAGCGGATGCTGGGT
>CAZSSM010000043.1:13550-60649 GCA_964609385.1 uncultured Planctomycetia bacterium
GGCATACCCGATCCGCGAGGCGCTCGGGGATCGGGTCGATGAATTGTCGCCGGTCCTGGCCTCCTCTTCCTGGGTCCCCAACAGCTTTGTATCACTTGAGACTTCGATGCGCCATGACTACCACGACGCCAATAGACCTAGCACCGATTCGCCTGGTCATCGGGACAAGGAACCCGAAGAAATGCCGCGAGATGGTCGAGCTGTTGGCCCCGCCTTGGGAGTTGGACCGTCATCTCGATCGGATTGTCGGTCAGACGCTGGCCGAGGTCGAGGCGGAGGGTACGCTCACTGTGCCGAAGGTGGTCGAGGACGAGGAGACCTTTGTCGGCAACGCTGATAAGAAGGCTTCCGAAGTGGCTCGATTCCTTAAGCGTTGGACCCTGGCCGACGACTCTGGTCTCAGTGTCGAAGCATTGAACGGGGCGCCTGGCGTCTATTCGGCGCGGTATGCTGGCGAGCCGACCGACGATCAGGCCAACAATCGGAAGTTACTGGCGGCCCTGGAATCGGTCGAGGATGCGAACCGGGGCGCCGCGTTCGTCTGCGCGTTAAGCCTCGCTGATCCCGAAGGTCGGATCCGTCTCCGCGCTGAAGGGTGTTGTCGGGGACGGATTGCGCACCGGCTGCGTGGCGAGGCCGGCTTCGGCTACGATCCCCTCTTCGAGATCCTGGAACTGAACAAGACCTTTGGAGAACTCAGCACGCTGGTAAAGCACCAGCTCAGCCACCGTGCTCGAGCCTTCAACCGACTCAGACTCCAACTCAGGCCAATGATCGCCCGCGTCGAGATTCCTCCGGATTGTTGAGGCTCTCGATCAGGCTCACTGGAAGGGCTCTTCGACGTTGGCCAGGTTCTCGAACCGCATGAACGATTTCAAGAAGGTCATCTTGACGGTCCCAGTAGCGCCATTGCGGTTCTTGGCCACGATTAACTCTCCGATGCCCGGCTGATCGTTGGCGTCGTAGTATTCGGGCCGGTGCAGAAGCATGACGATATCGGCGTCTTGTTCAATAGCACCGGACTCGCGAAGGTCGGCCATTCGCGGCCTGCGGTCTTCCCGACTCTCCACAGCGCGGTTGAGCTGGGAGAGTGAGATGACGGGAACCTGTAGCTCGCGGGCCAGCGCTTTGAGGCGACGGCTGATCTTGGAGATTTGCTCCTGTCGGCTGTCCCGGTGATCACCCGATTCCGGCTCGATCAACTGGATGTAGTCAACCACAACCATGCCTAGGTTGTGCCGGAGCTTCAATCGACGTGCGTTGGCGGTGATCTGAAGCATATTCCGTGTTGGTGTGTCATCGATGAACAGAGGCGCCTGGCGGAGTTCGTCATAGCCCTCGCTAAGTTTGTTCAGCTCGCGGTTGCCTAAGTTTTGTCCGGTCCGGACCTTGTAGCCGTCCACCCGCGCCCGCGCTACGAGGAGCCGGTCGGCCAACTCGTTCTGGCCCATTTCCAGACTCACGAACAGCACGCCGACTCGCTGTTCCACGGCGACACTCTCGCAGATATTCAACGCCAGGGCCGTTTTGCCCATGCTCGGCCGCGCCGCCAGAATAATTAGCTGAGCCGGATGAAAGCCGGTGGTCAGATCGTCCAGTTCGAAATAACCGCTGCCAAGGCCAGCGACGACCTGTCGATGCTCTGCGCGATGGACGATTCGCTCCATTGCTGTCTCTAGGAGCGTTGCAATGTCGATTGTCTCGCCAATAGCTTGCTCCTCAGCGATCTGAAAGATCTGCCGTTCGGCATCCTGAAGCATCTGCTCGGACGTCTTCGTTTGGCCATAACCGTCATAGAGGATCTGGTTGGCCGACTCGACCAGCTGTCGACGGACCGACTTCTCGCGGACGATCCGGGCATAATACTCCGCGTTGGCCGCGTGCGGGACGCTGGCCAGTAATTCGGCGATCTCGTCATCTCCGCCGGCTTGTTCTAGGAGGCCGCGGGTCTCCAGCTCTTCTTTAAGGATCAGCGAGTCGAACGGTTGTCCTCGCTCGTAGATTTCGCGGATGACTCGGTAGATAATCTGGTGACGTTCGCGGTAGAAGTCCTCGACTTTGAGTAGCGAGGCAACATCGTGCATGCGCACGTTGTCGTAGAGGACGCTGCCGAGCACCCCCTTCTCAGCCTGAAGGCTTTGAGGGGGAAGCTGGTCGAAACGGTTATTGGCCGTTCCGTTCGGGGTGGTTTTCCGATCGTACGTCCCGTTGTGTCCGTTCTTCTCCGACGCCATGACCGGGTCCCTTCAGTTGGACCGGTTGCCATTCCGTTCGAGCCACGATGGGCAGGTGGAGATGCTCCACGCGCACTAAGAACGGATCGGCCTAAGGCCCACACTCGCTTCAGCTGAAGCGAGTGTGGGCGTCGCGAACTGGTTGCTCAGGCCTCGTCTTCCGACTCCTCGTCATGCGGCGGGATAACCCAGAGCACGACTTGTGCCTCGACTTCCTCAGCCAACGCGATGGGGATCTTGTACTCGCCGAGCACCTTTAGGGGCGCTTCGATCTGGATCCGATCGACCTCGATGGTGAAGTTGTTCTCGGCGATCGCCTCGGCGATCTGATCGGCGTTGACTGAGCCGTAGAGATAGCCCTCATCGTTGGCATTCGCCTCGATGGTGATGTGGAGGTTGTTGAGCTGAGCGGCCATGTTGCGGAGGTCAGCCAGCCGGGCCTCTTCGATTTCTTGAAGCTTGCGGCGTCGCTTTTCGACTAGCAGGAGGTTGTGGGGCGTCGCGAATGTGGCCAATCCTTTGGGGATCAGATAGTTGCGAGCGAATCCAGGCCGAACTCGGACCAGGTCGCCGGGCTTGCCAACGTACTGTACAGAGCTGGTCAGCAGTAGTTGCATGTACCCGTCCTTGGAGCGGGTTGGATGGTTCCGCCGACGGAGGGCTCCGGGCTTGTGCGCGATCGCTGCGAACTCGGCGAGCACCTGGTCAGTCTGGGCCTGACGCTGAGCGGCGGCCTGTTGCTTGGCGAGTGTCTTGGACTTGGCGGACTTGGCCATGGTCGTGGGCTCCGCGAGGCATGGCCAGTCGATCGTGCGACGGCCCGCGCTCCAATCAATTCACAAGAAAGCTTCACAATGAAGATGAGGGTCGAAGAAGGCTCATGTGCGAAAACAAGCCTCGCTGGCCTCTACGAACGAAACACAAATGGGTCGCGTGGGGTAGGTCATCAGAATGGGATGTCGTCACCGCTAGCGCTATTGTCGAGGTGGGATGGCCGTTGGGTCGTCGGGCCGAGGCCGCGTCGGACATTGCCGGCAGGTGTCGAGCGATCGTAGGAAGATTCGTCGCGACCATTGGCAGCGGCATCATCGTTGTGGTGTGGCGTACCACCGGCGTAATCGTCGTTTCCGGAGTCATTGTATGAAGGACGCGAGTCGCTTCGGCTATCGAGAAATTGGATCCGCTCCCCCTCGACCTTGATCTTGGACCGTTTCTCGCCAGAGTTTCGGTCGTCCCACGTCTCCTTCTTGAGGTAGCCTTCAACGTGGATCTGGCTTCCTTTGTGGAGGAATTTGGCACAGTTCTCCGCGTTGTTCCGCCAGACGGTCACGTCGATGTAGAGAGTTTCACCTTTCTCTTCACCGGTGTTGCGATCGCGCCAAGAGCGACCGGTGGCCAGGGGCAGGTCCATGACTGGTGTTTGGCTGGTGGTATAGCGAAGCTCGGGATCTCTGGTGAGTCGTCCGATCAGGTACACTTTGTTCAAGTCGGCCATGGCCACGCCTCTCTCGGACTTTGGGCAACGATACCCATTTGCGGATCGACCGATTTCGCCTGTCTGAGGCGATTTCTCGGTACACGAGCCGCTAAACACATGTCCCCTATTGGAGTAGGCTATCACACCTCCCCCATCGCGGCAAGAGAACTCTACGGTTGCATCGCAGTGCGGCAGAGACACAAAAGTGTTTCGCCCAAGCGCAGGGCCTCAGGAGTTAGTTGGTCGATTCAGTCTCGGCTGGTACTTCCTCGGAGACTCGCTGCGTTGGTTCTTCGGCCGGCTCAGCAGAGCGATCTCGTGGGGGGGCCCCATCGCGATCACGCCGACGACCACCTCGATCGCCGCGTTCGCGCTCTCGATCCCGACGTTCGTCCCGCTCTCGTTCGCGTTCACGGCGTTCGTCCCGCTCGTCGATTTCGTCGGCGGGGTTATAAGCCATGGCTTGGCTGATCAGAGATTCTTCAAGCTGCGGTGGGATCCTCACGATCAGCTCGCGGATGATCGTCTCATTGAGTTTGAAGTCGTTGCCGATCTCAACTAGGTTCTCTACGTCTGCCCTAAAGTAGGTTAACAGGTAGGTGCCTTTGCGGTGGGTCACGTTGTTGTATCGGATCGGGTAGGCCAATCGGCGCTCATCCCATTGACGACTCGCGACGATTTCGGCCTGGTACTTTTCCAGGATCTTGTGAACCGACTCGACGGTTTCTTCCCAGTTGGCCGCGGCTTTGTTGCTGTCGAGCAGGAACATCGCCTCGTAGGTTCGCACGGGCAAGTGACTGGATCTCCTTAGTCTTGGGAACGAAAAACGGGGTAAGCGGAGTAATCAGTGACCGATCGGTTGAGGTCGATCATAACGAGGCGTACTTCGGGAGAGATGGGACGGCATCCGACGAAGAGAAAGATCGGGGGTTGCGGATCGAGGGTGGAACACCTTCACGCGCGAGGCTGGGCATTATTGAATTGGTTCATGGCCTCATCAAGACCATGGCTGACCCAGACAGCTACGGCCTGACTAGACAAGATCAGAGCATCCTCGATGACCGGCCGCTCGCCGCTACGGAACCGGCCTAGCACGTAGTCGGATGCGTCGGCCTCGCCGCGTTGACCGATCCCGATCCTCAAACGTGGGTAAGATCCCGAGCCTAGTTGGGCGGTGATGTCGCGGAGCCCTTTCTGGCCTCCATCGGAGCCGGTTCGACGGATCCGCAACTTGCCAAGTGGCAGACTCAAATCGTCGCAAACGACAAGGATCTCGGACAAGTCCAGCTTGTAAAACTGCACAGCCTTACGGACGCTGTGACCGCTGAGATTCATGAAGGTTTGTGGTTTCAGTAACAGGACTCGCTGATAGTCGATCCGTGTCTCAGCGACCAACCCATCGAAGTTAGACTGGAACCGGACCTCTTCGCCGCTACTGCGTGTCAGGGCATCGATCAGTTCGAAACCGACATTGTGCCGGGTTCCCTCATACTTGCTCCCCGGGTTGCCCAGACCCACAACAAGCTTGAAAGTGGCCACCAGCGACGGTCCTGAACGCGAATGAGGGCGGGACAGAGGAACTCGGGAGGTTTGGGGATCTGTGGGTGTTTTGGAGGCGAGGGATACTTCAAGAGGGGGCTATCTCGAGTCGACGGATGGCCGACAGGGGTCGGTCATCTGATCTGAGTCGTCCTGGGCGGGCCGGCGATAAGTTACGATTCGGCCGGAGTATCGGGCTCGGCCTCCGGTTCGGCGGCGGCGGAACCGCGTTTGCGGGTCACATGGACAACGACCAGAGAGCCGTCAACGTCGAGCTTGGCTCCATCGGGCAAGGAAAGATCCTTAGCCTCGACCTGCTCGTCGACCTCTAACCTACTGACATCGACGACGATCGACTCGGGTATCGCTACGGCCAGGCAATGGATCGCGACCTCATGCATCAGGTGCTCCAGGATTCCACCATGCGCGGTACCTGGTGCATCGCCTTTCAGGGTGATTGGCACGACCTGGCGAACAACCTCGTTCATGTCGATCCGGGCGAAGTCGACGTGTACGACCTCCTTACCCAGGTAGTCCCATTGAATATCGCGGACAAGAACGTTCTCCGGTTCCGTGGCACCGGGCATATGTAGCTTGACCAGCGGCGAGCCAATCTTGAAGAGGCCCCAGAACTCATCACGGGCCATGTGGATCGGTTGTGAGGCCAGGTTATGGCCGTAGATGATGCCCGGAATCCGACCCTGAGCTCGGAGCCGACGCGAAACGCGGGTGCCGGTACCCCGGTTTTTGGCAGGGTTACGCGGTTCGGCTTTCAGATCGACGAAAACAGCCATGATCCATCCGAAAAAAGCGGAACTCGAAACAATGCTTCAAGGAAGGTTGACAGGAAGCTGAACAGCCCGATGGCCGGCGATGGCTGGACATTGAACGCCTTGGGAGGCCGACGATCGAAACTCACTTAGGTAGGTGAACAGTTTGCCATCGGATCCGGATCGGCAAGACACGATTCGGTTATCCGATTCCAGCTCATCAATTGTCAACGACGGTCCCAACGATTCGGCAAATCGTTGAGGTCGAGCTATAGGAACCTAGAAAACAGGGCTGGAATGCTCCGTCCGGGTTGGATTGAAGGACCGTCAGATCACTTCGAAGGTCGTGCAGGTTGTGTCGATAAACTGGAAGCTTAAGATTTTGACGCGGTCTGCGACGATCTACAAGACCAATTCTCGAAGCGGAGAGGTCCGCGATTCTGGCAGTCTCGAGGTCGCTACAACCAACGGCTGGCTTCCAGCATCTCGGTCTGGCCAAGAAACCCATCTTACCTGAATCCCGCTATGTACCCATATGAAAGAGGCTTCTGGTCTGCTGTTTCGGAGGCTCAAAACTGACGGACCTCAAAAGCTTTTTGTCTGGGGACGCTCATGAGGTGCGTCAAAAACCTCTTCCAATCCGTCGCCCATCTGAGTGAGAAGTGTTTTGTCCAACCAGTGATGTTCGAGGCGCGCGAGACGAATGGAACCTAGCATTGTGGAGGAGTCGAGACCGCCAAGGGGCGAGGACAGGCCATGACCACACATAGGTGTTCGCTCCGACTGACCAGCGACCCCGAAAACTTCACGACGCTGATGCGAACTGCTGACCAGTTTTTGGTCCATCATCAGTTGGCCCGCGACGATCGACACACTGTACTGATCGTGTTGGAGGAGGTGGTGCTCAACATCATGAGCCAGGACTGGATCTTAGCCAGCGATCGGCGGATAGCCGTGCGGATGGTTCTCCGACAGAGCCAAGACCCGGTTTGCCGCGACGTCATCGGCGAGCTGGATCTGGAGGTCTCCGACGATGGGGCGCCTTTCAACCCACTGAACTATCCCGAGCCGGACCTGACCAGCGTCCTGGCCGAGCGTCCTGTCGGTGGTCTGGGGATCCACCTGGTCCGTCACTTGATGGACCGTTTGCAATACCAACGTGTGGCCGACCAGAACATTCTGATCTTGACCAAGCGCCTCGACGCGATGTCGGGGATCCCTGACGCGCCTGAGGGCGGGAGAGCATTGTGATCGTCGCCGAGTCCCAATATCCTAGCCTCTGCTGCATCGATCTGTTTGGCTGTCTCGATGCCGGCAGCGCCCCGGAAGTGCTCCAATTGGTCCTGGCCAAGATCGAACAGGGCGAGCACCGATTGTTGCTCGATCTGACCCGGCTAGATTATGCCAGCAGTGCGGGGCTGCGCGTCTTCCTGATCGCCTCGAGGCGGATGAACGAGGTGGGTGGTCAGATCACCCTGGCGGCACTTAATAAGAACGTGCGACATCTCTTCGACATTGCGGGGCTCAGCCTCCTCTTTGAAATCGCGCCGAGTCGATCGCAAGCCCTGCAATGCCTGGGAATCGCACCGGAAGATCTCGACACAACAATGCCCCGACCGTTGCATCGGATTGGCGAACTGTTGCGTGGGACCGACGGTGAGGATCTTGGCTCCTCGCCCGATCTGCCAAGCTTGACCCAGGCCTACGAGCGGATCCAGGCCCACCCCTCCGGGGGTGCTAACGCCTCGCAGGCTTCGGGTGCCAGTGCCGCCGAGGCGATCCGTAAGCTTGCCTCGAGCCGGGGTCCGGGCCTGGCAAAATAGCTATTTGCGTCAACCAGCATAACCCGACCCTCAACGACAGCGCGGAGCGTCGACCAAGAGCCGCCTTTGGTTTCCTCCCGCCAAGCCTGGCGTGTCCGTTCCAGATCGAACCCACAGGGCGCCACGACGAGCACCTCTGGGTCGGCCTCAACGAGCTGCTCGGGGTGGATCCGCCGACTGGGTTGCCCCGGCGTTGCCAGTTGTTCCCGGCCCCCGGCCAGGCTAAACAGCTCCGGGTTCCAGTGACCCGAGGTGTAGATCGGGTCGATCCATTCGATCATCGCGACCGCGACTTCATTCTGTTTCACACCGGCGGTTCGTCGGGCCGACGCGATTTGCTTGCACGTCGCGTCGAATCGTCGGAGCCAGTCTTCTGCTGGTTCGCTAGCTTGGAGCACATCGCCGAGGTGCAGGACCATCTCGGTGATCCCCGCCAGGTCGGTCGGGTTGACCGCGACGACCAGGGGCCGTGGTCGAACCGAATCGGCGATCGTTCGGACAGCCGATTCACTGACAGCGCAAACCTCGCATTGGGCTTGCGTCAGGATCAAGTCGGGCACTAAGTCGAGTAGGCGATCGGCATCGACTTCATAGAGACTTTGGGGACCCGAGGCAACTACCTGCGCATCGATCTCTGTTGAGGTGGCTTCAGTCTGGATTTGGCATGAGGTGAGCCGGGGCAGTTCGTTCACTAGGGACGGCCAGTCGCATTCGTGCGAGATACCTACAAGGTCGTCTAGGCGACCCAGGGCGGCGACCCACTCGGTCAGCGACGGCAGCAGACTCACGATCCGCATCAGGAAGGATCCTCGGGACTGGGGATCATCGGCGATGGACGTGTGGCTCGGGCTGATCGATGTGGGTGGGTTGACGAGAGGCCGGCAATCAGGCGGCTGACTCGCGCGCCTCGGGCGTCTCCGTCAAGCCCCATCGGGCCGTTTCAGGTCGGTCAGTGGACCGATGGTGACCAGGGTGATGTCGTTCAAGGAGTAGCGATCTAAGACACGTTGAATGTCAGTCACTTGCACACGCGAAACAGAATCAAGTTCTTCAGCTATAGGTATATACTGTTGATGGTTGACCCAGTGGTGACCCAGGCTCATTAAGCGCCCCATCGGTCGCTCGCTACGGAGCACGGCTCGGGAGGCGACCTTGTTCCGGGCTCGCTCCAACTCGTCGGCGCGGACCCCGCCTTTTCCGACACGACGGAAGACTTCCAGGAGTCGCTGAAGGTTGTCCTGGGCAAGTTCTGGCCGGCAGCTCAGGAACGCTAGGAAGGCTCCAGCTTGATTATAGGTCTGGTAGCCAAGATCGGCCCCATCGGCCAGCCCCGAATCGATCAGTTCCCAGTAGAGTCGGCTGTTCGTGCTGTCGCCGACGATGGTGCTGAGCAGCATGGCCGCATAGCGGTCATCATCTTCGACCGCCGGAGCGTCGGCGATTCCAATGGCGGTGATCTGCTGGTCGTCGGCGCGTTCGAGAGTTTGGAACGCTCGGAGTCCTCGAGGGCGTTGAGCATCGCGTCCGCTCGGTGTACCTTGCCACGAACCACAACGTAGCTGAGCCAGGTCGACGAGCCGATCCCAGTCGACGCCGCCGGCGGCCACAAGCGTGATGTTGCTCGGCGCATAGCGTTGGTCGAAGTAGGCGGCCATCTGCTTGCGTTGCAACACGCCGATCGTCTCAGGCGTGCCTAGAACGCTCTGACCTAATGGATGGGGACCGAAGTGGGCCGCCTTGGCCGCTTCATAAGCGACCATCACTGGGTTGTCGCGGTACATGGCGATCTCTTCGAGAATCACCTGCTTCTCGGTGTCGAAGTCTTCGTCTCGAAGGCTGGGCCGGAGGATGTCCGAGAGCACATCGAAGGCCGGCTCCAGGTACTCTGGCAGGCAGGCTAGGTAGTAGACCGTATCTTCCTCGGAGGTCATCGCATTATGCTTAGCCCCGATCCGGTCGAGTTGACGGTTGACCTCCAAGGCGTCCCGGGACTCGGTTCCCTTGAAGACCATGTGTTCCAGGAAATGTGAGACGCCGGCAAGGGCCGGGTCGGTCTCGTCGCGGCTGCCGGTCTTGACGAAGAAGCCGACGGCCATCGAGAGCATACGAGGATCGATCTCAGCGACGACTTGGAGTCCGTTGTCCAGGCGGGCCGAGCGGAAGTCCAGGCTCGTCACGGGCGCATCTCCGAGGGTGGATTGAGGGGGGCGGGTCCCAAGGTCAGCAGGGTCCGCTGGGCTTTGGCGGCCGGCCCGGCGATCGTCGAAGCGTACCGACCGATCGACTCAACGCTCAAAGCATCGAGCTGGGCGGCGATCTCTGAGAGCGGCTGAACGCGACCCAAGTGGTACCAGTCCGAAGCCAAGGCCGCCGAACGGCTTAGGCTCGACTCCTGCTGCATGATGAGAGAGCTTTTCAAACCGGCTCGCATCGTCTCAAGTTCCTCGGGGGTGATCCCTTCACGACTCAGCCGATCGATCTCGGCTAAGGTCACGTCGAGAGTCTCCTGAGCGCGCTCATTGGAAGTACCGGCATAAACCAGAATTGTACCGCGGTCACGGAGTGATTCGTGGGAGGCCGAGACGGCGTAGCAGAGCCCGCGTTTCTCGCGGACCTCGGTGAAGAGCCGGGCTGAGGAGTAGCCACCCAAGATGCTGACCAATGCCCGAGCTGGGTAATACTCTGGGCTGCTAACCGGTACGCTCGGCGAGGCGATCGCGATCTGGGTTTGCTCGACGGTTTTGGCGATGTGATGCTGATGCGGTCCCCGCTCGGCACTTTCTGGTTGCTTGCGCTCTTGAGGTGGCCAGTCACCGAAGAGCCTCTCGACGGCTTCGCACAACGGATCCCAATCGATCGCTCCGGCCACGCCTACGATTGCTCCCTCCGGATGGATGTAGCGTTGGAAGTGAGTCCGCAACGCCTCGGCATCGACGGCTCGGACGCCTTCCAGTGTTCCAGGAGAGGGTTGGTTCAGGGGTGCAGGGTAATGGATCCGCCGCAGTTCATAGAGTGCTTTGCTCGCCGGATCGTCCTCTAGGCTCTGAAGCGATTGAAGCGCCAACTCGCGGATCGGTTCCAGTTCTGACTCGCCGAGATGCGGACGACGGAGCACGTCGGCAAAGACTTCCAGGGACGGGATGATCGACTTGCCGAGCGTTGCAGCGGTTAGGCTCGTGTGCATTACGCCTGGGTTGATGCCATGATTGACCCCCAGACCGTCAAGTGTCTCAAGCAACTGTCGGCTGTCGAAAGGCCCGGCACCGCGCATCAACCATTCCGAAAGCAGTGAGGCAGTGCCCGCCATCCCAGAAGGATCGTAAGCGGAGCCGGCCGGTATCAGCAGAGTCCAGGAAGCTGATTCGACCGAGGGGATCGGCTCGGCCACCAGGGTTAACCCGTTAGCAAACGTCTGATGCCGGAGTTCGCGATCGGTCACGGAGGGTGTGCTCCCAAATTTAATGGTTCATCAATGTTAGGTCGGTCGTATGGCCGGGGCCACCCAATCGGGCTGGCGACGTCTGTTGGACTGCCTTGGAGAACGCGTTGACCTCCTCGATCTGACTGTGGGTGGATCCTCGATCGGTGAGGTTAGGTAAGCCGATCGTCACGAGAAGTTGGAATCGGTCGGGCCGAGCGAGTCGTAGAGCTCACCGGACTATTCAGGGACGACCGCTCCTGACTTAGAGGTCCACGGCCTTGTACAGCGTCTTCATTTTTCGGAACCCCAGCCGGCGGTACAACCGAACCGCGTCGGCGTTTTCGGCAGTCACCTCAAGGTAGGCTCTTGGCAAGCCGACGGCTCGGAAGCCTCGCAGGGCCTGGCCCACTAGCGCCGAGCCCAAGCCCCGGTTCCGGTGCTCAGGAACCACCCCGACGTTTTGAATCGCTCCCTGACCGGTTCGATCGCGGACTCCTTGGATCGTGGCACAGTATTCCAGACCAAAGGCAATCAACCAGGTCGCCTGTGGCAAAAATCCGGGCTTGCGACGGATTTCCCGCATTAGGCGACGACATCGACGCAAATCACCCAGACAGGGAAATACGTGTGAATCAATTTCGTTGCGGAAACTAAGGTACTTCACCTCGGCATGGGTGTCGATCAACGAGTCGCGCCAACAGACCCAGCGATAGCCCTGGGGCAATGTGCCCGGCTCGGGCAGGCACCCCAGATCGTACTCCATCCGGTACCGCTGATAGTACGTAATGGTCATTGTGAGGACGCAACGATTATTCTATGTTGCACCGCAAACTCCTCGACCACTAGCGATTCGAGGTCTGGAAGGCCTCGGGGCGGTGTAAGGTGGGGCCATTTTAGGTTTGGCCTGGAGTGAGGGTCAACGGAGCCATCGAGGCGTCGTGGAATGATGGGTGGCCGGATCGCTCGGGGTGACCCGCGTACAATTCCTTCAATGTCCGAGTCGGGAATCGGGGTGCCAAGAAGAACGGCCTTCGGAATTGTTGGGGATGGTAAGGTATGGCGACGGGGACCGGTCAGGACCAATCATCTGACCTCTATGACCACGAACTGGATTACGATCTATTGAGGCACCCGCTCAGTGGTCCTCGATGGATCGTTCATCCCGAGCGAGATCGCCGACTCATTGCCAATCCGTTTCTCGCGATCGCCGCTTGGAGCTTTGCGATGGGACTGATCAGCGAACTGCTGGAGCAGCCCTGGCTTGGCCCAGGGGGGGTGATTGGATTCGTCTTCGGTGTCGCGACTATCGCGATCTGGCCCCAGCTAAGCATTCGGGTCCACTGCTGGGACTGCGGAGCAACGATCCACGGCTCCTCGACGTCGTCCCACGACTGCGACGGGGTCAGGCGTCGGAGGGAAGCCGGCTGGAGACGTGGGCTCCGACCGCCCGACCTGGCCATCCAGACCGGTTTTTGGGTCCTAGCGACGATCGTGAGTGTGATTGTCTTCTGGTCCCAGGTCCAACTCCCCAGTATTGAGGAACTCTTGCGGTCTTGGCCAGACCTCAGCGCCTGATCGGTCACGCTGGAAAGCAAACGGGGCGTCGTCTAGAATAGGTCCGAAATCAGGCTGAGACGATGACTTACGCTTTTGGCCGGGTTCTTGGCAGCCTGATGGTGAAGGCCCAAATTTACTTCTACCCCCCTACCAAACCGCCCACCTTTGCACCTCGAGCTGCAGCATTGATGTCGGTTGGTGGAGCCGACGGCATCGAGAGATTTGTGGCAATTATCCCCTGGCGGTCACTTCGATCGTTGAAGTCGTCCAGCCCCAGAGATCTCACGGGATGGTTCGAGTCATCGGAGCCATCGCTGAGGAAACAGGCATCGATCAAACCAACCCTTCCAAAGGACTGTCCATGAGCACGATCGCGTCGTCCCGTCTCGTGATGCTGGAACAGATGGCACAGAGCCGGATCCTCCTGCTCGACGGCGCTATGGGCACCATGATCCAGCGCTACAAGCTCGGCGAGGATGCCTATCGTGGCGACCTTTTTGGCGACCACCCCAGTGAACTCAAGGGAAATAACGAGCTGTTGGTCCTGACCCAGCCGGAAATCATCTCCAGCATCCACGACGAATACCTGGCCGCCGGAAGCGACATCATCGAGACCAACACCTTCGGGGCGACTTCGATCTCGCAGGCCGATTACAATGATCCGGTTGACTGCTATGAGCTGAACCTTCGCGCCGCCGAACTAGCCGCCCAAGCGGCTGCCCGCTGGACCGACAAAGATCCCGATCGCCCCCGCTTCGTCGCTGGCGCAATTGGGCCAACCACCAAAAGTCTCTCCAGCTCGCCCGACGCTGATGACCCTTCAAAGCGTAGTATGAGCTTCGACGAACTATATGAGGCTTACGCGGAGCAAGTCCGTGGTCTCATCGACGGAGGCTCCGACCTGCTATTGCTCGAGACGATTTTCGACGTCCTCAACGCCAAGACCGCCCTGGTGGCCATCGATGACGTCTGCCGCGAGAAGGGCGTCACCCTCCCCCTGATGATTTCGGTGACCTTCACCGACAAGTCGGGACGGACCCTCTTTGGTCAGACCGTCGAGGCCTTCTGGGCGACTGTTCGCCACGCCAATCCGTTCAGTGTCGGTATCAATTGCGCTTTGGGTGCCAACGATATGGCCCCTTACGTGGCCGAACTCCAACGGGTCAGCTCTACCCGGTTCAGTTGTTACCCTAATGCGGGATTGCCCGACCCGCTTAGTCCGACCGGTTTTACCGAGACCCCCGAACAGACCGTCGCGGCAGTCAGGGATTTCGCTGAACAGGGCTGGCTTAACATCCTCGGCGGCTGCTGTGGGACCACGCCGGATCACATCCGCGCAATGGTTGAGACCGTCCGCGACATGCCCCCGCGACAGGTACCTCCGTCCCCTGATCTGACGGCCACCTTCAGCGGCTTGGAGCCCCTGACCCTCAATGATCGGTCCGGCTTCCAGATGGTCGGCGAGCGTACCAACGTCACCGGCAGCCGCAAGTTTGCTCGGCTCATTAAAGAGGGGCGCTACGACGCTGCCCTCGACGTTGCCCTCCAGCAGGTCCGCAACGGCGCCAATATCCTCGACGTCAACATGGACGAAGGAATGCTCGACGGCGCCCAGGCGATGACAACCTTCCTCAACCTCATCGCCACTGAGCCCGAGGTTGCCCGGCTGCCGATCATGATCGACAGCTCCAAGTGGGAGATCATCCAAGCGGGCCTGAAATGTGTCCAAGGCAAGCCGATCGTCAACTCGATCAGTCTCAAGGAGGGTGAGGAGGACTTCCTCGCCAAAGCCCGAATCATCCGCCAATACGGCTCGGCGGTCGTCGTCATGGCCTTCGACGAGGTCGGCCAAGCCGATGTCTGTCAGCGCAAAGTCGAGATTTGCCAACGAGCCTATAGACTCCTCACCGAGGAACTCGACTTCCCGCCCGAAGACATTATCTTCGACCCGAATATCCTCGCCATCGCCACCGGCATGGAGGAGCACACCGACTACGCTCAGGCCTTCATCGAGGCCACCGCGATCATCAAAGAGACCTGCCCCGGCGCCAAGATCTCCGGCGGCGTTTCGAACCTCTCCTTCTCCTTCCGTGGCAACGAGGTCGTCCGCGAAGCCATCCACACCGTTTTTCTTTATCACGCGATTAAGGCCGGCATGGATATGGGAATCGTTAATGCCGGACAGCTCGGCAATTATGACGATTTGCCAGAAGATTTGCGTGAGCATGTCGAAGACATCATTTGGAATCGTCGCGAGGACGCAACCGAACGGATGATCACCTTCGCCGAACAGGTGAAGGGGACCAAGAAGACTCGCGAGCAGGATCTCTCTTGGCGTGATAGGTCGGTCGAGGCTCGGCTTGCCCACTCCCTGATCCACGGGATCGTCGACTACATTGAGGGCGACACCGAAGAGGCCCGCGACAAGCTCGGACGCCCTATCGAGGTCATTGAAGGTCCTTTGATGGACGGGATGAAGATCGTCGGCGATCTCTTCGGTGAGGGCAAAATGTTCCTGCCCCAGGTTGTCAAGAGCGCACGGGTCATGAAGAAAGCGGTGGCCTATCTTGAACCGTTCATGGAAGCTGAGAAGGCCGCCAGCGGCGACCAGAGCACCAATGGCCGGATCCTTATGGCGACCGTCAAAGGAGATGTCCACGACATCGGCAAGAACATCGTCGGTGTCGTCTTGGCCTGTAACAGTTACGAGGTCATCGATCTCGGCGTGATGGTCCCAACTGACACGATCCTCCAGACGGCACTTGAGAAGAACGTCGACATCATTGGCCTCAGCGGGCTGATTACCCCGTCGCTCGACGAGATGGTCCACGTTGCCCAGGAGATGCAGCGCCGGGGGATCGACAAGCCGTTACTTATTGGCGGTGCCACAACCAGCAAAAACCACACTGCCGTCAAGATCGCGCCACAATATCAACACCCGACCATCCACGTTCTCGACGCCTCACGTGCCGTCGGGGTCGTGGCCAGTCTGCTCGATCCTCGCCGAAAAGACGAGTTCGCTCGCGAGGTTCTCGAAGACCAGGAGCGGCTCCGCGACCAGTACGCTAACCAGCAGGGACGCCCCCTATTGAGAATCGAGGAGGCGCGGGCCAACTCGATCGTTACTGATTGGGCCACCGTCGACATCCCGACCCCAGCATTCCTCGGCCGTCGCGTCGTCGACGAGGTCTCGATCGCCGACCTGGTCCCCTATATCGACTGGTCCTTCTTCTTCACCACCTGGGAGCTGAAGGGCAAGTATCCCAAGATCCTTGACCACCCGACCTACGGCCCGGCTGCCCGCGAGCTGTTTGACAACGGTCGCGCCCTGCTCGACCAGATCATCGCCGACGGTTCCCTGACCGCCCGTGCTGTCTACGGCTTCTACCCAGCGCAGTCGGTCGGCGACGACATCGTGCTCTACGACGACGAGTCGCGTCAGACAGAGCGGATGCGGTTCCCAATGCTCCGACGTCAGGCGAAGACCTCGCGGAACCAGCCCAACGAGTGCCTGGCCGACTTCATCGCACCGATCGACTCGGGACGCGCCGACTATCTGGGCGCCTTCGCCGTCACCACCGGCCTCGGCGAACTCGAACTGGCCCGACAGTACGAGCAGGCCAACGACGACTACAACGCGATCATGGTCAAGGCCCTAGCCGACCGACTCGCCGAGGCCTTCGCCGAGATGCTCCATCAGCGCGCACGACGCGAGTGGGGCTACGGTGTCGACGAGGACCTCGACAACGACGGCTTGATCGCCTGCAAGTACCGAGGGATTCGACCCGCTTTCGGTTACCCGGCTTGCCCGGATCATACTGAGAAGATCAAGCTCTTCGAACTGATCGACGCTCCGGCCATCGGGATCACCCTAACCGAGAGCTGCGCGATGGTCCCGCCAGCCAGCGTCAGCGGTATTTACTTCGCCCACCCCAAGGCCAAGTACTTCGCCGTCAGCCGCCTCGACCGTGATCAAGTCGAGGACTATGCCACCCGCAAGGGTATGCCCCTCGCTGAGGTTGAGAAATGGCTCCAGCCCAACCTCAATTACGACCCAGTCCAGATCGTTGTTCAGGACAAGGCCGGTGTGACTGCTTAAATCTATCGAGTACTACAAATGGATACGATGCTTATCCGGCACTTGAAAGCTCAATACGCGACACCTCATTGGCGTCGCATATTGGGTCCGGCGTGAGATAGGGCGATCGATCAATCATCACCTTCCTGCTCAATGTTGACAAGGATCCAGCTTGCACGGATGGCCGCGTCGATCAGGGCGGTGTCGATCCCGTCGCCTCCATCGACCGAGCCGCCGAGTTCGACACCGTCATCGATGGTGATGGTGTCGTTGCCACCAAGGGTCGCAATCAGGATCTGGTCTGCGTCGTCAACGCTGAAGCCGAGGATACGGTCCTGCTCGATAAGGTTCTCGATGGCGTCGCCGCCCCGGAAGGTCCGGTGCTGGAGGAACCCGTTGACGAAGCGGAGGTTGTGCAGGTCACCGAAGGGTTCACTCCCGACCGCTGCCCCGACGCGGAAGACATCCAGGCCATTGTCGCCGAAGAGGATATCGGTGCCTCGGCCGCCGCTGATCGTATCGTTCCCCTCGCCGCCGCGGATTGTGTCGCCGTTATTGCCGCCTTCGAGCTGGTCGTCGCCCTGGTTGCCTAGGATTTCGTCGTCTGCGCTCTGGCCATCCAAAACGTCATTGCCGATGCCACCGTCAATCGTGTCCTGCCCGCCACCGCCGAAAGCTGTATCGTTGCCTTGGCCACCATCGATGAGATCGGACCCACCTCGACCGAAGAATAGGTCGGCACCCGCCCCGCCAATAAGAATGTCGTCGCCCCGGTTTCCCGAGAGCGTGTCGTCGCCGAAACCACCTTCGATCAAATCGTTGTTGACGTTGCCGTCGAGGTCATCATTCCCCTCTCCCCCCAAAAGGGTGTCGATGGCGTTACCGCCGCGGATTGTATCGCGGCCGGTCCCCCCTTCCAGCAGGTCGGTTCCGCCTCGACCGTTAAGCACGTCGTCGCCGATGCCGCCAACGAATCGATCGGCGCCTCGGCTGCCATCGATGCTGTCGTTGCCTTCGCCGCCGAAGACGATCACATCGATCAAACCGATGTTGTTGGCCTGGATCACATCGTCACCCGCGCCGGCTTGGACTTCGATTGTTCGATCGCGGAGATCGAAGGGACCGAAGAGTTCGTCGTTATAGTCGAGGGTCACCGCACTTCGGGTCTCGGCGCTAAAGAGAATCGTGTCATCCTCATCGGTGCCCAGGACGATTAAGTTCCCTTGCGGATCCTGACTGACCGGATCAGACTGTCCCGAGATGGTCAAGGTCGCAGGGATGACTGTGAAGAAGTCGACCATGTCAGCCACAACGTTGCGGCCGATGTCAAGGTTGGTCACTGTCCCATCGGGCATCCCAGTGCGGGCCTGCAGGGTAATCGTCGCGAAAACGCCGCGCCCTTCCATACTGGGCGGTGCCTCTCCCACGTTGCCAGCAATCATCGCGACGGTATTCTCGGGCGGGGTGTTGACGCCAAAGACCGGATAGTTGAAGAACGGGGCGCCCAAAAGCGGTCCGAACCCGGACGGGAACGGCCCCTGCTCAACGTCCACAAAGTTGAGGTGGTCGTTTTCAAAGAGCACGTCCAGCGTGATCGTCAGCAGGAACGGAGCGGTCACAACCTCGCCTTCGGTGTCCAGGACGACATCGACATCGAAGCGTTCGCCTGCGGCGACGGTCGAGGGGGCTTCAAAGCTCACGGTGGCCAACACAACGCGTTCCTCGAGGCGATCCAGGACCGGATATATCCGGAACGACTGTCGTTGACGCGAGGCAAGACTCATCGACAAAGACTCCTCAATGGGACGATGCAGCGGGGGTGAGCAGAGTCAGACAATTGACCCGCCGAACAGGTTGATCAGATCACAGGGTCGTCGACCAACTCTTTCCGGGGAGCATTCGAGCGTCAACAGAAAGACGATGTTCCAGCACTGCCGAGGGCGTTGAGGTGCAATCTGGACTTGCCGACCGGTACGGTCAGCATGGCCTTGTAGTTCACGTTGGAATCTGAGCCGATGTGGACATGGTAGATCTAATCTGAATTGACATGGTCAATCGAGACAAACTGTGCCTGTCTTCTCGCCGAGGGAGAACGTGGAGGAACTAATGATCAGTAGAACAGATTCGTCGACTTCCTGTGTATCAGGAGATACACGATGCCCTTGGGAGATCTCCAGGGCTGTAGGTCAGGGGAGACTAAAGGACTAGGATGACCGAAGTTGTTCAAGTCTGAAACAATGGTTGGCGAAAGGGACTGGTGCAGGATCGGGCATGGTATTATGAGTGATCAATTCGATTACCCTAGCAGATTCGGGGAGTCGACATCCAGGGTATCCTGAGGATCGACGGGCGGATTATGCCCTCAACGGATCGGGCTTTCCAGCATGCCTGGTCAGCACGTTTCCGAGAGGGTCATAAGTTCGTGGATCCGGATCGATCAAGGACAGCTCCGTATCGGACGGTACATCCGGTGCTCTTGCGTAGGTAAAGTGTTTGATATGGTGGGCAATTAATTAGTGCGAGGCCTCGTCCGTCTCTGAAAAAGGGTCATCGGGAAGTTCAAGGGTCGTTTGGGTGTCGTCAGTGACGTCTACTGAATCTGTGTTAGAAGCTGGGGTCGCGTTGGCGTTGTCTCGTCCGGTCGTGATGGTCGAAGAACTCGACTGCAGGACGGGTGGATTGGGCAGACTGTCGAACTCAGTGAGCAGACGGAGCAGCGGTGTGTCTGAGCCGAGGATGATCTGAGTGTCACCATTGGCCAGGGCCTTTTCGTAAAGCTCCAGGGTCCGATTGAAGTCGTAGAACCCACCAGACTCCTCGATAGCTTGGGAGAACGCGGTGATGATTTCGGCCTCGACTTCACCACGGATGATGTTGGCCTGTTGAGACCCTTCGCCTCGGATCCGCTCGGCATCAGCTTTTGCCTGGTTGATAATCTCCTGCTTACGTTGTTCCCCCTCGGAACGATTCTTGGTGGCGATCGCATCCATCAACGAGATGAGCCGTTCGAAGGCGGCGTTCCGAACCTGCTCGACGAACTCGATTCGAGCGAGACCGATGTCGACAAGCTCGATTCCGCGCGATCCGGAATCCCCGCCGCCGTTGGAGGAGCTGCTCTCAGCTGAAGTTCGCAAGGCCTGCTCAGCGTTCTGTCGGATCTGTTGGGTGAGCGATTTACGACCTTTCTCGATCGACTGGATAGCCTCCGAGCCCATCGACAAATTGACCTGTTCGCTTTCAGTGTTCTCCAGAGCCGATTCGGGTAAACCGATCGAGAGTCGCATTTCGCGGTCGGTGCTACGGACGATCTCGGCCAGGTCGTTGCTGGTCAGTACTACGCGGGTATTGCTGCGGACGAACTGCTTGACCCGGCTCTCGGCGTTCTCCACCGTACGGAGGGTTCGGATGAACTGGATCGGGTCGGTAATCCGCCAGACTGCCCAGATCGTCGCCTCGATCTTCTTGCCGTCGGCAGTCGTGATGTCCGAGAGCTTCATCGTGTTGACCGAGGTGGCATTGTTCGAGAGATTCTTGCTGCCCTCACCGATGTACTGAAACGTCTTGGGCAGTCGACGGACCTCCTGGATCAGGGGCAATTTCATGTAGAGGCCCGGTTCGGTCTTGGCTGAGACAGGTTGACCGAACTGAATGACCACGGCCATCTCTCGTTCGTCGACAGTGTAGAAGATGGTGCCGCCCAGGGGGATTGCGGCCAGGATGAGCAGGCTCAGACCGATGTAGAGGGCGCGTTTGACAGGGCTCATCAGTTGGATCCTCCTGCGGAGCGATTGAATCGGGACAAGGGGTTGCCGCTTGGAGTTGCCGACGGATCGGGGTTGATGGGCAGGAGCGGGATCACCTGGCGCCCGACACCGGCGTCGAGGATTGTTTTGCCGCCGATCTTAGAAAGGACCTCTTGCATTGCTTCCAGGTAAAGCCGTCGCCGGGTCACATCAGGCGCCTTGAGGTAAGCCTCGGCCTGTGCGCGAAGCGCGGCGATCTCGCCGTTGGCCTCGGCACGGCGTCGATCGGCATAACCTTCGGCTTCACGAATGATCCGATCCTTCTCGGCGCGGGCTTCTGGGAGCAACTTGTTCCGTTCCGCCTCACCTTCGTTCTCGTACTTCTGCTTCTCTTGAATCGAAGCGACGACGTTGTCGAAGGCAGGACGGACCCGTAGCGGAGCGCGGACCCGCTGCATCTGCAAGGACGAGATCGACAGGCCGCATTGGTAACCGTCCAAGACCTCCTGGATCTCATCACGCGCCCCGTCTGCGATAGCGCTCTGCTCGCGGTTGAGCACCTCGTCGAACGAGTAGTCGCCGACCAACCGGTTCATCACGCTCCGCGAGATGTTGGTGATCAGGTTGTTGGCAAACTCATCGGTCTGGGCGTTGGGGAATCGGACGACGTATTCCTGCGGTGTGGTGACCTTCCAAGTGAGGGTCCACTCGACCGCGGCGGTGTTGAGGTCGCCGGTGAGGATCAGGGTGTCGCCCTCGTTCATGTTCGTCGAGCGCTGCGACGAGAGGCTATCGGCCGGGTCGGCCTCCGCTTCGTTTACCCCATAGGGCAGTCGAAGGCTGTGCTCGGCGATGTTGACTTTGACGACCCGATCGACCAGCGGGATCTTGAAGTGCAGGCCCGAGGAGGTCGTCGAGGCGTATTTTCCGAATCGGAAGACGACCGCCTTCTCCTCAGGTTGAACCGTGTAGAACGCATTGGTGGCCAGGATCAGACCCAACAGGACGGCGATGGCCACCGGCAGGTAGGGAAGGATCCGATCCAGGTTGTCCGGGCCGCTCATCGGTGAACGGCCGCGCGAAACGTAACTCATGGTATGGTCCGTCTGCAAAAGGGGTTGACGGGATCAATGTCGTGTCTCGAACAGACCGTTCTGTGGTCCTAACGCGGACGTGCCCCGAAGCGTCGACGGGACCTAGGAACCGAGAACCCTAGCCTAATCGTCGATCCGGTCTGGGCAACAGGTCGCTTGGACCAGACCGACACCGACCGATCGCAGAAAGTGGCTGATCTTCGCTGCTTTCGAGGGATATGCGATGATTTCTACCGATTATTGGCGGTCGTGTCAGAAAAACAGAGAGCTCTGGTTCATCCTGGATAGCCTCGGCAAAATCTGGAGGGTCGAGTTCATCGATGGAACCGATTTGTTGGGAGTCTGTCCGTTGTTCGATTTCTTGACGATTGGGGTCGATGGGTTTTCCCCGCCCGTCTAGTTCCGGTAATATTCACCACGCGGATCAATCCGCCCTCCAGTTCTGTCTCGGGACCCAACGCAATCGGCATTCCCTGACCAATTCCACTTGTTTCTGAAGTCGACGTCGTTGGGAAGATCCTCGAGTTGTCTCACGTCACTCAGAATTCTTAAGAGACAAAGGATACAAGTAAAAGCAGTTGTTTCTTGTGTGTGATAAATGCTCTGCATGTTCACAGAGGTCCGGATCTTTAGGTACTGGTCGGTAAGTCTTGGTCTCCAGAGTCGCCCACCTTGAAACGATGTCGAAAATTAGAAATGGTTTTGCCTGACGGCAATCGGAGCTTAAGAGTAAAGGATCGTGTTAGTTTCTTAAGTTATCGATAGGTTGCATTCTAATTGTATAGTAAACGTCTTTTGTGTAAGTGTTTTGATAGGCATTAAGCTGTGCAGTAACATCCACAAATCTTGATTCGCGCCCTTCTTCGCCCCACTCGGGCATCCGCTCTTTAGGATCAGACCCTCCAGGGACTTCGCGTCCATGATGGTCCACGCACGACTAGGTGGTGACCACTGGTCATCGACGAGGACATTCCCTCACGGACTAGGCCATGTGGACAAAGCTTGGGAATTCTGTAGGATCTAGGAGATCATTCACTCGCAGGACGGAGCCTTCGCATGATCGTACACCATACGCTTGACGATGATCAGTGGAACCAAATCAAGGACCTGCTCCCGGGGCAACCCGGACAACTCGGGCGAGTCGCGCGCGACAACCGCCAGTTCGTCAACGCCGTGCTTTGGATCGCCAAGACCGGCGCGCCCTGGAGAGACCTGCCGACCGAGTACGGACGCTGGAACAGTGTCTGGCGTCGCTTCGACCGCTGGGTTAAGAAGGGGATCTGGAAGGCCGTCGTCGACACCTTGAGCGATCCCGATCTCGAGCGGTTAATCATCAACAGCACGACGGTGCGGGGTGATTCCCAGGCCGCTGGGGCCCAAAAAAATTCTAGGCTCGGGCGGTTTCTCAGGCGATGAAGCTCTCGGCCGGTCGCGGGGCGGATCTGGGACCAAACTCCCTGTGGCCAGCGATGCGTTGGGCAACCCGGTGCCGTTTCCTGTCACCGAATCTGAGGCTTTCGACATCGCTCACGCCGCGAGGTTAGTCGAAGACTTCGAGGCCGAGCATGTTATCGCTGATCAGGGCTATGATAGCGATGCGTTTGTGGAAACCTTGTCTCAGTCGGGGACCGAGGCCGTCATCCCGCCCCGCCAGGATCGGACGACGCCCCGGGATTACGACACGCATTGATCCAAGGATAGGAGCAAGGTGGAGCGTCTGATCGGTGATCTGAAGCAGTTCCGTCGTGTAGCAACGTGTTACGAGAAGACGGCCCGGAACTTCTTAGTGATAGTTCATGTGACGGCAATTTGGATCCTCCTACGTTAACTCGATCCGCTAGGTTAGCCAAACCTTGTCCTCGCGCCCTAGACGTTGTCCGGATTCTCTCTTTCGACACCGGATCCTGCGCCGTCCAAACTGGCTGGGACGCGCGATTTAAGATTCTCTACTCCCCCAGGATCGGCTTGGGAGATGCTGAAAGGAAGATTTCGCGAGATCGCATAGCGTGATAGTGTTCGTTTGTCGGCTTGATATTGTCGCAGCCACCAGGTGTCTTGCTAGGCCCCATTTCGGCTTTGAGTGTGACTTAAGGCTGAGGTCTGCTCGAGACTCACCATGCAGAGAACGAGTTTGTCCTGCTGCGTCGAGGCTCGGGTCGCGGACCTGGTTTCTCGGCGGGGCGTTATACTTCAAGGTCACTCGTAGGGTCCGACGACCGGTTCGTCGGCCATGCGTACAGAGTCGGTGGGTGCCTGGATGGAGGGCGGTCGATTGGGTGCGATCCGCGAACTGTCGACATCGATGATCAACAAGATCGCCGCCGGCGAAGTGGTCGAACGTCCAGCCTCGGTGGTCAAGGAGTTGTTGGAAAACGCGATCGACTCGGGAGCTTCGCGGATCGAGCTGAGCGTCGAGCGGGGCGGCAAGGACCTGGTCCGGGTCGCCGACGATGGGGTGGGGATGGATGAGGACGACCTCATGTTGGCCTTTCGCGCCCACGCCACTAGCAAGCTGTCAACAGAGGAAGACCTTGGACAGATCCGGACGCTCGGCTTCCGAGGCGAGGCGCTGGCGGCGATTAGCTCGGTTGCGCAAGTCCGTTGCCAGACGAGGCGAGCGGAGGACGACCTAGCCCGCGCCGTTTATGTTGAAGAGGGCATCGTCGGCTCGGTCGAGGAGGCCTCCGGTCCAGTCGGCACGATCATGGAGGTCCGACACCTCTTCGGGAAGATTCCGGCTCGCCGCAAGTATTTGAAGACCGATGCGACCGAGTCGAGCCACGTGACGGAGACGTTCCTTCGGATTGCTTTGGCCCATCCGACCCTGCATATGACGATGCGCTCCGGATCGAAGGTCGTTTACGACCTGCCGCCGGTGGCTCGCCTGACCGAGCGGGTGGCGACCCTGTTTGGACGCGGGTTGGCCGAGAAGCTGATCTGGGTCGAGAGCCAGCAGGAAGACATCCATCTTTGGGGCTATGTGGCCGACCCATCAGAGAGCCGGACCAGCTCCAAGATGCAGTACCTGTTTTTAGGCGGTCGCTATGTGCGTGACCGTGCGTTGAGCCATGCATTGGCCGAAGCCTACCGCGGGCTCTTGATGGTTGGCCGGGTCCCAATCGCCTTCTTGAACTTGGAAATCCCGCCTGATCAGGTCGACGTGAACGTTCATCCGACCAAGATCGAGGTCCGATTCCTGGAAAGTCAGCGGATCTACCGTCAATTGCTCTCTACACTCCGCGAGACGTTCCTGGCTAGCGATCTACATGCCAAGCTCCAGGCACCGCACACAGAAACGGGTTCGACCGACGATCGCTCGGCAACAATGGCGTCTCGGGTTCCGGATCCAAATGGTGCTGGTCCTGCATCCTCGATTGGATACCCTCAGGTCGAAGACGGCTTGGCGCGTCCAGGGACTTTTCCGGACGAACGTTCAGATTCTCTAGGCGGATTGCGACCCGATCGTCGTGAGGTCGCCAGTTGGTTTACCACCGACGGATCGTCGATCAGCACTGATGTGGAGCGTCGTTCTCACAATGAATCGCGGACCCGGCCCGCATTCGATCGGTTTGGCCCTGACTCGGCCACATTCCCCGAAGTATCGACCGTCTCGGGACCGGCCTCTGCATTCGACGAGTTCGTCGATTCCGGAACAACAAGGGTTTCTTCCGACCAGATTGAGGACCCTGGTCCGGTCCAAGCCTCCAAGATGGACGAGCACCGATTTCTGGCCTCGAGGGGCATGACGAAGGCCCTACAACTGCACGACAGTTACCTGGTGGTCGAGACCTCTGACGGCATGGTCGTCATCGATCAGCATGCCCTGCACGAGCGAATCCTTGTCGAGGAACTCCGCCAACGTTTGGCCACCGGCCAGGTCGAATCGCAACGGCTGTTAATCCCTGAAGAGGTCGCCTTGGGTCCAGAGGAGTCGGCCGAGGTCTTGCAGCGCCGAGACGAGGTAGCCAAGCTAGGCTTGCACTTAGAGGCTGGATCCGAGCCGGGCGTAGTCGCCGTCATCGCTGTGCCGATCCTAATGGGTCAAGTTCCCCCCGAGCTTGTCCTCCGCGATCTCGCAGAAACGCTCAGTGCCCAGCCCGAACACCATGTCGAGGCCGATGAACTGCTCGAAGATGTTATTAACATGATCGCCTGCAAAGCGGCCATCAAGGCGGGCCAGCGGCTCAAGCCCGATGAAATCGAGGAGCTGCTCAAGCAACACGATCACGTCGCCCATGCGCATCATTGTCCCCACGGACGGCCAACCGCTCTCATCTTTACCAAGCAGGAACTGGAACGCCGCTTCGGTCGGATCTAGGCCGAAGCCTTCCGGGTGGTTTTCCTCAGAGGAGATTTCTAGACAGAACCGATCGAGCGGCTCGGCCTAGAGATCGGGATTGTTCAGACTGATCGCGGCAGCGGATCATTCGACTTGGTAAACTGAGTTGGAGGTTCGACCGGGCCATCGATCACGAATCGGATCCGAATCAGGAACCGAGGGCGCTGTTCCATGCTGAGATCGGCCTTGTCATCAAGGTGAGCGAAGGGGTCAGGCATCCATCATGGCTGTCATCTGTGTGACGATCGGACGGGGACGCCATAGCAGCTTGCTTGAGGAATGGCAGCAGGCCGCCCAAGACGGCGTTGACCTAGTCGAGCTGCGTGTTGATCTGCTGCGGTCGGATCCTGATCTGGCGAGGCTGCTGGCCACGCGGCATACCCCGATCATTTTCACGATACGACGAGGACCCGACGGGGGGCTTTGGCGCGGCACCGAGGAGCGTCGGCTCCGCTTGATCCGAGAAGCGATCCTCGCCGGCGTCGAGTACGTCGACCTGGAGCATGACATCGCCGCAAAGATCCCTCGTTATGGGGTGACCAAGCGGGTCGTCAGCTACCATAACCTCCAAGAGACGCCGGAGGACCTCCATCAGATCGTCTCACAGATGAAGAAATTAGATCCAGATGTCATTAAGTTTGCCGCAGTCGCACACTCCGTTGAGGACGCCTCGCGAATCCTCGACGAGGCCGCCATGTCGACCGTGCCGGCCATAGGGATCGCGATTGATCCCCCCCAACAGGAGGGCCTAGGTGTCTTTACTCGGATCCTGGGTGCCAAATATGGGGCTCCTTGGACGTACGCTGGATACAATCGCGACCGAATCTTTGCCCCGGGAATGCTTCACTATCAGGACCTGCAAGAGACTTACCATTACGAGAAGATCGATGCCGAAACCGACATCTATGCCGTCATCGGCTCGCCGATCATGCACAGCCTTAGTCCGGTCATCCACAACACTGCCTTCCGCCATTTAGAGATCAATGCCGTCTACGTCCCTCTCCACATCCCACCGGAGACCTTGGAGGCTTCGCTCGACACGCTGAAGTGGCTTCACTTCCGAGGCTTCAGTGTGACGATCCCGCACAAAGAGGCGATTCTCTCGAGGTTGACGGCGCGTGAGAACGCCGTCGAATCAACCGGATCATGCAACACGGTGATCATCGACGAGGATGACGTCTGGGTCGGCTACAACACCGACTATCGCGCGGCTATGGACGCCCTAGAGCGGGAGGCTGGCGGTACCAACGAGGATGGGGTCGTCTCGGCCTTGAAGGACCGCCAGGCCCTCATCCTAGGCGCCGGTGGGGTGGCTCGTTCCTTGATCGTCGGCCTGATGCGGCGTGGTGTCGGCGTGACGATCACCAATCGGACCGAGGAGCGTGCTCAGGCCCTGGCCGAGGAGATGGGCTGCCGGGTCGTCCACTGGTCGCAACGGGCTGCTGTGGCCAATGACCTCTTAATCAACTGCACGCCGGTGGGGATGCATCCGGTCGTCGACGAGTCGCCGATGCCGCCGGCGGGACTCAAGAGCGGACAGATCGTCTTCGACACAATCTACCACCCGGAGAACACCTTGCTGTTGAAGCTGGCTCACGACCACCGGGCCTTGACGATCTCGGGCCTGGAGATGTTCATCCGTCAGGGAGCCCTCCAGTCCCAGCTTTTCACCGGCCAGCCAGCTCCGGTCCAACAAATGCGTGAGGCTGCTGTACGCGCCCTCTCGCCGGTGAGCGACCCATGACCGGTCCCAACCTTTCGGCCGGATCGTCTCCCCGCGAAGACAGATCCCCTCCGATATCCCGAGGAGAGCCCAAGAGCGTGATCCTGATCGGCTACCGAGCCACCGGCAAGTCGACCGTCGGTCGGCTCTTGGCCGAACGGTTGGGGATTCCGTTCTACGATTCGGATAAGCAGATCGAGAAACAGGCTGAGCGGCCGATCCGCCAGATCTTCGAGGAGCAGGGCGAGGCGGTCTTTCGCGACTGGGAGGAGCAGGTCCTGGCTGAACTGACCAGGCCGGATCAATCTCCGTGCGTCCTGGCTACCGGCGGCGGGGCGATTCTCCGCGAGGCCAGTCGACGCTCTCTCCGACGTTTTGGATGGGTCGTTTGGCTCCGAGCGGATGCCTCGATCCTGGCTCGTCGACTAGCACGAAGCGCCCGTGGACCCCAGGCCCGACCGGCTCTCACCGCGCGGGGAACCGTTGACGAGGTTCACGAAGTCCTGGCCCTGAGGACGCCGCTCTACCGACGGACTGCACATCTGGTCATCGACACCACCGAACGGACCAGCCTCGACGTTGCCCGTGACATCGCCGCCTTCTGGAGGCAACGTTACGGAGATCCACCTGGAGCTGACACTGGGACCAGGACCCCAACGACTGAGCCGGTCCCACAACCATGATCGCCTCGGATCGAATCGGTCCACCCCCTGGACTGCACCCTTGGGAGGAAACCTCGTGCCGTCGACGATCGGCCCGCCGATCCTTCATGCCGCCTGGACTCTGGGCCTGTTTCTGATTGGGCTCTTCGTCGGCACGTTCGCCACCCGCTGCGTCGCCCGGCTCCCTTGGCAACAAAGCGTACTCTGGCCCGGCCCAAGATGTCCGTCGTGTCGGAATCCCTGGTCGACGATTCAACGGATCCCGATGCTCCGCTGGTTCGTTGGGCGTGACTGCGCATCTTGTGGTGAGCCGGTTCGACCTCGACGCGACGCAATTATCGAGCTATCCGTCGCCTCGCTTTGTGCAGTCACGTATCTCTCTGTGGTCGGGCTGGGTCACGGCTTCGCTTCGCCGAAACTGTCCACGATCCTATTGGTTGGCCAGTTCGCCATCCTCGCAACAATCCTGGTGACCACCGCCTTCATCGATTACGATCACCTCATCATTCCGATCCCGCTGTCGATCTGCGGTGTGGCCTTGGGGCTGCTCTTCGGGACAATCTTCCCTGAGGTCCGTCCTGAGCCGATGCGCGCCGAGACCTGGCTGGGCGGCCTAGGGCATTCGGCTTTGGGGGCCCTTGTTGGCTACGGGTCGATCCGGATCCTACGGAGCGTCGCCTCATTGATCTTCCGCCGTGAAGCCATGGGACTGGGCGACGCTGACTTGATGGCCCTCATCGGCGCGTTCTTGGGTTGGCAGATCGTCGTGCTGACGTTTCCGTTAGCCTCGTTCTTAGGCTTGGCTCAGGCCTTGACCAAATTCGTCCGAAAACTGTGGAAATGGTGGCGGGGTCTCAAGATCCGCAGCTCCGATCGCGAACTTCCTTTCGGACCCTATTTGGGAGCCGGCGCATTGATACTGATGTTGATTTGGCCGCGACTCTGGCCAGGTTGGGCCTCCGACCAGTTCGAGGTCCTGTCCTTCCTGGCCGGCTTACTTCGCGATGCCGTAGTCGGGGGTGAGTCGCGGCCAGTCCTGTAGTGTCCTGCGAGATGCCCGATGCGTTCTGGTGTTCATTTGGCGCTGACGGGACGGGCCAGATCGCACCTTCCGATCGCTGAGGCGATGCTTCGACGATCTGATCCTATCCGCCTTTTGGGAGCTTCAGGCTGATGCCCAAGTCGTTCCCCTATTACCGCAAACGCCACAAGGCGATCTTCCGCAACCTCTGGGCCTATCGTCGATTGGTCCTGCTGGCGATTTTGTTGGGCCTGCTGGGCTGGTTCATCTGGGCCAACGACGATCAGTTGACCGTCCGGTTCCCCTTCGGAATCGGCAGCGTCGAGAGTTCAGCCGGTTGGGTGATCCTGGTCAGTGTCCTCATCGGTGCGGCGGTCTCGGCCCTGGCCATGACCCTCGTCCGCGCCCTCCGTCAGGCCCGTCGCGGTGGGCACGATTCTGAAGGTGAGCACTCCGATTCGTCCGACAAGCCGGCTCGGGATCGAGATCCTTTGGACGACGACCTACCACCGCCCGATTACGCCGCCAAAACGGAAGGATTCTCCCCGTCGCATCAGTCATGATAAAGAACGAACGTGACTTGCTTGGGTTTTCCCGGATCTTGGGACTGCCTTCGACCGATTTTGCCTATGTCCCGCGCTGTCCCCGTCACCACACGGGTCCAGACACAGGTCTTCGCGATCCGTCGCCGATGGGCGATCCCCGGAGGGTGATCGTTCCAAGCACTTTCTAATCTCGAGGAGTCTCCCCATGAGCCTGGCACGGTTGGCGATCCTCCACATCGCGATCTTCGGCCTTATCGTGCTGAGCGGTTGCCAATCCACTGGCGGCTCTTCCCGATTCCTCGACTTCGGAGCCTTCGATTCCCAAGGGACGCTCAAAGCTCGGCTGAGTCAGGTGCAGAGCGATCGTGATGAGCTTCGACGTCAACTACTCCAGACCCGATCCGACAACGACCGGCTCCGGAGTCAATTGATTGCCAGCGAGGAACAGAACGAGTACCTTGCGGACCGGATCAACTACGGCTCAGCACCGCTTCGGGATGATGCGACCCGGATCAGTTCGGAACGACCGCCCCAACGTCCTGGCTTGATTGGAAACTCCCAAGTCGGCGAGATCCGCGAGATCCCGCCCCGTGTTCAGATCAACAGCGATGCCGGCCGACGAGAATCCTCTTCGCCCTGGACCGTTCCAGACGACGCCCGGGAGCGACCCTTGTTTCGCGTCCAGGACGGTGATGTCGGCCTTCGCCTGGACCGTTCCGATCTGCCTCCGACCCGAATCTCTTGGAAGCCTCGAAAGCTCGGAGCACTCACCCAGACAACCCGTTGACGAACTTCCCAATTCAGTTCGACGATACCATCGCGAACCAAGTTCGATACAGGTCTGTCCCTTCGTGCTTAATCCAGCTCCGCATCCCGATCTCGCTTGTTGCATCAAGACCACCGATTTTCGCACGATCGAGTAGCCTTGCAGATCTGCACCCATTGGAGAGGGCTAAACGAGCCCGACGCGCCATGATCGCGATCATCGACTACGGGATGGGGAATCTTCGGAGTGTTCAGAAAGCCCTGGAGACCGTTGGTCACGAGGCGACGATTACCGCCGATCCCGATCAGGTTCGTCGTGCCGACAAGGTGATTCTTCCCGGGGTGGGCGCCTTCGATGAGGCGATCGCTCAACTCCGCAAGACTGGCTTGGCCACAGCCTTTGTTGAGTCGTATCACGCCGGCAAGCCTTGCCTGGGTGTCTGCCTCGGACTGCAACTGCTCTTCGACCGCAGCTTCGAGGATGGCGAGCACACCGGGCTCGGCCTGATCTCCGGGCGCGTCGAGCGGTTTGCCCACCAGCCCGGCCTCAAAGTCCCCCACATGGGTTGGAACACCCTCCGGTTCGCCGAGCCGGCCCCGCTCTTCGAGGGGTTGCCCGATCAGCCCTACGTCTACTTCGTCCATTCCTACTACGTCGTTCCGGATCAGCGCTCCTGCGTGGCCGCCGAATCGGACTACGGCGTCCCCTTCGTCGCGGCCGTCTGGCAGGACAACCTCATCGCCACCCAGTTCCACCCCGAGAAGAGTCAGCGGGTCGGGCTGGCCATGTATGCCAACTTTGCCAAGATCTAAAGGCGTCGACCTGCCATGCGATCCGTCGTGACGCTTTCGGATGGTTTCCGGTTACCGACGAGGACTCGATGCAAATCATTCCGGCGATCGATCTTCGGGGTGGACGCTGTGTTCGGCTCCGCCAGGGCAACTTCGCGCAAGAGACTGTCTTCGGCGACGACCCGGCGGTCATGGCCCGTCGCTGGCAGGACGAGGGAGCCACGAGGATCCATCTGGTCGACCTCGACGGCGCCCGCGAGGGACGACCGGTCAACCTGGAGGCCGTCGACGCGATCCTGGAGGCGGTCGACGTCCCCTGCCAGCTCGGCGGTGGGATCCGTAACGAGGCCACCCTCGAGTCATGGCTTGATCGGGCCGGCCTGAGTCGCGTCATCGTCGGTACGCAGGCCCTCAAGGATCCCGATTGGTTCCGTCGGATGATCCAACGCTATCCGGACCGGCTCGTGCTAGGACTCGATGCTCGAGACGGCCGCGTCGCCACCGAAGGCTGGCTCGATGTCTCCGATGTCGAGGCGACCACGCTAGCGGTGCAGTTCGACGACCTGCCTTTGGGCGCGATCGTCTACACCGACATTGCTCGCGACGGCACCCTGGACGGTCCCAACGTCGAGGCCACCGAGGCCCTGGCACGTGCTGTCCGGGCACCCGTCATCGCTTCCGGAGGCGTCGGGACCCTCGATCACCTTCGCAGGCTTGCTCCACTCCCGCTATCCGGTTGCATTGTCGGCCGCGCCCTCTATGAAGGGCAGTTCACCCTTGACCAAGCCCAACGCGTCGCTGGCGAGGTCGGAGAAACCGGATAGCCAGGTAGATTGCAGGGAATCTCCTTGCTCTCGACTCGTTTGACTACAGGTTATCTAACAAAGTCGCAGCCGCCACGAATGTGTGGGGTTCGCGAGGAAATGACGGGCGTGGTTTGAAACTCGCGGAGCATCTGGATATGCTGTTGCCTAGGTTACACGTTGGCACTCCCTGACGTGTGAGGCAACACGAATCCAGGCCTTGCGAAATTATTGGGATCACGGCGACACTTCCGACCATAACGCTTTGTTGGGTGAGGGGGCGGCTGCCTGTGGCTTCGAGTCTTTCGTCAAGGTTGGACAAGTCCACGCCAGCGTGACGAACAGTTCGCGGGTGTGTTGCGGTACGACGACGAGGGATGACTCCATAATGAGTGAAACCCCAAAATACGGTTCCGAACCGACGGCCAGCACACCACCAACCGCTGATCGATCTCTGACGACCGCCGCACCTACTGGGCAGCCGATGGCCAAAGCGGCACGGTCCTATCGAGGTTTCTCGATCGCCCTCATCAGTGTGGCGGCGATTTGCGGCCTGGCCAGTTGGGGGATCGGTGAAGGTGCTCTCATCGGTCTGGAACCTTCCTTCCAGATGGATGAGGAGACCCAAGGAGCTATTGAGACGTCGACGGCTGAAGTGAAGCGGCAGATGTTTGAGGCGGAACTCTGGACGGCCGTGATCAGCTACACGGCGTTAGGTGGATTACTCGGGCTCGGCCTAGGTCTTTTGGGATCAGTTTACGGAATCCCAAGAGCGGGTCGTTGGGTGTTTGGACCATTGATTGGCTTGTTTGTCGGAGCGCTCGGTGGTGGCACCGCGACGTACTTCTTAGCCTTGATGTTTCAGAAGGCCCTGCAGGCTAATCCGCAGGCGTACGCCAACGACCTGTTGGGTGGAATCTTGATCCATTGCGGCATGTGGATGGCGGCAGGGGTGGCTGGATCGCTTGCCCTGAGCATCGGTCTGCTTGGCTGGAAGCGGGCGCCGCTGGCAGCGATCGGCGGGATCCTTGGGGTGATTTTCGGCACCTTCCTCTACGACATCCTTGGCGGGATTCTGTTCGCAACTGCCCAGACGAGCCATCCTTACGCCCATGGTAATGCGGATTCCCAGGACTTCTGGGCACGGATGCTTGCGCACTTGAGCATAACTCTCTTTGTGGCACTGGGCACGCTATGGATGCTTCGCGACGCGCTACGGGATAAAATGAGCGACTCGACGTTCGAAACGGGTTGAATGCTAGTTGTCGAACCGACAAGCTTTGTTCGGCTCGAACGTAGGAACAGCTGAAGTCAAGCTTCGCTGAGATGGGTTGACGCTCCATCGTTTGCAGAAATATGGTAATCCGAGACAAACCGAGTTTTGTCCCATCGATGTTCGACGCTTCCACGCATTTCGAAGCTCAAGGGCTCGCGTCCTGCGCCGGCATTGTAGATCGTCACACACTTAACTTTGGAGAGACCGATGCGTTCGTTTTTTCACTCGTTAGGTCTTCGTTTACTGGTGGCCCTACTCTGTGGTTTCGGGCTTTCGACTACCTTGGCTGGATGCGGCAGCAATCCCAATGATGAAGGCCTCAGCTCCATGGAATCGACCGTCCCTGAAGATGCTCCGGAGAGCATGGAGGAATACTTCGAGCGAGAGCAGCAAGAAAACTGACTACTGGTCGGTCAATTTTACAATTGTAATTGCCAACTCAACTAATTTGGCATGAGATGCTCACACAGTTTTGTGTGATTGTACCCACCTATGATGCGATCCCCCTCCCGGTCCATGGGGGGATTGCAATGCATTGCTAGCTTAGCGAATTCGTTTTCTCGTAGTGTAGTTTAGGGAAGCGTAATGGCCGGATTCACCCGCTTCCATTAATCGATATTAACAGAATAATTCCAAATTTAGCACTAAAATCAAGTAGGATCCATGAGCGTCCGGTTGGGTCGAAAGGAACCCGTCGATTCTAAGGGTTGATGTGTTTGCAGGTCGGTAAACTATCGGGCGATAGCTTTGGTGATTGCCAGTTTTTTTGGCACGATATCGATGCCTCCTGGTGTGTCATTCGTCGAAACTTAATCTTGCAACGTCTGAGGTTCCTTTCCGTTCGACAGGCGTCAGAGGATGAAGGATCTCAGTCATAACACTGATTTTTCTGGGGGTTGGTAAGATTTTCTCGAGGTTGTTCTGGAAATTAACTCCTGTCATTCCATCCCTGCTTGACGGATATTCGCGGAATGCTTAGGGTCATTTTGTCCCGTCTTCATTACGGTCTCATGCGATACTAATCGCCGAGCCTAACCTGGCCGAGTGAGTGCTCGTTGTCCTTTCTGTTCCATTCGTTAGTACCGGTTGGAACTTCGTGCTCGGCAGGTTCGATTACTGAATATCGGCTCGCCAGACTTTGAACGATCCCGTGTGGAGTGCCGGGACCGAACGATTTTCACACTCGCTCTACTCCTTGATTGTCCATAACTAAGGGTCGTGTTCATGATGAGAAATTTGTCCGCAAAGACACGTTCGTCCGGCTTTACTCTGATCGAACTCCTGGTGGTGATCGCGATCATCGCTGTCCTGATCTCGCTACTATTGCCGGCGGTGCAATCGGCCCGCGAGGCCGCCCGCCGCGCTCAGTGCCAGAACAACCTCAAGCAAATCGGCCTGGCCATGGCCAATTATGAAAGCTCGACTTCGGCGCTCCCGCCGGTCATGATTTGTTTTGCTCCGGGTGACTTTCATCCCAGTGGAACCAATGCTGGCCAGCAGTGGTCGATCCACTCGCGACTGTTACCATTTCTCGAGCAGGGAGCAATCTACGACGCGATCAATTTCGGTTTCGGCGAAAGATGGGGCGGAGGCGGGAACATCGTTGGGGATGCTCTACCTGGCTCCACCGGTGACGGAAGCTACTGGACGGTTGCCAATGCAACGGTCGTTGCCAATCAGATCGACGCTTTTCTGTGTCCATCGGATGAAGGTCAAGGGAATCTCACCGGGATTCGCTTTTTCCCAGGGGGACCGCTTCAATTGATTGGTGGCTTTAGCTACCCTTTCAACGTTGGCACCAACCCCTTCACCGGCCCGAACAGTGGTCGTGTAAACGGTCCAGCCTATTTCCCTGAGATAGTCGCGGCCCTCCAGACACCTGGATCTCGGTTTGATGGTGCCGCCGGCATCCTCGGCGGGATTCAGGCCCAGCAGACTGTGACCCTTGCCACGTTCATTGACGGGACTAGCAACACCGTCATCTTTAGTGAATGGGTTAAAGGCGATGGTCTGCCGCCGGCTGCCTCGACTGATGGCCTGAATCAGACCTATGTCGGGGTCAACCCACCCAATGCTTTCGGTGGTCAGATCGACAATGACATTCTTCAGGCCAATCAGTGCCACGATCTGGCTCTTGATAGGAACTGGACCTGGAAAGGTGATTGGTGGGCTTCGGGTCAGTCCTGCACCTACTCACACACCCAGACTCCTAACCGCCGTTCGTGCTACTACCAGGGCCTTAATCAGCCTGGTGGTGCGATCACGAACATTCTGGCTGCCAGCTCGTTCCACCCCGGTGGCGTTAATACGCTCCGAATGGACGGTTCTGTTTCCTTCGCCCAGACGACCATCGATCCACTGACCTGGAACGCGCTGGGCACCACCCGTGGTCGTGAAGTCATCAGCGCCGAGAATTTCTGATTTCTCGATCCAGTCCCGAGTTTTCTCTGGAATGGGGTCTGTCGTCTGAGTTTTGCCATGCCCAGGGGACCGTTCGACCACACTTCTCTCGGTGGGTCGGACGGTCCCGATTTTCCGGATGGTTTCCCTGTCTTTTGCTTCGAAGGCTTCTAGGATCATCCTCGATGACTGCTAGAGCCCCCGATCCCTCTAAGAGTCGCGACCCTATCTCGGACTCGACACGGCCCTTGTGGCACACTTGGTTGATCGGTCTTTGCGTGATCGGTTTGCTGGTGACTATGGGTGCTGGTTGGTGGGCTTGGAGCGAAAGGTATCGAACGTCGTCGCTTCAGACGATTATAGCGACTTATGACCAACAGAATTTCAGCCGCGCTTATCGTCAGGCTGGCGAACATCTCAGTCGCTGGTCGAGCGATCGCCAGGCCCAGTTGCTGGCGGCAAAGAGCCTGAGTCGGCTCGGTTACGTCGATCGTGCCGAGGATTTATACGCGGCGATTCCAGACCTTTCGTTAGAGGATCGCCACGTACGTGGGGATGGCTTGGTTAATGCGCGTCGACATGAGCAGGCCGCGACGGTCTATCGCGACCTGCTCGAGCGTTGGCCCAACAACGTACTGGCGTTGCGTCGTCTGGCCGCCCTCGAGGTGGCGTTGGATCAGGTCCAGGTGGCCGTCAAGCTGGCCGACCGCTTGATCGCGATTCCTGAGGGACGGGTGATCGGCTACACACTCAAGGGGACACTCTATTTCAATGGTGGAGAGACCTTCGCATCGGCCGAGGCGCTCGGCAAGGTTCTCGAGCTAGACCCCAACCTCGATGAGATGCCCTTAGAGCCCCAGCAAATGTTCTGGGGTTATCTTTCCCAGAACCTAATCACGTTAGGCCGTTCCGCCGAAGCGCGTCAGCACCTGGAACGCGCCCTTAACGAGCATCCTCGCGACGCCGGCCTGATGGATCTCATGGCCAGAACCTACGAACTGGAGGGTCGGATCGAGGAGGCGCGTCGATGTTGGCAAGAAGCCTCACGCTGGGACCCCAACCAGCCCAGCCCTTGGTTGAATCTGGGTCAACTTGCCCTGGCCGATCGCGACTACTCCGAGGCGATCTCACTCCTCGAGCGTGCGTCTCGGTGCGCACCGAATGCTCCCGAGCCCTACTACGTGCTCAGCCAGGCCTATCGACGCCTTGGGGACTCCGAACAGGCCGACTCCTATCGTCGTAAAGCCGATGCGTTACAGACCCCCCAATGACGGGCAACACCCCGTGATCCGATCACCGTGACGGACCTTGCCATGAATCCCATGACTCGTCGTTTTCCTTATGCGATCGCCGGCCTTGTCCTACTCGGCCTGCTGAATGCCTGCCAGCCTGAATCGGAGTCGGTCGGGACCCCTGACGCCGATACCAATACGAGTTCCGAAGACAATGCAACGTCTGGTCTATCCGGATCCGTCCGCTTACCCGAGCTACCCGACTATCAATCGATGTTCGACGAGACGGGCACGATCGCCTTCGCCGACATCACTGAGTCGTCAGGAATTACGTTCGTCCACACCAGCGGGAACGGCCCCGAGAAGCACTTCCCGACGGCCAACGGCAGCGGTGTGGCCTTGTTGGACTACGACAGCGATGGCCGACTCGACATCTTCTTCCCCTCAACCCGACACCTCCCCCTAGACGCGCCTAGCACCACCGGAGGAGCCCAGCTTTACCGGAACCTCGACGGCAAGACCTTCATCGATGTGACCGAGGAGGCGGGCGTCGGCTTCTTGGGTTTCTGCCACGGAGCGACGGTGGGCGATTACGACAACAACGGCGCCCCGGACCTATTCTTGGCCTGCCTCGGACCCAACGTCTTGTACATGAACAATGGTGACGGCACCTTCCGGGAGGCCGGGGCCGGCTCGGGGCTCGACGTGCCTGACTGGTGCTCCGGCGCCGCGCCGTTGGACTTCGACGGCGATGGGCTCCTCGACCTCTATGTGTCCTGCTACGGCGAGTGGTCGCTGAAGGTCTCCGAGCGGTTCTGCGGTGATGTCGCCCGCGGAGTCCGGCTCTACTGCTCACCACAATCGATCACCCCACACCGTGACTACCTCTTCCGCAACCTCGGCGAGGGTCGATTCCAAGACGTCACCGAGTCGGCCGGGATCTTCCGCGAAGACGGCCGGGGGCTCGGCGTCATCGCCGCCGACATCGACCTCGATGGAGACACCGACCTCTACGTCGCCAACGACATGTGCCCGAACTATCTGTTCCTAAACAATGGCGATGGGACGTTCTCCGACAACTCGATCGATTCGGGTGCGGCTCTGACTGAGTCGGGCTTCGAGCAGGCCGGCATGGGTGTCGACATCGAGGACATCACTGGTGACGGACTGCCCGACCTGTTTGTCACCAACTACAAAGGGGATTACAACACGATCTACGAGAACGTCGATGGTGATTTCTATCAAGATGTCAGCGCACGGATGGGTGTCGTTCATGGGAGTATGCCCGAGGTCGGCTGGGGTTGCGCTCTGGCCGACTTCGACAACGACACCTGGCCCGACATGATCGTGGTCAACGGCCACGTCGACGACAATCTCGAGGAGATCGGCCGCGACGGCCCCTACGCCCAACTGCCTAAACTCTGGCGGAACCAGGGTCGTGGCCGCTATCGGATGGTCCGTGACGGTGGCCCGTTCTTCGCACAAACGCATGTCTCCCGAGGCGCCGCTTTTGGCGACCTCGATGACGACGGCGACCTCGACATCGTCGTCAGCCGGATGGATGGCCCACCGGCGATCCTGGAGAACCGATCGCAAACCGGACATTGGATCCGGATCGAGCTGATTGGGCGCGACCACCGGACTGTCGTTGGATCGGTCGGCGAGGTCGATCTCGGTGACCGGGCCCTTATCCGACTAGCCAAAGGGGGGGGGAGCTACCTGTCATCGAACGATCCCCGAATCCTCATCGGGCTCGGCGAGCATGAGGTCGTCCCCCGACTGACCATCCGTTGGCCTGGTGGCGCAGTCACTGAGATGGTCGATCTCGACGTTGATCAGACTTACTGCATCGAAGAGCCCGTGGAGAGTATCGATACGGCGACTCGGTCCCCGGAGATGGTCCGATGAGTCGTCGCCGGATCCCGCCCGAGTTCTTGGCCATCGCTTTCATCGTCGTCTTGGTCGTGGGTGTCGTTGTCCTGAGCTGGGAGTCGGGGGCCGACCCTCGACGCACCTTGGCGGAGATCGGTACGATCGCCGCATTGGCCGAGGCAGGTCAGACCGATGAGGCTGAGCGTCGACTGCTCCGCGTGCTGGAGTCCCAGCCGGAGAATGCGGAAGCCCACCTGCTCATGGCGCAAATCCTCTTGCTCCCTTTGGAACAGACAGTCGGCCAGGACGAGCCGAGCGACGAGTTCCGCGTGGCCCAGGCTGAACGGGCGCTGGAGCATCTGGAACGTGTCAATCGAGAGGATCCGGATATTCAGGCAGTCCACTCGCTTTACCTAGGCAAAGCTAACTTTCATCTGGATCATTTGCCGGAGGCCGAGTCGTCGTGGCTCGAGGCGTTGCGGCTCGACCCTAAGATCCCCGAAGCAGGTTGGGCGCTTTTAGATCTTTACTACATGCAGGGCCGGGCTGACGAAGGGCGTCGCCTGGCCCTCCGATTGCACCAGACCGAGCCCGACCCGAACGACCGCGTCGAACTCCTGTTGGAACTTGTCCGCCAGGATGCACAGCCTCTAGCCCCAGGCGCTGTTGTTGAGGAGTTCGGTCCGATCGCTGAGGCGCATCCCGAGGACCTTGCCTCAAGAATCGCTTTGGGGTTGGGCCAAGTTCGCGCGTCTCAGGTTCCCGACGGATTGGCCACGCTTCGGGGGATCGTCGAGCAATGGCCGGAGTCGACTTTGGCCTGGGACGCCCTGCTGACCGGACTCGATGATGCCGGCGAGGCCGGCTTGCTTGTCGAGACGCTCGATCGCCTCCCCGAATCTCTCGCCGACGACCCGCGGTTCCATGTCCATCGAGGTCGAGCCGCACAGGCTCAAGGTGATTGGGACGCGGCGATCGCCGCTTACCAAGCCGCTTTTGAAGAGCGTCCCGACGACATGCGGCTGCTCTACCGCCTGCGGTCGATGCTCCGCAACGCAGGGCGAACCGATGGCCTTGATACGCTCGGACAGGCCATCGCCACCTACGAGGCGGCCTCTGACGAAGTCAGACTCCTTTACGAGGAGGCAAACGCGATCGGCCAGCACGGGATCGCCGAGCACCACACGATCTACCTCCGACTGGCCGATCAGCGCCGACGCATGGGGCGACTTGACGAAGCCCGTGCTTGGTATCGATTGGTGCTTGAACTAGTCCCCGACAACCCCGAGGCCCGGGCCGCCCTCGAAGTCCTCAAGGATCAAGACGATGTCCTCTCCTGAAGATGGAGGTCGGATCAAACGCACTATGTGAAGACGCCACATTGCACGAGTCCCGTTCCGTTCTCGGCTGTCGACAACGCTTCTGCCCGGCTCCGGTTTGGATCGCCTCTTCAGGCTCCGATGTCCCGATCGCGAGGAATTCGATGTCACGGTGCTGCTCTAGTCCGACCTCCTTGCTCTGTCTGATCGTTTTGGCCGCTCTGGGTTGCCGAGAGGACGATGATGTCGAACTCTCCTCCGTGCCGAGACCATCGACCACGATCGACTCCATCGATGCCTCCGAGGGAGCGTCCAATGGAGTCCCCATCGCCCCTGTCTCGTTGACAACGGTCCCCGAGTCCAAGACCAAAGCGATTCCTCGAGCCGAGCAGCCGAGTGACCCAAACGATCGCAGCTCGAGCCGCGATCGGTCGACTACTGTCCGCATCGACTCCGGGATTGTCCTACCGTGGACGACTTCACGCGTTCGGGGGACACCAGAGCCCGCACCGCCTTATGCGGTCGAGCCAGCCTTCCCTGACCTGATTCTTGAGGAACCGGTCGTGATCACCGCCGTGCCGAGTACCGAGCGGCTGGTCGTTGCTCAGACCAATGGTCAAGTCGTAACATTCGCCCACGACTCGGATTCTCAGGCAGTCGATGTCGCCCTCGACTTGAGCAGCGAACGGCCCGGTTTCAACAGGCTCTTCGGGCTCGCCTTCCATCCAGACTACGCGCGGAACGGCCGGATCTACTTGTGCTACACCGTTGGTCGGAAAGTCGACGACGGCACACGCGTCTCCGAATTCCGAACCAACCTGGCCGATCCCCCTCAGATCGACCCGTCCAGCGAGCGGGTCCTGTTGACTTGGTACGCTGGTGGCCACAACGGCGGCTGCCTCAAGTTCGGACCGATCGATGGGTATCTGTACATTTCGGCAGGCGATGGAGCGGATCCAACTCCGCCTGATCCGTTCAAGGCGGGTCAGGATCTGAGCACGTTGCTCTCCAAAATCATGCGCATCGATGTCGATCAGCGCGATCCTGATCGTCAATATCGCGTGCCGTCCGACAACCCGTTCGTCGACCGCCCCAAAGCGCGACCGGAGATCTGGGCCTATGGGTTCCGGAACCCGTGGCGGATGAGCTTCGACCGTCTGACCGGCAACCTCTGGGTGGGCGATGTCGGCTGGGAACTCTGGGAGATGGTCCACCGAGTGGAGGGCGGGGGCAACTACGGCTGGAGTCTGACCGAGGCCGGCCAGCCGGTTCGCTCAGACATTGAGCCTGGGCCCACACCGATCATTCCACCGGTGGTCCGTCACCCGCACTCCGAGGCTGCCTCGATGACGGGAGGCTTCGTCTATCGGGGTTCGCGGCTACCTGAACTGCGAGGGATGTATATCTATGGCGACTATCAGGTCGGCACCATCTGGGGGCTTCGCTATGAGGCGGGCGAAGTCACTGAACATCGAGTTCTGGCAGAGACCCCCATCCGCCTTTCTGCCTTCGGCGAAGACTCCGACGGCGAAATCTATTTGCTCGACTATCAACGAACGAATCAAGTCTATCGCTTGATCCGTAACGAGTCCCGTGGTGACAAGAACGCCGCGCCGTTCCCGAGACGGCTCAGCGAGACCGGCCTGTTCCGCTCGACCGCGCGGCACGAACCGGAGGCTGGAGTGATTCCCTATGCGATCAATGCCACGATCTGGGAAGACCACGCTGAGGTCGAACGGTTGATGGCACTCCCCGAGTCGCACGCCATCACGTTCAAGGAAAACCGTCTTTGGGAATTCCCTGAAGGAGCCGTCCTAACAAGAACCATCTCCCGACAACTCAGAGCCGGCGACCCTTCGTCACGTCGACGTCTCGAGACTCAGATGCTTCATTTCGAAGGTGGGAGCTGGCGTCCCTACACATACGCCTGGAATGCCGAGCAGACAGATGCAGAACTCATCGATGCCGACGGCGGCGAACGGATCTGGACTTTCAACGATCCCTTGACTCCCAATGGCCAACGGACGATCACGACGCGTTACGCGGCCCGATCCGAATGTGTGCTTTGTCACAATCCCTGGGCAGGAGAAGGGCTCCTCTTCGGTCGTCAGTCGGCCACGCCGTTGACGGCCAACACCCTCCAACTCCACACCAATGTCGAGGTCGACGGTAAGGTGGTCGAACAACTCGCCCGCTTCCAGGACTTGGGTGTTTTCAACGAATCGTTCCCCGACACACCCGCGTCGACTTGGAACCGGCTGGTTGATCCGCATGATTTCGATCAGCCCCTTGAGGCCCGCGCACGCTCCTATTTGGCGGCCAACTGCTCGCACTGCCACCGGTTCGGCGCAGGCGGTTCGGCCTCGATCTTCCTGACCTTCGACAAGGCGAACGATCAGATGAACGCCTTGGGGGTTGCTCCGATGCAGGGGAGCTTTAAGATCGACGGCGCACGAATCATCGATCCCGGATCGCCGGTCACCTCAACGCTCTACTATCGGATGGCCAAGCTCGGCAGCGGTCGGATGCCGCGTGTTGGGGTCCACAAGGTCGACGTCGAGGGACTCGACCTGATCTACAACTGGATCGCCCAACTCGATGCCGAGGGACAGTCCATCGCAGATCTCCCCGCTGACGACCACCGATTAGAGTGGGGGCGGCTCGACCCATCGACCCTTGACGCTTTGGAGCGACTGTCGGATCCAAGGTTGCTCGACACACAGCCGGGTACTTCTAACAATACGTTGAACAGGATTCTCGAGGACGTCGGGGGCGCCTTGGCGTTGCTTCGGATGATCGATCAAGGAGAGGTCGACGAAGCGGTCGTCGAGGCCATTCTCGACCGAATGGGCGAAGGCGGCCGAACTGAAGTACGTGACCTTTTCGAGCGGTTCGTCCCCAAGGAACACCGAGTGGCTCGGTTAGGCCGACAGATCGACGTCCAAGAATTGCTGGAGGTTAACGGCGATCCCGATCAAGGCCGAGCACTCTATTTTGAAGGATCCGAACTGACATGTCGCGATTGCCACCGAGTTGGCGGCCAAGGGCGTGAAGTGGGCCCTGATCTCGATCGAATTGCCTCGAAGTATCGTCGGGATCAGATACTTCACCACATCCTGAACCCCTCTGACGTGGTGGATCAGAAGTATCGGAACTACGCCGTAGAGACGTGGTCGGGAAGGTTTTACTCGGGACTATTGATCGAGGATTCAGAGGAGTCGTTGGTACTCCGCAACGTACAAGGTGAGGCGATTCGGATCCCGCGTGAGGACGTAGACCGCTCGGCCCCCTTAAATCAATCGATCATGCCGGAGGGCCTTCTCCAAGATCTGACCGCTGAGCAGGCCGCCGACCTCTTGGCGTTTTTAGCCACACTTAAGTGAGTATCACGTGCTCGGCAGAAGTCAGGATCATAATAGGCTCGACATCAAGCTCGGACCGTACCGGATTGAAATAACGGCCTCGGTCCGATAGTCGCGGTTGTTGAGCTGGTCGCGGGTGAGCCTTTGGTAAAGAGAGTCTCGGTCGGTTCTGAGTCTAGCAGGCAAAGAAGTGTAGCAGGATCGAGTCCGCTGTCTTCATGAGTCGTTATGAGGAGGCGGTTGTTGTCGGAGAGTTCGACACGTGCCATTAGCAACACTATCACGAGCGTAGAATCTTCGGTCAGATAGACGGCGAGGTCCTCGCAGTGCTCGCCAGCGATTAAGCACGGATTGTTTTCGGCAAAGTCGACTTCCTCGACATGCTTAGTTATTTCGAAAGTGTGTCGTAGTTCACTGGTCTCTAGCTCGTAGAGCCGGGCTAATTCGCCGGAATCCAGGTGTCTGGGGTTGCTAGTGCCAGCATCCCGTTGGGCGTCAACGATGAACTGAATCGAGTTCGTGCGATTTCCTCCTCTTCCTCCTCGGTGTCGCGGATCAGAGGAAGATTCCGAACAGTTCTCGCGAAATCGGCAACCGGCTTGCAAACCTGGAAGGAAGTCGACGAAATTACAGTTCGTGGGCTGATTAAATCAGTTGATCCTACATGAGATCTGAGTTACTCGGTGGCGGGGACAATCTTCATGTGATCGGTCTCGCCTCCACCGTCGATGACTCGTCCAGTTCAGTAGCCTGTTCGTTTGCTAGGCTTGGTACGTATTTATGTGATTTGTATCGTTCATGTTCGCGATCGGCATACTGGAGCTGGAGACGGCTCCAGCGTCGGCCGGACAACTCGAGGAATCCAAAAAGGAGCGTGAGAGCCAGGGCCGAGCCGAGTGACGCTAAAGGCGCGTTCGATCGAGTGACTTCCGAGATGTTGCGGACCATCTGGTCCGATCCGACGGCAGCCACGCTCGCCAAAGGGACTCCATAGACCGGGCAGATGGTCGATACGCAGGCCATCCAGATCGAATCGTTGTTGAGGGTCGAGCCGATCGTCCAGGCGACTAGGAGCGGGATCAGGAAGAGCAATGCGCCGATCCCACCGAAGAGGCTGGCGCTGAGCCGGGCTCGATAGCGGACGCGAGTAAATTGCCAGAGCAATCCTAAGTTCAGCACGGATAGTGCAGCGACGATTGGTCCGGCCAGCGTACGGATCTGGACCGGAGGCACGTTGGTCTGGCCAGTTTGTGCGAGGATTAGCGGGAGCGCTCCGCCAAGCAGGGTGATCGCGGACAGGACCAGCAGGGCGACCCGATTGAACTGCTCGTCGGCCAGTGGTGCGACGCCTCGGTCGCCTTGGTGTCGGGCGCGTCGGTACCCCTTGAGCACTCGGAAGAGGTCCGGAGACACGCAGAGACTCAGACCGATCCCGACGATCATCAAGGCCATCGACGGGATGAGCATCTTGGCCAAGAGAGGGAGCGCGTCCACGCGGAGGGTCAAGGAGGCGATTAAGAGGGCCAACCATGCCTGGAAAATGATGGCGATCGGCTTGGATAGGCAATGCCCCGCCTGATTGCGAATCTTCCGGATCGCAGCGATTAGAGCGAACCCGCCGATCGGGATTGTAAAGATGAGGTGGGCAATGACATTGGGGATCGCCTGACCGAAGAGGGTGTAAAAGCTGTATTGTCCGGTGAGCAGTCCATCGATCTGGCCACGAGTGCTGATTTCCTCGAAGAATCGTCCTGGAGGAATCGATTCAGAGGCTATGCCAAGTAGGTGGAACCCAGAGATGAGTAAACCTAGAACCATGATGACGAGCCAGGCGCGGCCATCGGTCTGCTTCTGACCGCTGGGGCCCATCAGAGAGATCGCCAAAGTGCACGCGTTGGCCGCCAGACCTGATGCCACGATGCAAACGGTGGTGACCAGGAACGTCGTCATCCCTTGAATGATCGGAACAGAACTGATCGATGTCGCGGTCAGTTTGTAAGCGGCGAGAACGTGGCAGATCAACGAGAACGGTAGAATGATGGCGAGCTGGAAGATCTCGCGGATCGGTATGCCGAACATCAGCCCGGAGACCAACTGGAGGGGTGTTTGGGGCGTGATCCGATGAAAGTCGATCAGGCCAGTCTCCCGAATCGCACTGACGACACGAGCGATCCGGAACGCTGAAGCGAGAGACACTGTGACGAGTTGGATGCCGGACAAGAACCACAAGGCCGTGAGGACTCCGAAGGGTCCTAGAGGTATGAAGGCCAGAGTCGTCAGTCCCACGCAGACGACCAAGACAAAACCGCCGTTGGTGACCAAGTCGCCCGGCCGCAGCCGGGTCCGCGCGTACATGATGATCAGTGGGTTCATATGTCTCGCTCCTCGGATCCAACCTTCAAGAAGATCGATTCCAGGTCCTGGGCCTTGCGATAAAACGCGACGACCGAGACGTCCGCCCGGATCAGTGTGGCGAGCAACCGCGCCTCGGCCTCGCGCGAGCCGTGATGGACCAAACTCCAACGGTTCGAGCCGGCTGACTCCTCTGGTTCAAGCCTCTCGGCGTCGGGGTCTTCGGCAACGACCCGCTCTAGCTCTTCAGAGCCGCCGACGGTCTCGATCAGAATCGGGCTCCTCGCATTGATCCGTTGGGCAACATCATCAATGGTCCCACTGATGATCAATTGGCCGCGATCCATGATCGCCACGGAGTCACAGAACTCGGTCATCTCAGCCAGGATGTGGGAGCTGACCAGGATCGTTCGCCCCATCGCAGCGCGTTGCTTGATGATATCCCGCAGGGCGATCCGCGACATTGGATCCAGTCCACTGGCCGGCTCGTCAAGTAAGAGGACTTCAGGATCAGGAATCAGCGTCTTGGCCAGCATGAGACGCTGCCGCATCCCGCGCGAGAGCGATCCGGCCTTCTCGTCTCGACGTGCTGCCAAGCCAACCTGATCCAGATGATAGTTGACAACCCGTTGGCGGTCCCCTCGAGAGATTCCATAGCTGTGGGCAAAGAGGTCGAGGAACTGCCAGGCCTTGAGGTCGGCGTAGATCGGCGGGAAGTCGGGCATAAACCCCAGTTTCCGACGCGCCTCGGTCGGTCGTTCCAAAGCGTCGATCCCGGCAACGTCGATTGCTCCGTAAGTCGGTTCGAGTAGGCCTAAGACCGTCCGCATTGTGGTTGTCTTACCAGCGCCGTTGGGCCCGAGTAGGCCGCAAACGGTTCCTGCCTCGACATCCAAGCTC
>CAZSSM010000044.1:0-58032 GCA_964609385.1 uncultured Planctomycetia bacterium
GGCCAACTGCCTGCTGGCCACCAAGATCAGCTTCATCAACGAGATGGCCAACCTCTGCGAGCGGTTCCAGGCCGACATCAACGAAGTTCGCCGCGGGATCGGCTACGACCAGCGGATCGGCTTCAGCTTCCTCTTCCCCGGCGTCGGCTACGGCGGGAGCTGCTTCCCCAAGGACGTCCGCGCCGTCATCGCCATGGCCCGCTCCCAAGAGATGCCCTCGCGGATGATGGAGGCCGTCGACGCGGTCAACGAGGCACAGAAACATGTGCTCATCGGCAAGGTCCGCGAGCACTTCCAAGGGCGATTGGCGGATCGGACCATCGCCATCTGGGGCCTGGCCTTCAAGCCCAAGACCGACGACATCCGTGAGGCGCCCGCCCTGGTCCTCATCGACGCCCTGCTCGCCGACGGCGCCCAGATCCGCGTCCACGACCCTGAGGCCGCCGACAACGTCCGCGCCCTCTACGGCGACCGGCTCGTCTACTGCGACCGGCCCTATGGCGCCCTCGAAGGCGCCGACGTCCTGGCCATCAACACCGAGTGGAACGAGTACCGGACCCCCGACTTCGAACTCATGAAACGCCTGCTCAATGAGCCGGTCATCTTCGACGGACGCAACCTCTACAAGCCCGACCAAATGGCCGAACTGGGCTTCACCTACCAGGGGATCGGCCGCCATATCGCCCCCACACCCACAGGTTGAGCGGCCCCTGATCCTGAAAGGCCGCGAGGGCGGCGGTCCCGGCCCAAACCAACCCACCGAGCGCCCTTGTTCGAGTGGCTGGGGACCTACGCGCAGCGAGCAGCCCCCAGGTCAGTCGTCAACGGGATGGCCCACCTATCGCCGGGACGGTCGGCCCACTCACCCAGATCGTCCCTCGCATCTTGGCCCCCGAGCGGTCCAGCATTCGGCTCGGCTGAGAACAGGAATCAGTTACTCACTTCATGTAATAAACCAAACTGAGATATTTCCCAAGACGATCTTGGAGCTGACTTACCAACCGACGATCTCAGCTCGCTTATCTTGGCAAGCGACTCGCGGATCGAAACTATTTCCCTGAGATCAGATCGCGCGACGTCGGCTGGGATGGCCTCCGAATCGATGGGCATGGCCAACATGATGCGCCGAGGATCCGCATCGGCTCGCCGACGGTTCCGCGTCGTGGAGCCGACCCGGTCGCTGTAGGATCGGGAGAGGAACGGCTCGCGCGATCGACTCGACCCGACTGGGCCGATCACGGGCTGACGACCCATGGTCTCCTTTGCGTCACGAGAGCGGAATTCGATGGACGACCACGACTTCGCGATCTGGTTCCGAGACACCTTCGACGCCTACTGCCGCCCCATGGCGCTTGGAGTCAACGATGGCTTCGAGCCCAAAGCGCCTTTCAAGCAGTCCTGTAGAATCGCTCAGGATCGCCTTCATCAAGGCCGCTTAGTTCACCACAGTATCGCCACCCCGCCTTGTCGAGCAGCTTGCGCATAGCAGAGTTTGATAGGTTGGTGGACGTCCAGACCTCTGGGTACGCGCTTGAGTTATGCGAAAGCAAGCCCGTCCCCAAGCCAAGTCTTCTTGCATCGGGAGAGACGATGAGCAGAGAAATGAAGGGTTTCCCAAAGAAGTAACCGTGATCAAGGCAGCAGAAGGCTTGGACTTCACCACGCAACATGGCTACGCTCAAGCCACCGTTTTCAGCCACTGACGTGATGTAATCAGCTCTTTCATGCGAACCAAGGAGAGCTTCATCTATTGTGACTGCACGGGCGATTTCATCTCGCGTAATCGCTTTCCTGATCTCCAAGGCAGCCTCCACAAAACCGGCAACGCACTGATGGTAACTTACGCCGTCCCTGATTACCTGGTCCGGGTAGGCGACTCGGTGTGCATGCGGTCTCGTCGACGTGCTGCACGCCGCTGGTCCGCGCGGCCGCGACCCACGCGTCGTAACTAGGCCCGGCCAGCCCGGCCAGCCGCTGGCTGCCCCGGACCAGGGCGGCGGGCGAGACCATCATCCCGGTCAAGGTCGTCCGCACCGCGGCGGCCTCGCGGAACGGGGTGCCGACGCGGTGCTTCAGGTCGGCGGCGAACCCCAGTCGATGGTGCGGTCGACCTGTTCGGGCGCCGGAGGCGGTCGGTGGCCGGCCCGGTGCCCCGGCTTGCGACCGGGGCGCCGGGGATGCTCCTTGGGCGTGCCTTGGCGAAGGGGACTGCTTGTCGTTTGCCGGCCCGGCGCGACTGCTCCAACTCGGCCTTGAGCCGCTCCACCTCGGCGCACAGCTCATCGATCCGGCACGCCTGGCGACAGGTCAGGTCGAGGAGTTCGTCGTAGGTGGGGGCCGGAGCGTTCATGACGGGTTTTTTACACGAACCGAGGTGCCGAACGCTACAGGCGAGCGGTCAAAGGACCCGGTAACCAAGTACCCGAAACCGTTATGGCGCATCGAGCGTCTCCAACCGGATCGGTTCGCCAGATCGGCCCGCGCGGTTGCCGTCGTCGTGTCGGGATCGGTGACGTACCATGGATTGGCTCTGATGGTCCCGCCCGCAGTGTCTCGATCTCTACCGATGGTGCGAACCGGCCCATGACAACCCCGAACGTTCCGCAAGACCGATCGTTGGGCGCGTTTCCGCGCCTCCGACTCCGACGCAGTCGGCGCCATGCGTGGTCCCGGCGCCTGGTCGCCGAGCATCGCCTCGACGTCGATGACCTGATCTGGCCCTGCTTCGTCCTGGAGGGCACGAACCGTCGCGAGCCGGTGGCCGCCATGCCGGGCGTCGAGCGGCTCTCGATCGACCAACTCGTCGACGAGGCCAAGCGCACCGCCGACCTCGGGATCCCCGCCTTGGCCCTCTTCCCAGTCACCCCCACGGAGCGCAAAACGCCCGACGGCGACGAGGCGACCAACCCCGACAACCTCGCCTGTCGCGCCCTGCGGGCCCTCCGCGAACGCGTGCCCGAACTCGGCCTCATATGTGACGTTGCCCTCGACCCCTACACCAGCCACGGCCAGGACGGCTTGGTCCGCGACGGCGACGTCGTCAACGACGAGACCGTCGAGGTCCTCCGACGCCAGGCCGTCGTCCAGGCCGACGCCGGCGCCCACGTGATCGCGCCCAGCGACATGATGGACGGCCGGATCGCCGCCGTCCGCGACGCCCTCGACCAAGCCGGCCACCTCGACGTGCTCGTGCTGGCCTACGCTGCCAAGTACGCCTCCAGCTTCTACGGACCCTTCCGCGACGCCGTCGGGTCGGCCGCCAACCTCGGCCAGGGCGACAAGCGGACCTACCAGATGGACCCGCCCAACACCGACGAAGCGCTCCGCGAAGTCGCCCTCGACCTCCAAGAAGGCGCCGACCTGGTCATGGTCAAGCCCGGCATGCCCTACCTCGACATCGTCCGACGCGTCAAGGACACCTTCGCCGCGCCCACCTTCGCCTATCAAGTCAGCGGCGAGTACGCCATGATCCAGGCCGCCGCCCAAAACGGTTGGTTGGACCGTGACAACGCCATGTTCGAAAGCCTTCTCGCCTTCAAACGCGCCGGCGCCGATGCCGTCCTGACCTATTTCGCCCAGGAGGCCGCACGAGCCATCCGCTCCCACGCCTAAATCGCCGATGCTTATCGATGCGATACGCTTTCCATCGGGAGATGATTCCACCCGATCGCGCGGCGATGCGGCCGAGCGGACGACCGACCCGATCCCGTGATCGAGATCATTTGACCGATTGTTAAATACTTGTTGATTAACAAAACAAGCTGGTCGAGCGACTCGACTCAAAACTCCATGCATGGCCGCGTATTGGCATGCGCACGATTGCGTTTGAGCCGTCCGTCCGTGATTGCGTGCGGCTTCGTCGAGCGAGTTGACGGGTAGTAGAGGCGAGGTATCGGGATTATTTCACGACGGGATGAAAAACAACACGGTCGTCCCGATTTCCAGGAAAAATGAACGGATCCCGTTCCGATCATTGCCGAACGACTGTGCGTCGTCCTACAGTGCCGGAGCCCCTCGCGAGGTGGGGCATTCCGAATCCCATACATAACGACACCCTTCCTGAGGAGACGCATCATGAATCGTTCTCTCCGCGTGATCATTGCGCCCTTGGCGTTGGTCCTCGTCCTGGGGACTACCCTCGGTGCCCGCGCTGACGTCCGCGTCCTGCACCTCTCGCCCGACACGCCTCCGGTCGACGTGCTCGCCGGGCTCGCCGACGACGCCAAGGGCGAACTGTTCACCGACATCCCCTTCGGCACCGTCACCGACTACGTCCCGGTCCCCACCGGCAATTACTTCATCGACGTGACGCCCGCCGATCAGCCCGACGTCGTCGCCATCGACATCGACGATCTCCCGATCGACGCGGACACCTTCTACTCGGTCGCGGCGATCGGCCTGCTCACCCCGGGCACCGACGAGCCGGCGATCGGTCCCCTCCTGCTCATCGACGACGCCGTGATCAGCGATCAGGCCCAGTTGCGGATCGTCCACGCCGCGCCCGATGCCGGCGAGGTCGACGTGCTCGTCAACGGCTCGACGGTCCTCGAGGACTTCGCCTTCAGCGACGTCGAAGACTACCTCAGCCTCGACCCCGGCAGCTACGACATCGAGATCCGCGACGCCGACACGGACGATCTCCTCTTCGAAATCAGTGGCCTGGGCCTCACGTCCGGACAGGTCTCCACCGCGTTCGCCACCGGCCTGGTCAGCGACGACTCCTTCGGCCTCCTCCTGACCAACGACTTCGCGATCCCCGAACCCAGCAGCCTGGCCCTCGGTCTGCTCGGCGTCGCCGGACTCGCCGTCATCGGCCGTCGTCGACGCGCCTGAGTTCTGAATCCATGAGATCCTATCCGCATTCCTCATATTAACCGATCCCCGAGCCGTCGAAGGCGTCCGACGGCTCGGGACCTTCCCCCCGCCATCGAGTCCGATTCGAGCGCGATTGGCATGGGGATTGCTTCTATTTCCTGGAGACCCGACAGGGTTTTCGATGAGCCGACCCGCTCCGAGCGAGCCTCAAGGCCCTTCGTGGATCTGAATACGAAGGCGGACGATCGGTACGCAATGCGCCTCAAAAACGCACAGGAAAGGATCGTGATTTATGTCCACCAATCAGGAGAAGAAGCTCGACGATCTGACCGGCCGCACGGTGGTGGTCTTTGAAAAGTGGGAAGACGCCCGGGCAGCCGCCTCCGCGCTCATCCTCAGCGGGTTCGACGAGGACCAAGTCGACCTGCTCCATGGCCGCGGCGATGCCGATCGGATCGATGACTCCTTCAAATTGTTGGCCGACACCGACGAAGAGATCTCCTGGTACACGAAGGATCTCCGCGAAGGTCGGACTCTGGTCGCCGTCATCGCTCGGGACGAACAGACCCGCAACATCGTCCAGGACGTCTGTGGTCGATATGGTGGCGCCCACATGACCCACTTTGGTCACTGGATGACCAAGACCGAAACCCTCCAGGACGACCACACCAACGACAACGCTCAGGCCTGATCCCAGATCGGATCGGCCTTATACCGATCCCGCCCTCTGAGCGAAGGACGTCGCACGCTAAAGACTCCGACGACTGATTGGACTCCCCACGCCCTTGGGATACGATGATCCATCGCATCTGAAAAGGGCAGGGGATCCTTACCACATGAGCCTCACGACCAAGATCCAATGGGTCGACAGCACGGTCAACCCGACGATGGGCTGCGACGGCTGTGAACTTTGGGACTCTCATCGACGCTCGTGTTATGCGGGCATCTTGCATGTCCGGTTCGGTGGGCGTTCGAAGGGCTATGCGCCTCGGTTCGAGGAGGTCACCACATTCCCCGGACGGATGGCCGCCGCCGCTCGCTGGTCCGACCTGATTGACGCTCCGCGACCCGACAAGCCCTGGCTCGACGGCCGACCGCGCTTGATCTTCATCTCGGACATGAGCGACGCCCTCTCTAAAGCCGTCCCCTTCACCTATCTCCGCGACGAGGTCATCGGCCACGTCGACTCCGAGAAGGGTCGCCGCCACCGCTGGCTCTGGCTGACCAAGCGGCCGGCCCGCATGGCCGCCCTCTCGCGCTGGCTCGAGTCCGAAGGCCTCGACTGGCCGACCAACCTCTGGGCCGGCACCAGCATCACCGCGCAGGCCAACGTCGGACGAATCCAACATTTGGCACAAGTCGGTGGTGCGAACACGTCCCGATTCCTCTCCGTCGAGCCCCAGGTCGAGCCGATCACCCTGGGACCCCGGCTCCTCGATGTCGACTGGGTGATCCACGGCGGCGAGTCAGGGCGCTCCGCACGCCCCTTCGACCTCGCCTGGGCCGACGACCTGATCGCCCAATGCGCCGACCACGGCACCGCCTACTTCCTCAAGCAGCTCGGCGCGAACCCGGTCGCCAACGGCCAACGCCTCGACCTCAAGGACGGCCACGGCGGTGACCCCGACCAATGGCCCGATCGCCTCAAGCTCCGCCAGGTGCCCGACGGGATCCGCCATGGCGACGCGGCCAACGATCGCCCCTGATGATCGACCGAAGTCCCCCGACTCTCGGCGCGCAACCATCACCCCAACCCGCACACTCGACCCGATTTCCCTGATCCCCCGCGCGGAACCGTGACATGATCGGTACGATCCGGCGATCTTATCTCGGGACACGGGATGAACCGAGACCCGGCGCGGACCGGGCCGACGTCGAGGAGGAGGTGCCGGAGACCGTTCGAGTCCGGGCGTGATCGTGAGTGTGGCGGCGATGGCGAAAACGGGGCGACCGAGCAAGCTGACCAACGAGGTCATGATGGACCTCGTGCTGAGCCTGTCGGCGGGCTTGAGCGTCCGGAAGGCCTGCCAGTTGGCCGGGATCGGTCGGTCCACGTTCAAGGATTGGATGGCCCGCGGCCGGCTCCGACCCGACGATCGCTCCAGCGGCGGCGTGCTCTACGGCGAGTTCCGGCGACGGATCGATCGGGCCCGCGTCACCGGCCCGGTCGAAGCCAAGATCCGGATCCGTAAGCACTCGCAGGAGCACTGGCGCGCCGCCGCCTGGTTCCTGGAACGGAGCCAACCGGCCGACTACGGACGCGCCAAGCGCGGGAAGATCCTCCGCCAACGCGCCGAGAAGGAAGGGTCGAACGACCAACCACGCGAAATCGTCGAACTCCGCTACGTCGACAACTACGAGCAGGGCCAACCCTTCGTCCGCTCGTTCCGCAGCGAGACCTCCGTCCCGATCCAACCCGATGCGCCCCCCATCGTCGTCCGACCGCCCATGTCCGAATACTATCCCGATACCTGGCAAACCATGCCCAACCCCTGGTTCCCGGTCAACGGCGGCGAGCCCCGGCCCGACGACTTCGAAAGCCCCACGCCGGCCCAACCGACGTCTGATCCGGAACAGACGCCCGATCTGCCCCAAGAACCAACCGACAACGTCTATCTGACAACGTCCAATCCTCAGACTGAACGTAAAAAAGCCGTCGACTACACGTCCAACGACCCCGATCGACGTCCGGATCTGACGGCCGAGCTGTATGTGCCGTCCCGAGACGACCGCGAACCGCCGGTCATCGAGCGCGAGGGGCCGATCGACGATCGGGAGTCGGACCGGACCGAGCGCGAGGATCGGTCCAATCGGGATCGCGGACCGCGCAGTGGTTCGGGATCGGGGAGACAACCGGGCGGTCGACGTCCTTCGAAGCGACGGACCAAGCCCATCCCCGACTGGACCCCACCGCGCTCCAAGCCGATCGACCAATGGACCGAGGACGACCTGCCGCCGCCACCGCCGCCGCCCGAGGGCTACGATCCCGACTCCGCGCCCGCTCAACCGCCAGCGCCCGGCCTGCCGAACCAGGCCCCTTGGTGGCTCAGTCGACATGTGGATACCCCCGGATCAAACCCCTGGGCCAACGACCTCGATGGGGCGATCTCCCGGCTGGCGGTCCTGATCGCTTCTGTCGTGGGTGGTTTCCAGACCATGCTGGGATGCCTCCCCCTCTCCGCCGAGACGCTGGCCGACCAGCTTCGGATCGATCTGCTCGATCTCCGACCCGACCTCAGTCTGGCTATCCCCTCGCGATGGGATTCCGAGCAGGCCCCGACTCCGACGACAGATACCCCAACTCCGATATCGATCCCACCACCACGGCCTTCGCCTCGACGTTGGTGGTCCCTCCTGGATCGGCTCCTCGGGCCGCCCCGCGCCCGAGGTATGGCCGGCGCTTGATGATTATGACATATAGCTAACAATATCCCACCCTACGCCATGCGCGGGTGGCTGGGGACTGCGAAGCAACGCGGAGCAGACCCCGGGAAGATGGCATCACCATGGCCAACCGAACGGCAACACGCAAGGCATACTCACCCACGATGTCACCGGGGTCTGCTTCGCAGTCCCCAGCCACCCAAGGACACCTGACGACCGCAACGAAAGCAGAGAATCCGCTTTCACCTTGATATGTAAAACAAACCATGCACCGTTCCAGCTCTGCCCACCCAACGGGTGGCTGGGGACTGCGAAGCAACGCGGAGCAGACCCCGGGGCGGGCGTCACCAGGATCGCCAACCGAAGCTCTACACACGGGGCATACTCACCGTGGATGTCCCCGAGGTCTGCTCGCTATGCTCCCAGTCCCTCACCGACCCCGCAACGTCTGACGACCGCAACGAAGGCGGAAAAACGACCCTCGCACGCACACCGAGACCGGCATCGGGAGGGTCCACCGGGCACCGGAACGGCTGGAGAAGCGCTCCGTCGAGGGGTTCCGGGAGGTCATTTCGACTCCCGGTCCATGGTCCGGATCTTCCCGAGGGATCGGTTCGTCGGCGCGGGCCGATCGTGGGGGTCGTCGGGATCGGGTCGCGGTTAAACCGGGGTTGAGGGCGACAAAAGGCCGAAAACTCGGGTTCCGGAACGGGACCGTGAACGCGGACCGGCGATTCGCCCATCTTATAGAGGGGGGATCGCCGATCAATCGTCGAAGGTCCCGCGTTCGGCTCTTTGACAATCGGATCGGAGCAGACACGGCGGTCGTGAGGAACCGGCGGTCGACCCGCTCCAGGTGGGCGCATCGACCGCGATCGGGGGTCGTCCCGGTCGGCTCAGTCATCCGACTCGAGGTAGCGGACGCAGACGGGTCGGGAGACCTCGACGGTGCTGCCGGTCGGGCTCAGCGCGCCGGTCTCGGGATCGACGCGGAAGAGGACCAGCGAGTCGCTGTTCTGGTTGGCGGCGATCAGGAACCGGCCGCTGGGGTCGAGGCAAAAGTTGCGCGGAAACTCGCCCTGGGTCGGCTCGATCTCGACGAGGCGGAGCGCGCCGGTGTTGGGGTCGATCTGGAAGACGGCTAGGCTGTTGTGGCCGCGGTTGGATCCGTAGAGGAACCGGCCGTTGGGGTGAACGCGGACCTCGGCGGTGAAACTGCGGCCATCGAAATCATCGGGGAGCGTGCCGATGGTCTGGATCTCGTCGAGGGTCCCAGCCTCCGCGTCATAGTCGAAGGCGGTGATGGTGTTGGCCAGTTCGTTGATGACGTAGGCGTGCTCGCCGTCGGGGTGGAAATCGAAGTGTCGAGGCCCAGCGCCCGGCGCGACGGCGGTGAAGGGGGGATCGTTGGCCGTCAGGGTGCCGGCCCCCGAGTCGAAGCGATAGACCAAAACCTGGTCGAGACCCAGGTCGGCCACGACGGCGAACCGCGCCCCGGCATCGAGGTTGATCGAGTGGGCGTGCGGACCCTGTTGGCGTTGCGGGTTGACGCTGGAGCCGACGTGTTGGACCAACGAACTGGCCGGGCCCAGCGAGCCGTCCTCGTTGATCGGCAGCGCGGCGACGCTGCCCCCGCCGTAGTTGGCCACCAACGCATGGGTGCCGGCCGGATCGATGTCGATGTGGCACGGACCGCCCCCTTCGGAGGCCTGTGCGTTGATCATCGTCAACAGCCCGTCGGCCCCGATCGCGAAGGCCGAGACCGAGCCGGTCGATCGGCCCCGATATTCAGGGGTTTCGCCGACACAATAGAGGTACTTCTTATTCGGATGGATCGCCAGGAACGAGGGACTGGTCGTCTCGGCAACCAGTCGGGGCTCGCCGAGCGTGCCGGCCTCGCGGTCCAGCTCCAGCAGATAGATGCCCCGGCTGCCCTGGCCGGTGTACGTGCCGATGTAGACGTCGACCGTATCGGCGCCCAGGGTCGGGACGGCCGTCCAGCCCATCAGCGCGACGACGCCCACCAACTTCCGACAGAGCTGCATGATTCGGTCCTTTGACGCTTCGGGGAAACGGGGGATGCGTTCACATGCCGACCTACCTCAAAGGGCGATCCACCGCGGTCGATGAGCCGCCACGAGACCTGCGTCCAGCCTATCCCGACCGGCCCGACCGGTCGACACCCTGGTCGGCCAACGTGTGCCCGAGAGCTGTTGAGGGACTGGGAAGTCCGGGGAAAGCCGGCTATCGTGGATCGTCGAGGCGGCCGTTGTCGCTGATGACCTCCGACGGCACGTCGGCCAGAGAACCGACCGCCGACGGTCGCTCCGCCATCCGCCCGCCCCGCGATCCGGACCGGTCCCCCGAGACCAACCGCCGATCGCGAATCCCCGAAACGACCCCGTTCCCAAAGCAGGTACAACAGGATGCCGACCCACAACGACCACCGACCACAAGCCCCCACGACGCCCCAGGCGCTGGGCCTCCAACGGCCCAACGGATGGACGCTCGCCCTCCTGGCGACTTGGCTGATCGCCTTCGGATCGATCATCCCCGCAACCGTCTCCGCCCAGGAAGCCGAGGCCGTCGACGAGCCGGAGGGCACCGAAGCGGAAACCCCGACCGATGAGGAAGCCCAGGCCGAAGAGGAATCCGACGAAGGGACAGAGCCGGCCGATGAGGATGAGGAGGGCTCGGACGAATCGGAGTCGAGGCCGGTCGATACGTCGCTGGTGGGCGGCCTCCGCTGGCGCGGAATCGGCCCGGCCTTGATGTCGGGGCGGATCGTCGACATCGTCATCGACCCAGATAAGCCGAGCACCTGGTACATCGCGGCGGCCTCTGGCGGCGTCTGGAAGACGACCAACGCCGGGACCACCTGGAGCCCGATCTTCGACGGCTACGGCTCCTACTCGATCGGCTGCCTGGCCATCGATCCCGAAGACCGCCACGTCATCTGGGTCGGCACCGGCGAGAACAACAGTCAGCGCAGTGTGGGCTACGGCGACGGCCTCTACAAGTCGATCGACGGCGGCCGGAGCTTCAAGAAGGTCGGTCTGGAGAACAGCCAACACATCGGCAAAATCCTGATCGATCCCCGCGACTCCCAGGTCGTCTACGTCGCCTCGCAGGGACCGCTCTGGAACTCCGGCGGCGACCGCGGCCTCTACAAGACGACCGACGGCGGCCAGACTTGGACGTGCGTCCTGGAGATCAGCCCCGACACGGGCGTCACCGACATCGTCTTCGATCCGCGTGACCCGGACGTGCTCTACGCGGCCAGCTACCAGCGTCGACGACGGGTCTGGACCCTGATCGACGGCGGTCCCGAGGGCGCGATCTATAAGTCGACCGACGCCGGCGCGACCTGGTCCAAGCTCCGCCGCGGCCTACCCTCAGGCGATGTCGGTCGGATCGGCCTGGCCGTCTCGCCCATCAACCCCGACGTCGTCTACGCCATCATCGAGGCTCAAGGCGGCGCCAGCGGGTTCTACCGCTCCGCCGACGCCGGCATGTCCTGGACCAAGCGGAGCAGCTACATCAGCTCGAGCCCGCAATACTACCAGGAGATCATCGCCTGCCCGCACGTCTTCGATCGCGTCTACTCCCTCGACACGTACATGCACGTCACCGAAGATGGCGGCCGGACATTCGATCGCTTGGGCGAGCGGTACAAGCACGTCGACAACCACGCGCTGATCATCGACCCCGAAGACCCCGAGCACCTGCTCATCGGCTGCGACGGCGGCCTCTACGAGACTTGGGACCGCGGTCGGAACTACCGATACTTCGGCAACCTGCCGCTGACCCAGTTCTACAAGATCGCCGTCGACAACTCCGAGCCGTTCTACTACGTCTACGGCGGGACCCAGGACAACGCGACCCAAGGGGGGCCGTCGGAGACCGACAACGTGCACGGGATCCGCAACAGCGACTGGTTCGTGACCGTCTTCGGCGACGGGTTCGACCCGGCCGTCCACCCCGAAGACCCCAACATCGTCTACTCGCAGTGGCAGTACGGCGGCCTGGTCCGCTACGACCGACGGACCGGCCAGCGGATCGATATCAAGCCCGCCTCCGAGCCCGACGGGCCAGCGCTCCGGTTCAACTGGGATAGCGCCCTGATGATCAGCCCGCACGACCCGGATCGGGTCTACTACGGCTCCCAGATCCTCTTCCGGAGCAACGACCGCGGCGACACCTGGACCGCCGTCAGCCCCGACCTGACACGCAACCTCGACCGCAACACCCTGAAGGTCATGGGACGTGTCTGGAGCGTCGACACGGTGGCCAAGAACAACTCGACCTCGTTCTACGGGACCATCGTCTCGCTGGCCGAGTCGCCCCTGGTCGAGGGCCTGCTCTACGCCGGGACCGACGACGGGCTCGTCCAGATCAGCGAGGACGGCGGCGAGTCCTGGCGCAAGGTCGAGCGGTTCGAGTTCACCGACGCGCCCGAACAGGCCTACATCCACGATATCGAATGCAGCTTACATGAGGCCGATACCGTCTATGTGGCGGTGAACAACCACAAGGACGGCGACTTCAAGCCGTACATCCTCAAGAGCGTCGACCGCGGCCGGAGCTGGTCCTTGATCTCGGGCGGCCTGCCCGAGCGCGGAAGCGTCTACTGCCTGGCCGTCGACCACGAGGATCCGGACCTGCTCTTCGCCGGGACCGAGTTCGGCGTCCACGTCACGCTCGACGGCGGCCGGACCTGGGTGGCGCTGAAGTCGGGGATGCCCACGATCGCCGTCCGCGACCTGGAGATCCAGCGCCGAGAGGATGACCTCGTCGCCGGCTCGTTCGGCCGTGGCTTCTTCATCCTCGACGATTACGCGCCGTTACGACATCTGGACTCCGAGCTGCTCGAGCAAGACGCCGTGATGTTGCCGATCGCCAAGGCATCGATGTACCTCCGACGCGCGCCGATGTCCGGCAGCGAGAAGGCGTTCCAGGGCTCGGCCTTCTACAACGGGGCCAACCCGCCCTTCGGCGCCACCATGACCTACATCCTCAAGGACGGGCCCACCACCAAGAAGAGCCAACGCCAGCGTCGCGAACGCTCGCTCCAGAAGGAGGGCAAGGACACGCCGTATCCGTCCTGGGAGGACCTCAAGGCCGAGGACCGCGAGGAGTCGACGATGACCGTGTTGACGATCCGCGACACCGAGGGCGAGGTCGTCCGTCGACTGAGCGTGCCGGGCTCGAAGGGCCTGCACCGGATCACCTGGGACTTCCGCTACCCCGGCCTCTCGACGGTCAGCCTGGGCGGCGACGGCTACGGCCCCATGGCCCTGCCGGGCACCTACACCGCCGAACTGGAACGCTGGTCCGAAGGCGAGATGACCACGCTCATCGAGCCGACATCGTTCGAGGTCGAGCCGTTGGGCTACCAGGAGCTGACCACCGAGGAACGCGCCGAGGTGCTCGCCTTCCAGAAGCAGACCGCCGCCCTGCAACGGACCGCGCGGGGGGCCCTCCAGGTGCTCAGCAATGCTCAAGAGCAGATCCGTTACATCAAACGGGCCGTCATGGTCGCCCCCGAGCTGTCTCCGGAGATCCGTCTGGAAGCGCGGGCCTTGGAGCTTCGCCTGATGGACATCGCCGAGCGGTTCAACGGCGACCCGACCCGACCGCGTCGGAGCGAGCCGGCCCTGCCCGGCCTCACGCATCGGATCGGTCAGATCGTCTCGGGCCACTGGTCGACCACCTCGGCACCTACGGCGACCCACCTCCGCGCCTTCGAGATCGCCGCGACCCAGCTCGAGGAGGCCCTCGAGGAACTCCGCGAGGCCGTCGAGGTCGACCTGCCGGCGCTCAACGCCAAGCTCGACGACGCCGGAGTCCCCTGGACCCCCGGACGTAAGCTGCCCCGAATCGACATCACCGAACCAATTAACTGAGCAAATAAAACTTGTGTTTCTCACACAGTAGTTAAATCACATGGGCTGGGGGAGTGCGCAGCAGCCCCCAGCACCAAGGTCCTCAGCGCCGATACCCTCGGATTATCCAACCGAAGGATAAGACAGGGAGTCGATTCACCAACGTATCGGCAAATCAGAACAAGACGACTAGCTCCAAAAACTTGCTTTTAACGACACGGAAAGAAATTTTCAAGTTACGCAAAATAACCAACCACGACATCCGGGTTAATCCAATTTTTCCTTTTTTTCTTTTGACAGCCTCGACCATTTCGATAGGATCGATTTTGACACCTACGAGTGTCGTCGTGTAGCGAAGCTTATAACGAGGCATCTTCCACTAACTGCCGGCTGTTCCGATTCAATGCGAGAAAGGTAGTCGACAATGATCGATCTAGCCATCCTTTCGGACTTCCGCAATCTTCTTTCTCCTAGATCTCCTTCGAACAAACAAGCAAGGCGAAAAGGAATTTGCCCGAGCGTAGACCAAGCAGAAAAGCGAGTTTACGCGGCATCGTTTTTCCCCAATGGAGCATATGAGCCTGGCAATAATGCATGGGTTTTCGATGTAAACAGTCACCAGAATGGTTTTCAGCCCGCTCAGAACCCCCTCGCCTTTTCTATTGACCATGCACCAGAAGCATTAGCCTTCGCAAGTCGCACATTCATTCAGCCTCCTGAAATAGGAACTGGAGAAATTTATCTATACGCAATGTCTAGGCACCTGATTGTTGACAATGGATCACAAACAGGGGTCCAGAATGTATTCATTGGATCTCATCATAGTCACAACAATTTCTCTGATTACGTAGCGTCCGGTCCTGGGGGAGCACCGGCGACTTTTGGGAATTGGACGCTCGCCACCCTAAACGCCGACCCTCCCGCGACGATTTACAACTACGACATAACCGGGGCTAATTTTATTGAACACACTATAAACATTTCCGGAATCAATGGCATTGCTCCATCTAATGTAGCACTTACAGGAATAGCAGCGAGTGCTTTTTATGTTGATACTTTCATAACAGTAGCAGTTAATGTTGACAATCAAAACAATCTTGTATTAGGTTTAATACCCAATCTTCAGTTTGGTGTCAACACAATCACTGTTACCAGAACAGGAACCGGTGAAGTGCTTGACACTGAAATCGTTGATTTTTCGTCAGATTTCACTTACGTAAGGACTTTTGAAACTCAAGTAGTTCCTGGCGCTACTTTGAGTATAACCACAAATAACAGCCAGCTGGTTTCAAATACTCTCTACTCTGGAGATCTTGTCAACGTCATGCCTTCGTTCAAAGCCAGCGTCTTGGTGAGTTGATTTGTATTGTGCTCAGTAAAATCATGAGTAACCAATATTTTGAAGTCAACCGATTCTCTGAATTACCAATGCGAATTGGTTGACTACTTAGAGGTTCTAGGATGCTTGTTCTTCAAGAGGAGATTAGACCTCAGCCCTCGCATCACAGTGACTCGACGATCCAATGCCAGCCAAGTACCGTCGTCACGCCAGCGGGCGCAGCCATCCCAGACGGTGCTCTTGGACAGCAGGTCATGGGTAGCAATTCCTACTGGCATCCGGAGCGGGCCTGATAGAGCAAGGCGTTGAAGACCTACTACACATAAACATAGCTTGTTGATTCTCTAAGGTAGGCCGGGCGTGAGCGGATTGAGGATCTTCCCACTGGTCATTGGTCAGGTCGATCTTATAAGGTTTTCGCATCGCAATTATCGAAGTGTTAGAAGGGAATGCTGGGAGTGGCTTGGGTTTCTGGTGATATCTCAGGACGAACCCGCTTTCCGGATAGCCTCTTAGAGGACCGCTGGACCGCACCACTCATCGACAGAAGCGGCCCGTTCAGTGGGCGTCTATCGCCGACTCCTCTTCATCACGAGCCCGGGCCGTTCGCGTTTTAGCGAAGCTCCGATTCGTTCCGAGATCGAGACCTCCCCACGCGGACTTGAGATCCCGCTCGGACCCGTGTGTGGGTCGAATAATCGCGGCGACCGGACCGCCCTTGAAGATGGCCTCGACATCAGCACGAATCTGGAAGGCCGATTTCCTCGATCCTTTTATGGGCAGGCGATCGCGATCGAGTTGAGATCGGACTCGCATCCCAAAACGCACCATGAAGTCTGGGCCGGACCACCCCGCGTTGCGTGGGCGGGCACGATCCGTCACGATGGGGCGACGAGTGGGCGAGAGGGACGGGTCGTCGGACACTCATCCCGCTCCGCTCACGACCCAATTCCGTGACCGGAGCCCATGCTCGATGGATTCGCTTTGCCTGCCGATGCTCTTGGCCCTGATGATCCCGATGATCGGCCCGGCCGCTGTCGAATCCGGTGACTTCGAGGCCGATGTCGGATCGGCGATGCCCGGCTGGCAGCTCGTCTGGGCCGACGAGTTCGATCGGCCCGGCCCGCCTGACCCTCAGCGCTGGGCGTACGAGACCGGCGGCCGGATCCGTAACAACGAACGCCAGGTCTATACCGACGACCCCAAGAACGTCCGGGTCGAGGACGGCACCCTGATCCTGGAGGCGCACCGCGAAATCAGACGGTCTCGGGTCAACCGTCGGGTTCGTCGGCGGGGGAGCTACACCTCGGCGAGCCTGATGACCGTCGATGGTTCGGCGATCCGCTACGGCCGTGTCGAGGTCCGCGCCCAACTGCCGAGCGGCCGTGGACTCTGGCCGGCCATCTGGATGCTGGGGACCACGTACGGCGAGGTCGGCTGGCCGCGCTGCGGTGAGATCGACATCATGGAATACGTCGGCTTCAAGCCCGACACGATCCACGCCAACGTCCACTGCGCCAAATACAACCACATCCGGGGCAACGGGAAGGGGAACCAAATCGTGGTGCCCGCCCCCGAGAACGACTTCCACATCTACGCCGTCGAGTGGTTCGAGGACCGGATCGACTTCTTCGTCGACGACCAGCAGTATTTCACCTACGAGGACGAGGGGACCGGTCCCGAGGCCTGGCCGTTCGACACGCCTCAGACCTTGAAGATGAACATCGCGGTGGGCGGCGACTGGGGCGGTCAGCAGGGGATCGACGACGCGGTCTTCCCGCAGCGGATGGTCATCGACTACGTGCGGGTCTATCGACGCGACGGGTCGTCGACCGGCTCCAGCTCCGGGAACGCCCCGTGAGCGGCGACGAGAGTCAAGGCTTGGAGTTCGGCCCCATGCTGGCCTGGGGCTTTCAGCTCTGCCACCACGGCGGGATCTCACGCGCTTGGCAGCGGATCCTCGAGGACGGCCGCGTCCTGCTGGTCACCGACGAGGGCGGCTTCGACCTGCCCGAGCCCGACGGCCCCTTCCACCTCATCGAACTCAGCCCCGACCAAGAGATGATCGGCGAGGTCGTCCGGCTCGGCAATCCGTTGGCGCTCCGGCACTACCTAGGGCATATCCTCTGATCAATCCGGATCCCCATCGGGCCGATATCGGGTGTACTTGTCGGCGCGGCCGTAGGATTGGTCGACCGGATATTTCCGGGCGGCCAGCCGGAGCTTCTCGTCGAGGCTGGCGCTGAGGTCAACTCCGCAGACATCGGCCAGCCGGAGCAGGGCCCAGAAGCAGTCGGCCAGTTCGTGGGCGACCTCGCGCTTCAGCTCCGGGTCGTCCAGGAGCTTCCAACAGGCCGCGTCGTCGTGGAACCGGAAGTGGTCGAGGAACTCGCCGGCCTCGCAGACCAGGGCCACCCCAAGGTTCTTGGGCGTATGGAACTGGCCCCAGTCGCGCTCACGGGTGAAGCGTTCGACCATCGCCTTGAGTTCCGCGACAGTCGTCTGTCGATCGTCCGGGGCCGAAGGCTCGGGGGCGTCGGGCGTCGGCTCCTCGGTGGTCATGGTCGACGCCCTCGTTCCATTCAGATCGGCTCGCCCGATCCGAGCAGGGCGATGGAGGTCCGGACGGCCTCGAAGTCACCTTGGGCCAAGGCCTGGCGCGGTGAGCGGTCGCCGAGGGTCTGATTGGGGGTGACCAGCCAGGTCGGGATAAATCCGGGTCGGACGACCTCGGCCAGTTGGTCGGCCATCGCCTCCAACTCGGCCAACCGCCCGAGTTGCTCGGCGGTCCAGGGCGTCGAGGTCGACCCGTTGGACTGGGACGCCTCTTCCGACCCGTTTGAGCCAGACCGGACCAAGGCTTCGGGCGAGGCGAGCCCGAGAATGGGGGCCAGCCCTTCGGGTTCCAAGCCGAGCCGACGCGCCAGGCCGACCGGATCGACCGGGAGGCTTGGGGCGTGGTGGTTGGGCCGACGCGGACCGTTGTCGTGACGCGGCGCCGCGTCCTCGGCGTTGGGCTGGTCGTCGGTCATGGCGGACCCTCCCCGCGGCCTTTCGGCGTGAGCGTGAGCGGAGCGCGGGGTGCCACGTGCCGACCCCAGACGAGCCGACACGCCCAAACGATCCCCGGCGAGTCAATCCCCAAGTGGTTCCATCCTAAACGAATCGGCCGCGACTCGCCAGCGTGGGGTTGATTCCACACAACAGCCCCCGCACCTCAGATGAGGGCCAGTCCCGAGCCATCCGAAGGGCCCCACCCGGCTCGAGACCGGAGCTGAAGATGAGTCGGTTTCGGCCGATGGATTGGATCGTTCGAAAAAAAAGTGGGCGCGGCTGTCGGGCGCCGAGATCGGTTTCTGAGGACCGGGTTGTGAGGACGAGAGCCGAGTCGCTCTGCCCCAACGCATCGAGGTCCGCCGCCCGCACCATGGGCGTCCGCATCCTTTCGGGAGATCCCCCATGAACACGCTCCAAAACCGGATCGCGACCCGAACCGACGGCCCGTTCCTCTCCGACGAGGCGATCCAGGCGATCGACCGCATGGCGGTCGGGACGCCGACGCGGGACGACCTGCACGCCAGGGACCGCGGCCTCGAGACCGACGGCCGTTTCGATGCGATCGACCCGATCTCCGCCTCCGACGACGCCCTGCTCTGGGCGGTAGCCGACGTGATCGCCGTCGACGCGACCGTCGCCCGCGTCTGGCAAGGGGGATCGCCGATCATCGATGCCCCGACGACCCGCTCGTCCTCGTCGCGTTCGCCCCGACGTCGGCAGTTCCGCCCCGAGGTCGAGACCCTCGGCGCCCTCTTCGGCTGAACCGATCACCATGAGCCCGACCGGCGGGACCGAACCACATCGGCGATCCACTTGAGTCGATCACGACGCCTGATCCGGCCGAACCCTGAATCGTGACCGCTTCACTGCGAAATAAACCGCATTGAGTCCCCATCTTATAGGTGGAACGAGGATGAAACCAACCTCAAGAACAACCGAGAAAGGGGGCCATTTCACCTGACGACAACCAAGGCCGTCCCATCGCTTCACGACCGAACTCCAAATTTTCCTGATTTCCTTCTTTGACAATCCGGGAAATCATCGCATTATTCTCATGATGGGCTTTATCGTCCCATCACGCAGCTCCGTGGGTGGTGATAGCCCCCGACCCGGGAGGGGAGACTCGGGTCGGGGGCGTATTCTTTCCTTAATTAATCGACTTGGGACTCATCCGTCCGCATCGTGACGATGGTGAGCTTGAGCGATCGACCGAAGCGCAAGCCCAGTCCCGATGGAGCGTCCGGCGTCACTTGATATCATGGACCGAGTCGGGGCCACGCCCGCCCGTTCGTTCGTTCGATGCCGCGACGTCTCGGAGATTCCGACGATGACTCCGACCAGCGCGACGGCCACCGGATTCCAGATCGGCCGGATGGTCGCCCACGCCCCCACATGCCTGGACGACCACGAACAGCGGGCCCTGCACCAAGCCATCGCCGATCGCCCGCACTTCCTGGCCTGGATCGCCCAACATCGCGATCGCATCGAGGCCCTCGGGGACGTCGGCGCCCGGCCGCTCTACGGCTTGGCGGTCACCGACACCCTTTGGCTCGTCGCCGAGATCCCCGGCGACCTCGATCACCCCGAAACCCTCGGCACGATCACCGTCCTCGACCTGATCGAGCGGGCCGTCATCGAGGCCCTTCGGACCTCCCGCGATGTGTTGGGCAGTCCCGAGAACCCCGACGATGCGGACAACCCCTTGCTGGAAACCACCGCGATCTTCCCCTCGATCCACAACGCCTCGACCGACGACTATCGGATCGAGCGAGGGGCGGCAGTCGTTGAGAGCATGCTCGACGAGTCGGATCGTCGGATCCTCCGGCGGGTCATCGCCGATCGCCATCGGTTCCTCTCATGGATCGATCAAAACCGCGATCGCCTCGAATTGCTCGATGAGCAGCAATCGCTCTATGGTCTGAGAATCACCGACACCCTACAGCTCATCGCTGAGATCTCCGGAAACCTCAACCAGCCTGAGACGATCGGCCCCATCAAAATCGTCGATCTCATGAATCGCCTTGCGATCCAAACGATACGCGGCGAGGCTGAGACGCCTGTTTGAATGCCTTTTCCAAAGATCACGGCCCTGGCCTGATGAAAAAATTCTGTCGAATCACCTTTGACGCTTCTCTCGCCAAGGCCGATCTCGATCAGTTCTCAGAACTGCTCGCCGACTCCAGAGAATTCCAAGAACGCGAATTGTTGACGTTCTTCCGAAACCGAATTCAGTTGATCGCCCTCATGGGCACAGTTACGCCACATATTCTACGACCCGACCGATATGCCTATAAGTTCGATATCTTCGGGTCCCACGTCGCTGATTTCGTCATCGGTGATGGCCGAAGCCGAGCCTACGCGTTCATCGAGTTCGAGAACGCGGAGTCGAACAGCGTCTTCAAAAAGAAACCGACGAAATCGACTTCGATCTGGTCGAGCCGGTTCGAACAAGGGTGAGCCAAATCATCGACTGGATGTACTGCCTGGACGACCAGAAAAGAACGGACGAACACCAGAGGCGATTCGGCGTCGAGAGCCTTCGATTGGCTCACCTGCTCGTAATCGGTCGCGACAGGTTCCTCCAGCCAGACCTGCGGAAACGAATGACCTGGCGCAGCGATAAGGTGTCCGTCTGCGGGCGCCCGCTTCAGAGCGTCACATTTGATGAGCTTCTCCTTCTGATGCAACGACGAGTCGATGCCTTCCTGGTTCGATAAGCGGGGTGCTCCCCACGACGTTGTCGACCACATAAGGAGGGAGAAAGAGACCGATCGCTCCGCGCGACCGGACCTCGGAGCGAAACACCGGCTGTTTCGTCGAGGACTTCGGGCGGACTCGACGCGATCTTATTCCAGTGGGCCCGTCGAACCCTCGATACCCTGCTCGACTCTTTGACAATTCGGATGACTCTGGGCATGTACGACCGACCGGGCATGGGATGGCTCGATGGTCCCTTGTGGATCAGGGCGCTCACGACTCGGGGAGATGCTCGACGTTGGCGATCTGGATCGCCTCGGGGTCGTCGATTCGGTCGGGGAAGACGGCCAGAACCTTGCCCTCGGATCGGGCGGCGGAGGGTCCGATGAGCCCTTGATATCCCAAGTCACGCGCCAAACGGCCCAGCATCTGGGTCAGGGCCTCGTGGCCCTCGGCCTGGAGCCGACGGTGTGGCTCCTCGATGAGCCGACGCGCCGAGAGGCCGAGTCGGCGGCGGATCCGGAGGTCGGTCAGGTCGAGCACCGGGGCCAGGTTGAGGATCAAGGCCGACAGGACGACCGGGAACGACTCGTGGTCAGGCAGGCCGTTGCGACGGTTCTGGGCCAAGATCTCCTCCAAGGCGGTCGTCAGGTCCGGGGACGCATACAGAGTCGGGAAGACCCCGCGCGGGTTCCAGCGACCGCCGTGGAGCAGGCTGCCGACGCCCGAAATCAGGTCGCGACGGTTGGCCCGCCTCGGCGCCGTGGCCCGATAGGCGACGCCGCGATACGCCAAGCCATTCGGATCGACCGCCGTCACCTCGGCCCGGATCCGCTCCAGGCGTCGGCGGTATGCGTCGGTCTCCGGATGCCCTTGTGGTGGCGTGGGCGTTTGCAACCGCGCTGTCTCCACGCGTCGACCCCCGTTGGATCACCCCCGTTGTCCCAGCGTGCCCCGATCCGTATAGTATACAAAAAACCACGTGCTGTGTCGATCTCCTCGACGCCGTTGTACGCCGATTAGGAACGATTTCTTCGCGCATTCTTTGGCCGGAATCGGTTTGTGGGACTGGTTCTCAAGTCTGGGTTCTTTCGGAGATCTGGGTCCGCTCCAACGCCGGTTCGCCCGACGAAGGTTGGAGAAGCTATGCCGGCTGGTATCGAACCCCGTTGGCCCCAAAAGACGACCGGTCACACAGGTCGCACCAATTGTGTCGATTCCAGCGACAATTCGGCTGCTTTGTTGATCCGGACGAACCGAAACGTGTGGGGGAGCGCGATGAGCACCATTTGGCGTTGCGGCCGGACAGCATCGGGGGGGTCTCCGGCTTGTCGAGGCCGACGGTCCTCTCTATGGTGAAGGGCGTTTTCGGCCGGACGCCCCGAGCCGCGCGCGACCCGGGTCGTCGGCGACCACGTCGGGAGAGTTTATCTTGGCCGGACTCCGATCGATCACTCAGAGAGGTTGGCACCCACGATGAAACGGATCTTGGTCACCGGCGGTTGCGGGTTCATCGGCTCGAACTTCGTGCGGATGGAGCTGGAGCAGGATCCGGACTTGCAGATCACCAACCTCGACGTGTTGACCTACGCCGGCAACCCGGACAATCTGGTCGACCTGGCCGACGAGCCCCGCTACCGCTTCCTGCACGGCGACATCGCCGACGTCGCGCTGGTTAAGCAGGTCTTCGCTGAGCAGAGCTTCGATGCGGTCGTGCATATCGCCGCCGAGAGCCACGTCGACCGCTCGATCAACGACGCCTTGCCGTTCCTGAGGACCAACGTGCTGGGCACGCAGTTGCTGCTCGACGCGGCGCGGACCCACGGCGTCGGACGGTTCGTCCACGTCTCCACCGACGAGGTCTATGGCACCCTCGCTCCGGACGACCCGCCGTTCACCGAAGAGACCCCCTTGGCGCCCAACAGCCCGTATTCGGCCAGCAAGGCCGGCTCGGACCTGCTTGTCCGCGCCGCCTTCCACACGCATGGCTACGATGTGGTCACCACCCGGTGCTCGAACAACTACGGCCCCTACCAGTTCCCCGAGAAGCTGATCCCCCTGTTCGTCACCAACGCCTTCACCGACAAGCCGCTGCCGGTCTACGGCGACGGCCAGCAGGTCCGCGACTGGATCCACGTCATGGACCACTGCCGAGGCATCGACGCAGCGCTCCGTCGAGGTCGGGCCGGCGAGGTCTACAACTTCGGTGGTCGGAGCGAGCGGGCCAACCTGGAGGTCACCCGCAAGATCCTCGAATTGACCGGCAAGACCGACGCCCTCATCAAGTATGTCACCGATCGGCCCGGTCACGACCGGCGCTACGCGATCGAGTGCGGCAAGGCCGAACGCGAGCTGGACTGGCGCCCGCAGGTCACCTTCGAGCAGGGCCTGGCCGAGACCGTCGCCTGGTACCGTGACAACGGCCGATGGATCGAGCGGATCCGCAGCGGGGCCTATCGCGAGTCGGTCCCAGCCCCCGCCGGCTCCTAAACCTCGACCTTCCCAAGTAAGCCGGTTGGATCGGCGGGGCGGGGCAAGTCCGGGACCTCGAGCCTGGTCCGCATTGTGGAGCGACGGCCGGTCGACTACAACGGAACATGAACGGGCGGATGACCCATGCCGCCCAATGGCCGATCCCACTTGTCCCTTCAGACTTCCATAGGTCAGGGAGTCTCCTTTTATGCAGGCCCTCGTCACCGGAGCCACCGGGTTCGTCGGCAGTCACCTCGTCGAACATCTGCTCAACTGCGGCGATCACGTCGTCGGCCTCTCCACGTCGGGGCTCTGGGATGATGTCCTGCAAGTGGGTTGGTCCGAGCTGATGATCACCCCGCCCCCACTCCAGGCGATCGACCTGACCCGGGCCAAGGCGCGCGACCTGATCGAGCTGTTCGAGGCCGAGCGGATCGAGGTGATCTATCACCTGGCCGCGCAGTCGAACCCGCAGCACAGTCTGGAACACCCACGCGGGACTTGGAACACCAACCTGGTCGGCACGCTCAACCTGCTCGAGGCGGTCCGGGAGTCGCGTCGGCCGATCCGGGTCATTCTGGTCGGCACCGGGGTCTGCTACGGCAGTCCGCCGCCAGAGCAACTGCCCGTCAGCGAGCGCTGCCCGCTCTGCCCGACCACGCCGTACGCCTCCAGCAAGGCCGCCGCCGATCTGCTGGGGATCCAGTACGCCAACGCGCACAACCTCGACGTGGTGATCGTCCGGCCGTTCAACCACGCCGGCCCACGCCAGTCGGAACGATACGTGCTCAGTACTTTGACGCGTCAGGTGGCCATGGCCGAGTCCGGGCGCCGGCCCGACGTCCGCGTCGGCAATCTGGAGGTCGTCCGCGACTTCACCGACGTCCGCGACGTCGTCCGCGCCTACCGGATGCTGGCCGAGCACCGCAGCCCCTCGCGTGGCGAGATCTACAACCTTGGAACCGGCAAGGGGATTAAGCTCAGCGACGCCATGGAGACGCTCCTGGGGATGGCCTCCCGGCCCCTCTGGGTCGAGGTCGACCCCGAGCGGTACCGGCCCAGCGACCTGCCCAAGCTGATCGCCGACCCCTCCAAGCTCCGCGCCACCACCGGCTGGAAACCGGCCATCCTCTTCGAAAAGACGATCCGTGATATGCTCAACTACTGGCGCGATGAACTGACCCGCGAAGAAGCAACCGCCTGAGCGTGACCGGCAATAGGGATCTGACGAACATAGTCACTATGGACTTCTCGACTTCAACATTTCTTGAAAACGTTGAGAGACCGCCTCGATCCCCTCAGCGTCGATCCGGTCGAGCCAGGCCGGGTCGGCCCACTCGCGGAGCAGGGCGCGACCGTGATCTGAGCCGAGTTGGTCGAGGACCTTGGGCCGGAGTCGGCCGACCAGTTCGACCCAAGCGACCGCCGTCTCACCCAACGCCCCGACGGCGCGGTCGCGCAGAGCCGCGGCCAGGCCCGGTCCGGCCCCCGAGGTCGAGACGGCCAACGTCAATGGCCCTCGGGACCACGTCGCTGGAATCCGGAGGTCGCCGCGATCCGGATCGCCGACCACATTGACCGGGATCCCTCGACGAGCCGCATCGTCAGCGATCACCCGGTCGACCGGCGTGCCCGTGGCCGCGACGACCATCACGCACCCGTCGAGACACGAATCTTCATAATGATTGTTCACAACATGTATTCGTAGTGAATCGGGAGCCGTTTGGGAGATCTCCGGTCCCACGAGCTTCCTGTCGGCGAGCCGACGATCGGCCTCCGGGTCGACCGCGCGGACGATCGCCCCGGCCTCCAGGAGCCCGACGAGGCGTCGGAGCCCGACCGGTCCGAGACCGATCACCGCGACGAGGCGGTCCCGAATCTCCCACTCGACCAGATATCCCGGCATGCCGATCCTCCCGACGCTGGACGACGAGCCCCCGGAACCATGGCCTGCCCGAGCAGGGGCCGATGGTTGTGCCGCGATCGTGGACGGAGCTATCATGAGGGATGTTCGTGTGGAGGAGCTTCGGCCATCCACGATTCCCAAACGCCAACGTCTGTTGAAATCCCAGGGATCCCGATGAGCCAACGCGAGAGAATCACTCGAAGATCGCTGATGGGCCGGTTGGCCCTGGGCTTGACCGGCCTGGGCCTGAGCCTGAGCCGGGCAGGGGCGGCCCCGAAGGCGATGGCGACTCCGGCGGAGGTCGTCCGGATCGACGCGCCGATCCGCGCGGTCACTGCCGGCCCGAAGGCCCACTTCTTCGGATACTACGATAAGTGCCCTTGGGACGCGAGCGGACGATACTTGCTCGGCATGGAGATCGGCTACTGCGACCGCAACCCCGAACCCGGCGAGCCGCTGACCGTCGGTCTGATCGACACCGACGACGGAAATCGATTCGTTGAGCTGGACCGGACCCTGGCTTGGTCCTGGCAGCAGGGCACGATGCTCCAGTGGCTCGGCTCGGCGCCTGATCGCCGGGTCGTCTACAACACCCTCGACGAAGCCACGGTCGCCTACCAGGCCGTTATCCGCGACATCATCGACGGCTCGGTCAGGACCCTGCCCCGCGCGATCTACGCCCTGAGCCTCGACGGCACCCAGGCGTTGACACTCGACTACGAGCGGGTCAACCGGCTTCGGCCCGGCTACGGCTACCTGATGGTCCCGGAGCGCGACGCTGACGACCCCGCGCCGACGGGCAAAGGGATCTACCAGATCGACATCGAATCGGGACGCGACCGCCTGATCCTGCCGTTGGCCGAGGTCGCCGCCCGCGACCCGGACGAGCGGTTCCAGGGGTCGACGCAACACTGGTTCAATCACCTCCAGTTCAACCCATCGGGCACACGTTTCATTGTCCTGCATCGCTGGAAGCGTCCCGATCGCGGCTGGTGGACGCGGCTCTACACGGCAAGGCCGGACGGGTCGGACCTCCGCCTGCACGCCGACGAGGGCCTGGTCTCGCACTTCGATTGGCGCGACGATCGGACGATCCTGGCCTGGGCGCGGGTCGAGGGCGCCTCGGGGTTCTTCCTGATCGACGTTGAAACGAACGAGGCGACGCGGTTCGCCCCCGAAGTCCTGACCCGCGACGGGCACTGTTCGTATTCGCCGGATCGTCGATGGATCCTCAACGACACGTATCCGGATCGGGACCGGCTGCAACATCTGATGGTGATCCGGTCGTCGGACCGATCGGTCTTCGAGGTCGGCGCGTTCTACCTGGCGCCCGAGCTTCGAGGGCCGTTCCGCTGCGACCTGCATCCGCGTTGGAACCGCGACGGCACGAAAGTCTGCATCGATTCGGCCCATATCGACAAGACCCGCCAAATGTACGTCGTGGATGTTTCGGACATCGTCGGTTAAAAAGAGACATATTCGCAAGTTTGATTTGTCGGTCAAGCCCCTCCTGTCTTCGTCTGAAGGAGGTCCTGGAGGGCATAGACCGGGAGGTCGCCGGCTCGGAGCCGGTGGAGGGCCTGGACGGCAGCGCGGGCGGCGGCCATGGTGGTGATGCAGGTGACACCGTGGCTGACCGCCGAGGCGCGGATGCGTCCCTCGTCGGTCCGGGCCCCTTTGCCGCTGGGGGTGTTGATGACCATGGCGATGGTGCCGTTGGCCAGGTGATCCAGGAGGTTGGGCCGCCCTTCGTGGATCTTCTTGACGGTCTCGACGGCGATCCCCTGCTCGGCCAAGGCGCGGGCCGTCCCAGCGGTGGCCATGATCCGGTAGTTCATCCCGGCCAGGTCGCGGGCCACGGGAACGACCGCCTCGCGCTCGCGCTTGGCGACGCTGAGGAAGACGGTCCCGCTGAGCGGGAGTCGGTTGTTGCCGGCCATCTGCCCCTTGGCGAAGGCGGCGGCGAAGTCGGTGTCGATGCCCATGACCTCGCCGGTGGACCGCATCTCGGGGCCAAGCACGATGTCAACACCGGGGAACTTGGCGAAGGGGAAGACGCTCTCCTTGACCGAGGTGAAGTGGGGGACCGGATCGTCGACGACATCGAGCTGGTCGAGGCGCTTGCCGGCCATGACGCGGGCGGCGGTCCGGGCCAGGTTGAGCCCGGTGGCCTTGCTGACGAAGGGGACGGTGCGCGAGGCGCGGGGGTTGACCTCGAGCACGTAGATCTCGCCGTCCTTGACGGCGAACTGGATGTTCATCAGGCCGCGGACCTTCAAGGTGTCGGCCAGCAAGCAGGTCTGGCGTTTCAGCTCGGCGATGAGCGGCTCGGAGAGGCTGAACGGCGGGATCGCGCAGGCCGAGTCGCCGGAGTGGATGCCGGCCTCCTCGATGTGCTCCATGACGCCGCCGATGAGGGTCCGATGCCCGTCGGAGACCGCATCGACGTCGACTTCGGTGGCTTCTTCGAGGAACTTGTCAATCAAGACGGGCTGTTGAGGGCTGACCTCGACGGCCTCGGCCATATACTGGTCGAGGCTGGCCTCATCGTAGACGATCTCCATGGCGCGTCCGCCGAGCACGAAGCTGGGCCGGACCACGACCGGGTAGCCGATCCGGGCGGCGACCTCGTGGGCCTGCTCAACGTCGGTGACGGTATCGTTGGGCGGCTGTCGGAGGGCCAAGCGCTGGATGATCTGGCGGAAACGGTCCCGGTCCTCGGCCAGCTCGATGCTCTCCGGCGAGGTCCCCAGGATCGGCACGCCGGCGGTGGCCAGGTCCTTGGCCAGGTTCAACGGCGTCTGGCCGCCGAACTGAACGATCACGCCGATCGGTTCAATGCGTCGGCAGACGTGCAGGACATCCTCGACGGTCAATGGCTCGAAGAAGAGCCGATCGGAGGTATCGTAGTCGGTGCTGACGGTCTCGGGGTTGGAGTTGACCATGACGACCTCGAAGCCGTCGGCGCGGAGGGCAAAGGCGGCCTGGCAGCAGCAGTAGTCGAACTCGATCCCCTGGCCGATCCGGTTCGGCCCGCCGCCGAGGATGACGATCCGGGGCCGGTCGCCGACCCGCGCCTCGTCCTCCTGCTCGTAGGTCGAGTAGTAGTACGGGGTGGACGCCTCGAACTCGGCGGCGCAGGTGTCGACCAGCTTGTAGACCGGCTGGACGCCCAGCGCGTCGCGTCGAGTCCGGACCGCCTCCTCAGTCGTCTTCCAGATGTGCGCCATCTGTTTATCGGAGAACCCGTCGCGTTTGGCCCGCCGGAGCGTCTCGGCGTCGGTCTGGTCCAGGGCGGGGACTTGACGGAGCCGGTCTTCGGACTCGACGATCTGGGCGATGTGGTCGAGGAACCAGGGGTCGATGTCGGTCAGGTCGTGGATCTGCTCGAGGCTCACGCCGGCGCGGAGGGCGTAGCGGATCGCCCAGATCCGCTCGGGGTTGGGCGTGGCGAGCATCTGCTTGATGACATCGACGGTCGGCTGGGTGGCGGTCCCCCAGAGGTCCTTGGCGTCGCAGCCGAGCCCGGCATGGCCGACCTCCAGGCCGCGCAGGGCCTTCTGGAGCGACTCGCGGAAGGTCCGGCCGATGGCCATGACCTCGCCGACGGACTTCATCTGGGTGGTTAAACTGGGATCGGCCTCGGGGAACTTCTCGAAGGCCCAGCGCGGGACCTTGGTGACGACGTAGTCGATGGTCGGCTCGAAGCAGGCCAAGGTCTCCCCGGTGATGTCGTTGGCCAACTCATCGAGCCGGTAGCCCACCGCGAGCTTGGCGGCGATCTTGGCGATGGGGAACCCGGTGGCCTTGCTGGCCAGGGCGCTTGAACGGCTGACGCGCGGATTCATCTCGATGACGATCATGCGTCCGGTCTGGGGGTCGATGGCGAACTGGACGTTGGAGCCACCGGTCTCGACACCGACCTTGCGGAGGATCGCCAGGGAGGCATCGCGCATCGCCTGGTACTCCTTGTCGGTGAGGGTCTGGGCCGGGGCGACGGTGATGCTGTCGCCGGTGTGCACGCCCATGGCGTCGAGGTTCTCGATCGAGCAGACGATGACGGCGTTGTCGTGGCCGTCGCGCATGACCTCCATCTCGTACTCTTTCCAGCCCAGCACGCTCTGCTCGATGAGGACGGATCGGACCGGACTGAGTTCCAATCCATAGGTGACCATCCGGTCGAACTCGTCGCGGTTGTAGACGATGCCGCCGCCGGATCCGCCGAGGGTGAAGCTGGGTCGGAGCACGCAGGGCAGGCCGATCTGGTCGCGGAGGTGTCGGGCCTCCTCAAGGGTGCAGGCCAATCCGCTGGGGGCGACCTCCAGGCCGATCTGCTGCATGGCCTGCTTGAAGGCCTCGCGGTCCTCGGCGGTCTGGATCGCCTCGGCGGTGGCGCCGATGAGCCGACAGCCGTAGCGATCCAGGATCCCGTGCTGGGCCAGGTGGAGCCCGGTGTTGAGCCCGGTCTGGCCGCCCAGGGTGGGCAAGACCGCGTCGGGCCGCTCGGCCTCGATGACCTTCTCGACGAACTCGGGGGTGATCGGCTCGATGTAGGTCCGGTCGGCCATCTCCGGGTCGGTCATGATCGTGGCCGGGTTGCTATTGACCAACACCACCTGATAGCCCTCCTCGCGGAGCGCCTTGCAGGCCTGGGTCCCGGAATAGTCGAACTCGCAGGCCTGACCGATGACGATGGGACCCGCCCCGATGATCAGGATCTTGCGGATGTCGGTTCGCTTGGGCACGTTGGGGCCTCGGGCTGGTCAGGGCGCAGGCGGGTCGGGCCGCCGATCGGTCGGTCGGCCGGGGAGGAGAGGGCCTGTCGAGGTGGCTTCGACCAAGCGACCGCCCCACGACCCGACGGATCGGACACCATTCACAGATCGCCTCAGTCGATCCGACCGATCCCCGATCGCGACGACGGGAGCCGGACCGATCGGATCGACGCATCCCCGGGCTCCACATCCGAGATCCGGATCTGTCTGGGCAGAGGATCTGGGGTTGCAGCGCGGCCGACCGGGCCCATTGCCGGGAGTCGATTCGCGGGCAGATGATACCAGCACCGTCGGTCGGCGGGCAAGGTGCCCGAGTCGAGCGTCCTGGGGTCACCGTCCCTTCGGCGAACCGGGAACCGAGGCCCGGCCCTTGAGGCCCGCTCAGGCATCGGTATCCAGGGCGATCCGGATCAAGATCGGCGGATCGGTCCCCAACTCCTCGGTCGTCTGGGGCAGGCTCCGATCGCGGACCAGGGTGACCCGGTCGGCCGAGCCGAGGGCCACGCCGAGGTCGGCGGCGACGTAGAGATGTTGCAGGCTGCTCTCGGGTCGGCTCAGCAGGGCCAGGGTCCGACCATCACGGCCGACCATCCGGACCTCGTGGGCCAACCTTCGGAAGGCCCGATGCACGGGAGCCGGGTCATGGGCGGTGTTGTCGTTGATCCAGAGCCAGTCGACCGGATCATCGGAGGCCTCGATTTGCCTGGCGATCGTCCGAACGACGTGCGATGGATCGTCGGGGTCTGCGTTGAGTTCCGAGGCATCCCCTTGATCGTCGCGTCTGGTCCGGTCGCCGAAGGTCGGGACCAGGTCCAAGGCCTGTGGCCCGTTCGGCCCGTCCAGATGGATTCGGAACCGAGCCAGCCGGCTCGACTCGGGAGGGTCCTCCGGGGTCGCGTCCCAGGCGACCGCCCGGACATGGATATGCCGACGCTGGTGGGCCAGGACGGTGATGGCCGCCGTCCCGGGTCGCGCCTCGAGATGATGGATCTGGAACTCCAGGTGGAAGGTCCGGGCCAACTGGGTCTGGAGAGCCTGGGCCTGCGACGGGCTCAGGCCGACCAGGCACCAGAGGTCCATGCCCAGGTCGGCCAGGATCTGGCCCAGCTCGGGAATGAGCGTGTCGAGCAGGCCGGTGTGCTCGCGGAAGTCCCAGGTGCCCAGGTCGAGGTTGGCCTTGGTGACCGGCTCGTCATAGCAGGCGGCGATGACCTCCAGGGCCGATCGACCTCGGACCCGATGGCCCAGGGCGCCGAAGAAGCCGGCCTGGGTGTCGATGCCTCGGAAGCCGGCGCGGATCCGCGCGATCGCCTCACGCTGCCGGCGCGTCCCGCCGGCGTTGACCTCGAAGGTCTCCAGCCAGAGAGCGATCGCTGAGAGCCGGATCCCCTCGTTGAGATAGCGGACCTTGCCCGAACCGTCCGGGTAGGGTGACGGCTCCGGCTCGTCGGTCATCACCGAGGCATGGTGCAGGGCCAGCAACTGCCAACGGTTGTTGAAGACCGGGCTGCCCGAGCTGCCCGGCTCGGTGTCGCAGTAGTATTGTAGGACCAGGTTGTCGACCCGCGCCACGCGGTTCTCCTGCAGGGCGATCTCCTTGGGTCGGCCTCGCGGGTGCTGGATGATGTTGACACATTCGGAGGTCAACACGTTCAGGCTGTTGCGATCCAACGGGATCGTGCCGAGATGGTCCAGGCCCTCCACGGCGCAGAAGGTGAAGTCCAGGTCGGCGTCGGTGACGAAGAGCTGGTTCGGATCCAGCGGTACGATCGTCGGCTGTCCCGAGGGATCCCGCGCCGGTTGTGCCTCGTAGTTGGCCAGGGCGTAGGCCGTCGCGGCAGTGGACGGATCGGGCAGCACGTGGTGGTTGGTCAGGATGATATCGTGAGCGATCAGGAACCCGGTCCCGACCGATCCGTCGCCGCGCTGGATCTTGACCACGGCGCGACCCAGCCGGTCGCCGGTCCGGAGAAAATCGAAGGGCAGGAGGCTGCTGGAACCGATGATGACGTGCCGACGACGGGTCGAGGACCAGTCCCCGATCCGATCCGGCTCGTCACGATCCTCGGCCCTCCGATCAGCGACATGGACCAGGCTGGTCGGCTTGGTCGCCGAGCCGGCCCGATCGGGCTCCGGACTGTCGAGCGGTTCCAGCCCCCGGACGAACGAGGCGAGCCCCTCGGCCTGAGGAGGATGGTCCGGTCGAGGGCCGACGCTTGGCTCGCGTCGCAGATGCGGCTCGGGGATCGCCCCGAACGTCGGCGCCGCATCGACCCGATGATTGGGGCGGGGATGGGACTGGTTTTGCGGGACCGAGATACCCGAGTTCGGCTCCCAGTCCGCGTCCCCCGACGCGACCACCGAGGTGGTCATGAACTTGGCCTGCTCGACGATCGGGTCGAGTCGGGCGGGGGGCCGTCCCAGGAAGGTGCCGTTGAGTTCGCGTTCGGCGGCCCTCGGCGGCGCGGCGCAGGGGCTCGGGATCGACTGTGGCATCCGGATCAAGCGTCCCCCATGGGTCGGCGGGACGCGAGGCGCCCGGCCATGCGGTAGGTAGTCACGCGGGTCGGAGCTGACCAATGGGAGCCGGACCGGACGATCCTCGAGGATCGCCAGAACTGCGGCGATCACCTCTGGCGTCACCATCAGCGCGGCGTGCCCAGCCGCCTCGGCCAAATAGGTGATCGCGCCGGGCAGGACCGCGCAGCTATGCGGGACCTCGCCGTCCCCAGGCAAACCTCCCAGGTCGGGTGCTCCGTCGGAGCGATGCCAGCCCGCGACTTCCGGGTGCGGCCCCGACGTCCGATCGCGGACGGACCGGACGTCGCCTAGGATCACCCGGCTCTGCGCGTCGAAGGATGGTGTGTCGATCCGACGCGCCCAGCCGTGATAGGCCGCCAGCAACGTGTGATCCAGCGACGCATCGACCCGCCAGGCGTCGAAACCCGGCAGACGCGACGCGTCGAAGGGCAAGAGCTGATAGAGGCCCGGTCGACCCGGCCAGGCGGTCCGGGACCATGGCCCGCTGGAGGCACCGGCCTCCAGGCCGAACCGCTGAGCCAGGTCGAGCCGCGAGGTCAGCCCAATCAGTCCCCAGAGCCCGGCCAGGCTACCGTAGTTGGCCGGACCGATCAGGATCTGACCGGCCAAGCCGGCCGTGGCAGCGCCCGAGCCGAGCCGCTGCAAGGCGCGGCGGACGACCAAGGCCCCTTGACCATGGCCGATCAGATAGGTCGAGCCGCGCGGCAGCGGAACCGAGCGGAGCCGAGACGCCAGCCGCAACGCGGCCTGCTCCAGATCGTCCAGGCCGTCGTAAGCGAACAACTCGCTGACGACCCGGTGCGCCCGCTGTCGGAGGGCCAGGCGCAACGGCCCATAGAGCAAGGCCGCAGCGCCGCCCAACAGCGTGTCACAGGCCGATCGCTGAGACGAAGGGGCACCGACCGCAGGCCGGTCCCCGGACCAGCCCGGGATCAGGTCGGGCACGATGATCACGTGCCGACGCGCTGGCCCCTGGGCGATCGTCGGCGACTGGCGCGCTTCGACGACCAGGCCGAAGAGATCCTCCAAGGCCGAGGCCGGCACCGGCGCCGATTCGCCACGGCGCCAGGCCTGACGCTGGAGGACCTCGCGGGCCCAGGACTGGCCCAAGACCGCCTCCAAGGGTTCTCGATCAAGCATCGTGAGCAACTGCGCCAGGCTGCGAGCTTCGGGGCCAGCCCCGAACCAGTCCATGCTCATGGGTAATGATCATTGTCGAGGGTCATCGCGAACGGCGCCGACCACACCATGGTCAACCGGATCGGTCGCCGCACAGACTGGGTCCTATCCCCGACGCCCGGACCTCGGTATCCCCCTTGGACCGAAGCGGCCTGGCTCCTGGCGCCCGGCCCGGGCTCATCGATAGCATCTGACGATTTGCCGAAAAAGTTCTCGACAATCTCCCAGACTACCCTGATTCCCTAAGCAACCCAGACGGTCCTCGGGCCTGGCGCGATCAGAAGGCCCGATCAAGCGACCCTGACGATCGTGCACACTCAGGAGACACGCGAGGGCTCAGGTCGAGACGGTCGGCTCGGATCACTCGATCAACGGGCCGGGGGCAACACCGGACCCTCGACGAAGGCCAACCCTATAGGCGCTGAGCCCGGGCCGACGACGGCAACGACCCGCACCGTGGCAGACTCGCCAACGCCACGCTCAGAGCCAAGATGACTGTAATAAAATAAACTTAATCTTTTATTATATCATATATGATAATTTTCGATAACATATCAACTCTTGGTTCAATCCAGGTCGCTGTCCAGATCCATCCAGGCAATAGATGCGGGGCGGCGTGAAGGTTGGAACCGAGGACGTTCGCCGACCGCCTCCACCACCGGGCCGGTTGTCTGTTGAGGACCCCATTTGTGGGTCCGCTTCGCCTCGCGATGCCATTCCCAGCGACCCATCACCGTCGCTTCTCGTCGTCGTCGTTGCCAAGAGTCGGACCGCCCAGAGTTGTCGATCCTTATCTCAGCTCCACGGCGAGTCGTCATGCGGTCCGGCTCCCCGAAGCCGAGCCCGTTCGGAAACCGGCTCGCCCGCACGTCCCTATATCATCGCCGAAATCGGGCCTGGAATTCGTAGCCGCGTCGGATCGGGATCGGAAGGGCCACCCCGAGCGCGGAACCCTCGCGAGAACCCACCCGATCGGACCGTTGAGGGAACGTTCCCGAGGTCGAGTCACCCCCGTTCCGAGTTCGTCCACCTTTGATCGGCCGCGTTTCTGGCCGAATGTCGCTCTCGACCCGGGGTTTTCAGACCGATTCGAGTGGTCGCGCCCATCTTGAGGCGCCCGATTCGACCGGCCTCGTTCCGATCCGCGCGGTCCTCGAGCCTTTCCGGCCTCCCCGGACCATCCGCGCGACCCAACCAACCCGACCAGGCACCTGGTCGGCAAGACGAGATCAAGTGGACAAACAAACCCATTGCATGCTTGCCATGATTCACGAATGCTAGGCAAGGCCCGCGCGGGAGGATCGGCTCTCGGCGGGTGATCGGTGACCGCGATGCGGAACCGCTCGGCCCTTCCATCGGGTCGGTCCCGGTGGTCCGACCTCGATCGGGTCCGGCCCCAACCGCCCCAACGTTCAGCCACTCGGGCCGAACATCAGGCGGACCGACTCACCGATCCCGCTCCGAGATTCCAGGGAGCGGGCTTCGTTTGAGAGCACGAGGCCCTCCGACGATGGACTCCGACTCCTCCATCTCCCCGAAGAATCGAACCATTTTGACAACAGATCGGCAAATCCAGCCTCGGCTTCGCACTTGATTCGCATCGATGGTCCCAACGATCGCGTGACATTGATCTGTCCTCATTCCGCAGGCGGATCAATCCCGGATCGGGGCCGTCTCCGACGGACCGGGCTGTCATGGCAAAAAGGGACACTGATCCATCCTCAAGTCCCCGAGAGAGCCCAATCTTGCATTCGGCAGGTCCTTGACCCCAACGAATTTCTTGATAACCTTTGCATTGAAGTTGGATTTGTGCTGCGACGTCATGCGGTGCCGATACTTCTTCACCCACCCATCCCCACACGAAACGTCGTCGTTCCTTTTCCACTCCCAAACGATCGCGAGGCTCAATCGGGTCCGCCGTCGTCGGGTCGACGACCAACGGGATCGCATCGTCCGCGTCTTTCCCGAATTCATAGCAACGCCGATTCAGGCGGACCGGCCTGGATCTCCGTTTAACGTCCCCACGATCCAGCGCGTCCCCCGCGCCTTCGCGAGCTGGGTCGCCGTACCTCGTGTGCGCTCTGGCCTTGCATCGATCGCCTCGAGATCTTGATCGCCCTGCGCCCCAACACAACGACCACCGCCCCAATTGCCGATCCTCCGGAGAAACTCCCATGAGCCAACGCCAACGCGATCGACTCAGCCGGACCCTGGCCGAACGTTTCCTCCGAACGGACGTGCGTCGAACCCGACGGCCCAATCGGCCGACGGCCCATCTGGAACCCTTGGAACCGCGCTGTCTGCTGGCCACCGTCACCACGGCCCAAGACGTGGTCGATCCCAACGACGGCCTGACCAGCCTCCGCGAGGCCATCGAGGCGGCCAACGCCAACCCCGGCGCCGAGACCATCGACTTCGACGCCTCCCTGGACGGCACACCCATCCTCCTGGACCTGGGCCAGTTGACCATCTCCAGCGACCTGACCATCGACGGCTCGGGCACCGAACAGACCGTCATCGACGCTCAGGGCGATAGTCGGGTCTTCGGGATTGACCGCAGATCCGAAGTGACGATGAGCGATCTGACGATCACCGGTGGGTCGGCGCCGGGGGCAGAGAATGGCGGCGGGATCCACATCGACAGCGGGTTTGCCGATCCGAGCGTGCTGACGTTGAACAATGTGGTCATTCTCAGGAATCAGGTCGATCAAGGCCGCGGCGGTGGAATCTACAATAGCGGCGGTACCCTGACGATCACCAACTCGGACATCAGGAACAACTCGGCCAGTCGCGATGGAGGAGGAATCTACAACGATGGTGGCATCCTGACGATCACCGACTCGGTCGTCCAGGACAACTCGGCCGGCCTCGATGGCGGCGGGATCAGCCACAACCGTTCCACCACAGCGATGACTCTGAACGGCTCGACCATCGATGATAATTTCGCCGAGGACAACGGCGGCGGGATCGCCATCAGTGGAGCCTCGATGACACTGATCGACTCGGATGTTGTGAGCAACTTCGCCCGAGGCGACGGTGGTGGAATCTACAGTGAAAACCTGAACTTTATCAATTTCCAAGTTGCCCTGCTGACCTTGACCGATTCATCGGTCGTCAGCAACTTCGCGACCGGGGACGGCGGCGGGATCTACAGCGCGAGAAACATCGAAGTGACCCTGAGCGGGACGGCGGTCACGAACAACCGATCCCAGAGCGACGGCGGAGGCATCCACACCGAGCGGGCTCGGCTGACCCTCGACAGCGTTGTCGTCTTCAACAATTTCGCCTTCTTCGACGGCGGCGGAATCGTCAGCATCGGCACTCAGGCGAGCCTGCTCAACACGATCGTCGCCAACAATCAATCGACCTTCGGCGACGGGGGCGGGATCCTCCAGAATGATGGAATGTTGACGCTCACCAACGTGACGATCACCGGCAACTCGAATTCCGACGACGGGGGCGGACTGTTCGTGACCGACAGCCAAGCCCTGTTGACCAACACCCTCATCGCGGGGAACACCGCCAACGACGAGGGCGTCGATGGCCGGGGCGTCCTCGACCCGGCCAGCACCAACAACCTGATCGGTGTCGGTGACGACCTCAGCGGCATCGACGACGGTGTCAACGGCAACATCCTCGGGACCGCCGACAGCCCCGTCGATCCGCTCCTGATCCTCCTGACCGACTCGCCGACCGATATCCTTGCCCTCTTCCTGCTGCCCGGGAGTCCGGCCATCGACGCCGCCGTCCCAGTCGAAGGACGGGAGACCGATCTGAACGGGCGGGCCGTGCCCATCGACGGCGACGACGACGGTCAAGCCGTCCCCGACATCGGCGTCATCGAGTTCGATCCGGCCGTCGATACCGAGCCGTTCCTGACACCCGCGGGCGATCTGATCATTATCGGGACCGATCAGAGCGATCAGATCGTGATCAGCGGCGGGACCGAAGCGGAGCCCCTGGTCCGGGTCCAACGCGACGGGATCGATCTGGGTTCCTTCGAGATCACAGGACAGATCACGGTCACAACCGTTTCGGGCAATGACCTTGTCGATGCGACCGGCCTGGGCGAGATCGACACGGTCGTCGAGTTGGGATCTGGCAACGATTCGTTCCGAGGAGGCCCTGGAAGCGACGTGGCGATCGGCGGACTCGGAAACGACACCCTTGAGGGCGGGGCCGGCGGCGATTTCCTCCGAGGCGATGATGTGCTGGGAAGCTTCGACGATGGGGACGACGTGATCCAGGGCGGCGACGGGAATGATATCCTCGATGGCGGCGGCGGCAACGATACCCTCCAAGGCGGAGACGGCAACGATCGGATCGCCGGTGGCTCGGGAGGCGCCAAACACGAGGGAGGAGACGACCGTGACATACTCGACGGGGACGACGGCGAGCACAGACTCCTCGGCGAAGCCGGCGATGACGACCTCGGTGGCGACGGCGGCAACGACACCCTCGACGGAGGCGACGGCGACGATGATCTCGAAGGCGATGATTTCTTCGGCTTTCCCGAAGCCGGCGATGACGTGCTCCTCGGCGGCGATGGCAACGACCGGCTCCGAGGCAACGACGGGAACGACTCGATCGTCGGTCAGGCCGGACGAGACACGCTCATTGGGGGCGACGGACGAGACACCCTCAATGGCAACGCCGGAGCGGACTCCCTCGACGGGGGAGCGGATGACGATCTCCTCAACGGCGGCCGAGGAAACGACATCCTCAATGGCAACGCCGACGAGGACGATCTCCGCGGTCAAGGCGGGGACGACACACTCGACGGAGGCAACGGAAACGACCTCGCGATGGGCGGCAACGGATCCGACTCGCTCCTCGGAAACGCCGGCAGTGATACCTTGGTGGGAGGCAACCTCGCCGATATCCTCGTCGGCGGCAGCGACGACGACCTCCTGCTGGGCGACGCTGGGTTCGACTAGCTCTTCGGCGAAGCCGGCGACGACACCCTCGACGGCGGGACCGGATCGGACTCCCTCGACGGAGGTGAGGGCGACGACGTCTTCCAGGCCACCGGGAGCGAGACCGAAGGGCAACTCCACGAGCTGGCGACCAACCCCGGCGGCGACCTGACCGTCTTCCGACGCGTCCGGGTCTTGGCCGACGAGTCGGTCGAGGTCTTGGAGGTGGACCGGATCACCGGCGAGGACGCCTTCGACGCGGTCCTGCTGTTGGCTCTGGGCGGCGACGACACGATCACCGCTGAGGCGGGTCTGGCCCTGCGCGGCACCATCGACGGCGGGTCCGGGTTCGACGTCTTCAGCACCGAGGATCCCGAGGACCGCGACGAGTTCACCCTCATCAGTATCGAGGGCTGAGCCGGCGGGATGCGCATGCGGTCGGCGGACGCGTTGACTCGTTCCAGCGCGTCCGACGTCCGCGTTTCGATTCTCGCTCCGTGTGGGGATCCCCCCCGGGCATCCGCCGAGACACGATCGAGACATCGTCGATGCGTCGACGGATCGCCGAGGCGGCATTGGCTTGATGGGCCGGTCGCGCCGGGACTAGGATAGGTGGCCACGACGTGCGTCCGGGGTGAACCGCACCCAACGGCGCAAGATTCGGCACGTTCTCGGCTCGGAAGGGGGCTCCCCATGGATTCGTGGACCGACCCGGCGTTGGTGGCCGATCGCGATCGTCTGCTGGCGACGATCCAGAGCTACGGCACGGTGGCGGTGGCCTACTCCGGCGGGGTGGATAGCGCTGTGGTGGCCCAGGCCGCCCATGAAGCCCTGGGCGATCAGGCTGTGGCCGTCACCGCCGTCTCGGACAGCCTGGCCGAGGGCGAACTGGAACACGCCCAAGAGTTGGCCAAGGTCATCGGCATCACCCACCGCGTCATCCGGACCAACGAGTTCGCCGACCCCAACTATCGCCGAAACAACCCGGACCGCTGTTACTTCTGTAAGAGCGAGTTGTACGGTCGGCTCTCGGAGATGCGGACGATGCTGGACGTCGACGCGGTGCTCTCCGGGGCGAACCTGGACGACATGGGCGACCACCGACCCGGCATGAAGGCCGCCGGCGAGAACGGGGTCCGCCATCCGCTCCAGGAATGCCAGCTCAACAAAGCGCGCGTCCGGGAACTGGCCAAGGCCTGGAACCTCTCGGCCTGGGACAAGCCGGCCACCCCTTGCCTCTCCAGCCGGGTCGCCTACGGCGAAGAGGTCACGCCCGAGCGGGTCCGGATGATCGATCAGGCCGAGCGCTGGCTGAAACAACGGCTGAACCTGCGCGTGCTCCGGGTCCGCTACCACAAGGGCGATCTGGCACGGGTCGAGGTGCCGCTGGAAGCGCTGCCGCAACTGGTCGAGGAGTCGGTCCGCGGCGAAATGATCGACGCCTTCCGCCAGGCCGGCTTCAAGTTCGTCACCATCGACCTGGCCGGATTCCGATCCGGGAGCTTGAACAGCCTCGTCCCGCTGGAGCAGATCCAACGACCGGCCCCCGTCCAGGCCGTCGCGGCGGCCAAGTGACCCGAACCGGAACCGCCCCGCCGGTTCGTGCGTTTGCGGTCGGCATCGCCCTTCGACTCCCGGTTCAGGGCGCGTTGAAACCACCGAACGGCCAACGAATCAGCCCCGTTCGTCCCGACGGGCATCTCGGAGGCGGCGGTGAACCGCCACACCACCGGCTCCGCGATTGTCCGGTACTCTAGAATCAATGAGGCGGCGATCCCTCATTCCCGCGTCTTTTGGATGCTCCAATGCTATGAGCGGTGAGGTACCCGAGCGGCCCTCGCGGGTCGCGATGCCCCCGATCCTCCTGCGCGGCACCTGCCGCTGCGGTCACCCGCTAGAGGTTCGCTCGACCAAGCCATCGGAACGCCTGCGCTGCCCGAACTGTGGTGCTCGAGTCCGACTCCGACGACGCGACACGAACGCCCACCAAACGATGTCCGATGCCGACGACGGGTATCGCCGCTTCTACTGCCCCTGTGGGCGCCGGCTGAAGGTCCGCCAAGACGCCACGATCCAACGCGCCCAGTGCCCCGATTGTCGACGGGTTGTCGACGTCCCACAACCGGGTTCGACCACCCCGCATGGCCCTGACGCCTTGGCCTTCGACCCCGAGACGCAAACGGCCGATTTCGATTCCAACGACCTGCTCGAGTTGGAAGGCTGGATGCAGCAGTTCCACGACGACTCCACGACCCCGACGCCCGAGACTCTCCCCGGTGAGCCGGGCACGCAACCGGCTCGGCCGCGTCCCAGCGAATTGGGCCTGCGGACCTGCCCGACGTGCAACGCGGTGCTCCACCTGGCCGCCGAGCAGTGCCGCGTCTGTGGGACCGCCACGCCCCGGACCCGCTGAGCGACGCCGGCTCCGAACATCGCCATAGCCCCGAGCGGCATCGTCGTCCCCGGATGTCCCGATCCGATCACCGGCGCGGCCCGGTCGTGCCCGTCGAGCCGGTGCGGAGGTCGAGCCAAGAGGTTCCGTGTGACCGCGACCGGCCCCGAGCAACTGGGTCCGCGGTTCCCGACACCCTGGGAGCCGCCCCCCTTCGCACCGTCGACGGTCTGGCTCGTCGGCGCCGGACCGGGCGACCCCGGTCTGCTCACCCTGACGGCCCACCACGCGCTGCGCGCCGCCGACGTGATCGTCTATGACGCGCTGGTCCATCCCCAGATCCTCGGGCTGGCCCGACCGGGCGCTGCGCTCGAGTTCGCCGGCAAGCGGGGCGGCCAGCCGTCGGCCAAGCAGGTCGACATCTCCGAGCGGCTGGTCCACCTGGCGAGGGCCGGCCACCGCGTGCTCCGGCTCAAGGGCGGCGACCCGTTCGTCTTCGGCCGGGGCGCAGAGGAGGCCTTGCGCCTGGTCGCCGCCGGGATCCCGTTCCGGATCGTGCCCGGCGTCACCTCCGGCGTGGCCGCGCCGGCTTACGCCGGGATCCCTCTGACCCATCGCGAGACCAACACCGCCGTCACCTTCCTGACCGGCCACTCCGCATCCGGAAATGTCCCGGACACCTTGAATTGGGATGCCTTGGCTCAAAGTGCGTCCGTCCTCGTCATTTATATGGGGCTGACTCACCTCAACGCCATCGTCGAGCGGCTCCGTCAGGCCGGCCGGGGAGGCGACGAGCCGGTGGCCGTCATCGCCTCGGCCACCACCGACACCCAGGAGGTCCGGGTGGGCACCCTGGCCACGATCGCCGAGCAGCTCCGAGCTGACCCCGTCGAGTCGCCCGCCCTGATCGTTGTCGGACCGGTCGTCGCCCTCCGACCCGGCCTCGACTGGCTCGGCGCCCTCCAGGACGGCCGAGACCTCCAATCCCACCGGCTCGGACAACAACGCGGCTCGGCCGGCTGAGCCTCCAACTCGACCGGACCATGACACCAAGCCGATGCTCCCACCCAGGCCGATGCTCCCCCCGGTATTCGGCCGCTCGATATCAGCGCGACCGGGATGATCGCCAACGTTCCGCAGCGCAAATCATTGGTGATCCCCAGGTTCTTGCTTTTCTCACATCCCCTGAATCGATCGATCTCGACGACGGCGTACGCTAACTGTATCTCCAATCACTCGGGTCGTGCCGAGCCCACGTATGCTTACCTTGCATCCGCTACGTTTTGCGTTGAGACGTGGCGGAACGGGTAAAAATTGTTTCGGGTTCGGGAACCAATATCGGGGCGTTGAGGCTCGAATAAGGACGGGGACGGAGCCCCCGACCTCGTAGACCTCGACCCCCCTGGAGGATCTCCGATGACGAACCAAACCAACCACGCGACGGATGCCCACGGCGCATCCGATGGGCTCGATCACCGTCGCAATCTGATCAGCTATGGGCTCGTCGCCGTGACGATCCTGTGCTGGGTGGTCTCGGCCACCATCCCGCTAGCCTCCAAATGGGACGAACGACCAACAGGCCCGACGGTTCGCATCAACCATGGGCATGACCGGGACTCGGTGCCAGAGCACCGAGACGACATCAGCACCTCGGGGAGACCTCTCCACGACCTCCGAGGGTCTCAGGCCGATCGTGGGCGTGGCCGGGACTCGGTGCCAAAGCGCCGCGACGACATCATCGCCCAAGTTCTCGGCAAGAACATTCAGTTCCGACCCGACCAAGGTGTCCGACGGACCGAGCGGGACAGGGCCGAACCCCGAGAACCGGCCGCGCCGATGATGCCGGTCCTCGACCGGATCGCCGGGATCTGGGGCATCGACCCCCGCGAATTGCACGATCTGACGGTCCAACACATGTCGGGGATCCTCGATGGAATGCCCAACCTCGATCCCGACGCGGCCTCGTCAGACCCGGAGGCGACCCCCAGTCGAACCGCCGAACCGCTCGGACCCCATCTCGATGCGCTCCGTGCTGTTCGAGTCGTCTTCGATCGGATCGGCACCTTCACCCTAATCGACCTCGATGGTCGACAGATCTCCGGGATCTGGACCCACGACCCGCAAACCGACCGGATCCGACTGGTCGACCAAGGCTGGAACCCGATCGCGACCGCCCAGATCCTCGATGATCACCTGGTCTTCTCCAGCGCCATCCTCGACTGGCCCGGCATGGACACCGACACCCCGGACGACCCGGAGATCGCCACCGACCGAAGGTTGGTCCGGATCCGGCCGGCCACCGCGCTCCGAATCAAGGCCGGGACTATCCCCAGGATCTGAGTGGACCGCGACTCGTTCGGGGCGTCCTGGCCCATGTTGACCATCGACAACCGCGAATCCCTCGAATGTTCATATCGTTCAACAAGCTCAGGTCGCACCTCGGCCGGCGACATCGCGGAATCGGCGGGCCAGGATGGCCAGGGCGATCAGGTGAACGACCAGGCCGACGGCCAGATACGGCCAGGCCGCGCCGCCGGCCTCGATGATCCAGAAGGCCTTCAGCGGCCAGTAGATCGGGATCAGCCCAAAGATCAGGTCCCAAGGTGGCGTCATGAAGTAGGCGGCGATCGGCGGCAACAGGATCAGGTTGCTCGCCTTGATCAGGGCGAACCCCTGGACCTTGTTGCCGGCGAAGGCGGCCAGGCCTAGGGCGACCAACGGCATCTCCAAGGACGTCAACAAGGCCACCGGCAGATGGGCCGGCCGCAGCGCGACGAGGCCGGCCAGGGGGACGCACGCCAAGCTGAGCGCTGCGCAGATCAGCAACGGCATCCCCAGCTTCAAGGCGAGGTAGCCGTCCAAGCTCAGGGGAGTTACCCGGAGCGCCTGCAAGGTCCCGCCGTCACGCTCGTCCAAGAGCAGCATTCCCAGGACGAACCCCAAGAGCAGCGGCGCCATCAGGACCAGCAGCGCGCTGGTGATCAGGACGGCGTACGGTCCCAGGTCCAGCCCGAAGTTCCGTGCCATCAGCGGGACCGCCCAGCGAACCAGCAGCGCGTAGACCAACGGGACCGGGACCATCCAGCGGAGCAGGGGGTCTCGGGCGACGTTGCGGACCTCGTTGCCGCTCAAGGCGCGCAGGGTCGACCAGCTCAATGTTGTCAACCGACCACTCCTCGTCCCGAAGGTCTTGGCGCCAGGCCGATCCCCGATCGGTAAGGCCCGTCATCGGGGATCCGATCGATCAAGCGATCGCCAACGACTTCACATAATCCGATTCGTAGGCGCGCTGTGAGAAGTCGGCGAGAATGGCGCGGTCGTCGGGCGTCAGGCGGGTGTCGCCGGTCAGCGTCTCGATGTTTTTGGGGATGTCCGAGGGGATCGTCACGCCGATGTTGAGCATCGAGACCCGCTCGTCGTCGAGGACCCAGCGGATGGCCGCGCCCGGCAGCCGGCCGAGCACCTCGGTGTCGGTCTCGGGGACGACGTTCTTGGCATTGTGCCCGAAGATGCTCGCCCCAAAGACCTTCATCGCCACGATCGCCATCCCTCGACGATGCGCCGCGGCCAGACAGCGATCGCGCTGCTGGGTCCTCGACGCCGAGAAGATCTTGTCGAGACCTTTGAGGAAGTAGCCGTAGGCCAGCAAGACCTGGTCGAACGCGCCGGTCTCGATCAGTTGATGGACTTCGTCGAAGGCGATGTGCGTGGTCAGGCCGATGTAGCGGCAGATCCCCTCATCGCGGAGCTTGGCGATCTGCTCGTGGACGCGCATCGCCCCGTCGTAGCCGACCCGCTCGATGACCGGGCTGTGGACCTGAATCAGGTCGACGCGGTCGGTCTGGAGCTGCTCCAAGGAGGTCTCAACGGACTGGCGGACCTGATTGGGATTGGATGTGTGGACCTTGGTGGCGATGAAGCATTGATCGCGAACCTCACGGAGGGCGCGGCCGAAGATCGACTCGCTCTCGCCATAGGCCCGCGCCGTGTCGAAGTAGCGGATCCCGCGATCGAAGGCCGTCCGGATCATCCCGATCCGCTCCTCCAAGGGCGGCAGGTCGACCCCGTAGGCCTTGTTCCAGTTGGCGATCAGCGCCGAGCCGCCCATGCCGAGCACCGGCAAGCTCAGGCCCGTTTGACCGAATGGGCGGGTCGGGATCGACGAACCGCCGGTCGCTTCAGCAACACGCGACTCGGCCGAGGCATTACTCGAGGCCAACGCAGCCCCGGCCGCGCCCAGCACACTGCCCTTGAGAAACGTTCGGCGCGGCACGGGGGTAGGGGTTCCGGACATGATCGCAAAGCTCCCGTCGTCGCTCTCTCGAAAGGCCCAGGTGGGACGGACCGGATATCGGAGGCCGACGCCTCCGGAAGTTTCCGCGCGTCTCATCCTATCTCGCCCCGGACCCCGTCGCAAACCGATCGACGGGGGATCCCAGATCGAGACACTTTGTCAACGGGGAGCAATCTGGGGAGGGAGATCTCGCTTAAGTCGTCCCTTCCAAGGCATTTCGGTGCGCGGCCCGGACGTCCTTGGACGATCGACCATCGGCAGCCGAGGCCGGGGCTGCGGGCTCCCGACACCCTCCGTGAATGAGCCGAGCCGCGACCCCCCTTCGACGTGGGGGCCGCGGGCACGATGACTGCTCGGCGCCGACTGAGATCATTCCTCGGCAGCCGTCGTGGTCTTCCGACCCTTGGACTCCCGCTCCTTTTTCAACCGCTCGATCTCCCTCTGCCGGTCGAGGTAGGGCTGGCCGTCGACGATCCAGCTTTCGGCCGACTCGCCCTTCAGGTAGTGGCCGAACCACTCCAGGATCCGGTAGTGGTAGTCGACCTGGTTGGGCTTCTTGGCGAGGCTATGGTTCTCGCCGGGGTAAACGAGCATCACCAGGGGCTTGCCGGCCAGGCGGGCGGCGTTGTACATCTCCACCCCCTGGTTGAAGTCGACCGCTCCGTCCTCATCGCCGAAGGCGACCAGCAACGGCGTGGTGAGCCGGTCGATATTGAAGATCGGCGAGTTCTTCATGTAGGTCCCGATGTCCTCCCAGAACGGCCGGTCCATCCGACCCTGGCTCTCGTGAAAGATCCAGGCGTCGGTCTGACCGGTGTTCCAATAGATGCTCATCGACATACTCATCATGTTGGTGAGCGGGGCGCCGGCCACGGCGGCGGCGAACAGGTCGGTTTGGGTGACGATGAACGTCGACTGGTAGGCGCCCCAGGAGTGCCCGACCAGGCCGACGCGTTCCGGGTCGACTATCCCGCGACGGAGGACCTCCTCGACCGCCGGCACGACGCACTCGACCGCCGAGATCCCGGGGTTCTGCTCCCGGTAGACGATGTCCGGCTCGAAGACGAAGTATCCCTCGGCGGTGAAGACCGAGCGGTTGTACGGGTTCCGTTCCGACGGGACGGTGTACTGGTGCACCCCTTGAGATCTCTCCTCATAGATGTAGACGATCATGGGATATGTCTTCCCCTCCTCGTACCCAGCCGGGTAGAACAGGGCCCCCTGGAGTTCCTCGCCGTTGGCGTTGGTGAAGTCGATCAGCTCCTCGCGTCCCCAGAGGTATTCGTCCTGGAAGTCGTTGAGCGAGCTGACCTGTCGCAGGTCGTCCATATCGGCGTCTGTGACGAAGATGTCCGGCGCATCGTCGAAGTCCTCGCGGACCACCGCGAAGACGTCGGCCTCTTCCGCCTTGGTGATTCGGCCGAGGTACTCGTCGAGCCAGACGAGCTGCTCCATCTCGCCGCCGGGCCGGATGCGCCCGACGCCGAACTGCTTGCTCCGGTCGCCGTAGAGCGAGACGTAAATCGGCTGCGAGAGGTCGAGGTAGAGGTCCTCCTCCTCCGTGCCGAACACGATCCGCCGATGCTCGATGCCCTCATCAGCGCCGTCGGAGAGGCGTTGGACCTCCGAGCCGTCGGAGCGGAAGAGGTAGAGGTCATAGCGATCGGCTTGGAGAAGCTGAGACCCGTCCTCGGTCCACCAGAGCCGGCCGTAGGGTGGGGACTCGTCGGTCAAGGCGTTCCGTTCATCGTTGATGAAGTCGGCCCCTTCGACGCCCGCGGTCAAGTTGGCGTGGGACTTCGTCTCGATGTCATAGGTCCAGAGATGACCGTCCCGAACATAGGAGAGATATCGACCGTCCGGGCTGCTCCCCCTGAAGTACTTCACGGCGTCGAGCACCTTGCTCCGGACCCCGGTCCTCGTGTCGATTACGTAGATGTCGTAGAGGGTCGGCCCGAACATCTTCTCACGCTCGTGCGGCGTATTGTCCGAGCCGACGGCATGGCGGTGCCCGTCGACCAGCCGGACCTCCTCGGTCAGTTCGTCACCGAGCTGGACGAAGTCGCCGTCCTCGAGCCACCAGGCCGACAGGAAGTTCTCGCGCTTGTCGCGCTCGGCCCGCTTCTTCTGGAGCGGGATGATGTCGATGTCGCGAGCATGCCAGACCTCGACGCCGGCCGGATCGTCGAGGCTCTCCCGGAGCGTCTTCGCCTCGTCCGACCCACCCTCCTCATCGCCGTCGGCGTCCTCGGGTTCCTCCTGGTCGTCGTCATCGCCTTCGGCCTCGTCCTCCTCGGAGGATTCCTCGGCCTTCTCGTCCTCCTGGTCGCCCTGTTCGGCTTCGTCCTCGTCTTCAGACGTCTTGTCGAGCGATTGGGGTTTGTTGTCCCAGGCGCGGATGCCGAAGAAGATCGCCTCCCCATCGTCGGACCACTGGAGGCCGGCGAAGTCGACGACCCGAAAGTCGCTTGGGAAATCGTCGTCGACGGTGTGGTCGAAGCGGAACTTCTCAGGGTCGGGCCCATCGAGCCCGCGCCAGGCCAGGAGCAGATGCGGGGCGTCCTCGTCCTCCTCGTGCTCAAGTTCGCGAGCCACCACCAGGTCGGCCGCGTCCTCACACCAGCTCATCGCGATGTATTTCGCCTCGGCGGAATCGAGCGTGCGGAGCATCCCGGTCGCCGCGTCATAGACCTGGACGCCGTTGCCGACCTCGTCCTCAGCGTCGATCAGCATCGCCAGCAGCGTGCCATCGTCGTTGAACCGGTAAGATTTCACGTTCCCGAACCGTGTATCGACCATCGATTCGAGGTCGCGGAGAACTAGGTCCGGGGAGCCGTCACCGCCCTGCTTGGCCGGGTAGCGGCGCATGATCAGGAACCGGCCATCGTCGCTGAACGCGAAGGACTGGACGCCCTCGACCTCCTCGGTCTCGCCATCCAAGATGTTGCGGAGCCCCAGCTTGGAACGGAGCGGCTTCTTGGAGTCCGCCGCCTTCTCCCGTTGCTTCGGCGAGTAACCGATCTGGTAGGCCAGCCACTTCGAGTCGGCGGAGAACTGGGGCCGCTGGCCATATTCCAGCGCCTCGGTCTCGTCGGTCCCCAGCATCCGGAGTCGGAGTTCGTATTCTTCATCGACGCGGGTGACTCCGTATGCGATCCATCGTCCGTCGGGTGACAGCGCGGTGCCGAAGAAGCCCAGCGACTCGAACCGGCCGTAATCCTTGGGGGTGATCGGCCGCTTCTCGGGCGGTTCAGTCTTACGCGTCTCCTCCTTCGCCTCGGGCGGCTCTTGGCCGATCGCGCTAACCGATACGATGAAGGCCAGGCTCCCGAGGAGCCAGCTCACTTTGTTGGTCATGGGTACCCTGTTCGATGGATTGAGGGGTTGTACTTGCAGGCGTCTGGACCAACCCTGATTTCATCGGCATCCCGGAGGTCGGTCAAGTGACCGCTCCCAGGGCAAAACCCTTTGTCACTTGGAGTCATCTGGGGAGGAGATCTCGCTCGACTCCTAATGCTAGCCAAATATATGAATCAAAAGCGACGATCTTAGCGATTCCAGAATCAGAGCGAGGGGGAGTCTAATCATCCCCCAACGACGCGTCGGTAGGACCGGTCAGCGAACCACCAGGCGGCGATCGTCCAGGCGACCGTCGAAGCGATCGCGAAGGCGACCCGACCGACGCTCAACGGCTCCCAGGGCGACCGAAGCAGCAGCCAAGCCCCTTGCAGCGGGAAGAGATCGTTGAACGGCCCGAAATCGACCCGGAACGCGGCCAGGGACGGCCACTCCAGGACCAGCGCGATCAGGCTCGAGGGCAACAGCGCCTCGTTGATCGACCCGAACCGGACCAGCACCCCGAAGCCCGAGGCGGTGAAGAGCACCGTCCCGAGACCGATCCCCGCCAGGACGCCCGGCCAGCTCGACGGCTCGCCCAACGGCAACGCCAGGCCCAAGCCGTACGACAGCCCGAGGATCGCCAGGCTTTCCAACGCCACGATCAGGCCGAGCGTGGCCAGCTTCGCCACCAAGTACTGCCAAGGCGGGATCGGCGTCACCCCCAAGACCGGAAAGAGCCCCTGGTCCCGCTCCAACATGGCCAGCCCGCCAACGAAATAGAACGTCGTGATCGTCATGTTGGTCAGCACGAAGGCCGGCACCAGCGGCCCAGCCGCCGCCGGCAACGCGCTCAGGAGCGCCACCCAGACGACCAGCAGCACCGCCGTCGCCGCGTAGAACCCTTGACGGTACTGATGGATCAGCTCGAGCCGGATCGACGCGAAGAGCCGGCCGAGCGCGATCGCTACGCCCGGGCGCGAACGGCCCCCCGCAACCTCAACCTCTCGATTCATCGCAGGTGTGTCCCCGTGACCTCCAGGAAGATGCGTTCCAGGGTCGTCTCCTGGGTGTGGATCGTCTGCAGGTCGTCGCGGGCCAGCCAGCCGAGGAACTCGCCGTCATCGGCCAGCCCGTGGATCGGGAACTCGCGCGACTCGAGCTGGCCGTCCCGGCCGCACTCGACCCGGACCAACCGACGCCCGTGGGCCAGCTTCAACGCCCTCGGCGCGTCGATCAGCGCGATCCGCCCATCGACCAGGAACGCCACCCGGTCGCAGACGTCCTCGGCGACGGTCATGTCGTGCGTGCAGAGGAAGACCGTGGTTCCGCCATCACGCAGATCCTTGATCAGATCCTTGACCCGACGCGCGGTGCCGGGATCCAGGCCCGAGGTCGGCTCATCGAGGAACAGCAGCTCGGGGCGATGGACCAGCGAACGGGCCACGTTGAGGCGAACTCGCATCCCCTTGCTGAACTCCGCGACCGGCTTGTCGGCATCGTCGTGCAGGTCGACCACCTCCAAGAGATGATCGATCCGGTCCCGGCTCGCCGATCGTTCATACATTGCGGCGAAGAATCGGAGGTTCTCACGCGCCGAGAGCTTGAGATAATGATCATTCGGGTTCTCGAAGGCCACCCCGACATGTTGATAGAGCGCCGAGCCCCAGGAACTGACCGGTCGTCCCATCACCTCGACGCGGCCTTGGAACCCGCTCAGCAGGCCGATCAGGATCTTCTGCGTGGTCGATTTGCCCGACCCGCTGGGGCCGAGCAACCCCAGGACCTCACCACGACCGACCTCGAAGCTCAAGCCCTTCAAGGTCGGGGTCGACGCCCGAGGATAAGTGTGGATCAGGTCCTCCACCGCGATCATCGCACGCACCCCGACGCCCGAACGACCGGCCATGCGCTCCGGGACACTCGTCCCGGGACGTCTCGATACCCGTTCCGATATACCAGAACGGGCCGGGGCAGGCGAGGATGTTGCGACGCGACGACGACGACGGGGCTGGATCGCCAAACTTATCGGGGGACGCGGTACTCCTCCAAGACCTGGCGTTGGACGTCGAAGACCCTCAGGACGATCTGCTTGCGCCGCATGGCCCGCTTGTAGGCCCGCTGGAACGCGCCGACGGTCGGGGTAGGCTGGCCATTAATGTGCGTCACGATGTCTCCGAACGGCACGAGCGTGTACGTCCTTCCGTCCTTGATCAGCCGGGTGGCCGGCGAGCCGGGCATCACCTGGATCACCTCCAAACCATCGATCTCCCGAGACCGGGCGGTCTGGTCCAGCCAGACCCCGAGCGTGTTTTCGTCTTGGGCCAAGGCCGACGCCGTGGGTATCCCGAGGATCCCCGGAGCGGTCTCCGACGCAACGGACGTCTCCTCGGCATGGACGACGGCATGCCCCAGCCCGAAAGCTACGGCCAGCATTACCATGACCACGCGGTACGTTTTGGCGACCGATGGAATCATCAAGTCGCCTGAGTTGTTCGAGTAACCCGCTTGATTCGCTTCCATAGCTCAATCCTACTTCTGGAAATTCGAACTTCGGAAATCATCGTTCGATCGGAACGTGGATCAGAAATCGGCTCCGATCACGACGGATTCCATTTTAATGACTGAATTCACAAATTACAAGTCACATCCCATAGAATCAATTCCACAGATCGAATAGGAAGGTTGGTCCTCGGTTCCGCGCCGCGTCATCGCGGTCGATCGGATCTCGAGTCGTTGGGGGTCGGTCTCACGAGTTACAGACGACGTACCCGAGCTTCGCCAGGGCGTTTCGGAAGATGGGGCGGAGTCGGTCATCGAGCCAGGGACGATCCAGGGACCATCGGAGGTTCTGTCGGAGTTGATCGATGGGCAGGTTGCCGATCCGCTGACCGCAATGGACCAGGGCCAAGGCGATGGACAGGTTATAGATCAGGATCGAGATCTGGGGCGGGAAGGCGTGGTTCGGGTGGTTGTGGGTCCACTTGGCAACGCCCTTGAGCCGGCCGAGCAGGGTCAGCAACTCGGTGTTCGAGACCCCTTTGGCGTTCGACGCATACGGCCGCCACTCGACCAGATCGAGCAGGCGGCGCGGGGCCCCCGAGCTGTCCTCGGTCCCACCGAGCGACCCCTCAAACTCCGGGCCGTATCGGTCGCCGAGGTAATCGGCGAACGGCATGGAGAGCCGGAAGCTCAGCAGCAGGCTCAGTTCGTCATCGCCGATCTCGTGGTCATCCAGGTCGTCGTCGCCCAGCTCGCGACTGATGGCCTGCGAGAGGCTGGCCCCCGACGCCTCCCCGCCCTCGATCATCTGCTCGGAGTTGACCTCGTGGAAGACCGAGCCCGGCACGGGCGCGACCCGGAGCGCGGCGAACAGGGGGACCTCCCCAGCCTTACGGATGATCTCCTGCCACTCGACGAACCGCTCCTGGCGATCGACCCGGTCGGTCAGTGAGCTGGGGATCGTCTCCGGGAGCAGCCGCCGGAGCATCCGCTTGGCGGTGGTCAGGCGGTTGTCCAGGAACTGCGCGTTCTGCCCGTCATACTTGGCGCGGAGTTCCCGACGCATCTCGGCCTCGCGATCGCGGAGCTTGCCCTCCAGGATCAGGCCCTCGAAGATCGCCCAGACCTCCAGGCGGCCCGTCTCCACGCAGTGGTTCCGGAGCCGCTGCATCGCCAGATGGAGCACGCCACAGGCGTAGATCACATCGGCTTGCATCACGTCCGCTTCGGACGTCTCGTCCGGGTCGGGCGGTTCGAAGTCGGGGGACAGCTCGACCTGATCCCGACGCGCCTGCGTGCGTCGAACATCGTCGATGACATGGTTCCGAAGCGCGGTGAAGAGCCAGCGACGGAACCCCGAACGGGTCCGAGGCATCTTCTCCAGCAGGTCCTTTTCCAGGATCTTGAGGACGAAGTTCTGCACCAGGTCGTCGACACGCTCGGTCGGACCGATCAACCCGATGATCGCGCAGCGGATCGTCTCATAGTGATGGTCGCAGAAGGTTTCGAGATCCTTCAAACTCTCGCCGATCGTCGACTCGCTCATGATGACATTCCGCCCGATCCTCAAACGCTCACCAGAGGCGGCCTGTGGCCGTGCTCAGGTCAGGCCGATCCTCGCATCCCACTTTCGACTCGAACGACTCAACGCGGGAGCCGGTCCGCCCTTGCGCGGGATCTTTCGAGAATCGCAATCCGGTTCGACGGCGGGTCGATCGAACCCCTGGTGAGAGGGTGACTTCCGGAGACCATCCTCGACGGATCAGCGGTCGAAATCGACCCGCATCGGTCGGGCGGAATCGCCGTCGATCTGGGTCGGGAGGCGATAGACCTCGCGGCCGTCGCGGTTGCAGAAGAAGAGCCGCGACGGGCTGGGCTGGAAGGCGTCGCCATCGGCCCAGAGGGCGAAGAAGTCGGGATGGGCGTTGACCGGTTGTCTCGGGTAGTTGGGGTTGCGCATCGAGGCCCGCGTGACCGTCCGCTCCCTTCGCCAGGAGGCCCCGCGATTCCGGCTGACCCAGAGGACCAGATCACCGCCGGTCCCGAACGCCTGCGGGCCGGGATCGGTCGTCGCGAGCACGCGCCAAGTCCCCGCCTCGTCGACGTTGAGGAACCCGAAGTCGTAGTTGTGATCCGACGTCGTCAGCTCCTGGATCTCCCAACGCAAGCCGGTCCAACGCGCTGTCTTCCAGAGCCGTGGCCCGCTCGACGGCCCCGAGCGATACCCTTTGCTGGTCAGATAAAGGATGACCGGGTTGTCCTGCTCATCAAAGACGATGTTTTTCAAATAGACGAGCCGATCTTGGGAACGCTCATCGACGACCAGCGCGGGGTTGTCGATCTTGTTGATCGGCGTGAGGACCCGGGTCCCAGCCGCGTTGGTCCAGGTCGCGCCGAGGTCGTCGGTCTCGAGGTAGTAGAGGTTCGTTCGCGCGTTGAGGCCAATGGGGTTGGGGTGGACATTGAAGGCGGTCCCGACACGCGATCCGGACGATGTGCTGATCTGATAATGTCCCTGCTCGGCCCGCGCGATCAGCTTCGGCTCGGACCAGTCGCGGCCGTCCGGAGAAGTCATCGTGTGCAGGAACCGGCCGCCGAGGTATCGGGTGTGCAGCAGGAACAGGCCGGCGTCGGGGACCACATGCGGCTGACCGTACGAGAAGTTTGTCTCCAAGACCCGCTCGAAGGCGTCGACCCGATACGGCTCACGACTCCGATGGATGTACGACGGCCGCGATCGCCCGTGCGCGTTCGAGAAGATCCAGATATATCCCTGAGCGTCGAGGGCGAGGACCGGGTTATCGTGTGCGTCGGTCGTCTCCTTATCGAGCAGGATCCGGGGCCGAGGAACCGTTCCCGTCTCGTGATCGTAGAAGGAGATCATATGCAGGAGGCTTCCGTCTTCACCGACACCCCCATAGCAAAAGAACGTCTTGCCGACCTCAGGGGCATGCCAGGCGATCGGTCGGTGCTGCTGCGGGTAGGTGGCCATCCCACCGCTGTACTTGTATTTGTAGGCGTCGCTGGACGGCTGGTTCGCGTACCAGATCCCCCGATAGCCGTCGGCGACCGGCAACGCCGAGACCTCCGGCTCGTCCGCGAAGGCCGGCACACCCAGCATGCCCAGCCCGACGAGCAGTCCCCAGACCAGGACGAGCGGGGTCGCCGCCGCTCGGAATCGTTCTCGATCGTTGTGCATGCGCATTTCCCAATGATTCCGATGGGTCTTCGTAAGAGTGGACAGTCGCATTGTCGCATGACGGAGCGAGGAGCGAGGATCAGCGGGCGTCGAGGGCATCGACGATCCGTTGCTTGGTCTCGTTGACGTCGCAGATGTCGCGGAACTCCTGACGGGTGTACGGGGTCAATCCGCCCACCTCGACCTCGGCGAACTCGTCGACAGCGATCAAATACCGCGACGAATCCGTCTCCCAGAGTTCCAGCGGCCTCCAACCACCCTCAACGGTCTCCATATCGGCATCGGTCTCCGCATCATTAGGGGAGGCTTCGCTTGCCGATGTGTTATCATTGGCGTCGAGTGCCTCGATGTCGTCGTTGTCGAGCGCCGGTTCCTCGATCGGTCGGATGTGGGGGGGCACCGCGTAGCCGACGTCGAGCTTGACGAACCGGACCCCGAGGGTGCACCAGAGCCGCTGCCGCTGGCGATTGGGGTCGCGGAAGACCGGGACCGCCACGCGGGTGTCGACGGCGAGGTCGGGGTCGTCGGCGATCGTCGACAGCCAGTCCAGCGCTTCGGCCCGCGACCGCTCGACGTCGACCGGCTCGTCGGGATGTAGCTCGACGGCCAAGCCGATGTCCTCAGCGCTGATCAGGTAGAGACCGTAGAACAGGGCGATCATCCGATCGAGTTCGGCGGCCAGATCGTCCTCGCGAGGGCCGTCGGCGGTGAGGCGATGGAGCTTTGCGAGCATCTCAGGGCCAAGGATCGACTCCAGGACGTCGCTCAGGAACGCGTAGGCCCGCGCCGTCCGCAGGTAGTAGCTCGGCAGCGGCTCGACGCGGAGCCGGGGGCGGACCTCCTGACTCGGGGCCATGGCGGCGGCCTCGGCGACGCCTAGGCCGCGGATCTGGGTCTCGCGACGCTTGGTGATCAGGGCCTCGAAGGCTTCGAGCATCCGCTTCTTGTAGGCTTTCGTCAACAGGAGCCGCTCGGACTCCGGTCCGTTACCGGGGATCAGGAAGGTTTCGAGGGCATGGACCTGATGGTCGTACCAGCCGCTCTCGGGCCGTGGCGTGAGGTCGATCTCGCCGGAGCGGATCCGGACGATCAACTCGCGGATCAGGTTGGCCTCCGGCGACAACCCCTGCGCAAAGAGGCGTTGAAACAACGCTGTCTCGGGGGAACCGGACGCGGGGAAGACGGCCAGGGGGAATTTGGGCGCCGCGTCGAGGCCGACCAGATCGAGCAGGCTCAGGCTCCCTTCAGGGGGATTGGTCAGGCCGTTGAAGAGCCGGAGCGTCGACTCGTAGCGATCGCGAAGCGCGGGCGATTTCTCGAGCGCCTGGGCCAAGGCGAGGGCGACCTCGGGATTGCCGGGAACCAACGGCTGTTGCAGATAGCGGAGCAATCGGAAGGCGCCTCGGAGTTCGGACGACCAGGTGTAGGCCCCCACCGGCTTGGAGAGGGCCTGGTTGCGCTCGAACTGGTCCAGCCAATCATCGGCGGTCCGCTGGTCGCTGACGGTCGCCTCGATCCCAATGGTCCGCAAGGCGCCGGCCAAGAACGGCGCGGCGGGGCTCGACGGACCGACCTCGGCCAATAAGGACTCGGTCCACTCGACCAGGCTCGGCCAGTCCTCACCGATGCCCAGATAGACGCCCCGGTCGATCGCCGTGACCAGCCCGTCGTCGAACTGCTTGGCCTTGCCATCGATCATGTTGACCGACGGCAACAGATCGCGGCTGCTCGATGAGGCCACCTGCGCGATCGCCTCGGCGTAGCTGGGGTAGAGCCGCTTGAGTTCCGGCTCGTCGGTGACCATCGGTACATCGATTCGGAAGACGGCCGCGCTCTTATTGATCTGGAACTGATCCTCGAGGAGTCGGCTGTCGAACCGCTCGGGGTCGAAGGCGGGAACCTTGTCCTCGAGCCGATCGTCGACCAGGACCTGGTCCCAGTCGTCTGGCGGGGGTGCCTCGGTGTCGGTCCGCTCGACGGTTACGACGGTCCCCCCCTGGCTGAAGTAGAACCATCCCGCCCAACCGGCCAAACCGAGCACCAGCAACCCGACGATCGCCAAGAGGCCGCGCACCATCAACCTGCTCCTTCGCATTGGGAACCGGGTCGGCGTCGGGCCAACGACCGGACACAGGCCCGGCTCACCCACCGCCAAACCGCACGCACCTGTCCTTGGACATCTGCGCCGGCCTGATCGTTCCCCGAACCGTTGTGGGGTCGGATCGGCCGGCCAATCGCCACATCGCGACGCCCCGACGGCATTGGGGACTCGCCCGGCGCCGACGCTCGGATTATCCTGGATCCGTCGTGACGAAACAATGGACGGCGGATAGTAGGACGGATGTAGACCCCGCGGGAGAGACTACGACGATGGCGACGACGGACAATCCGCTCCGGCTCTTCGAATCGGGGCCGTTCACCTTCGACCGCGAGGACTACTATGACCGACACCTGGTCTTCGACCACGCCGTCGCGCTCGAGGAGGCCAGCCAGCGCGAACGGTTCGAGGCGGTCGCTCGCTCGCTGCGCGATCTGCTCACCCAGCGCTGGCTGCTGACGCAGCGGACCCACGACCGGACCAACGCGAAGCGCGTGTATTATTTGTCCCTCGAATTTTTGATCGGCCGATCCCTGCTGAACAACATCATGAACCTGGGCGTCGAGCAGTTCGTCCGGGACGATCTGCGCTCGGACCCGCGCCAGGATTGGGACGAGGTGATCGAGACCGAGCCGGACGCCGGCCTGGGCAACGGCGGCTTGGGGCGGTTGGCCGCCTGCTTCCTGGAGTCGCTGGCGACGATGCAGATCCCCGCCTTCGGCCAGGGCTTGCGCTATGAGTACGGGATCTTCCGCCAGGAGTTCGAGGAGGGCCATCAGGTCGAGCACCCCGACAGTTGGCTGATGCAGCCGGACCCTTGGGAGGTCCCGCGCCCCCGCGAGGCGATCCTGGTCCCGATCGGCTGTAGCCTGTGCATGGATCATGGGGTCATCCGCGCCACGCCGGACCACCCGACCCACCTGCTGGGCGTGCCCTACGATCGGCCGGTGGTGGGCTACGGCGGTCGGACGGTCAACACGCTCCGGCTCTGGCGGGCCGCCTCACCGGACGCCTTCGACCTCGGCGAGTTCGGCACCGGCGACTTCGTCGGCGCAGTGGCCGACCGGGTCATCGCCGAGAGCGTCACCCGCGTGCTCTATCCCGACGACTCAACGGTCGCCGGCCAGGCCCTCCGGTTCCTCCAGGAATATTTCTTGGTCGCCTGCGCCTTGGGTGACATCTTGGCCCGGATCGGTCGGACCAACAGGGACTGGCGCGAACTGCCCGATCGGGTCGCTATCCAGC